>NZ_CP174322.1:3762500-4834829 GCF_052467705.1 Microbulbifer mixtoriginis (SeqCode)
AAGTGGCGCGCATTGTAGTCGCGACACCCTCTTTTGCAAGCCTTGAAAAACTTCTTTTTCAAGGCTCAAGCCCTCACTTTGGAAGACCCAAATAATGGCGGAGAGAGAGGGATTCGAACCCTCGATGAGTGTTAACCCATACGCCCTTAGCAGGGGCGCGCCTTCAGCCACTCGGCCATCTCTCCTTTTAAGCCGAAGCGGAAGCTCCGCTTTCAGGCCACCTCCGAAGAGGCCTTTCACGCTAATCAACCTGTTTGATTGCTTGCTGAAAGTGGGCGGCATAATACCAACGGCTCGGCAAAAAGCAATGGCGAATCAATAACTTTTTGCAGTTTTTTGCTTTTCCGGACACCTTTCATACAGGATGTTCAAAAAAAAGACTTTTCCGCCAAATACGGAATGCTACTACCTTGCAGCACAAATAAAAAAAGGCCGGGATACCGGCCTTTTTGAAAACGATTCGCTTATTCGTTGCCACCCTCCTCAGAGGATTGCTTTTCGCGCTGGATACGCTGATAAATTTCTTCACGGTGTACGGCGACTTCTTTTGGCGCATTTACGCCAATACGCACCTGATTGCCTTTCACCCCCAGCACGGTAACCGTGACATTGTCGCCAACCATCAGCGTCTCGCCAATTCGGCGGGTTAAAATCAACATTACCTACTTCTCCTTGATCATCCTGTGATAAAGAACAGCCGGTGTTTATCCAAAGCTGCTCTTATTTGGTCATCATAACCGGGTGGCGGTGCACGCAAGGTCAAAAACTACCCATCACACTCTTCAGTATTGACCAGTCGAACAAAATCTCAACAGGTTGGATGCAATGCCAAACAACTGAATCGAAATGGGAAGACTCTCTTTGCCTTAACTCCGGTTATAGTGTTTCTTTCAGCTCTCTCACTTGGAGAGTTCAAACTCACTGTGCAAAGCACGCACTGCCAGCTCGAGATAGCGCTCATCGATAATCACCGAAATCTTAATTTCCGAAGTAGTGATCATCTGAATGTTGATATTGTCTTCACCCAGCGCACTAAACATACGACTGGCCACATTTGCATGGGAACGCATTCCCACGCCGACAATAGAAACCTTGGCAATCTTGTCGTCTGTGATCACCTCACGGGCGCCAAGTTCCGCCGAAACACGCTCCAAGACTTCGCGAGCCTTAACCAAATCATTGCGATGTACCGTGAAAGTAAAATCGGTAGTCCCGTCAACCGCACTGATATTCTGCACGATTACATCGACCTCGATATTCTCTTTACCTACAGGTGCCAAAATACGGCAGGCAACACCGGGGGTGTCCGGGACACCACGAATCGTTAATTTGGCTTCATCACGGTTGAATGCGATGCCGGATACGACAGGCTGCTCCATCTCGTTATCTTCCTCATCCAGGCTTATCAGGGTTCCTTCACCCTCTTCAAATGTTGAGAGCACGCGCAAAGGAACCTTGTATTTGCCAGCGAACTCCACGGCGCGGATTTGCAGGACCTTGGAGCCAAGACTGGCCATTTCCAGCATTTCCTCAAAAGTGATCCGATCCATACGGCGCGCACTATCCACCACACGTGGATCAGTGGTATAGACCCCGTCAACATCCGTATATATTTGGCATTCCGTGGCATCAAGGGCAGCAGCAAGCGCTACCCCCGTGGTGTCTGAACCGCCGCGCCCCAGAGTGGTGATATTTCCGTTGTCATCCACGCCCTGGAAACCGGCAACCACAACTACCTTGCCTTCATCCAGGTCTGTGCGCATTCGCTCGACATCAATGCGCTGGATGCGAGCCTTGGTGTGGGCATTATCCGTGAGGATCTTGACCTGCCCGCCAGTATAGGAGCAGGCATCGTAACCGCGCTTCTTAAGGGCCATGCTCAACAGTGCAATAGTGACCTGCTCACCTGTGGACACCAGTACATCGAGTTCGCGGGGATCGGGTTTTTCCTGAATCTGGTAGGCGAGCTCAATCAGGCGGTTGGTCTCTCCACTCATAGCGGAAAGAACGACAACCATACCGTGCCCCTTTGCACGAAATGCGGCTACTTTATCGGCGACGGCTTCAATACGCTCAATAGAGCCTACCGAAGTCCCGCCGTATTTCTGCACGAACAAACTCATAACTTTCTGTGTTTCCTTAGCTCCAGGCCAAGTCCGCGCACCACCCGAAATCGTGCAGGCGCGCACTTAATCACCAAACTTCGGCGAAATCAACTTCACACGCTATTTATGGCGCCAAATTGACCTAAATCAGCTTTTTAGGGCGTTCTTTACCCATACAGGCACTTCTTGTAGCATACCTGGCAGAGCCGAAGCGTCGGTGCCCCCCCCCTGCGCCATATCGCTGCGACCACCGCCCTTGCCGCCAATCTTGCCAGCAGCAAAACGCATCAAGTCTCCCGCCGATAGGCGGTCGGTGAGGTCTTTAGTCACTGCCGCAACCAGAGCAACCTTTTCCTCTCCCGGTGCCGCCAGCAATACAACTCCGCTGCCCAATTTGCTCTTCATTTGGTCAGCCAGGTCACGCAAAGATTTAGGGTCGGCGCCGTCGATTGATGTAGCCAACAGTTTAAAGCCCGCAATCTCTATTGCCTGGGCACTGAGGTCTCCACCAGCACCACTGGCCAGCTTAGTCTTGAGTTGCGCAACTTCCTTTTCCAACTTGCGGTTATTGAGCAGTAACTGCTCTACCTTATCTGCAAGAGTGTCCGGGCGCGCCTTGAGGAGAGCCGCAACATGTTCTAGCCGCTGCTCAGCTCGATCAAATTGTGACAGCGCATGCGCACCGGTGACCGCCTCAATACGTCGCTGGCCAGAGGCGATGCCACTCTCGTTGACAATACGCAAAAGACCAATATCCCCCGTGCGTTTCACGTGAGTGCCACCACACAGCTCTACAGAAAAAGTCCTGCCCTCTACAGCGCCCATAGAGAGAACGCGCACTGTATCGCCATACTTTTCACCGAACAGTGCCATGGCACCCATTTCTTTGGCTGACTCAATATCTGTCTCGCAGGTATCAACCGGTGTGTTCGCGCGAATCTGCGTGTTCACTAGGGATTCGATCGCATGCAATTGCTTGGCGGTGACCGCTTCCGGGTGGGAGAAGTCAAAACGCAAGCGCTCAGAATCCACCAATGAGCCCTTCTGGGTTACGTGCTCGCCGAGCACTTTGCGCAGAGCGGCGTGTAGCAAGTGAGTCGCAGAGTGATTCAATGCCGTTGCCTGGCGCACATCCGCTGACACCTCAGCAGTGAGCTGCTCACCAACAACTACTGTTCCCTGCAGCAGCTTGCCGGCATGTAAATGATGACTGCCCTGCTTGGTGCAATCTCGCACCTCAAAACGGCCCGATGCGGCCTTCAGATAACCGCTATCGCCTACCTGGCCACCTGATTCAGCGTAAAATGGTGTCCGATCGAGGATTACCACGCCTTCTTCCCCATTCTCCAGACACTCAACCTGCTCTCCGCCTTTGAGAATCGCGGTTACTGTGCCTTCAGCTTCGGTGGTTTCGTATCCAAGGAACTCCGTGGCACCTTGCAGATCCAACGCCTCGGTATAATCCTGCTTAAATTTACCGGCGGCACGGGCCCGCTCACGTTGAGCTTCCATAGCGGCTTCATAACCCGCCATATCCAGAGATAGGCCACGCTCGCGGGCGATGTCCTGGGTTAGATCTGTAGGAAAACCGTAGGTATCGTGCAAGGTGAATACCAACTCACCCGGCACCTCACTCCCTTCGAGAGTGCTCAATGCGCTCTCAAGTAAAGCCATGCCTTTATCCAGGGTCTTGGCGAATTGCTCCTCCTCTTTGCGCAGCGCCTGCTCAATCAGCGACTGTTTCTCACGCAATTCTGGGTAGGCCTCTCCCATCTGCTCTACTAGAGCGCTCACTAACTTGAAGAAGAAGACTTCTTTGTGGCCCAACTTGTGTCCATGACGCACTGCCCGGCGAATAATACGACGCAATACAAAGCCACGACCTTCATTGGAAGGCATAACACCATCGGCAATTAAGAAGGAGCAAGAGCGAATATGATCGGCAATTACCCGCAGGGATTTTTCCTCTAGGTTATCGCAACCAACAATGCTACTGGCTGCTCGTAACAACGCCTGGAATAGGTCAATTTCATAATTTGAGTGCACGCCCTGCATAACAGCGGCAATACGCTCCAGCCCCATCCCGGTATCGACAGAGGGTTTGGGCAGCGGGTGCAGCTCGCCGTCCGCCGTGCGTTCGTACTGCATAAATACCAGGTTCCAAATCTCGATATAGCGATCGAGATCGTCGTTGTCGGAACCAGGAGGGCCACCGGGTACATCTTCGCCGTGGTCAAAGAAAATTTCTGAACTGGGACCACAGGGGCCGGTATCACCCATTTGCCAGAAATTATCCTCATCAAGACGGGAGAAGCGCTCAGGGCTCACCCCAACTTCCTTTTGCCAAATATCGGCTGCTTCATCATCGCTGATATGCACGGTTACCCACAGGCGCTCTTCTGGCAAGTTCAGCACCTTGGTGAGGAAGTCCCAGGCAAAACGGATGGCATCGCGCTTAAAGTAATCACCGAAGCTGAAATTACCCAGCATCTCGAAGAATGTGTGGTGGCGCGCGGTATAACCTACATTTTCCAGGTCATTATGCTTACCCCCAGCACGCACGCAGCGCTGCGAACTAGTGGCCCGGTTGTAGGGACGCTTTTCCTGACCGAGGAAGGTGTCCTTAAACTGCACCATGCCGGCGTTGGTGAATAGCAGGGTCGGGTCATTGCCCGGAATCAAGGAGCTTGACGGCACCACAGTGTGGCCCTGTTCGGCAAAGTAATTCAGAAAGGCGTCGCGAATCTGTGCGCTTTTCATCCGGCGTAATTCCACTTCGTTAGTTGAGAGTTATTGAATGACACCGGTGACGCGGTGTCTCGTCTGTCCCGCTACTGTGCAAGCCCCTGCTCGGGCATTGTTTGTTGAGCCAGTAGATGGACATGCAGGTGAAATACGGTCTGTCCCGCGCTTCGACCATTGTTGACCACAAGTCGAAATCCCTCTAATCCCAGCTTTCTGCCAAGTTCAGCGGCCACCCACATCAGATGGCCGAGCAGAGCCTTGTCATCGCTTTTGGCGTCAAACAAGTTAACCAGGGGTTTACGCGGGATAATGAGGAGATGGGTCGGGGCTTGTGGCGCCCGATCCTCAATAACGATACAAAGATCGTCCTCGTAGATTTTCTCGTTCGCTATTTCGCCCGAGATAATTCGACTGAAAACGCTGGGATCACCCATTGGTTTATTTTTCCAGCTTTTCCTCAGCAGTCAGCTGACGCGCCTCGGATTCCAGCATCACCGGAATACCGTCTCTTATTGGATAGGCCAGACCGCTAGCTTTACACACCAGCTCCTGGGTCTCCTCACGGTACTCAAGCGGCGCCTTGCTTACCGGACACACTAACAGGCTCAGTAACTTCTTATCCATGTTCCACCCCACTATTTCCCCCTGGCGTAACAAGCAGGGGGCAAAAATGACCGCGTATCATACAATGCTTCATAGGGTTTTTCACGGCATTCGCCAAGGGTTACAACCAGTATGGTTGACTGCCCCTTATTTTTATCAAGAGACGACAGGCCCCGCCTGCGGTTCGTAGGATTTTAAATGACCAAGCAGCAGATCACGCGCTAAACGCCCCTCTTCGACCTCATTAAAAAGCTCGTGATAAGCCTTGGGAAAGCAGTGCAGCATTTTGCCGGCCGAGCCCATCCGCTCAAACCACTCACGACTCACTCCAACATCCACCAGCCGATCGGATTCCGGCAGCAACATCAGACAAGGCACCAGTAATCGCTCCAGATTAGCGGAGAGAAACTCCCGCTCGCGAAGAAATGTCTCAAACCAGCGCAGTGAAACCCCTCGATGCGTTAGCTCATCCTCTCGGTAAGCTTCAATTACCGCAGAGTCCCGGCTCAACCACTGGCTATCTATCCTGCTGGAAAGCACTAGCCCTGGGAACATCTTTGCCAGCATCAGTACCAGCCTCAACTCGAGTCCCGAAGGCTCCTTGGCCCCGCGGAAACCCGGTGCTGATAGGATGATGCTATCTACAGCCCCGTAGCGAATGGCGCTGCCACAAGCGACCACCGCCCCCATACTATGCCCTAACAGATGCAGCCCTGTACCGGGGTTACCACTTTTGACCAGGCAGATAAATTCATAGAGGTCCTCGCTATAGAGCGAGAAATCCTCTATGTGCCCCCTCTTCCCCTGGGACAAACCATGACCATAATGGTCCGGCGCATACACACTGAAACCTGCCCGATTAAGATGTGCCGCTAAATTAACGTAACGGCCGCTGTGCTCACCCAGCCCATGGGAAATCACCACAGTTCCCCGCGCGCCTTCAACCCACCAGCGGCGGTAATGCAAACTGATGTTTCTTGTTAAAAATTCCATTGTCGCAGCCCACTTTCCTTATTGTTTTATCGAGGTTTGATCACCCCTAACCCTCCCCCTCAAGGCTATCTCGATACTTACCCAACATAGCCAGATGATTCATACATGCTCGCTTAACCAAAGCTCTCTGCGCCATTTCGATATTTTCCAGCTTGCCATGCCAAGTCGCTAACGCCGGCTGTTGCAATGCCCTTCCATAGGAGAAGCTCAACTGCCATGGGGCATTGTTAAGCTGGTTAAGGGCATTCAGGTTTTCTGTAGCCTCTTCCGGGCCCTGACCACCAGAAAGAAAATTGATACTGGGCACTGCGGCAGGCACACTGCGGCGCAGGCTGCGCAAAGTGTACTCAGCCACCTCTTGCGGCTCCGCACTAGGCAACTCTGCTCCGGGAGTGACCATACTCGGCTTGAGCAACATCAACTCCAAAATAACACCATGACGATTCAAGGCATGAAAAACACTGCTCCAAACCTGTTCGTTAACAGTCGCGGAGCGTTCGAGACTGTGACTGCCGTCCATTAGCACTTCCGGCTCAACAATGGGCACCACCCCCTCAGACTGGCAAGCGGCGGCATACCGAGCCAGCATTTCCGCGTTAGCCGTAAGCCCCAACTCAGTGGGGTTGTGAGCACTCACGGGATACACTTCCCGCCACTTGGCAAATCGCGCTCCCTGCGCCTTATATTCCCGCAAGCGTTCGATAAGGCCATCGAGCCCATAGGTGATCATGTCCCCCTCCGCGCCGGGAAGAGGCCCCTTGCCTTTATCAACTTTAATACCCGGTAGAATCCCCTGTGCCGCCGCCACCTCAGGCAAAGGCGTACCACCTCTATCACTCTGACCGAGCGTTTCCTCAAACAGAATGACACCACAAATAAAGTCCCCAAGCCCCTCACTCGACAGCAGGGCCGCACGGTAATCTCGGCGGTTTGCTTCGGTTGATTCCACCCCTACAGCAGAAAAGCGCTTGGCGATAGTTCCGCTGCTCTCATCTGCAGCCAGGATTCCCCGGCGACCATCGACCAGAGAATCTATCGTTGCTTTTAACTCATCGTGAACTGTCATAGAAACACCTCCATGTGCCAAAACCCAGTCAAGGATAGACGCTTAAATTAGAATGCTTTGCAGGCTGCAACTGCCCGCTTCCAACCCGTCAGTAAGGAATCCCTTTTTTCTGCTGGCATTCCCGGCAGAAAATCGCGCTCAATCTCCAGCAAACGCTCCGGTAGCTGGTGAAAATGCCAGAGACCACTGCCGATCCCCGCCAATAGCGCCGCGCCGATTGCCGTGGACTCAATCTGTCTGGGGCGCTCTACACGCAGATCGGAAATGTCGGCCTGAAACTGCATCAAGAAATTGTTCGCGCTTGCCCCGCCATCGACACGCATATGGCTGATATCAACCTTTAGAGCCTCTTCCATAAGCCGCGCCAGCTCATCACTCTGGTAGGCGATGGACTCAAGAGTGGCGCGAACCACTTCAGCCCGCCCCGCGCCCCGGCTCAGGCCACACAAGGTCCCCCGCGCCGACGAATCCCAGTGTGGTGCACCCAGGCCGCTAAACGCCGGCACCAAATACACTCCGCGGGTATTGGGAATGCTCTGCGCAATAATCTCGCTATCGACAGCCCGCTGAATCAATCCCATTTCATCACGCAGCCACTGTATTGCAGAACCCGCGGTAAAAACTGAGCCCTCAACTGCATAGCCTGGTAACCCATGGGGATCACAGGCGATTGTGGCCAGCAGGCCGTGAGGCGGTTCAGGGCGTTTTTCCCCGGCATAGGCCAGCATAAAGCAGCCTGTGCCATAGGTATTTTTGAGATCTCCTGGGTTCGTACAGCCTTGCCCAAACAGCGCCGCCTGCTGATCTCCAGCCACCCCACAAATAGGTGCACTGACGCCAGCAAAAGCTGCTGGATCCGTATCGACAAAATATCCGGCAGACGGCCTGATTTCTGGCAGAATCGATTCAGGGCACTCAAAAAGCGCCAATAGCTCTGGATCCCAGCTTTTCTGCTCCAAGTTATAAAGTAGGGTGCGACTGGCGTTAGTATGATCAGTCATGTGCGCGCGGGCACCACTCATCTTCCAGATCAACCAGCTGTCTACCGTGCCAAAACACAGCTCCCCCTTGCGAGCACGCGCCTGTAGATCCGGCTGCTCTCGAAATAGCCACAGCAGCTTACTGGCAGAAAAGTACGCGTCCAATAGTAGTCCGCTGCGTGCGCGCAGCCATTCGGACTTTCCTTCCGTGGCAAACTGCGCACAAATATTTGCTGAGCGCCGACACTGCCAGACAATTGCCCTATGAACTGGCTCGCCTGTGTGGCGATCCCACAGGATCGTGGTCTCTCTTTGGTTAGTGATACCAACCGAGTTGATTTCGGATGCGCAAACACCAGCACGCTGCAGAGCAGCCATACAGACACGTTGGGTGACTTGCCAGATCTCCTCGGCATCCTGCTCGACCCATCCAGGCTCTGGATAGTAATTGGGGATCTCTGAGTAACTGCGCCCCACCAGGGTGCCGCTACTATCAAAAACGAAAGCCGTGGTGCCTGTAGTGCCCTGATCAATAGACAGGATCATAAAGTCTCTCGCACTTATTATTCTTTCTCTCATTACCCTAAGCCTGAGGGAAAGCATTACCTTCGCGCCTCAAGCAAGCATGAGAGTATAAGCGTGATTACTCTTCGTCCAGCGCCCAGCTAATAGCATCTGAAGAGAAACCGCGGTAAGACAGGTAGCGTTGGCGACGTGCGCGCTCCTTCAGTTGCTGTTCCCGCGGCAACGCCAAATCAATTGGCGAGCGATATTTGCGCTGCAGCTGCTCATGGGCCAGGAAAAACCAGTCCACCTCTAACTGCTCTAAGACCTGGGATAAAAGCTCAGCGGAAATGCCGCGCTGTTGTAATTCCAGGCGGATACGCAGGGGGCCCTGACCACGCTGAACACGAGAACGGGCAAAAACTTCGGCAAAGCGCTGATCAGACTGGTAGTTGAGTTCTTGCAAGCGCGCGAATAGCGCATCGAAGTCGGCATCAGGGAACTTACCCACCAGCTTCCGCCTCAATTCCAAACGGGAGTGCTCGCGGCGAGTAAGCAGCTCAAGCGCCGCGCCGAAAAGCGCTTGAGCGGGGTCGGCGGTGAAGGCCGCCTTGGAGGAAAAAGACACTTACTCTTGGGGCAGTTCGGCAGCCTCTTCAGGGCTGGCCGGAACCAGATCGCCTAACAGCTGTGCGCGCAGCTGAGCCTCAATTTCATTGCGGATATCGGGGTTATCACGCAGGAACTTGGTAGCATTGGCCTTACCCTGACCAATCTTATCACCCTTGTAGCTATACCAAGCGCCCGCCTTATCAACCAAGCCCAGCTTCACACCGTAGTCAACAACCTCACCAATCATATTGATGCCTTCGCCGTACATGATCTGAAATTCAGTCTGCTTAAAGGGCGGAGCCACCTTGTTCTTCACCACTTTCACGCGGGTCTCGTTACCCACTACTTCATCGCCGTCTTTTACCGAGCCGATGCGACGGATATCCAAACGCACGGAGGAGTAGAACTTAAGAGCATTACCACCAGTAGTGGTTTCCGGGGAGCCGAACATTACACCGATCTTCATACGAATCTGGTTGATAAAGATCGCTAAGGTATTGGTGTTCTTGATATTACCGGTCAACTTACGCAGTGCCTGGGACATCAGACGAGCCTGCAAACCTACGTGGGAATCTCCCATCTCTCCTTCAATTTCAGCGCGCGGTGTCAAGGCTGCAACGGAGTCCACAACCAATACATCCACAGCACCGGAACGCACCAGCATATCTGCCACTTCCAAGGCCTGCTCGCCGGTATCTGGCTGGGAGACGATCAACTCATCAACATTTACACCGAGCTTCTCGGCATAAATGGGATCTAAGGCGTGTTCTGCATCCACGAAAGCACAGGTACCGCCTTTGCGCTGGGCCTCGGCGATCACTTGCAGGGTCAGAGTGGTTTTACCAGAGGATTCCGGGCCATAGATCTCAACGATACGACCGCGGGGCAGGCCGCCTATACCCAGTGCCACATCCAGGCCGAGAGAGCCAGTGGAGATTGCGGGGATACGCTCGCGCTCCTTATCCCCCATACGCATCACTGTACCCTTGCCAAACTGGCGCTCGATCTGCGACAGCGCCGCTTTCAATGCCTTGTCTTTATTGGAATCCATGACCGTTCCCGTATATCTGAGCTGTGTTGAGTGGGGCAAGCTTATCGAAGGATTACTGTATAAGCAACCAGTAATTCCAGCGCAATCAGTACCAATCTTCCCAACACGGTTACACCGCTCTAAATTCAGCACAACCCCGCTATCACACCAGTAAACTGACCAGGTAGACCACCTTTAAACAGGGTGTTCCTCCAGGATCTTCAGCATCCCTTTGAGAGCCTCCAGCACCGTTTGTGCCTGAACTGTGGCCCGATCCCCTTTAAAGTGGAAACACCGAGCATCAATCTGAACCGGTTCCTGTCCTTCCGCATGAGCCCAGGCAATCCACACAGTTCCGACTGGTTTCTCTTCGGTACCGCCACTGGGACCAGCAATACCGCTTACCGCCACGGACAGGTTGGCATCCATCATAGCCAGCACTCCACAAGCCATTTGCCGGGCAACTGGTTCGCTGACCGCACCAAACTGTTTTAGGTCCTTCGCATCCACCCCTAACACACTGTGCTTGATGCGATTGGCATAACTAACGACTGAACCATCAAACCAATTGGACGCATTGGGAATAGAAGTGATCGCCGCGGCAATCGCACCACCAGTACAGGACTCCGCAGAGGTTACAAACCAACAGCGCTTTATCAATTCCTCACCAAGCTGCTGTGCCAAACTTAATATCTCGCCATGATCAGCCATTTTTCTACCCGCGTATCATTTCTCAAGGTACTCACTCGCCAGGAGCAACCCGCACATCACCTTATATTATGCCAACTGAACGCAACCTCCACTAACAAGACCGCCATCCGCTGCACCAAGCAATGGCGTATAGCCATCCATAGACCTACAAGCAGCAAACGAAAATAACATTACCGTGCCAGCCTTAAAATTACTGAAGCGGTACTACAGCCTCTGTAGATTCAAAAAACTACCTCCCTTTAATCAAGACATAACTACCCACAAAAAAGATGTAGCTCTTCTAGTCGGGCACGCCCAACACATAAACATCCTCATAGGTTTTAAAAGTGCGGAAAATATAGCTACAGGACAAAGAAAAATGCATGGTACTAACCTCGTGCGATAAGCAGGACTGAGCACGCGATAAAGAGGGAAAGCACTCACCCAAGAATAACCCGCTATTTGTTAGGCTTTATTCGTCGATAAAAAAAATCAACGACACCCCTTTGATAGCCAAAAAAGAATAAAAAGCTATGCGAATAAAAAAATCAGTGATGGTTATGACTATCCTGGGAAGCTGCGCTTCTCCATTAATCAACGCAAAAACTTTAATCTGGGAAGATAATTTTGATGGAAACAGTATTAATAAATCCGTCTGGACTTACGATGTAGGCAGCTGGGGTTGGGGCAATAACGAACTACAAGATTACACGGACAATAGTAATAACGCCTATATTGAAGAGGGTAATCTGGTTATTCAGGCACAACGCAATACTGATGGCAGTTTTACATCTGCCCGCCTGAAAACGATTGGCCGTTTCTCTTATCGATACGGTACGATTGAGGCCCGCATCAAACTACCTGATCTTAACGCCGGTCTCTGGCCGGCTTTTTGGCAGCTCGGCAATAACTATGGGCAGGTCGGCTGGCCCGCATGCGGTGAACTGGATATTCTCGAAGCCGGCATGGCCGAGGCGCTCGAAAGCGGCAGTGTCAATTCAACGATTTCCAGTGCCTTCCACTGGCATCACGAGTCCGATGAATACACAGGACAAGCTGATTACGGTCAAAGTAAAAACCTCATCAAAGATTTTGGCTACAGTAGGGATTTAACCGAGGATTACCATATCTTTGGTATGACTTGGACACCCGACCGTATTACGATGTGGGTGGACGATGAAGCCAACGAAATTATCAACATTGACAGTGAAGACCCGGCGTTTGATGAGTTTCGTCAAGAGCACTTCCTGATACTCAACCTCGCTGTGGGCGGTATTTTCCCACAGATTTTTAGCAATGAAGAAATCACTGCACCGATGCCCGCCAAAATGTATGTGGATTATATCCGTATCTATGATAACGACGATAATAACTACAACACAGAAATCACCCTGGCCGAAGACAAGGCAAAATTCGGCAACCTAAGCATATACGGTGACGGTGAAGATATCCCTGAGTCTTTGCAGCTTGGCACCGATACCGAACTCTATATCTGGAACAATATGGAATCCACCGCAAGTGTTGATGACAATGAGGCCTTGGAATTTAATATTGACGCTGGCGATTGGTTTGGCATGGGTTTTTGGATGCACTACGACCTAAATATGATGCACTATCAAAATGGTCACTTAAACTTACGTATCAAGACCAGCAGCACTGAAACGATTGGTATTGGTATCGCCAGCACTGGCAGTGGTAGCGATAGTTGGGTTGATTTAGTCGATGGCGGTGAAGACTATGGGTTAAAACGAGATGGACAATGGCACTTGGTCAGCATTCCGCTAAGCAAATATGCTGTGGACTTCCACACCATTAGCCAGGCCATAATGGTTCGTGGTGACGCACCTGCAAAGGGGTTCACCTTGGCCATTGATGACATTTACTTCAGTGAGGGAGAGGCAAAGACTATCCCCGCTGGCATTTTTTCCGTATACAGTGAAACGCTCGAAGCCGATTCGACTTTTAAGCTGGGTAGCGATGGCAATTTATTCGTGTGGGAAAACACCCTGCTGGAAGTCTCTCAATCACCATTCGAAGGCGAAAAGTCCCTCTCCTACCAATCCTCTGGAGCCGGCTGGTTTGGCATGGCGTTTACCGCCAACAGCTACCACGACCTATCCGCTTACGATAACGATAGAGCCACACTAAATTTTTTCCTTAAAACCAGCAGTGACACCCCTTTTAAAGTCGGCATGAAGAGTGGCAGCATCACTAATATTGAACAAAAGTGGATCGAATTTAATAAAAACCCTGATCCCTATGAATTTGTCCGTGACGGCCAATGGCATCAAATATCCATTCCAGTCAGCGACTTCAGCAATGAAGTGGATATGTCCAACCTGATTCAGTTATTTGAAATATTAGGTGTAGAAGGAGATATCACTAATATTGAGATCGATAACATCTATTTTTCCAGTGAAGCCTCTGGATCCCACTGTCAGCACCCACCCCACAAGTGCCATCCACATCACGGGCGACAGGAGCACCCTAAAAGAAAGTGCAAGCCCTGCAGCCCCCTAAGTGACTTCAGCAATGATCAGCTCTGTAACTATCGACTGGGAGGTCACCAACACCGCTGTCTAGACTCTGCTGGAGAATAACGGTGACAGCCGCCGGACAATATCCAGTCCCTGTACGGATTAAGTAACCACAAACGTCAACACTCAATCAGTGTAAACTGCAACTACCCTGCCTAAAAATTAATTGTACCAAACGGAGCACAGCGTACAGATTACCTACCTGAGAAACCAACGCCTTCTGGACGGTCTGGGCAGCATCTTAATGATGATGCCCAGTTTATTATCTGATTGTGAGGAAAGTTATAAAATTTCAATTAAATCGCACAAAAGGGTATATATACTCTGCACTCAATCATTTAGAGAAATATAAACCAAAAAAACAGCTATCGATAACCCATTGCTGATATGGAGCGCCCTTGATTCAGGTAGCTACTATACAGTTCAGCTACAGGGGTTGGCAGCAATTCGGCCTCCACTACCTCAAAGCCCAGCGACAAATAAAAAGACTCTAAGTGGATATAGGGAAAGGTATAGGTATTCCTATCAAACCTCTTAGCCAGGAGTGCTAGCAATAAACGCGCGACTCCCCGCCCCTGGTACTCAGGGGCCACCGCAACCCCTGCAAGTAATTTAAAAGATTCATATCTACGCAGGTAGCCACAGCCGATCACCTCACTCCGCTCGTTACGCACGACTGCACAATCTTCATGTCGCTTGGCTTTGCCACGAAATCCATGCATGCGATAGAATTTGTTCGCTAGCGGAATCTCAATATCTGCCAACCATTGAACCTTATAAGAAGGCTGCGTAACTCCCATAAACCTGCCTGTACTCAGTAGTCGAAAAATGCCCAGAGAAACCTGCAATACTTGCCTGCGCCCACCCAATGTTTGCTATTGCAGCGCATTGATGAGCCTAACAAGCACCATAAAAGTGGTGATCATACAGCACCCGCAGGAGGAGAAGCACCCATTCAATACAGGACGTATGGCACATCTATGCCTGAGTAACAGCGAAATGATGATAGCCGAGAGCCTATCAACCCATCAGCTAGATGCCTTACTCTGCACCCCCTCCGCCCTACTCTACCCATCCCTGGAATGGTTACCTGACAGTGGCGAGCTGAACTCTAATAATCACCAATCTGATAAAACTTCAAGTAAACAAGCACCTGTTAAACAGCTGATCGTGCTAGATGCGACCTGGAAGAAATCCAAAAAAATTCTCCACCTCAACCCCCAATTGCAAAAACTTCCACGGATCAATCTTGGTGGGGGCCTAAAATCAAATTATACAATTCGAAAGACCTCTGTAGCGGACGGGCTATCGACAATTGAAAGTATCGCCATGGCAATGCAATTGCTTGAGGGGAATAACAGTTTTTTAAAATTGTTAGCGCCATTTGAGAAAATGGTTGAGCTGCAAAAGAAGAGTTTTGCATTTGAACCTGGCTGATTAACCAAGCTAATGGCGCACCGTACGAAATCTAGCTATATAAATAAGATATCTATTAAATGCGGGGATATCTTAGTTATTACGCCAATCATTTAATGCTATGTATAAGAACACAAAGATCTATCACTTAGTATATAACAAAGTAGCGGACTCTGGTTCTTTTTGAGGTAGCCTGATAACTCATAGAATTAACCTCAACTGTCTATGCTGGAAAAATAGGAAAGAAGCCCAAAACAGGATAGAAGTAACACAGAAGTTATCCCTAACACTGAAAAGTTGAGCGAACTTTTGCATAGCGAGGAGATTACTGCTGTTTGGTTGTTAGGGGCGAACAGCATTTCCCTATTAGCTCATGTTTTCCATATTGTATTCATACAAATTACGTCAAAAAAATTATGGAATAGCTTCTACTCTGAAGTTACCAATAAGGCATCTGCTTAACTTTACACTTTCAGTGTTAAATCTTTAATTTCTTGTTCAATTCTTAACGCCACTACCAACGGACTATCTCCTGAAAGAAGCCCCTTTAATGCAGATAAGATAATTTCTCGCGGCGGTGCTACATGCCCTTTCCCCCAACCTCCCAGAAAGTATGAAAAATTAGCCTGACAAGAAAATACTTCTTCTGAAGCTTTTTTCATAAACGCAGCTTTCTCAATAAATGGCTTTGCATGTGACTCAACATGCCAATCAGTTTTATTTTGTACATAGAGAATCGAACGCTGAGACATTAGTGATTCTGCACAGTGTAGAACATCATGGACTACACCACTTAGATCAAGGCGTTCTCGTATGTTTAGCTTGGAAGAAATAGACGGAAAAGAAATATCTAAATAACACTCAACGAGATATAAAGTATATCTTGAAATAGACGTTTGAGGATTCCAGACAAACGCAGAAACTTTATCTGTTTTGAGCAAACTCAGAACAAGCAGAGAGGCAAATCCACCACCGGACCCCCCAAAAACAACCAAGCGGCAGTTAAGTTGTAATACTAAAGAGTCCAACAAATTTGCTATGCGAAAAGGAACATCTGTAAACCCTTCGTGTCCAGCATACCAACCCAAAGTGAGCGAATGGGAGCGGGCTAGCGAAGGATCTGAAATAGAAACAACGGGAACTCCTAACTGTTTTGCAATTCCGATGCCAGGAAAAAATGGTGCCGACCTATATTCCCGCTTGGAAATAGCTCCACGAAAGCAGACAAGGATCTCTTTTTTAGATAGCGCATTTTCCATCCCAAAGATCTGAACATCTAAGGTTCTACCTCCCTCAATAAAATGGTAAATACCATCTTTTATAGCAGAAAACCCCCAACCACAATTAAAATTAAGTTCAGTAATAGGTAAAAAATTCCATTTTTTCAAATCATAAGGCGACCCAATCTGAGAGACTCGAGGTGAATCGACTATATTTATAGTCGGAGAAACATCACCTTCGGACACACTTTTAATAAAAGCTCTAGCATGATAATGACCAGCTGCGCCATCATTTTCAAACTTTGCTGTAAGCTGCCTGCCATACCTACAATGAGCTACTCTAACCCCATTTTTTAACAGATAAAAAGCATACTTAGTATCAGATTTAAAGAATGGCATCTTTGTTAGATGCACAGTCCAATTTTGGCCATCTATAGCTAAATGCAACTCGGGCTTTCTCGAGGCTTCTAAATTTTTCAATTTATGGTCCTTAAAAGTTACAAGAAAACTGGATCTCCACCAAAAGCCAATCCAAAGATATCGAAACAGAGCATCATGCATCGTATTGCCCCTACATTTCTTGCAGGACATATGCTTAGATACCTATAAAAGGTTAAGACATCCTCAGAAAGGAAGGGCAGCCCCTCAACTGCCATCCGCAATAATTTCAAATATACGCTTTAGAGCATTCACCCATACAAGCTCCCCCCCTAACAGAGCACAAGCTCTCACAGCAATAATCTAAAAGATATCAAATAGTCAGATATATTATTTGACCAAAAATATTTGACTCTCCTCGTAAATATAATTGAGGAATATCGACAAACCTGTTTATAGCTAAACTGCTAGCAACTTCAACAGTAAAATACTTAATATACAACTACGCAAACTTAAAACAACAGGGGGGGTAATAGCAATCTACACGGTTTTACAGAAGCTCCGATGCTGAGCACATAAGAACCCTATAATTAAAATCTCGATATATCCAAACACTTCGGATTTCGCTTGCTTTTCACTTTTGAGCACCCAAACATAGACCATCTCGACTTTCAGCCTACTAAAGAATGATTCCACTGCCATATTATCCCAACAATTAGCCTGATGGCTCATGCTCGGTTTACACTTTCTTTCGGACAAGGGGTCCTGGTATTTCTGCTCCCGATAATGCATCTTTTTAACAGAATAAAAATTAGTCCAGATTTTGTTTATCGTCGCTCTAGAACCATCTTCAACGCTGGACAGATCAGTTCATCGGTTATCTAAGAATCGAATCTCAACCTTCAATACGTCGATCTATAACTACTACAAGGTATAACCACCGCTCCCGCATTCAGTAATATGCTATATCACTGATCCAGCTGCAATTTAAACGGTTCACGTCGAAGTAACACTTAAGTAGGCTGGCCTCTACCCAATGGGAGAAAGTTTCGAACTCTCAACTTCTGATCTATCAATAGAAGATACTGTGTCAGCATTCAGACCATGTCGATCCATAATGCTGTACTTCAACGCAAAGTCATATGCATTCTGGGCGTCTTCAGCGCTCAACCAAATTCAGCTCTTCAATTTGTTGTCTTCGATAGCTCATTTTTATGCATAACGCCCAAAGCAGCGAGGTGACGCTTGCGGCGTCCGCTGCCTTTGCTGGTTATGTGCTAATTGCCGTAATACACTCTTCCCTGGCCTTCCAAATCTCTTCAAATTCAGATTCACCATATTTATTTCGAATGTATTCTTTGTGAAATTCCTGCTTTTCCTCACCAATTCCATTTGGTTCGATGACTTTCTCAGAGAAGAAGTCGTTTATCACTTCATCGGCTTCAATTCCGTATCGTGTCAGATCCACCCTAACACCTTGATAGCTAAGATAGCAATGAGCCTCTGGAATAAACTCAAAGCCATATTCAGTCAAGACATTACCAACACCAGGAGTATTGGCTTCAGTCATGGGGTAAATACCAACAACCAAATCAACACTGACTTCCAATTCATCGGCTAGCTCCTTTAATAAAGCGTGCTTTGTACTGCATGCGCCCTGACCTTCGGTTAAAATAAGCCTCCAATTAGCTCTATCGCTCGTTCTACCGTAAGGTAATTTCCATACATACTCGCACGCCTCGTGAAAACTCGACAATCCAAGCTTACTAAAAGCCTGAGACAGCTCACCGGCTTCTGATAAATTCCTATTTGGTAGAGATTCGTACATAGAATTTCTCACTGTACATAACGCTTGGCACAGCGGCGGCCTGTAGGCCGTCGGAAGCCTCCCCCTTTAAAGTAGACGCCGCCTTATATTCATCTTATGCCGCCATTCTTTCATATTCATCTGGGCTTTTGACCCCAAGTGAACCATGTCTTCTTTTAAAGTTATAGTACCTATCAAGATACCAAGCTAAGTTAGTTCTTAGCTCCTCAACAAACTCAAAATTAAATCCTTTAAAACTCTCAGTTTTCAGTGTTTGAAAAAATGATTCTACATACACATTATCATTCATAAATCTTGGACGGTTCATGCTCGGCTCAATACCCAGTTCTTTGAGTCGGTTTTGGTATGCATAAGCACCGTACTCAGAACCTCGGTCGCTGTGAAACATTAGATCTGATTCTATATTTCTACGACGAATAGCTTTTTTTAGCGCTGACAGTGTTAGCTCAACAGTTCGAGTATCCGACAGCTCCCAACCCAACACTTTTCGGGAGTAAAGATCAATAATCACAGCTAAATATTGCCATTGCCCATTGATCTTCAGATAGGTTACATCACCAGCCCATTGAGAGTCTGGTTTACTCGACATACCATGCTCTCTTTGTAAATTTTCAACCTTAGTGCAAGGATTTCCAGGCAAAGGGCGTCGACGATAGATCCTTCCAGCTTTCCCCACGATTCCAGCCTCACTCATAAGGCGCTCAACGCGTTTGTGATTTATTCGTTCAGCATTAGCTTTCAGCTCTGCGCTAATTCTTGGACTTCCATAATTACCATCATGCTGCGCATAGATAGTTTCGATACACGCTAGAATTCGCCTTTTTCTATGTCTCGAGTGCTCTCATCGCGGTTGAGCCACTTATAAAACCCTTGGGGTGAAACATTCAAGTATCTACATAAGTACCTGACACCACGGTCTGATCGATTAAGAGCTATGAACGAGAATCTTTCGGCTTTGGATCTTTCAGGTACATTTCCCACTTTTTTAGGAAATCATTCTCCTTTTGCAATTTCTCAACCTGCTTTTTAAGACGTTCTATCTCTTTATCATCAGTTTGAGACTGAGTTTTCGTTATCTTTGTCATACTTATTCTACGACTGGGCTTCTCGACCAGCTTGCCTTCTCTACTTTCCTGTCGCCATCTATACACCATTACTGGATGCAAACCAATAATGTTGGCGATAGTAGTCGTATCTACTTTCAGGTGATTAGTGAGGGCTACAACTCTAATTTTGAACCCTGTTGAATATTCAATAACCCGCTCTTCACTCAGTATTTTCGGCATTTTCCCTACCCTATTCAAAAGGTAGGCTTCTACTCAATGGGGGAAGGTTTCAGAGGAGGTCCAGCCTCGCAGGGCGCCATTGATTGATTTGTTATATCTTTTCATATGCCTCAATAAACTGCTTTACTATGCCTTCATCAAGCTCTTTCGCCGTACCCCAGTGATTACGATACTGGATCTCTGCATCAGTTAACATCCTAGAAACTTCCGTTAGACCAGACTCACAACAGAGATATAGAAACACCCAATACCTCTCTATTACCGCCACCATATTTTTATCAAACTTAAATAGGTGTGCGAGCAGCTTGTCGGGTGTATCGATAGAGTGGACAATATTAAAATACTCTTCAGCATCGATTTCTTCCCCCGCATTAATAAACGCTTCCCCACTTTCATTATTACTTTCCTCGATCATAGGGGAGGCAAACGCCAGACATCCCTCCTGATCTTCCCTAAGCTTCCTTGGGAGGTAGCCCCAGAATGGAGAATTCTCTTCTCCAAAAAGTTCGGCCATTAGTCTAGAGAATTTTTTCGAATAGAAGTACATATACAAGAAATCGTTATCTTCATCATCCTCGTCAAATTTTGACTCAAAAGAATAATCACCAAATAATTTAATGGATTTTTCGTACTCACTCATGAGTTTCTTTTTTGTTGCATGAGGCATAACGCCGCCAACAAAGTCCCAGCGGTAGCTAGCTCCAGCCGCGCTTTTCGCAGTGATTTTGCGTGGCTTTGTAAAGTATTTATTCACTGACAACCTCTGTAATATCCAAGATTCTTATCTTCTTACATTCAGGCTCATTAGACTTAATGTAATCACAGTAGCTAGACTCTGTACCTCTAACTAAAATTGCTTGAATTACTTTTGGGCACACTTCAGCTGCCTTACCCTTTACAAAGAACACCTGCCCCTTCCCTTGTGGACCAGTTCTGAATACGACTCCAAGCTCACCTCTTGCTAGAGGGCCACAATTTGAAACAGTTATCTCGACTTCTTTACTATGTGTTACTACTGAAGCCGAAATTAATATTGCTAAGAAGAGTACTAGTTTCATGCGCTTACACTTAACGCCCACAGCAGGGATGTCTTACCTTATGCACGTTTTGCGCGAAAATGGGAGCGAAGCGACCGCGCAAAACGTGTATAAGGTAAGACGTCCCGCGGAGGCCCGAAGGGACGGAGCTTCCCTGCCTGTGATTGTTATGGTTATGGTTATGGTTATGGTTATGGTTATGGTTATGGTTATGGTTATGGTTATGGTTAATTGGCACGGACCTACTCACCATCGTGACTTACAAGCTTGGAAAGTAATAATTCCTGTGTTTCGAGACACAAAGGGCTGCCGGTAGAAATTGTCCCATTGCCTTTCAATTTTACCAAGGGCCTCGGCTTTACATTTAGAAACAGCCTTGAGTTTTCTATGTACTCCTCTGAAACGCACATAGACACAAGTACATTACCGAAACCGGGGCGCTCCAACTCCGGAGCGATTTCAGCTACTACTTTGCGGTTTGCGTCAATGATATTTAAGTATGCAGAATCGATATATCGATTTTTATTTTCTATATATTCATTAAGAAGTATCTGTACAGATGTGCAAGTTTGGCCCTGATGCTGATACACCTTTACATCACGAACAAAAATGTCTGCGTTAGACTCTTCACACGCAAAGCTATGAGTTGAAAGAACAGCAAAGATCCCCAGTAGTATAGTTTTCATTCTGCTCTCTATGAACCATACGACTACAACAGGGGCGGCTGGAGCATAGCGTAGGCCGTCCCGCGAAGGGCCAAAGGCCCGTAGCAACCTGCTTGTACTTGTATGGTTGTTCTTGCCCGATTCTGATGTTGAAAATCCTTTTCGCTAACGGGTAAATTGAGACCCACCTTCGGTGGCCACCGAAGGCCTTGCTTGTCACAGTTTGTTGCTGTGCCGGTTCATAAAGACCGATAACAAGTATGAACGTGACAGACACTCAATAGGCATAACTCGAATAGTCATGTGGGCCTCGATCCCGAATAGCAAGGCGGAGATAGCTTATCTTATGGAACCTCAAGAGATCAATGTCGGTATCGATACCAGCAGTAAACAACTCGATATTTATGTGAGATCTAATGGTCAGTTCTTTAGTGTAACCAATAACAAAGAAGGTATTAAAACGCCATTAAACAACTACAACCGCTTAAACCTCAAAGAGTATTAATATAGTCCATAGGAAGACTAGAATTAGAATTCGTCTGTGCTGCTCATAAAGCGGGACTGCCGATAGTTGGATGCAATTGATATCGCATATTTTGGTGAAGCTATGAAGCCAAGATTGTCATCAATCCAACCAGAAAAACTAAAAAATATCAGTGATTTTCTGACGGTCAGGAACCAGTGCTTAGAAATGAGCACAATGCAAAAGAATCGTCTCAAGAGAATGCCTAAGTCTGTTTACAAGCCCATTCAGGCTATCTTAAAAGACATCAAGAAAGAGCTAGAAGGGGTCGATAAGCAACTTGATAAACTTGTTAACAGTGTTGCCGTGTGGCGACAAAAACGCGATCTCTTATTAAGTGCTAAAGGAGTCGGCAATACAATGCCACCCTAAATTAAAGCCAATGTATGAGCGCCTGGTCGCTGCTGGTAAACCAAAGAAAGTAGCCCTTATCGCATGTATGAGGAAGCAACTTACCATCCTAAATACAATGGTAAAAAACAACACTTACTGGGATGAGAAAACGGTTTAAATATTTGACAAAGGGCCATAGTCACTTGTTAGGCCACACCGCTCTGACTATAAATTGAATATTCGGCATGCGTTACCACTCAAGAAAAGCTCCTCCACATCTTCTCCCAACGCCAGCTCTGGAAGATTCTCGAGCGCTTTGGCGGGCATGATCATTGGGTAATTTGTGCCGAAGAGAACTTTGTTGCGGCCATGTCCTCGCATAAACTCGACTAGAGGCTGTGGGTATCTCTTAGCGGTGTACGCTGACGTGTCGATGTATACGTTTTCGTGCTTTGTAGCCACCGCAATAGCCTCATCTGTCCAAGGGTAGCCAATGTGACCACCGACGATTTTTAGCTCAGGAAAATCCAGGGCCACCTGATCTAGGTAGATAGGTCGACCAACCTCCGACGGCATGAGCGGCCCGGTGTGACCAATCTGGGTGCAGAACGGAACACCAAGATCACAGCATGCTGTGTACACGGGATAAAACCGACGATCGATCGGCGGCACCTCCCAAATCCAGGGCAAAACCCGAATCGCTTTGAAACCTAGTTCGTTTACGCAACGTCGGATCTCTCGAACAGCCTCCATCGGCTTCGAGATGTCCACTGACCCCACGCCAACCAACCTGTCAGGTGCCTTAGCCACGAAACCTGCGACTTCATCATTGGAGATCATGACATTTCGGGGAGCAACCCAAGCCGATATCAGACTGCGATCCACACCACCTTGATCCATCATTCCGAGAGTCATCTCTATCGGGATTTCTGTTGTCGGCATAGGCATCTTCGTCCACCTGCGTAGCGACTTGAAGACTGGATCTTGCGAGTGCCGTAATGTTGGGTGCTGTGCCCAAGCATCAACAATCATCTACTTTTCTCCTTTGCTGCTTAACGCCGCACTAAGTGGCAAAACATTGTTGGCTAAAATAATGAACGTAGTGAACAACAGCCAACTGTTTTTTGTCCGTTCTTGAGTGCTTTGTTATGTTTTACTACACTGTTTTATCAATTGAAAAAACTTACTAGCCAATCGAACGTAAAAATGCTTGTAAGAATTTTCAAACCTACGAGGCCAACAAACAGAACTATTAAGGCTACTTTAAGTTTTTTACTTTTGATGTTATTCCAGAATAATAACTTAGTCTTAAATTCACTTTTTAACTCGGCTATATCTTCTTTCACACTAAATCCCTTTAGTCATCACAAATTTAAAATTGAAGCTAAGAATCAATAAAAACACAACGCCCGAAACAGGGGCGGCCAATGCTGTGCACATTTTGTGCGAAACTGGGAGCGCAGCGATCCGCACAAAATGTGCACTGCGTTGGGCGTCCCGCGGAAGCCCGAAGGGGCGGAGCATCCTGCTTGCGTTTGGTATGAATTTAGCACGCCACTTCACGAGTCTCTTCAATTGCAGGTAACCCAGAAAAAATGCCGACTAGCCCAGACACATAGGTAGTCTTACCAATACACCCTTCCATCTCGGAGTGAACCCTGCCATTTCTAATTGCTGGGTCGGAGAATAACAGTAAACTCAATACGTTAGCTGGAGGCCGTGTCTGTAAATTAATATGATCTTTTGATTGGAATTAATACTAAAACATTGCCTCTGGGTGGTTTGTACATATAACCGACAACTTGAACATGATTGCCATAGTAACTTTCAAACATACCGACAACCATAGGCACACCTCCTCGCATGAACCCGCCGGACGGCTTATTACTACAAGCGGTCAGCCCCAAGAGAACTAGAAGTAGTATTGATTTAGTATTTCTCATGAATTCATAAGCCGTGGTTTGGGGCTGACATTGAGCGCCAGCGGAATGGCAGTCCCAGCCGAGGCGACAACACCGCTTTGTTATGTGAGATTAAGGCTAATATTGAAAATCCCATGGAATTTCCTTTTTAAATAGAGCAATAGTTTGCTCTACCAGCTCTAAATCGAGATCCTTTTTGTAAAGAGTAACTTCTCTAGTTTTTTTGGAGTCATCACGAAAAACCTCCAACACCATATCCTTTCCGATGTATACCTCTACGCCGATGCCGTCCCTATCACCACCGATATCACTAGCTATTATGTACTTTTCAATTTTGGGGAATTCTTTACTCATACTCTGGAACTACGTTTTCACTTAACGCCGCATTCAGGTGCGCCGTAGGCGTCACCTTGAATGCTTTGTTAGCTGCGTGCTGGTTGATGGAACTCTATAACATTGCCATCTGGATCTCTTATAAAGAAAAACTGAGCACCGTTGTATTCGGCTTCACCTGTTATAGGAAAACCCAGAGCTTCGACGTTACTTTTGGCTGAATCATAGTCTGTTATTTCTAAAGCGATGTGCGTATAGCCTGGATATTTCATATCACCTTCCATTAGCACATTTTTCCTTGGTGCATCCTTTGAAGCATTAAGGATCAAGTTGATGTTAACTCCTGATGGATGCTCAACTATAGCTACTGGCTCAGGGCCAACTGGGCCAACTATAAACTCAAAACCTAGCTTGCCATAGAATTCACGAGAGACATCCAAATCTCTAACCCTCAATCCTACATGATTAATTCTGGTTATATCTTTCATCATCGTCCCTTGATATTGAGTGTAAATGATTCGGAGCAGCTAACGCCGCCGGCAGGGGCAGCTTACCTTGTGCACATTTTGCGCGACAATGGGAGCGCAGCGACCTGTGTAAAACGTGTACAAGGTAAGCTGTCCCGCGGAGGGCCGAAGGCCCGGAGTGAACTTGAGTAACTTGTTAATGGCTTAACCCTCCGGCGGCAACATATTACCAAACAAAGCCATTAAACTTAGCAAAACAAAGATAACCCACCAGACTATGTAAGCCCCTCTAGTAAATTTCTTTTTCCCGCGGCGAAAAATGGCAAGAGGTATACCTACTATTGCAAAAGCAATTAGAACACTGGTTATGGCACGGCCAAAAACAAATCCTATGTCATATGCTGAAGGTCCTTCGTTAGTTGCAATTAGGCTGGCAGTAAAATAATTGAATGCCAAGCTCACAAGAAGCATTACCAACGTATTTATATTTAGTTTGTTATTCATTGTTTTCGATTGTACCCACGCCCATTAACGCCTCAATAACCGGCAGCTGGAACGAAGCGAAGCGTAGTGTAAGCTGTCGGGCGCCGAAGGCGCGAAGTTGATTGACTTGTTAGGCATGCTACTTGTCACCTTGGCTAGATTTAAAATAGAACTCTTTAATTCGCGATATTGGAATGCCATGAAATATCATCAGCAATGGCGTTGCGTAAACCATTAGTGGAAAAACAACCACTAACAATTGGTGTAAATGGGCTTTCTCGTGCTCCGAGCTTACAGCCATGAGGCCAAGACCATAGCCTATTACCGCACCAAATATTGCGCACACATGCAACAATATTTGTGATGGGCCGAGCCACTTAGGAGCCACAACAACTAGCAGATCCTTTAACACCAGCAAGCTAAGGGGGATACCCGCAAAGAAAAACAATAGAAACCAAGCTGTGAGCCATAACTCGTTGCCAGTACTCGATATCGCGAAACATAGTGCGGCAACGAATACGATTATGGATATTGTTTTTGCTACGATGCTCATGTGTGCCTAACGCCGCCATAAACGGATGCCGAAGCAACGCGCAGGCAGTCCAGTGGAGGCCGCGTCTTTTGCGGCCGGAACGAATTTAATGACATTGTTACGTTGCATTGGCACGATTCTGAAGATTGAAAAACAGCACCAGGTTACGTGCTGTTGTAACCTTACCGAAATAAGGGTTATTTTCGTAGCCATCAAGACTTCGGCCAGTGCGTTGTGCTATTTCCTCTACTAAATCTAAGATCGAGATCATCCTCGTCAAGCAGTAAGGTATCAAAGAGGCTATCAGAAGCCTTAATAGGAACACTTTGCTTAGTTGGCAGCGCAGCCTGAAGTTGCTCATAAACTGCTCGAATGACCCACGTATCTACAACCTTTGAATCAAACTCCCTTGCGAACTCACAAATGGACAAGCCATAACGGTCTTTGCACAACTCTGAAAAATGTCTTTCAACTTTGGGCTGCTCGATTGCACTCCAAACCATAACCAATAAAAATATCTCGGCTAGAACGGTAAGATACCAAGGCTGGTATATAGCGATAGCCACAGCAATTGCAAGGAAAACAGCTAGAACAGGTGCGCTTGCCTTTTCAGGCTCGTACTTGGGCATAAATCTAGATGCTTTCTTCATATTTCACCTTGCAACGTAACGCCTGGCGCACAGGCAAAGCGCGCAGTACTGAGTCCAGGCCGAAGACCGATTGTGCCGCCGCTGGTTATATTTCATTACGCGATTGGCTCCAAATCAGAGGGAAAAGAACGAAACTCCTCCCATTGAGATTCACTCATTTCACCTTTGAAATCACGGGAATTCCACGCTCGATTTAAGTGCGCATATATATGGGCTATATCTATAGAATAGCCCTCGATATCGACGCTCCCCTTAGATCCCATTTCTTTAATGAGATCACCTAGATGCTCATGTGCATCTTCTAGCTCACTCATTAATTGACTCCATTCAACTGGGTTTTTCTTGCTATCTATCATGATTTCTCAGAAATATAACGCTTTTAGCACCGGCGCCGAAGGTGTCGGGTGCCTAAACTTGTTAAATGTTCCACATATTCGGCCAGTGTAATTCCGCATGCAACACCACCAATCAGTGGCAATACTACAAATTGCGCATGATAAAAATCTATAGATTGTACTCTTAGACTATATAAGGTCAAAAGCACAACAGAGATAACGAGACCTACAGTAAAGACAGAGTACTTAGAAACCCCTAACTTCTTAGCAAGAACTAAGCCCACTATCCCAGAAAGTAGTCCCTGAGCAAAATAGCTCTTAATATTTAGGAAGATGTCCAAATAACGCGGCAAATCGAACAGACTAGGCGGGCGAAAGTACAGTGAAGAGCACAACATTGCACTCATCATAGCGATCACAAGTGCTGTGTATTTACCGATCTTATTCATATGACATTTAACGCCCTGCTTAGGGGCAGACTTGTAGTGATTGTGTTGGGCTAGCGTAGCGTAAAAGCCCATAAACGAGCAATGGAAAGGCTGTCCCAGCGCCTACGGCGCGACTACAGCAGCTTGTTATGTGTTAAGCAGCTAAATAAGACACCAAAAACAATAGTCCAATAGAGCAAACCCACAGGGCCCTCGAAACATTAATTACCCCTCTGAACTTTGCATACTTTACTAGCACAAGAGGAATAATTCCTGAAATTAAGAATATGGCCGTGCTATACAAATTCAAATGTAGATTGCTAACTATATTCAGTATGCTCGGATCTATTGGAGGCAACGTACTACCATCACCTAGCTTGATGGGATTACTTAGTCGCGAATAGAGCATCAACCACCCAATAACGAGTGTGCCAACAAAGATTGCGCCAATTAGCTTAGTATTTATTTTTTGCAGCATAATTTAATTTCAGTAGACACATAACGCCGCGTTCAGGGGCTACCAATGCGGCGCACCGTTTTGTGTAAAATGTGAGCGTAGCGAACTACACAAATAAGGTGCATAGCTTTGGGAGTCCCACTGCAGCGCTTTGTTAGGAGTTGCCTGGCCACTTTGGAAGAGCCTCTTCAATTACAACTCCGTTTTCAGTGCTTATCTTTAGCTTTAAACGATCTTCAAGCAACTCAATTGAGTACTTCCCTAAAGGACACTTACTCCCTTCATATGATGTGTCTACTTCGAAGGAATAGCTCCCAGCATCCGCTTTCAAAACTGCATACCTGAATTGGCCTTTACCACACCGAAATATGAATGCCGGCCCTCCGTTAGCGCGCCTTGCCCAATGAAACTCTCGATAGAGTTCAGTATTTTCTGGAGCTTTAGACAATGATCCATACACGGCGATTGTAGTTGCCTGATCCTTCTCAACGGCAGCAGCTGAATCAACCATTGCCCAACATAAAGCTATCAAGAATAAAGCACGCAATACTCTAAACTCCTAACGCCTCAATAACCGGCCGCGTTGTGGCGAAGCCACGCTTTTAGCGGTCCGGCGCCGAAGGCGCGTAGTTGATTGACTTGTTAAGTGCATTACTTGCAGCACCTGCGATTTAAAAAGATACCCCAACACAAACCGACCGCCATAAGGGCTGCAGATCCATATGCTGCGACAATATACGGTGTACCTTGCTCTTTGATTATTGCTGGGCCTATATGTGGATTATCAAAAGTAGCGTAAGACGCATAAGTAAAAAAAGCTACCACCAGAAAACCTAAAACACTTGCCCAGATAAAACGCCGAATTAAGAACATTAGTATTATTGCGCCGACTGCACCCTGAGCCCACATTACAGGAATAGAGGTCATCTTATCTGATACCTCAGCCAGAGCTGGTAAAGGGAATAAGGACAGTAGTGGCACGATGTATTTCATGATGTGGACACTTAACGCTTCAAGCAGCGGCGCGCGTTAGCGCGTCCAGCCACGAAGTGGCGATGCTGCCTTGACTTATTAAATGTTGATTTGGCACAGGCCATACTTTGCCTCTACTGCTTTAAATACTTTTACAAGCTCACCTTTTACCATTGCCTTCAGCTGCTCAGGGCTATTTTCTATTTCCTTACCTTCGGAAAGGCTGATAGTTGTTGCAACCTCAAGACTATTTTTGGCCTTACGCAATGGGCCTATTTCTGGGGCCTCAATTCTTTCATTGCCCCAGCGAATGATCATATTTATTTCTTTGAACGGCATTTCATCAAAGGCTCTGCTTTGTTCGATGATGAGTTTAACTTCTTCACAAACAGAAGCCATTGCTTGGCCGATATTCTTAATTCGACCCTTAACTAAACCCACTCCGCCAATAAGTACTGGATATTCGCTCATAGACATTTAACGCTTGCAGCAAAGGCCGACCGTCAGGGAGGTCCAGCCCGCTTGCGGGCGATTTTGCCTGCACTGGTTATGTGTTTGCATTACCTGCCCATGACTGAGGGTCTACTAATTTGACCTCTACACTAATCTCTTCAAACTCTGGAGAATAGTCTTCAATGTGGATAAAGTGAGTAGAAATTTTATTACCTGACTCATCTTGAAGGGTTAACTCTAAATCATCTCTTTTCTGATAATATTCATCATATTGCTCGTTGGCGAACAGTTTAAAAATATTTTTTGCTTTTTGATAATCAGGTTCTTGCGTAAAGATCCCATGAACCATGCCCATGCTTAAATCAGCATGTTCCAGTCTCGATTGACCTAAGCATAGGTCTTTTGAAAGTATGTAGTAATTCATGTATTCACATAACGCCTCAATAACCCGCAGCTGGAACACAGCGAAGCGGAGTGTAAGCTGTCGGGCGCCGAGGGCGCGAAGTTCATTAGTTTGTTATGTTTTTTGCTTAATTGCTGCTTCATAAGCTCGATTTATTGCCCAGCCAACCAAATGACCAATGCCAGGTGTTTGACTGATATATTTTCCGACCATCTCTATGAACTCATTTTCAGGCCACTTATGCCTTTCTAAACGCTCGACTTGGATTTTTGCCACAACTCGATGCTGAATTTCATTTAACCATTTCATCTGTGCTATTTGGTCTTCAAGACTTAACTTCTCATCCGACCAAACTACGCGGACCGATACTGTTAGCGCATGCGCTAAGCACTCATAAAATGTAATCTTCGCAGATTTATCTAGCTCACTGATTAGTTTTGCGTACTCACTGGCTTTAATGATCGATCTCCCCTACGAAAAATAACGCCTTGCACACGGGCTTGAGCTGCATAGCAGCGAAAGTCCGAGCCCACGCAGTGGGCTAACGTGCTGCAACTGGTTATGTGTGATTTTATTTATGCCCATGATATTAACCACTTTGACTCTTTAAAATATTGCTTTAATGATTCGTAGTCCTCTACCCAGTCGTCGTAGCCTTCTGCTTCTGGGTTGCTGAAGTCACGAGAAATTAAAACAAGACAATTCTCTGAATCAGTTGCACATGGCTCTACTTTTACTTGCCAGCCTTTGTTGTCGCCAGCCTCAATTTTGCCAATGGTATTTAAAGGTATATTCATCTTCTAATTACACATAACAGTTAATTCAAAAGAAGCGTCTTTATATCACCCTTCTATATAATTCTACTCACTACTTTCAAGATAACCTAAAAAACCTAACAATATCAAAAAGTTAAGAGCTTTGGCATAATTCTCAACAGGCAGATATATAGCAGGCACTATATATCTACCTGCTTTTTCTGCTCTTTATAACATCACCAACTCTATAAAAGTCAAAGAGTTAGCCCCTCACCCCCAGAAATAGGAGAAGCTTCTCTTGAATTCTGATATTGACAGCAGAACAAAAGAATAAATACTGTATATAAAAACAGTTTAAGAGCAATATCATAGACGACATTCGCCACAAAATTCCAAGTAAGCCTGAACGTTTTATGGACAACCTGCGATTTCATATTCGAAAACAAGGACTGTCGTACCGAACAGAGCAAACTTACACGCATTGGGTTAAACGCTTCATTCATTTCAATAAAAAGAAGCACCCTGCTGATATGGGAGCCGTTGAGATTGAGACGTTTCTCTCTCACCTTGCAGTTCAAGGTCTTTGCTCCGCAAATACACAGCGAATAGCTCTGAACGCTTTGATATATCTGTACAAGAGATTCTTAGGTAGGGATATGCAAGCATTGGACTTTAAACTGGCAAAACAACAAAAGTACTTACCTTTGGTTTATAGCCGTAGAGAAATATCAGCAATTTTGGGTCATCTTGAAGGCACTTACAGATTACAAGTTGAGCTAATGTACGGTAGCGGCCTTCGCAGTGCCGAACTGCTTTCTTTACGTATAAAGGATATAGACTTCGACAGCAATAATATTTTTGTTCGAGGTGGCAAGGGGGATAAGGATCGCACTACAATATTACCTAACGGGCGAATAGTGCAGTTACATAGGCAAATAAAGACTGTTTCCCTATTGCACCAACAAGATCTTTTGGCCGGTTTTGGTTCGGTTTATTTACCTAACGCTTTGGAAAGAAAGTATCCAAGTGCAAGCCGACAACTCGCCTGGCAATACCTTTTCCCTTCCAGCACCATCGGCCAATGTCCTCGCTCCGGTGAAAACAGAAGGCACCATATGCACGCAACAACTTTAGCGCGCCAGGTTCGTATAGCTGTCAAGCTAGCGGGAGTCAATAAACCGGCTCGTTGCCATGCATTTCGCCATAGTTTTGCGACTCACTTGCTCGAAGCGGGTTATGACTTGCGTACGATTCAGGAACTGCTAGGGCATTCGGATGTTAGTACTACTGAAATTTATACCCATGTCGTAAATCGGGGAAATAAAGGCGTTTTAAGCCCCTCAGATCGACTGCGCAACATTAATAAAATTGAGGAGGCTGGAGCTAACTATTTTGTTGGGAGTAAGTAGGGGAAGTACAGGGGCTTAACTTATTGGCTGCATCTTAGCAGCGAGGATACCGAATACCGGCTTTCGCCGGTATCGCAATAGAAGAAGGCCGATCAAATTATCCTGGTATTACGTCACCATTCTGTGCTCGGTGGCGCAGAGCATGGTCGATCAAAACAAGAGCCATCATTGCTTCAGCAATTGGCGTTGCGCGGATACCTACGCAAGGGTCGTGGCGACCTTTGGTAACCACCTCAATAGCATTGCCGGAGCGATCGATACTCCGGCCGGGGATACGCAAGCTGGAAGTGGGTTTCAGGGCGATATGGGCAACAATATCCTGGCCACTGGAAATACCGCCGAGAATGCCACCGGCATTATTGGAGAGGAAACCCTCCTCGGGAGTAATTTCATCGCGATGCTCGGTGCCCTTTTGCTCCACACAATCAAAGCCGGCTCCAATCTCCACCCCTTTCACCGCGTTGATACTCATCAGGCCGTGGGCCAGGTCTGCATCCAGGCGATCAAAAATCGGCTCGCCCAGCCCTGCAGGGACGCCGCTGGCGTGTACTGAGATCCGTGCACCGATGGAGTTACCCTCTTTAATCAAGGCTTGCATATAAGCTTCCATCTCGGGTACTCGTTCAGCATCCGGGCAAAAGAATGGATTCTGCTCGACCTGCTCCCAATCCAGTTTTTGCACTTTAATTGGTCCTAGCTGGGACAGGTAACCGCGTACTTCAATACCATACCTCTGCTTAAGCCATTTTTTGGCGATGGCCCCGGCCGCAACACGCATGGCGGTCTCCCTTGCAGAAGAGCGACCTCCACCGCGGTAGTCACGAATACCGTATTTTTGCCAGTAGGTGTAATCGGCGTGCGCCGGGCGTACCTGCTCAGCGATATTGCCATAGTCTTTAGAGCGCTGATCCGTATTTTCAATCAACAGGCCAATAGGAGTACCGGTAGTTTTTCCTTCAAACACACCGGATAGAATTTTCACTTGATCCGGTTCACGGCGCTGTGTGGTATAGCGAGAAGTACCCGGCTTTCGGCGGTCCAGCTCCAGCTGGATCTCCTCTTCACTGATCTCCAACCCCGGGGGGCAGCCATCGACGATACAGCCCAAGGCTGGACCATGGCTCTCGCCAAAGGTGGTGACGCAGAACAGCTTGCCAAAGGTATTGCCCGACATATGCGACTTTTCCAGATAACGGTTGATAAATTAACAGCGGTTGGCTTTATGCAGAGCCGCGCATTATAAAGGATCTAGCCGCCGCGCGCGGCGTTCAAGGTAAAAAGCACAATTGCTGCAGCTATGTGGCTTTATCAGAGAACCCGGCAATAGCTTTTGCCGGGTTCAGAAAAAGAATTACTCTTTTTCAAAGTGGCTTTGGTAGGCGAGCAGCTCTTCGCGACTAATCACAAACACACCGTGGCCACCATCCTCAAATTCGGGCCACATAAATGGCACTTCCGGGAAAGCCTGTTCCAGAGCTTCCCAACTATTGCCCACCTCACAGACTAGTAAGCCTTCTGGCTGCAGGTGATTGGCAGCCTCACGCAGCAAACGGCGGGTAAAATCAAGACCATCATCACCGGAACCCAAGGCAATCTCCGGCTCGGCCAGGTATTCTTGCGGCATCTCTGCCAGATCGCGTGCATCCACATAGGGAGGGTTACACACGATCAACTCGTAACTCATGCCTTGCAAACCACTGAAAAGATCCGACTGCACTGCGCGCACACGCTCGTTGAGCTGGTGGCGATTGATATTCAGCTGTGCCACTTCAATAGCGCCTTCAGAAATATCACTCAGGTCGACTCTCGCTTCAGGAAAGGCCTCTGCACAGGCGAGGCCGATACAGCCACTGCCACAACAGAGGTCGAGGATTGCCAACGGTTCTACATTGAGCCAAGGCTCAAAATTGTGGCGGATCATTTCACCTATAGGGGAACGCGGCACCAACACCCGCTCATCCACATAAAAAGTCATATCGCAAAAATGCGCTTCATTGGTCAAATAAGCCGCTGGCAAACGCTCGATAAAACGCCGCTCTAGGAGAGTAAGCACGTCCCGTCTCTCCTCCATGGTCAACCGCGCATGCAGGATTTCCTGCTTACTGTAGGGCGGCAGGTGCAGTGCGTGGGTTACCAGCAGTACCGCCTCGTCCCAGGCATTGTCCGTGCCGTGACCATACCAAAGGCCCGCTTCGCTAAAACGGCTGGCTCCCCAGCGGATATAGTCCAAAACCGTGGTCAGCTCGTGCAGGCTGGATTCACGCCTTTCTATCATTGAATCTATCCTTAAGTGCTATGTATCTCATCAAGGCCTATTGTCACTCATTAAGTAGCCTCTGCTGTGGCTATAGAAGCGCCAATCAAGGCACGAGGAGTGTAGTTTGGTTGTTCCAAATAAGCGACGAGTAACGCTGAGTGACGGTTTAATAGCTGTAACCCGAAGGACCTAGGCTAATTTTCACCCAACTGCATTGTCGGTCGTTTATGTGGATTCACTCCTTTTGCCTCCCCGAGCTCACAATGGCCCCGAGAGTAGCGATCAAATTGGTACCAATAGGCCCCTAGGTCCGCGCGGATCTTTACTCTCGGGTTACAAACGCTTAGGGTAGCGCACCCGCCCCCTCGGGCTGAGATGTTGGAAAGAGCAGCATGAACGAACACTACGCACGAATTATTGAAGCAATCGGCGAAGACCTGCAGCGCCCCGGACTCAAAGATACTCCGAAGCGCGCTGCCAAGGCCATGGAATACCTGACCCGCGGCTATCAGCAGACCGTTCAAGAGGTTGTCAGCGACGCACTCTTCCCCAGTGACTGCACCGACATGGTATTGGTCAAGGATATCGAGCTCTACTCCCTGTGCGAGCACCATATGCTGCCATTTATCGGTCGCGCCCACGTGGCCTATATCCCCCAAGGTAAGGTGCTGGGCCTATCCAAGGTAGCGCGTATTGTCGATATGTACGCACGCCGCCTGCAAATTCAGGAGCAGCTGACCACACAGATCGCCAAAACCCTGCAGTCTGTCACTAATGCCGCCGGTGTTGGCGTTATTATTGAAGCAAAGCATATGTGCATGATGATGCGCGGCGTGGAGAAGCAGAACTCCGTGATGAAGAGTTCGGCAATGCTGGGCACCTTCCGCGAGAACCAAGCTACACGCAACGAGTTTCTTTCCCTGATCAGCCGCCCTTAAGGCTGCGAGCTAGCAACGTGCGGCCCCCTGGGCCGCCCGCAATCACGGAGTGAGCCACCATGCCCCATCTGGTTATTGAGTACGCCAAGAATCTAGAAGAACGTATTTCTGTCGCCGCCCTGGTCAGCTCGGCTCAGGAGGCAATGCATAGCTCCGGCTTATTCGCCTCCCATACCATCAAGACCCGCGCCAAGCCCTACGACCAATTTATTGCCGGTGAGCACGGCGATAGTTTTATTCACGCGGAAATCCGCCTACTGGCAGGCCGCAACAACCGCGAGCGGGAAGCGTTGAGTTCAGCGGTTTTTAACTGCCTGTGCCAATTTGCCGATGGGGTACCAGCGGTCTCGGTAGAAGTGCGTGAAATGGACCCCGGCAGTTACTCAAAGCGGGTGCCCTTCTAAGCTTCTCCACGCAGGAAGGGACCAAACCACTCGGCAATACCCTCGGCGCCCTCTTCCATATGCAGGTGATGGCTGCCGGGTATTTCCCTCACCTCGATCGTTTTATAGCTCTCCAACACCGGGCGCAGCCGCTCAATCATATTCGCAATCCCCTCCTTCGCCAGCACCAGGCGCACCGGCATACTCAGGCGGGATAGAAAAGCGCGCACCTGTGCCTCGTTAAGCTTGGCGGAGGACGCCGCCATCAGGCGCGGATCATTACTCCAGGTGAAGCCACCTTCTAGTGGCAGGGTCCCCCGCTCGGCCAGCGCACGCGCCGCCCATTCTGTCAGCGGGAACATGCCGTTCATACGCGCTTCTACCGCCCCCTCAAAAGTGGGGTAAATCTTTGCCCTGCGCTGGCTGTAACGGGCACGCTGGGCGATAGCCTTAGCGAGAATTTCCGGCGCCTCGCTATCCTTGGTAGCAGGAGGTACCAGGCCATCAATCAGGGCCAGGCGTTTGATGCGTTTGGGGAAGGTGCCTGCCGTTATCACACTGGCAATAGCACCGCGGGAATGGGCCAGTAAAGAAAAATTGCGCCAGCCCAGTGCTTCGGAGGCACCGATAATATCCTCAGCTTCTTCCCAAATATTGTAATTAGCATGGGGAGACCGATGGTAGCTGCGCCCATGGCCTGCCATATCCACGGCGACCAAATTAACGCCTTTCAAAAGTGGGGCCAGACGATCAAAGCTGGCGCAATTATCCAGCCATCCGTGCAGTGCCAATACCGGCTCCCCTGTGCCATCCCCCCACTGCTTTGCGGCAATGGTCTTGCTGTCGAATTCCAGGCTGATCTCACGGGGGGCGGCTTGCTTCATGCGCGCAGATTCCAGAAAAAAGTGAATATTAAAGAGCCAGATGGTGCAGGTCCAAAGGCCCGCAGGCAATGACAGTTAGCGCCAGCAACCTAGGGATTTGAAGGCAAAGGGGAAAAACCGGAGGGAAAAATGGCTAGCCGGGGTGCTGTAACCACTGCAACTCAGCACAACCATTAGCCCAGACCTCCGCGCTGACACAGGCGAGGCTGGAAGTCCCCATCGGGTGTTGATTGCCACTACCGCAGAGACCGTTCAACAGGCTACCCACCAGTGGTTGATGGCTCACCAGTAGAAGAGGGAAATGATCAGCTTGCTGTTTCTGTAACTTATCGAGTAGCTGCTGCGGATCGGTATCGCCAATCAGCAGTGACTCGGTGACAACAGGCAACCCCAAGTGGGCGGAGACAATATCAGCTGTCTGCTGAGTGCGCACAAAGGGGCTCGCCCAAATAGCACGCACGGAGGACAACTCCTCAGCGCGCTCTTTGCAGACCTGCGCCACCTGCTTACGACCGCGCTCCGTAAGCGCGCGGCCGGCATCGTTACCGTACATGGGTTCGGCCTTACCATGACGCAGGATAAACAGCTGCATTGACTTCGCCTCAATCGGTTTAGTGTGTGTCGCCGCGCTTGTCAGACTCACCCTTCTGCTCACTGAAGGGCGTTGAGGACTCCTCTGCACTCTCCTCTACCAGCTCGGGCTTACCGTCATCACTACCGAGGATAATGGCCTCCTCGGCTTCTTCTTCCTTTTTGGACTCAGTTTTTTTCTCGGCCTCGGCTTCATCATCGGAAGCCATAACTTCTGCATTAACCTCTTGCGCGCCCTCGTAACCGGAGAGATCGTCCACTTCAGATTCCGGCCACTCTGCAAAAGGAAAAGGCTTTTCCTCAGAGTTGTAAATTAAAAACTGTATCGCCTGGTAAATATAGGAGGCGAGTTGGTCGCCAAAACGACGCAAATTATCATTGGCACTGCCGCCAATAATCGAGAATAGGAACTGCAGCACAACCACCGCGAGTAGCACCCAGCTGGCAATCTGCAGGCAGATCGCAAACAGCACCATATAGATCAGCCGCACCCACTGGTTCCCGGAAGTCAGGTTGCGCTTTAAATCATCATTTTTCATAAGAGGCTTCCATCAAGGCTTGGCCGAGTAGGCCACATCAAAAGTTTGCGCGCCCGACATTAAATTGCGAATTACCTCAGGAATCGGTCGCTCTTCAAATAATATGGCGTGAATTGCGGAAACCAAGGGCATGTAGACGCTCATTTCATCCGCTTTCTTTTTAATCAGACGAACCGTATTCACCCCTTCGGCAACCTGACCGATTTCCGCGACAGCACGATCCAAAGGCTTACCCTTGCCCACCAAATAACCTACCCGGTAGTTACGGCTGAGGTCGGAGGAGCAGGTCAGGATTAAATCGCCAACGCCGGCGAGGCCGATAAAAGTCATAGGATCTGCACCCATAGCCTCGGCAAAGCGCATCATCTCTGCGAGCGAACGGGTAATCAGCAGGCTGATGGTATTTTGCCCCCGGTCCAAGGCCGCCGCCATACCGGTGACAATGGCATAGATATTTTTCAGCGCCCCCGCCAGTTCCACACCAAACACATCGTTACTGGAGTAAACGCGGAAAGTCTCGGAATGCAGTGCGGATTGGATATCCTTGCACAGCGCTTCATCTTCACTGGCAACCACGGTTGCTGTGTAGTGACCTGCGACAATTTCCTTAGCGAAGTTGGGCCCGCTCAGCACCCCCACGCGCATACCCTGGGTCTCCTCGCGCAGGATATCGCTCATCAAATGAAAACTATCGTGCTCTATTCCCTTAGTGGTGGAAATCAACATGGTGCCCGGTTTTAGCAGCGGGGCCACCCGGCGGACCACTTCACGGAAAGATTTACTGGGGATAGCGACAAATACAATATTGCAGTTCCGTACCACTTCCTGCAGGTCGCTGCTGATACAAAGTTCTGGGTGCAGGGCCACTCCGGGCAAATACTTGCTGTTCTCACGGGTTTCTCGACAGGCTTCCGCGCTCTCCGAATCCCGCATCCACTGGCGGGTATCGTGACCATTACCCGCAATAATATTAGCAATGGCCGTACCGAAACTACCGCCGCCCAATACAGCGATGGAGAGAGGGTTGGAAGTTTCCTTTTGCATATTGATACCGATAAAGCTTCTCGAGGGCAGGGATTATAGAGGTATGACCCGCTCATCCCAAAGGGTTCAACTATCAGGATCTTGCGCGTAAAGTTACAAATTAACACGCCAAAAACGGAAAACGGCCCCAGCGGGACAAGCTACCGGTTGCACAACCGGGCTGTTCCGCTGAGGCCGCAGAAATAAGGCGCAAGAACTTCCGAAGAAATCACCGCGCCAGGCTCCTGAAAGCCAATAACAACTGATTAAAACTTAGTCGTGCATTTCCAGCAGCAGTGTATTCAGGCGACGCACATAGTCGGCCGGATCTGTTAGCTGGTTGCCCGCCGCCAAGTTGGCCTGATCCATCAGAATATTGGTGAGATCGGCAAAGCGATCCTCATCCTGCTCCTGATCCAGGCGCTGTACCAGCGGGTGCGATGGGTTAATTTCAAAAATTGGCTTGGCTTCAGGTACCGCCTGTCCGGCCTGTTCGAGGATACGGCGCATCTGCGGACCCATATCCTGCTCACTCACCACCAGACACGCCGGCGAGTCCACCAGGCGAGTGGTAGCGCGTACAGATTCCACACGGCTATCCAGAACAGACTGAACGCGCTCAACCAGCGCACCAGACTCATTCTCAACTTTCTCGCGTTCGGCTTTATCCTCTTCGCTCTCGGCTTCACCCAAATCCAGCGCGCCTTTGGCCACGTCCTGGAACGGCTTGCCATCAAACTCGTTCATATGGCCCACGAACCACTCGTCCACCTGATCGGTGAGCAGCAGCACCTCGATACCCTTCTTACGGAATACTTCCAGGTAGGGGCTGGATTTCGCTGTCGCGAAATTGTCTGCGCACACGTAGTAGATCGCCTTTTGGCCATCTTTCATACGGCTGACGTAGTCTTCCAGGGACTGATCTTGTTTGTCGGTATCGGTATGCGTGGTGGCGAAGCGCAGCAGCTTGGCCACTTTCTCTTTATTGGAGAAATCCTCGGCCGGCCCCTCTTTCAGCACATTGCCAAACAGGTCCCAGAATTTCTGGTACTCGTCACCGTCCTTCTTCGCCAGCTTATCCAGCATATCCAGCACACGCTTAGTCAGTGCGCTTTTGATCGCATCGGTATTGCGGTCTTTTTGCAGGATTTCACGGGAAACGTTTAGCGGCAGATCGTTGGAGTCCAGCACACCCTTCACAAAACGCAGGTACAGCGGCAGGAACTGCTCGGCGTCGTCCATGATAAAGGTGCGTTGTACATAAAGCTTGAGGCCGCGGGCGGCATCGCGCTGGTACAAGTCAAAAGGTGCACGCGCCGGAATATACAGCAGGCTGGTGTAATCCTGCTTGCCCTCAACACGATTGTGGCTCCAGCTGAGTGGATCATCAAAATCGTGGGAAATATGCTTATAGAATTCTTTGTACTCCTCGGCTTTCACTTCGGAGCGTGGGCGGGTCCACAACGCCTGGGCCGCATTGACCGCTTCAAACTCGGGCGCCTTCTCTTCTTTTTCTTCCTCACCCTCTGCCGCCGGCATTTCCTCTTTCAGCATCTCTACCGGAATAGCGATGTGGTCGGAGTACTTTTTAATAATGGAGCGCAGGCGCCAACCATCGGCAAACTCTTTGGCATCTTCTTTCAGGTGCAGAACGACACGGGTACCGCGCTGGGGCAACTCTGCATTTTCTACGGAATATTCCGCTTCGCCGTGACACTCCCAGTGCACACCCTGATCGGCTTCTGCACCTGCGCGACGAGTAAACACATCCACTTTATCGGCGACAATAAATGCTGAGTAAAAACCAACACCAAACTGACCGATCAGGTGCGCGTCTTTTTTCTGGTCACCGGTGAGTTGCTGCATAAAGGCGGAGGTACCGGAGCGAGCGATGGTACCGAGGTTTTCGATCACTTCGTCACGGCTCATACCAATACCGTTATCGGTAATGGTCAGGGTGCCCGCATCTTTATCGAACTCGATACGAATACGCAAATCCGTATCATCGGCAAATAATTCTGGTTTGGACAGTGCCTCAAAGCGCAGTTTGTCAGCGGCATCGGAGGCATTGGATACCAGCTCGCGCAGGAAAATCTCCTTATTGGAGTAGAGCGAGTGGATCATCAGGTGCAGCAGTTGCTTGGCTTCTGTCTGGAACCCGTGGCTCTCTTTGTGGGCCTCAACGGTCATCTGTAGGTCTCCCCATACACGTCAATCGGAACAGGGAGCAAATATTGGGACCTGCTGACAGGTTTCAAGGGCAAAGCTGGAAATAGAGGATATCTGCATGATGCCGTAACGCAAACGGCGCTGACAGTAATTCGCTATTCAGCTTAGACTTTACGGGAAACGGTGGGGTTTCAAGAAGACATTTTAGGTTTGGGATTTCCCCTTAAAGCCCCACCAGCTGGGGCTTTAAGGGGAGTGCATTATTAACTATTACACAGTCAACTAACGCTTGCGACTGGCCTTAGCCTTGAGCGTAGCGGCTTTGCCCTTGCTGCCGGTCACGTCGATCACAAAGTTAGCGGTCATATCGGAGATCACCCGGGATTCGGCATTCAGCAAAATGGCGATACCGATTTTCAGCTTCTCCGAGTAAGCAACTGCCGCACGGAAACCTGCCACCCAGCCACCGTGATAGATAATGCGGTCATCCCCGATGGTGTAGAGACGCCAGCCGAGGCCATAACCGGCATGAGATAGGTAATCCCGCCAGATACGGTGGCGCATATGGCGCTGAGTGGACACTCGCTCGGTGGTCATATCCTCGATCATTGCGGGAGAAAGTACCTTGGGGTAGTAACCCATTTGTGCTTTCAACCACTGGGCCATATCTGAAATACTGGCGTTGACACCCGCTGCTGGGGCGGCGAAATAGTACTCTTTTTCCACTTTCACCGGGCGCCAGCCACTGCCTGTTTGCACATGGGGCGCGGCGCGGTTGTCTGAGGCCATAAAGCTCTCCCAACCTACCGAGGCATTCTGCATTTTCAGCGGTACAAAGATTCGCGTCTTGAGTTGTTTGGCAAAGGTGGTACCTGTCGCCTCAAGAATCACATCTTCAATCAGGCTGAACAGCACATTCTGGTAGCCATAGCATTTTCCCGGAGTACAGCGTGGGTCAATATTGGCGAATTTCGGCAATATTTTGCTGAGCGGTTTATTGTCCTCCAGATAATCATCGTAGGCATTGGGCGTTAAGCCGGAGGAGTGACTGAGTAAATGCTCTACCTGCAGCTGGCGAGACAGGGACGGCGTCTTAAAGCTGAGATCCGGCACATAATTGACGACCTTGTCATCCCAATTAAAGCGCTCCTCATGCTCCAACAGAGTGGCCATACTGGCGGCAAAGGTCTTTGAGACCGAGGCCAGGCGAAAAACGGTATCCGAATCCACCTTACCTTTCTTTCCGCGTGTGCGCACACCGTAAGTGTCCATGGCCACCACCCGGTTGCCATCAACAATGACATAGGCACCACCGGGGATCGACTTGCCAGCCATCATCTTGCGGAAGTATCGATCGAACTCCTTGGCCCTGGCGTCTATATCCATCGCCCGCACAGGTAGCGCCACAGCGCATAGGAGCAGTAGTGAAAGAATGGTACACGCCTTCCAGGCGCGTAGGTGATAGACGATATTTGAAAGAATTGCAGGTCTCATAAGCAAATCGAGCCGCCAAAGCAATCCGGTACATGCAGATAAGACTAGCAGCCAACGGGCAAAAACTCTATTTAGGCGCCACGCAGGACTGACTGCTGAATTCTAGTCGCTTGCCATTAGTCCTGTGTGAATCCCCATGCCACACGCATAGATCTGCGTATTGGCACTCATTAAAACGAAAAAACCGCCTTTCGGCGGTTTTTTCTGCATCAGGACTAGCTTCGAGCTAACCCAGCGAACTTGAGCTTACAGCTTCTCAGCGTTCTCGCTCAGGTAAGCCGCTACGCCTTCCGGAGAAGCGTTCATACCTTTGTCGCCTTCCTGCCAACCGGCCGGGCAAACTTCGCCATGCTCCTGGTGGAACGCCAGAGCATCAACCATACGCAGCATTTCGTCAACGTTGCGGCCCAACGGCAGATCGTTCACAACCTGGTGACGAACCAAACCTTCCTCATCGATCAGGAAAGAGCCACGGAAAGCAACGCCAGCGTCAGCTTCTACGTCGTACGCCTGGCAGATTTCGTGCTTAACATCGGCAACCAGAGTGTATTTTACGGGGCCGATACCACCGTCGTTGACCGGGGTGTTACGCCATGCGTTGTGAGAGAACTGAGAGTCGATGGAAACACCGATTACCTCAACACCACGCTTTTCGAACTCGGCAAAGCGGTGGTCGAAAGCGATCAGCTCAGAGGGACATACGAAGGTGAAGTCCAGCGGATAGAAGAAAACTACTGCTTTCTTACCTTTAATCGCTTCTTTCAGGTTAAAGGTATCGACGATTTCGCCATTACCCAATACCGCTGCAGCGGTGAAGTCCGGAGCCGGCTTGCCTACCAGTACTGCCATGAAAACCTCCTCAATCCAATGATGGGTTGTTGATAAAGAGAGTGAAGTGTTCAATTTATACGCAACAGCTATAAATTGAATAGGAATTGATAGTGGGCCGCTATGATACACATCCACTTATTGCAGGCCCATAAATTTTTTTAATGAGCCTGATAGCGGAAAAGCTATGCGTGAACCAGGCCTCAAATTAGGAAAAAACAACCGATAATTCGCATAAAAAAGAAACATAGAGGTCGCTTTTTGATCTTTCTGGAATCTTATTGACACTCATTCTCAATTGCAATAGGATTCACATCAGTCTAGTATTGAACAGAAATCGAGCAGAGCCCACCACGATGTATGTATGTATCTGTAAAGGTATAACCGACCGCCAAATCAAAGAGGCTGTCTACGATGGCTCCACCTCAGTGAAGGCCTTAAGACGCCAGCTCGGAGTTTCTTCCCAGTGCGGTCGCTGCGCCGAGCAGACCAAGGAAATTATCAGTGAAACCCTGGGTACCGGAATGATTTCCTCTGCCACCAGCGGACTGTTTTACTCCGCCAGCTAAGCTCTCTTTTTGGCCGCCGCGCACGAATAGATTGCCATGAATGGCGGCCAGTTATACTTAAAGCCCTACCCCTGCAGCTTTCCCTAGACTCCTGGCAATCACACTCGGTGCGCTAAGCTGGGTGCACATCAATGTGCTCAGCTTTGCCCATGAAGAAGCACCTCTTACACTTCTATGAACGGCTTCGCTCCAGCTTTTGGAGTGTGCCACTCGTGATGATTCTGTCGGCGTTGCTGCTCGCCTACCTGATGCGTCAGCTGGACGCCCTTTTAAGCGCACTGCCTGTATTTGAAACAGGCCATATCGCCACTCTCGACTGGCTGCATATGACCGACGTTAACAGCGCACGCGCCTTGCTCTCGGTAATTGCCGGTTCGACTATTACAGTTGCCGGTACTGTATTCTCAATTACTGTGGTGGCCCTAACCCTTGCCTCCAACCAATTTGGCCCTCACCTGGTAAGAAACTTTATCCGCGATCGCAGTACCCAGGGGTCCCTCGGGATCTTTCTCTCAACTTATGTCTATGCACTGGTCACAATGCGCGGTATTGAGGGTAGCACTGGGGAAATCACTACCTATGGCTTTGCTATCCAAGTCGCTTTACTGCTCACTCTAATCAGCGTCGGCTACCTCGTTTATTTCATCCACAACGTGGCGCAATCCATCCAAGTGGATAACATCGCCCACCAGATCAACCTGGAATTCCACCAGGCAATAAACCGTGAATACCCAAGCTCAACAGAGCCCAAACGCGGCGAGCACTTCGATACTGAGCGCCTGGCATTGGGGCCTGGGTGGATCCCCTTACCCACTCCCCGCGGGGGCTATATACAAATCATCGATCGGGAAAAAATGATTGCCATTGCGGAAAAATTTAATTGCTGTGTGCAGGTCCATTGTCACCCAGGCTCCTATGTGCATCACTGGGGACACATCGGCAGAATTTATCAGGGCGACAACCCTGAAAAGATAATTCCACCACTGCAGTCCGCCCTACAAATTGGCGCATTGCCCACTGCCGAGCAGGACATTGTTTTTTCAGTGCGCCAGTTATCACAGATTGCAGTACGTGCACTATCCCCCGGTATTAATGATCCTTTCACAGCTTATTCCTGTGTTGACCGCCTCATTGAGGGGCTGGGTACTGTGCTGCAAAGACCGGAACCGGCGAATTGTTTTACTGACTCCAGCGGAGCTTTACGCCTAATCAGCTGCAAATTGGAATTTGCTCAGCTGCTTGATGCTTCACTGGATGAAATCGTCGAACACGGCCGCGCCAATGGCGTTTTTATGCGCCACTTACTCAACGCACTGGAACATCTCGCCGAAGTTTGCCAAAGGGAAAAAGACAAGGCTGCACTATTTAATTATCTGCAACGTCTGGCCAACGACAATAAAAACTTTATTAAGAGTGAAACCGACTCCACTGAAATTCAGCAAATAATATCCGCTATTCAGAAAAAGCTCGCCAGCTGACACTGCAACCTAAACAAGAATCATTTTCGTTGCTATTTTCGGCCAAATTCGTGTTAAAAACCGTGTTTTTTCTGCATTCCGCAGCTAACAACTTCTTCTTGACTTGCCGCAAATCGCAACGCAAACTCGGCCCGGATTGCAGCTATCACCCTAAAATAAATTGTGGGAAATCGGTCAGCTGCAGACATAAGTGACTAACACAATTTAGTGACTTTTTATTGCTACTTATTTCAAGTAACCAACAAATAGGAATTCTCTGAGGGTGTTATCTAGCTCGCAGGGCCACAGGAGCAAAAGCTATGAAAGGCGATCCCAAGGTTATCGAACATTTAAATAAAGTACTGGGCAATGAGCTGGTAGCTATCAACCAGTATTTTCTGCATGCGCGCATGTACGACAACTGGGGTTTAAAAGAGCTAGGCAAACAGGAATACCACGAATCCATCGATGAAATGAAACACGCCGATTGGCTGATCGAGCGTATCCTGTTCCTTGAGGGTATCCCCAATCTGCAGCACCTGGGCAAATTGATGATCGGTGAGAATACCGAGGAAATGCTCAAGTGCGACTTGAAGATTGAATCCAAAGCAATTCCCGATCTGCGCGAAGCCATCGCCTACTGTGAATCGGTACGCGATTACGGCAGCCGTGAATTACTGGAAAAAATTCTCGATTCCGAAGAAGAGCATGTCGACTGGCTGGAGACACAGCTCGAACTGATTGACAAAGTGGGCATTCAAAACTACCTGCAAACTCAAATGGAAACTGCAGCCGGCCACTCTGGCAAGTAATTAGAACAACCTTAACAGGTATAAAAAAACCGCAGTTTCAACTGCGGTTTTTTTATTCTCAACCATGTACTGCCGCTTTCACCAGGCAGATACATCGAAGCAAAAACGAAAATTAACCTTCGCCTTCACTCTCCGCCGATGCCTCATCGATCAGGGTTTTCAGCTCACCATTTTCATACATTTCCATAATGATGTCGCAACCGCCGACCAACTCACCCTTCACCCAAAGCTGAGGGAAAGTCGGCCAATTGGCATACTTGGGCAATTCAGCGCGAATATCTGGATTAGCCAGGATATCCACATAAGCAAAGCGCTTACCGCAGGCCATCATCGCCTGGGAGGCGCGCATGGAAAAGCCGCACTGGGGCGCGTTGGGGCTACCTTTCATGTAGAGCAGAATGTCGTTGTCAGCAATCTGCTGTTTGATGTTCTCCAGTGTATCCATAAGCGTGAGAAACCTCAGGTGGTGGAAGCAAATTTATTAACGTGTATCGCATCGGCACCCAGCCATTGCGCACGGTCGGCCATTGTACCTCAGCGCAGGGGGGAATAAGTACCCGCAGCAGTGCATAGCCAAAAAATGCGCACCACTCCCCAATGGCCCCATCCTTTACAAAGAGAAATCAAATAGATGGCCCACACGCCGCAAAGGCTGTGTTAGCATTAGTTCAACGATATAATTTGCAGATTAAAATACACCAAACAGAATTATCTGCGGAAATAGCTTCTATTAAACAAACCCAACGATTAAATAAGGAGGCGTCTCAGTGCCCCCCCACACACTGATGCACAACTATGGCGAAAGGACCCTGACCCTGGTCCGCGGCGAGGGAAACTACGTGTGGGATGATCGCGGCCACCGCTACCTGGACGCTATTTCCGGTATCGCCGTCTGCGGTCTTGGCCACTGCCATCCAAAAGTCACCGAAGCCCTACAGGAGCAGGCCAACACCCTGCTGCATGTATCCAACCTGTACAACATTCCTCCCCAACAGCAGTTGGCCGACCGGCTCGTATTCCTATCGGGTATGGATAATGTATTTTTCTCCAACTCCGGTGCTGAGGCCAATGAGGCCGCTATCAAGCTAGCGCGTAAACTCGGTAATGAGCGCGGGCTGGTGACACCGCAAATTGTGGTTATGGAGGGCGCTTTCCATGGGCGAACACTCGCCACGCTTACGGCAACAGGCAATGAAAAGGCACAACAGGGCTTCGCCCCCTTACCCGAGGGTTTTTTGCGGGTGCCTTTCAACGATGTGCAAGCCATTGAAAACCTGGCACAACAGCACAGCGATATCGTCGCCATACTGGTGGAACCAATACAAGGGGAAGGCGGTGTCCGCGTACCAGATACCGATTACCTAAAACAACTTCGTACACTCTGCGATCGACACAACTGGCTGTTAATGTTGGATGAGATCCAGACCGGCAACGGTCGCAGCGGCAGAATGTTTGCCTACCAGCACGCCGACATAGTGCCGGATGTATTAACCACCGCCAAAGGGCTCGGCAATGGTGTCCCTATCGGCGCCTGTCTCGCCCGCGGCAAGGCTGCCGGCCTTTTCACCGCTGGCAGCCACGGTTCGACCTTCGGCGGCAACCCTCTCGCTTGCCGTGCCGGTCTTGCAGTGCTGGAGACTCTTCAGGGCGAGTGGTTAATCGAGCGCGCAGAAAAACTGGGCGAACAATTACTACACTCCCTGCGCATGCGACTGGGTGATTGCCCTGGGGTAGTGGATATTCGCGGACAGGGTCTGATGATCGGTATTGAGCTCAACCACCCTTGCGCTGAGCTCGTCGAACGGGCTAGGGAGCAGGCGTTGCTGATCAACGTCACCTCCGGCAATGTGGTGCGGCTACTGCCTCCACTCACCCTTACTGACGAGGAGTGCCAGCAACTGGCTGACGATGTCAGCACTCTGATTCAACAATTTACCCCGCAGGCAGTCTGAAGCACTCAAAGGAGAACAATTTATGGCGACCAGGCATTTCCTCACCTTAATGGATCTCTCCGCAGAGGAGCTAAAACAAATTATCGAGCGCGCTATCGAATTAAAAACCTTACGCAACCAGGGCATTACTACCGACCTTTTTCGCGGCAAAGTGCTGGGGATGATTTTTGAAAAGTCTTCCACCCGCACCCGTGTCTCTTTTGAAGCTGGCATGGCGCAGATGGGTGGCAGCGCCCTATTCCTATCGCCGCGGGATACTCAGCTGGGGCGCGGTGAACCCATCGAGGACAGTGCCCGAGTCATCTCCCGCATGGTCGACATGGTGATGATCCGCACCTTCGGCCATCAAAATGTGGAGCGCTTCGCAGCCCACTCACGAGTGCCCGTAATCAATGCTTTATCTGACAGTTACCACCCATGCCAGCTGCTCGCCGATATCCAGACTTTCGTCGAACACCGCGGCAGCCCCGCGGGCAAAGTGGTGGCCTGGGTGGGCGACGGCAACAATATGTGTCACTCCTATATCAATGCGGCGCGGCTTTGCGACTTTGAACTACGTATCTCTTGCCCCCAAGGATATGCTCCAGATGCCGATATTGTCGCTGCCGCCGGCGATCGGGTAAAAGTTGTGCATAACCCTATGGAGGCCGTGCGCGATGCCGACTGGGTCAGTACCGATGTATGGGCTTCCATGGGCCAGGAGACAGAACAACAAGCCCGCAGCGAAGCCTTCGACCGCTACCAAGTGAATCACGAGCTGATGAGCCACGCTAACGAAAACGCAATTTTCATGCATTGTCTGCCAGCGCACCGCGGTGAGGAAGTCAGCGCCGAATTACTGGAGGACGAGCGTATTTCCAAGGTGTGGGACGAGGCGGAAAATCGCCTACATGCACAGAAAGCACTCATGGAGTTTTTACAGGAGCACAGCCAGTAAGGTTTTTTATGCGTCGGTCGATGGCGTTATTTACAACCTGTCGACTGGCCCATCCTCCGCCCTACCACCCCTCCACCAACTGACATCCGTATAAAAAACGACCACGCACTTTTTTCGTGGCATCAAAATACAGGTTCAGACGAAACAATACGGATGAACAAATAATAACCAGGCATGTTGCAACAAAAAAATCACGCCACAAAACTGATCATCTTAGTACCAACTTGCTCAAATTGCGCACATTCGCAAATGGTTATTGCCGTTGTTAATTTAGAACGCCCCGGCTATTAAAAAAAATTGTAAGAGCTTGTATTACCCTTCTCCCTTCACTGATAAATGCCATGCAGCCCAGCTGTGGCGGGACCTGCCGCAGAAGTGGCTACTGACTCAACACGCCTACCCACAATTTATCCACAAACAACCACAAAGTTATTCGGCTTGAACTGACCCGCCTACCGCATTATCTTGTAGCGCGCTCGAGGCATACCCCCTATATATTGGGGTAAGGGACCTTGAGCATCCCCAAATCTAGGGGCGAATCCCGGCACTCCGCCACACTTTTTGGCGGCCGGTGCCAGACGCTGCTTTTTTCAAAGCAGAATCAGAGGTAAGCGGGCGGAAAGGAATGATCCGCCACAGGCAGCAGCCGGCAAAGCTTAATTGAATGCCGGCCACCGAGCCGCCTGTTTCCAGTGCCTTCACGGTGTGGGAGGAATCACTGGCCAAGCGATGGACTCGCTCCGCACATGCCACGCAGTCCAGTGGCGCTGTTCTGGTGAACACACGCGGACAGACAACAATACAAACCTTTCGGAGATTTACATGCACACAGAGACAGGGCGCTCTCAAACCGTGCCTGCGGCAAAATCAGGCACAACCAGCGACCAGGCTACTGACGGCACCACTCTGGCCGCCACCGCACCGGGCCAGATCCGCGTCATCAAGCGCAATGGTACCGTTGTCCCCTACGACGATGGCAAAATTTCCGTTGCCGTTACCAAGGCCTTTCTCGCTGTTGAAGGCGGCACCGCCGCTGCGTCCAGCCGTGTACACGAGCAAGTCGAGGAGCTGGTTGGTCAGATCAGCGCCACCTTCAAGCGTCGCATGCCCTCTGGTGGCACTATCCATATCGAGGAAATTCAGGACCAGGTGGAACTGGCCCTGATGCGCGCCGGTGAACACAAGGTTGCCCGCGACTACGTACTCTACCGCGAAGAGCACGCACGCCTGCGTGCAGAAAAAGAAAAAAGTGCCAGTCAAACCGAACAGGCTGTCGATGCGCACCCCAGCATCCGCGTTAAACTCGACGACGACAGCCTCGTTCCCCTGGATATGGAGCGCCTGCGCACTGTTGTCAGCGAAGCCTGTGAAGGTCTGAAAGACGTCAAAGCCGAGGCCATCCTCAGCGAGGCCCTGAAGAACCTTTACGACGGCGTCTCCGAAAACGATATCAATACCGCCCTGGTAATTACTGCGCGTACTCTGGTTGAAAAAGAGCCAAATTACACTTACGCCACAGCCAGCCTGCTGCTGGACAAGCTGCGCTCCGAAGCCCTGCGCTTCCTCGATATCGCCGAGCGCGCCACCCAGCACGAGATGGAAAAACTCTACGCTTCCACTCTGCCCGCTTACGTGAAGAAGGGTATCGAGCTGGACCTGCTGGACCCCGCCCTGGCCACCTTCGACCTGGAAAAACTCGGCGGAGCTTTAAAAGGCGAGCGCGATCACCAGTTTACCTACCTGGGCCTGCAGACCCTGTACGACCGCTACTTCCTGCACAGTGACGATATTCGTTTCGAGCTGCCGCAGATTTTCTTTATGCGTGTCGCTATGGGCCTCAGCATTAACGAAGAAAACAAGAACGAGCGCGCGGTAGAGTTCTACAACCTGTTGAGTTCTTTCGACTACATGAGCTCCACCCCGACCCTGTTCAACGCCGGCACCCTGCGCCCGCAGCTGTCCTCCTGCTACCTGACTACAGTACCGGACGACCTGCACGGTATTTACGGTGCTATCCGCGACAACGCCATGTTGTCCAAGTGGGCCGGCGGCCTCGGCAACGACTGGACGCCGGTGCGCTCCCTCGGTTCCTATATCAAAGGCACCAATGGCAAGTCCCAAGGTGTTGTGCCCTTCCTGAAAGTGGCCAATGACACCGCAGTAGCCGTCAACCAGGGCGGTAAGCGCAAAGGCGCTGTGTGTGCCTACCTGGAAACCTGGCACCTGGATATCGAGGAATTCCTCGAGCTGCGCAAAAACACCGGTGACGACCGCCGCCGTACCCACGATATGAACACCGCCAACTGGGTCCCCGACCTGTTTATGAAGCGCGTGTTCGAAGACAAAGAGTGGACCCTCTTCTCCCCGGCCGATTGCCCAGACCTGCACGACCTGTTCGGCACCGCCTTTGAAGAGCGCTACAACCACTACGAGCAACTGGCTGCCGAAGGCAAGCTGCGTCTGTTTAAGAAAATCCGCGCTCTCGACCTGTGGCGCAAGATGCTGGGCATGCTGTTCGAAACCGGCCACCCCTGGATCACCTTTAAAGACAGCTGCAACCTGCGCAGCCCACAACAGCACGCCGGTGTGGTACACAGCTCCAACCTGTGCACCGAGATCACGCTCAACACCAAGGCCGACGACGAAATCGCCGTATGTAACCTGGGCTCTGTCAACCTGGCTCAACACATTGGTGAAAACGGTGAACTCGACCGCACCAAACTGGCCAATACCGTAAAAACCGCGGTACGTATGCTCGATAACGTTATCGACATTAACTACTACGCGGTTGAAAGTGCACGTCAGTCCAACATGCGTCACCGCCCTGTGGGCATGGGCCTGATGGGCTTCCAGGACGCGCTGTACAAAGCCGGCATCGCCTACGCCAGCGATGAAGCCGTAGCCTTCGCTGACAACACCATGGAAGCCATCAGCTTCGAAGCCATCTCCGCTTCCAGCGACCTAGCTGCCGAGCGCGGCAAGTACCAGACCTACGAAGGCTCCCTGTGGAGCAAAGGTGTTCTGCCACTGGATTCCATCCAAATCCTGGCTGAGCAGCGCGGCCAGCAATTTATCGATCAGGACACCAGCTCCACTCTGGACTGGAACGGCCTGCGCGAAAAAGTAAAAGCCCAGGGTATGCGCAACTCCAACGTGATGGCGATCGCCCCTACCGCGACCATTGCCAATATCACCGGGGTTTCCCAGTCGATCGAACCGACTTATCAAAACCTGTATGTGAAATCGAACCTGTCCGGCGAATTCACCGTAGTGAACCCCTACCTGGTACACGATCTGAAAGATCGCGGCCTGTGGGACCAGGTCATGGTTAACGACCTGAAATACTACGAGGGTTCTGTACAGAAAATCGATCGCGTACCAGAAGACCTGAAAGCAAAATACCGCACCGCGTTTGAAGTGGAACCGCGTTGGATTGTGGACGCTGCCAGCCGTCGCCAGAAGTGGATCGACCAGGCTCAGTCCCTGAACCTGTATATTGCCGGCGCCGACGGCAAGAAGCTGGACCTGACCTATCGCATGGCTTGGTTCCGCGGCCTGAAAACCACTTACTACCTGCGTGCCCTGGCTGCCACTACCACAGAGAAATCCACTGTAAACAGCGGCACCCTGAACGCGGTAAGCGCCCACGGCAGCAGCAATGGTGCCGCCGCAGCAGCAGCGCCTGTAGAACAGGCTGCACCCGCACCGGCTGCAGTGCCGCAGGCTTGCTCTCTGGACGATCCAGACTGCGAAGCCTGTCAGTAAAAATTTGGCCCCTCCTGGGGCCTGTACTCACTCTCGGGGGAGAGCGTCGTAACCGCAAGTGCGGGCATGACCATGCGCAACGACCCCGGCCCACCCGGTATGCAAACACCGGGAGGAATTTTCGGGCCGGGGATCGTCTGCGTTTTTCCCCAACTGCGTTTTCAGTAACCCGCACAAAGGTGCGGCGCATGAAAACTACGAAAAAAACTTTGCCACAAACCTCACAGCCGTGCGGTGAAAACCCAAAAATAAATTTTGGCTAAAAGCAAAGTGATAATTGATCTGGCACAGAAACTTTGTGCCCCGCTGGGGTAAAAATACCTGCAGCGATTGACCACTGCCGGAAAATTCCGGAATAGCACCCCTGGCCTCGCTCTGCGAATGTAGCGCCAGGAAGAACACAGAAATTAATATCGAATTTCCGATAACGAGACCGATTAAAAGGGCCGACTATGCTGAGCTGGGACGATTTCGAGACAAAGCCCCAACAACCCGAAAAAGCCGTTAAGGCGCAGACCGCAGCGGAGCCCCAGGCGAAATCCGTACAAGAGCCCAGCGCTTCTTACTCTGCGGAAACTCCAGCGAGCTCCACCACGAAAAATGGCTCCGCCGCTGTTGAGGCTGCACGTGCAGCCGTTGCCAGCCTGGACCCGGCGCCCGGCCTGGAAGAACTGGAAATGGGTGCAGCCCGCATCCAGGTCGATGAAAAGCGTATTATCAACTGCCGTGCGGACCTCAACCAGCTGGTCCCCTTTAAATACGACTGGGCCTGGCAAAAATACCTGGATGGCTGCGCCAACCACTGGATGCCCCAGGAAATCAACATGAACAAAGACGTGTCCATGTGGAAAGACCCCAACGGTCTGACCGAGGACGAGCGTCGCATCGTGGAATACTCCCTGGGCTATTTCTCCACTGCAGACTCCCTGGTTGCCAACAACCTGGTACTGGCTATCTACCGCCATATCACCAACCCGGAGTGCCGCCAGTACCTGCTACGCCAGTCTTTCGAAGAAGCCATCCACACCCACGCCTACCAGTACTGTGTAGAATCCCTGGGCATGGATGAAGGCGAAGTCTTCAATATGTACCGCGAAGTGCCCGCCGTTGCCAAAAAAGCAGCCTGGAGCCTGTCCCACACCCAGGCCATCGGCGACCCCAACTTCAAAACCGGCACCGTTGAATCCGACCAGGAGCTGCTGCGCAATCTGATCGCCTTCTATGCCGTTACCGAGGGTATCTTCTTCTACTGTGGTTTCAGCCAGATCCTGTCCATGGGCCGCCGCAACAAAATGACCGGTGTTGCCGAGCAGTTCCAGTACATCCTGCGCGACGAGTCTATGCACCTGAACTTCGGCATCGACGTGATCAACCAGATCAAGCTGGAAAACCCACACCTGTGGACGGCAGAATTCCAGCAGGAAGTGACCCAGATGATTCTCGAAGGTATGGAACTCGAAGTGGCCTACGCCCGCGACACCATGCCCCGCGGCGTACTCGGCATGAACGCGAATATGATGGAGGAATACCTCCAGTTTATCGCCAACCGCCGCCTTAGCCAGCTGGGCCTGAAAGAGCAGTTCCCAGGCGCACAGAACCCATTCCCGTGGATGTCTGAGATTATGGACCTGCGCAAAGAGAAAAACTTCTTTGAAACCCGCGTTATCGAATATCAGACCGGCGGCGCGCTGCAGTGGTAAGAGAGGCTTCCGGCCAGTGAATTACTACAAAAGGAAAAAGTAGTCGCTCACAGGAAGAGAAGTATTGAAAACGGGCTTTCAGCCCGTTTTTTTTATCTAAACCCTGAATAGTTTAAAACAAAAGCATAAAAAGGCTTTTCTTACCTCTCCACCCCCTGACTTAACATTTATTGCAATACACCTTGCCCCCTCGGAGTCTATTTCAAGTGGAACCTGCCAAGTCCCCGCAACAAATAACTCATTAACTTTTTTGCAGAGCGAGGCCCGGCTCTCGCTCTCACCTAGTAGCTTCTTCCAGTGTATCGCTAACCGTCACCCAGCCAGCAAGGCCCCAAAGAACAATTCCCTAACGTGTTAAACCCGTTCCAGTGGATTTCTGAGATTATGGATCTGCGCAAAGAGAAAAACTTTTTTGAAACCCGCATTATCGAATATCAGACCGGCGGTGCATTGTGGTGGTAAGCCGCTGTGAGTCATAGCATTAACTGACTCCAATCACGCCATCTGGTGACTTTGAGAATATTTCTTATTTAGTGAGCTGGGCGTAACGAAATACATATAGAGAAGATTATAGATACCAATAATGAGGTTTCGCTCATGTGGAACCTCCCCCAACAGGCTGTAGAAATGGAATTACTACAAAAGAGTCACTCACAGAAAGTGATGTATTGAAGCGGGCATAATGCCCTCTTCAATACAAAATAGGAGGTACATTGAAATATCTATGTAAACTCCTAGGGACGAGGCAACTTATAGCTTCCTGGCTGACACAGAGTTTTAAACACCCTCCAGACTTCATCATGCCACTTTCACTCTAAAGCCTGAACTTGTAACTCGGTGAGTATCATCCCCTCTTTAGCCAACTTGGCCTTAAGCGCTTTTAATCGCAATTTAAAGTTGACCAGGATATGCCATTACCAGATGCTTCGAATACCATTGTGAGATACAAATACACCACATTTACGTAGGTCATTAGATCCCTAAACTTTTCCATGGGCAGGCTCTTGCAGGGTATAGGTCAATAGGGCCTCTTCGATGGCAGTATCAACTCGATTTGTGGTTAGGTACCCGCCGATTTTTCTCAAGAAATGCATCCACGCCGCCGCTTAAAACAGCTTCCTTGTGCCGATAGAAAGTGCCTCTCGATACATCAAACATCTTGCAAGCTTTGGTGATTTTACCGAGTTCTTAAGTCAGATTGAGCATTCCAGCCTTGTGATTGATGATGCGGCCATTAGTATGTACCATAGAATTTATCTTTGGTTTTTCTTTTCAGTTTAGGCACCCTCATCAAAACCCGCGACCCCCTATTTTTTATAATGGATGCATCCTGTTTAACCTAAATCAATCCAGCCCAGTCATTATAAAAATATGGGCCATCAAACATTGCAAATAGATCCCCCCCGAATACCCAGCCACACAAAACAATTGAGACCAAAACTATTAAAAACTAGCGAGATTCAAAACAGTCACGCCAATCGCAACAAAAAACCATCAAACAAACCCCAAAGAAACTTGGGCAGCTTGCTTCCACCATTATTTAAATGGTAAAAGGTTAATTCAAAAATCACCCAACCATTTTTTTGACAAACTTTACCAAACAATCTCACTGTTCAATTATTACAACCCCCCTATCCATAGAGCCCACATACTCTATAGATTTTTAGATTTTCGAAATCCAACTTCGTAGACCCAGAACTCAGCAAAAAATCACCTTTATAAATTAGAGATCACCCTCCCTCTATACTAATCACCGCCATCAAATGCATTGACTCAAAATCATTAACTAAGAAATCCCCCACCTTACTTGGGCCATATCAACTTCATCAACCTTAACTCCCTTAAAATCTGAAAGATTTTCAAGTTGAGAGACCTCCAGGTTATAAACATCAAGCATAGAAACAGAATTATCATTCTTTATTGACTTATAGCTTTCAACCAAAAAATTGTAGTGAGGTTCTTATGACTAACGAGAAGTATACGTCTGGCGAATACCTGCCACAAATCAAAAACTAACAACGTTAGCTCAAAGTCAGGGAGGTTTGCCACTCTTACCAACTGAGCCAGAACTGCCACCAGCGTACACTCATCGGTAAGATTTATCTTAAGAGCATTGGTTAATCCAAGTGGGATTTGAGGTTGATTCGCCTGTGAAGGGCTGGGTTATGAAGGGGGCTTGGTATTGACTAGTGAACAGCAAAAACCCAGCGCAATGCTGGGCTTCAAAAAATCAATTAACTACAATCCCTTATAAGCCTTTTGCTTTTCAACCTGATAAACAAGGGAGTCATCACCGAATTTCACCGTAAAAAGAATATACTTCTCAACCGCACTTAGACCACTTCCTTTACTACCGTCATCAATAGTAAAGGCTAACTGTATAATATTTCCCTTTTGTTCAACAAAATATTTAACCGAGTTCTCGTCCAAATAAGACTTCACCTCGACTAACGACATCCCCTGCTTTATATTCACACCAATATCACTTTCGTTAATTTTTTTACCCACGGTTTTTCCTCCTGGCGACATTGCAAAACATAATGAAGCAATGGACACAAGCGCAATTAGGGCGATGGATATTTTTTTAATTTTTCGTATCATCTTCCTATCCTCTATTTCACTTTAAGGGCTGCCTGACTCCCAGGAGTCTTGAAATTACTCTGAGGACGAGACCCTGTCAGCTTCTCAACGGCTCCAAAAGCAAATGAATTGGAATTAGTAGATAACGGCATATACGATATCTTTGCAGCATTAACAGAATCTCCGTATGCCGATAATGTGCTAACAACATTATCGTAACTATCAAAATATCCCACCAACTGAGTTCCTACAGATGGACTTATCCTTTCAATAGCTAAAGCTTCCGCTCCTTTATGGACAGTTAAATTTCCAAACTTTCCAGAGGACGCACTACCAGTACTACTACCTTCAGCACTTACAACAGAAGGTCCTCCTGAAGAACCTCCACCACTAGAGGGCCCCCCCCTTATAGCCCATTCCTGTCCATCAGGGCCTTCCACAAGGACATACGCATGCTGCGCCAAACCTCCAGCAACATCACTAAACCCTAGAGAAACTTTGGTTTTTTGTACATACTCTAAATCATTTTTAATTGATGGAGGATTTAAATGTGACGGTAGAGTAGAAAGATTGTCATCACCGTTTGATCCAACACCACATGAAGTCGCGCCGCAGATATTTGGAGATCCAGGACCACCATCCCCAACACCAACAACCCATTCCCCTTTCGGATCCACATAATTAATCGGGTTATTCCGCGCATAACGATAAGGTGTCCAACGCTGTGGATCCGTAAAACGTCCCGAGTGGTTTAGCACCGGATCCGGGCTGATAAAGGTACCAAAATCAGACTGCAGGTAACGTCGTTCGAAGTAGCCTAACCCTGTAGACTTATCCAACTCTTTACCCGCATAGCGGTAAGGTGCTGCGGTACTATCGCCGAAGACATTTTCCAGCTCGCCGTAAGACTTATAGGTAAAGGCATTAACGATCTTGCCAGCCTTATCCAGGGTCAGGTCGGTAGAACCTACGTGCGTGTGCAGGTAATACTCAGTCGGCGTGAACACTTCCCCACTCTGGTCACTGCGGGCAATACGTTTCTGACCAACACTGATGTACTTCAGTAATTTGCCATCACGTACTTCACTATCTCCGTCGATATACAGGGTGACGCTGCGGGCTCCGCCTGCACGTTCGGTGATTTTAAAGCGGCGCTGGTGTTTAAAGTCATAACCGTACTGGTCAGCGGCTTGCTGATTACCGGCGTAAGTCAGGCGCTGGTCGTGGTCCCAGTGGTAGGTCTGGTCACCGGCTTGCGTACGATTACCGTTGTCATCGTATTCAATCAGGCCTTGGGCCCAGCTCAACGCTTGGGGGCCGGGCAGGCTGCCACGGCTGCTGCGGTTGGAGGCGCCGTTGTTATTATTGTCATTGCTGCCGCCGTAACGCAGATCTGTGATCTGGGTATTTCCAGCAGTGGCCATATCTGCCAGGTCGACACTCGCGCGACCCACTTGCAGCAGGTTGCCGATTTTGTCGTAGCTGTAATAAACCTGCTCGATATCGTCGGCAACGCCGGTCAGGCGATAGACATCGTCGTAGCTGTAGACAATATTTTTTGCCAGGGAGGCTGCCTGGGCACTGGTTGCGCCGAGTTCGGCAGCCATTGCGGCGAGGGCGTCGCTGGGGCGTTTATCATCGATACCGAGTACATTGGAGACGGCATCAAAACGGTAATCCCACTGTTGCAGTGGCAGGGCGTCCCCGCTGCGCTGGGTGCGCAAGCCGGCCAGTCGCTGGCGCTCGTCAAAGCCCCAATCAGTTTCAACACCATTGGCCAACCCTTGGTGCTGTAAAACACCATTGGCGGTATAGTCCAGACGCTCCACCACTCCCGGGATGCGCTCGAGCAGGCCGCGGGTGTTGTATTCGAAGTTCACCCGGCTATTGTCGGGGTAGAACTGCTGTGTCATACGCCCGGCGCTGTCATAGGCGAAGCGCGTGGTGTAGAGAGGGCTGTCAATTTGTGGGCCGGTGATCTTGCGCTGGCGCTGTACGACTCTGCCGCGCGCGTCATAACTCCACTGTTCAAAGCCGGCTTGGTCGATCACTTTGGCCAGGCGCCCAAGCAGGAAGGCACCGCCCTCTTCGCCGCGCTGGTCGTACTGGTAGCTGACTACCGGTGAAGTAGAGCCCAGCTGCAAGCCCGGTTGCCAATTTGCGCCGCTGGGAGCTTCTCCTCGCGGTGATAATTGATACTCGGCAAAGAGGCGGTTGGCGCCATCGTAGCGATAGTGCCGCTCCTGCCCCAGGGCATCGCGGGTGGCCAGTAGGTTGCCGGCATCGTCAAAGTACTGCCAGCGCTGTCCGCGGTTGGGGTCGTCCAAGAAGCGCATGCGCCCCAGGTCGTCGTAGTGCATGGTGCGCACATTATTTTGTGCATCCTGCAGGCGGGTAAAATTATTATTGAGGTCGTAGTCGTAATAGGTGGACCAGGTGGCACCACCGATGCCGCCCTGGGTATTGGCTCCAACAATTTCATCCACTTGCCTCAGGCGGTATTCACCCTGCGCCGTTTGCAGGCCATCAAACACCAGTTTTTTGGCGGCGCCATGGTGAACACTGTTCGCACGAGTTTGCTCTTCATCTTCCAGCACCTGTGCCATGGGCAAATAGGTGATGCGATTGAAGACACTTTCCCCACTTTGCGCGGTATAGGGCTGATAAACCTCCTGGGTACGCCCTTGGGCGTCGTAAAGATATTGTCGGTGGTGCTGACCTTTATCATTAGCGCGATAGGCGAGCCCCTGGGCAAAGTAAGGCAGTGCGGTCTGCACTACTTGGCCGCGCGCATTAAAGTTACTGTGATCGCTGACCACAACCTGTCCCGGTTGCTCGGCTTCACTGCGCACCATCAGGGTGCGGCCCAGACCGTCGTAAAAACGGCGGCTGTCGATGGTACCGCTAGCACCACTCCGCTCGCGCTGGCGAGTCTCTACCCAGCTGATACGGTGACCATCTACCATCTGCGCCAGTTGGTAATCGTACTCGACCGTGGGGAGTTGCAGGCTGTCCCCTGGCTTGGCCATGGCGGTGAGGCGTCCATGGCTATCGTAACCATATTGAGTCTGCTGCCCGTTAAAGTCGGTGTAGTCGGTAAGTACACCGAGGCCCTTGTCATAACCCGCACGAGCGGTGAGCCAGCGGCTGCCGGTATGCAAACCCACTTCTGTTGGGAAGGTGTGATATTGCGAGTCGTAAGTGACTTTGGTTTGGTGGCCTGTGTTGGCATCCCACAGGGGGTCATAACTTTGGATGCGGTTGCCAAAAGCATCGTAGTGGTGACGCTCTGCGGCAACATAGGCATCTGCACTCTCAGCATCGTGCCAGAGTCGACGCAGGGTCAGGTTGCCCTTGGAGATCGCGCCTAAATTACCAGCGGAGAAACTTTCATCATCGTAGAACCACTGCTCTTTGGCCACAGCGCGGCCCGATAGGTCGGTAACCTTGCGCTCTAGCGGTAGGTGCAGGAACCAGTGGCCCTGTGCAGAGGCGGATTCCGCACTGAAGCGCAATTGGGTAATACGCTCATCCTGCCAGTTGCCATCGGTACGGCCCAGCTCTTTGATATAAGTGGTATTGCCGTAATTATCGTAGTCATACTCCCAGGCAAGGGTCACGGGGGTACCACTGCCCCGCTCCAGCATATGCTGCTGGCGTTCGGTCATAGCCGCAAACTCGACTTTGCGGCTTTCCTCGGCATAACCAGACAGCAGTTGGCGCAACTCCCACTGATTTTCCTCGCGCCAGAAAATTCCGCCGAAGGCATCGCGGGTTTCTATTTGTTTGATCTTGCCCTGTAGGGCTTCCTGTTCGGTGCCATCGGCTTTTTGGCCCAGGTGGAATTCGTAGCGGGTTGCCAGTGTCGGGGTACTGGCATCGCCCACGCGGCGCTCTTCACTGTGTGCAAAGCCCTGGAATTCTTTATCGGCAGCATCGTAAAAGCCGTCCCAGTAATCCATCTCGGTGGTTTGCTGTTCACCACCGCGGCCATCATCCACAACAACGCGCTTAAGTACCTGCATTGCCACAGGGATACCCTGCGACCAGGGGCTGTTACCCTCGCGGTCTCTCACCATCTCCTCGACAACAGAGCCGTACTCCAGGGTCGTCAATGCACCCAGGCCATTGTCGATCGTTTTTAGCTGATTCGGTTGCTCATTGGGGAATAGCTCTGCGAAATAAAAAGTATTAGCACCGCGACCGGGGCTGTACCAAACAATATCCGTAGAGCCGTTACCATTAATATCGACCAGGCGCACTTCTTCGGCGGATACATTTCCCTGGGCTTGAATTAATTGTGGCTGACTAAACTTTGCCAGCTGATGTTGCTTGGTATCCAGGCCCTGGTTCAACCATAGCGATACCTGAGTGCCATTGAGGTAAATTAGATCCGCACGGCCGTCGGCATTGATATCAGTAACACGAACATTCTTGAGGTTGTGTAACGTATCGGGACTATTGGCAAACACTACTGCGGGAGCAAAACCCTGCAGGCCACGGTTAGCGTAGTAAGCCGCGTAGCCATTGCTGACCCAAACCAGATCAGGCAGACCATCTCCGTTCATATCCCGGAGAAAGACATTGGGATCACCCAAACGCACTCTCTGGCTATCTGCAGGTATCGGTAATTCGATGGGCTGCGACCAGCCATCGGGGTGGTTCAACTGCACTATATGAGATGTAACCTTCCCATTAGTGCTAGCAGAGGTTGTAAAAACGTCAATGCGCTTATCGTTATTGATATCCACCATTTCAACGTTTGGACTGTCCAGGGGAATATACAGGCGATTGAGTGCCCCGCTATACTGCCAATTATGCGTTTCATCCAAGTGGAAGTAATCAATACTGCCGGAATTGTACTGCAGCATATTAACCAGCCCGTCACCATCGATATCAGCCCAGGTAACGGCGGGATTAGAAATTCGGCTATAGGAAAAAGTACTCATTTCGCGATAGTTCTGCCATTGCGGCAGGCCATCGTCCCCTGGACCTAGGTTGAGCCAGTAGCTGTCTTTATTCGGTGCGGTGTTAATAATATCCGGCAGTCCATCGCGGTTAATATCCAAGAAGGCAACGTCGGGGTTATTCAGTGGTACCTGACTCGCAGCCGGCATCGGTGACATAAACACCTGATCCTGCTGGTAGTGGGTGTAGCCATAGCGCACTGGTGGCAGGGTTACCGTAGATTCGCCCTCGCCTGCACTGGAATGGACTTCCTGTAACAAAGAGAGGCTTTGCCATTCCGTTAGCGGCTGATAGGAAAATTCGTATTTACGTAAGTGGCGCCCGGCAAATTGTGTTTCCACGCGTTGCAAGCGATAAGCGGTTTTAATCTCAAAGCCCGCTTTATAATTTGTTAGGATGTCAGGGCGGTCTTCATAGTGAAACTGCACCGCCATATCGCCATTCGTATTATATTGAATCCTGTCCAGATAAATCTGAACACCATCATCCAACTTGCGATATTGATAGTCGATACGATTGCCATGGGTATCTTCTACCGCCTCTAGATACCAGGAGAATACCGATGTGCCGTTGTTGCCACTGACTCGGCTATTAGAGTCTTGCCCCAAATACCAACGCAGGCCGTTGGATTGAGTCACCAGCCAACCCTTCGACAGGCGCTCGTAGCGAGCAAAATCGCTGGCATTTTTGGTGCGATAAACACCGTCTTCCACCAGAACTAATTCTTCGCCCAGGTGATTGATAAACGTATCAAACTCATCAAACTCATCGATGCGACCATCGCGGTCGTTATCCTGCCGATCAGTCTGGCCCCACTCTGAATAATTAGGCAGGCCCTTGTCGGTTTGACGCTGGATATAGGGAATAACCAGTTTATGCCCCAGTCCCAATAGCCCATTACCAAACCCGCTGTTGTATTCCAGTGATACATCCGGAGCCAGTCCATTACGCCCAGGGGGCACAGCCAAGTTCACTAGGCGCGAACTGGTGCCGGTATTTAAATTAGGGGTGAAAGCCTCACCGAGTCCGGAGATACTGCCCGGGCCTGTCGGCAGATTGAGAACGGGCGCTTGCAAAGCGGTGTGTTCATTGGCGGCAACAGCAGCCGTAGATGACACAACCATGCAGCAAGAAAGCAATAAATTGCGCAGCATAAGCATCCTTGTTTTAGAGAGAAGTGCTTTATAAAAAACACTTTAAGAACTTAATAATTTTTTCTTTACGAATAAAACCGGCGAGGTTCGGTGATAAAGAAATAACCCCCAAAATAGAGCAACAACCCAGCAGCATAAATGCCACTGGATTGCCAAATAAGTTCTCTATTTTTTGAAGTTAGAATTAGTGAGTTACTGGCTGCTTCAGTAATAACAGCGGGCCGCCGTCATCATCACCACAGGTATCAAAATTTCTTGACTTATAGCGATGATTGAAGATCAGCTCAATATCCTTAATTGCATCAATATCGACAAGCTGACCAAACCGATCTTTCAATTGAATCGATAAGCGCCAACCTGTTGCGGCTACACTGCGCTCCTTGAAGACGCTAGTAATCGTGGAATTGGAGCCAGAACCGGTGTTAAACGTATCCAGATTTGCAGACATAAATACGCGATAGCTATCACGGAAGGCTAAATTGCTACCTTCCCCGGTATCCCAGAAACGAGGACTATGGGTAATAAACTCACCTTGAATGTCCACATCACCTTCGTTGTCCACCAAAGTACCTGGCGTTTTACTACGTAGGAAGCTGGTACCTCCATAGGTTAAGAACGCTGGCACTTCAGTTTCATTAATAAGGCTATACTTGACTGGAATATTGAGTCCAATAGTCTCAATTTTATCCAGGTATGTACCTCCGGCTGCCAAGCAAGTCAGATCATCATCGTCCGCAATTACAGGCCCCTTGAAGAAAGTACTGCGTGGTAACTCCTTCGCAGTACTAAATTCCACAGTTACCCAAATGTCTTCACGGACAGAACGCGATAACAAACGCAGTTTTTCCTGAAAAGCTTTCTCAGAGCTTAACAAAGAGCCATTCTGCTGCTCAGGATCAGGGTGTGGATAGCTTTGCGTGATACCACTGATAAGATCCACATAACCGAACACATCGTCCTTAAGCGAGAATTTATCCGTTGCCTGCTGAGTGCCATTCAGGTCACGCAACTGATCGAAAGACAACATCTCACTGTGGAAATCCCTCAGCTCCTCAGCATTACGCAAGCCATAAATAGCCTCTTTCCTATATCCACTACTGGGACCAACAAAAGGCTCCTGCCACTTGTACTCTAGTGCACTAACCGTGTAGAACAACCATTTCTGCGCTTCTTCAAAGTGACGTTCCGCACGCAGCATTTCTGTAGTCAGGCGACTGGCGTGAATCGGGTCAGCAAAATAACGCTCTGCCAGGTTAGCGTTGGTGGTGAACATCTGGCTCATAACCCGCTGTGCCTGATTAAGCATACCGATCAGGCGCTCAACTTCCTGCTCTACGGTCGCTTCTGCCTGGGCAATATCCAGAGCGATGGTATTCGCTTCCAGCCACATGGTGCGCACACGTGCACGGCTTTCCACATCAAGCAGTTTATTCGTGCTGTCATTCAGCTTCGCTCGCTCCTCTGCGCCCAGGCGAATGCTCAGCGCCTCCAGTTTACCAATCTCTTTAATACTCTTGAGATTCTTATGGCTGGAAACTACCTGACCAATACCCTGCTTCATAGTGCTTGTATCCCCGGTGAAATACGCTTTGATCGCGCCACCCACCACTTTCAGGAAGCCACCCCGCTTTCTGGATTTCTCCGCTTCTTCACGAATATTGGTGATCTGCTTCGAAATGGATTCCTGCTTGGAGCCATAATCCAGGATGATCTTCGACATGCCGTCGACGATACCCTCTTCTTCCGCGCGTCGCTCAATTTCGATTTGAATCGTATCCAGCAGATTTTCCATACGCTGCAAATTATTACTCAGCGCAATTTCCGCGAGCTCGATGTTTTTCGCCTGTAGCGCAATTTCACTACCTTGCTGCGCAGACTCTTCAATAATGATGCAGTCTTGGTTAAAACAATTACTCGGGAATTCCAGGCCCAGCAAGCTGTACAACCAGTTGCCCAGTTGCTGGTGACGATCGGTATATTCCGTAGCGAGCTTATCGGCGCTGTGGCGATAGTTCTCATAGCTGGTTTTTGCTGCTACCAAACTGTTTTGCGCTGTGGCAATAGGGCCACTGTTTTCGTTGCCCAGAAAGTCACTCAGTGCATCGAAGGAGTCAAACACGGTGTTGCCATCAATACCGTAGCCCTGTACCAGCAACACAGCATCCTGGGGCAGACCCAGAATATTGGTTTCTCCAGTGAGCCAGCTCACTGAGTTTTCCAAATCGCTGATATGGGTATTCCATTCGGATACAGCTTCAGGCAGGCCGGAGAAACCTTGCACCTGGGTAAAGTCGACATTCGGAAAGATCGCACGCAATGATTGCTCTTTAGCAATCAACTCACTGCGCAGCGTATTCATCTCGTCAACCATTTGTGCCAGCAGGGTGGTATTGGTCTGTCCGGCAACGACGGCCAGACGCGCTTGCTGCACTTTAGTAGAAGCCAATTTGCTCATCAGCTGATAGAGCATGGTGACATCTTTGTAACCGGTGAACAGTAATTCTGCTGGGGTTACATCTTTTTGTGCCAGGTCGTTGGGGTCGTAGTAGCGGGGGCTAATTTGACCACGGGAGGGACCCCATTGTGCTAAAAACTCCGGTGCATAGGTCAGCAGGGAGTTGTACTGCTCCAGGGCATCCTTCAACAACTGGTGTGCAGTTTCTATATGACCAACTTCGACCTCTACCGCTTCGTTACGCAGGCGGCTAATACGGGCATTATCCAGGGCTTCATTAGCCAGGATCATTTCCGCTACCGCGCGATCGTAGTAAACATCCAGCGTGAAACGTTGCAGGTTTTCATTGTTGGGATGATGAGTGAGCTGCTCAAAAATAAACGCTTCTACCTCTGTAGCGCGGTTACGCTCGGCAGTGTCATATAGGCTGGAAAATTCAACCGTGGCTTCACCACTGGCATAAGGATTAATCACCGTATTGGTGTTGGTATCAACGATATACATCAGGTCCAGGTAGCGGAAGGCCGCTCTATCCCGGGAGAAAATACCCTGGGCAGGATTTTCCTGGGCCGCAGGTACCTGATCGGCTTCGTTGTAGTACAGCTGCTTGCGTATCTGTACCGTGGGATCCAGCTCCATCGTTACCGTAAAGGTATTACTAAAGTCGGAAGAGCCCGCTTTGTTCACGGCCTGTACACGATAATCGTGCGTACCGAATACTAATGGAGAGGCATTGTATTTATAGCTGTTGCCAGCACCGTTATACACGGTTTTCCAGCTGCCATTATTCATACGTTGCTGCAGCAGATAACTATCAGTTTCGGCAACTGATGGCCAGCTCACGGTATAAGCTTCGCCAGTAGAGGAAGGTACAGTGATATAACTAGGCGCTATAGGTGGCTTCAGCAACGCTACGGTGGCGCAAGCTTCCGGTGAATAGTTGGACTGATCTGTTGAGGTCAGTGCACGTACCCGGTAGCAGTGGCGCCCGTCTTGCAAGTTACTCAGCTGGTAGCTGCGTGCAGTGCCACGATAAAGCTGCTTATTTGCACTGTCTACCACTTGATATTCAACGGTAAGACCGCCTTTTTTAACTTCGCTCCAGCTAAGCTTGACCTTGCCATCCCAGCTGTTGGTTGGCGAAGCTGAGGCTACGGGTACACCAACAGCGCGATCGACTTTAACTGTTACTAACGAGGAGTAGTTGGAGCAAGTGCCCTTGGCATTACAAGCGCGAACCTTATAGCTATAAGAGCCATTGCTAACACCAGAGAAACTCTTACTTAAACCAGAACCATTGTACAGAGTGGAGCCACTGCCATCGACCAACTGATAACTGGTGGCAAACTGCTTGGTATTCCAGCTGACAGTATATTTACCATCGAGGCTGGTGGTGGTATTTAATTTAGGTGTTGGTACACCAGGACGGAAATAGACTTCTAAATCTTTACTTTCTCGATAGCCAGAGCAAGTGGTATTACAGGTCCGCACTCTAAAGCGGTAAGTACTACCATGGCTCAGGGAAGAAATCGTTGTACTGGTAGATGAACCAGAATAAATATTACCCGACCAGCTTCCATTATCCTTACGTTGCTGTAATTCATAACGAGTGGCCCCGCTACTGGCAGACCAGCTTAGATTTGCACTGCTAGAGGGTGTATAGCTGGGTACACTGATGGAAGATGGAACCGATGGAGTATGCTCTACCTTCATAGTTCCGCCGGTCTTGTAACCACTACATATGTTAGAAACACAAGCGCGTACACGATACTGGTAGTTGCCATTGGAACGGCTGCTTTCAGGGAAGCTAGTCCCTGATGAGCTATAAACTCTATTCCAAGAACCACCATTCAGGCTGCGGTAAAGCTCATACTTGCTTGCGTGAGTAACTGAGGACCAGCTAATCGGGTAGGTTCCATCACTATCGAAAGAGGTATAACTAATACTGGAAGGCACTGGCAACTGAGTTACCACATTAACAGTATGTGTGGCGATGACAGTTTCATACTCTATAGTATCCCCCCTACATAGCTCGGGAGCTCTCAAAGCAGTCCGGTTAAAATCGTCGTCTGGGATACACTCCTCAAACTCATGCCAGTATTCATAATGATAGGTACCAGCAGAAAGCCCAGATATCGAAACAAATTTATTTGACGTTCCCCATGAATTCAGGGAGAGAGTTCGTACATAGTTACCGTTTTTATACTCTTTCAAATATGTTCGACTCAAGGAAAATGAAGCATCTACCGGCATATACTCCAAAGAAAAGTTCCCGTCAGTATCCACACTAGGACCATCCAGGTAATCTCCATATGCAACTGCACTAGCAAAAACTAGCTGCAGTACAAATAAATTACGAATATAAGTAAACATTTATCAAACCAAGTTATTATAATTTATCTAGATAAAACACTGACAAACATCAGAATCTAATCCAAACTTATCAAAAACATCTGTAAAATAATAAATACCCTCCAAACACCTCCCACTGAAAACATATTTAACTTCAAAACCACAAAACCTTGAATACTCACAGAGAGAAACCACAAGATTTGGAGGCACACAAGAATATAAGCAACTTTTACAACCAAGTCGCCAAATTCATTCTTACAGAAAATTACATTTCTTAAATACAGTACTAGTTTTCAACTACCATTCCGTTGATAAAGAACATTCCAAAAAAGTGCAGCTGAAGGAAAACTTATAAATAGCAACAAGGTTAATCTCACCCCAGGCAGATTAACCTTCAGAAATTTTGAAACTTTAGTGGTAGAACTACAATTTATTCTTTAATGCCACCTTAAGTGTCACAAAAAGTCACCCTATATAATTATTGCAGATGCTTGGCGAGTGAATTTTATTTTCACATTGATCAATCATCCCCATCTTTCATCAAGATGCCTTGCTGCATCCGGGCCAGATAAGATCACTTTTCCAATACTCTAATTGCATTGCCAAGCAACTCAGGAAGGGACACCGAAAGCGCGGCATTAAGGGATTTCTCAGCTTCCAATGTGGCCATCCATTACGGCCTTAAACCCAGGTAATAAAGCGCTACCTTTGCGAATCAACCGAATTTTTCACTCTCTCGCATCTTCACCTAATGACACTCGTACCAATCTTTGCTTAATCACACTCTTCATAACTTGAATTACTGCCAGCTGAGATATATTTGTGCTTGCTACCACCTCAGAAATGGTAAAATTACCTTTGTTTATAAGTGCACGTATTACAGGGAAGCAGCGAGACTTGTAATTACCCAGGTCGCATTTTTATGCTTTCAGTAATTTACGTTGCTGCTCTTTATCAGACACATCATCGAGATGTGCATTGCGCTCATCTAACCCAAATTTCTCAAGAATACCGTACATAGTGAGATTTTCTGGACTGACTCCTTAGATCTTAAAAAATGCCCTTTCAAAAAAATGTTGATAGACCAAGGTTTAAAATAAATGGCGTTGACAGCGAAGATTGAAACTGCCACAACCCCCAGAAATAGTACTCCACTGAACCACTTACCTATCTTTGTTATCATAATCAGTCCTTTTATTTTATCCCCCTCATTTTCACTACATCACCTAATCAGCACAATCATTCCGACTATACAATACGCTCAACCACCTGGATTATCCGACAAAACGAAGCCCACACATAACTTAGAGTGACAAGCGTCTCAAGAAAATGGGCTTTGTTTCTTCGCAATTCATCGGCGAATAAAAATCCCACCTTCCCAATAGAAGTAGAAGATTATGAATTTATATAGTGCAGTTCCACTATCATTATCCGGAGTATCACTACGGGAATGGCGAAATGATGGTACAAGTTGGGGCCATTATCCGTAGCCGAAGCAAGCTACCATTTGAGGAGTCACTACATTATCAGCTCAATACTAATGTTAATCAGAGGCTGAAAGCGGGTCGATCAACTTAATGGTCACAAGCTAGAGCACCGCGTTTTCAAACCCCTATACTTTAATATTTTACTAGTGGGATCAGCATAAACTATAAGTATCTGGCACACCTGTAAGCTGCGCTATGCATCCGTTGCATCGGCCAGAGAGGCATCTGGTTAATTAGCATGTAGGATGGCCTGCTACTCTCAGCGTTAGCAAACCTCGTATAACCAACAGATCATATGCACGGCGTCATTGGAGGACAGCTTATAAAAAAGAGAAGGCCATACTGACCAAGCACAAACAGGTTCACAAAGAGTTCACGCGTCTAAATGCGTCATATATTTTTTGAACCTAATGCAACTTGTAATGAAATCTGCAAAGAGACAGGAAGTAAAACAGAATTCACATAACCTATCGATGCGAAGCAATTCATAATTGTCAAAGCACAGCATTGTAAAGTTAAGTAACTCACTCTTAATACTATGAGTACCTGTTTGAAGGTTGACAGAAACAACTTAGGCCTAGATTTTATTGTCCGAGATATACATGGCCACTTGTACCAATTAGATAAACAACCGCAAGAGGTTGCTTTTGATCCATCCTGCAACCGTCTGTTTTGCCTTGGAGATATTAATGATAAAAGCCCTAACAGCGAGTCTTTTCTCACGATTATTGATCACAAAACTTACTTCAATATTTTAAGCAATCATAAAGCCATGGTAATTGCCAAACTAGAGAATCCTGATACGGCGCCCAGGCATAAATCCAACGCAGGTGAGTAGTTCTACAAATTGAGGATGAAAGAGCATCAGCAGTTAGTAAATCAGATTAGATGCTGGCCTTGGGGTATAGAATTAGATGCAGGAAACTAACGTTTTGGCCTGATCCACACGGACGTCCTCAATAACAGCTAGCCACTCACGCATAGCACCCTAGCCGCCATTGATAAAGCCTGATCCGCTGAAGCATCAATCGAAGAGGAGGAGGCGATTGCGAGAGCTTAGGGGTATTTTCTATGGGGCCGCTCCCCAGTTAAGCAGCTACACTAGTACCTGCTTGGCATGGTTGGTGCGAAGCGTACAATAAAAGAATACAAACGCTTTTTTCTAGAGCGCTAGAACATAATCCCCTCAGCCAACCTGGCCTATCTCCTGAAAACCCCATACCTCATAGTTCGGACTGATGAGGCAGCTATTAAATGATTGCATTTATTAATTTACCAAATATGTGATTTATCGATCGGCTCAACAGCCTTAGACAGAAGTCCAATATCGCTGAGTACGAAATCGGCTAAATTCGCTTTCGTTTTAGTGGTCAAACCTCAGGGAGCGCTCTTCGTGAAGCTACTTGAACTGGGGGAGTAGCAATGACTTGTACGACTCTATCCTGTTGGAATCCAGCGTACTCGTAGAGGAGGGCTAGCTTTCGACAAAATCTCATAGTTTCTTGCAAATAAAATGGCGATGAAAAGGTGCGCTCAAGCCTGCCATGTCATCGCATGAAAAATGTCGCGTAAAGCAAGCATAAATCTAAATTTCTATGCTATAGGTTCTCACTCTGTAAGTGAGCCCAATTCACTTGATGTCCCCCCTGATAACAAAATGACACGAATAAAATTCACACACAAACGCTCTGCCCAGGAGCCCTAGGCTACTGGCCGAGGCACAGCATCACTTGGAGACTCCCCATGAAGAACGATGAAGTGACACCTGAACGCACGGAAGGAGTTGAGCCGACTACCTTGCCTGGCGACACGACTGCACTCACGCCGGTACCCATGACTGTTGTCGAGGTCACTAATTGGCGATACCAGCGCTTAAGCTGCTTCTGGGGAGGGCCGAAGGGGCTCGATTACGGTCTATTGCGCGGACACCAGGATATTCAAGTCGCGAATGCCTACCCGGATCAAAATTCCACCTATTTCGTCGGTCAGTTCAAATTGCCAAAAGGCGCTTACCTGAAGCTGCGGGGACATTACGGTCACCTGCGTTATTTCTCACTCACCATCGCAAACAATTTGCCGGGCGGAGTACAGGGGAACGGTAGTTACCTGCGTGACGACCAAATCGTGCCCGATGAGGGCTCAATCAACCCTTTTATGTCGCCCAATAGACGCGATGTGCCGACAGAACGCCGACGCTACACCGTATATATCCGCTCGGGGCAGGCTCCTCGCAAGCCGCGCCCCAATACACTTTATACCGGTACCAACTCTGAGCGAGCCGGCATCCACCTCGCGTTTCGTAACTATATGCCCGACAACGGCTATGATGGCACAGGCAACGTGCGCATGCCGCCACTTGAGGAGGGTGGATTGCCAGTTGAGCTGGGCCTACCAACAGTCACGCTGCACCTTCCGGAGACCCCGATCCAGGGCGAAGAGGGTTTGTATAACAGCGACGATATGGTGCTAACAGGCGAGAGAATGTGCCGTGCATTATTGGCTTCTAAGGAGGGGCAGAAGCAGGAATTCCCGACTAAAGAATGGCTTCAATTGATCGAGGACTCCTGGGACCGGGTCAATGCGCCTGCCATGCCCGCCCCCATGTTCCAGCGATTCTGGAATATGGATTACAGTGTCAAAGGCGCCTTCATCCCAGATCCGATCAAGCGGGTTATCCGTTGCCCTGCAAGCAATGAAGGTGCATGGCTGAACAACCCCGACACTGTATACATGGTTGGCCTGTTCTCGCTAGCTTTTGGCGAGGTCGTGGTGATCGAAGGTAAGATGCCGACTTTTCCTAAAACCAAGCATGGTCAGGTGAACTGGCCCGAAGAGCAAACCCAGGTACGCTACTGGTCTCTTACCACTGGGGGCACGGCGCCATCGGGTCTGGGCTGGTCGACAATCTTCGATGAAGAGATACCACTGGTTGAGGATCGTAAGTTCACTATCGTCATGAGCCGGGCGATCGATCGGCCCAAAAATGCAGACCGCGAGCACGGCGTCAAATGGATAGAGTTCGGAGCCGGCGAGGGGCACTATATCGGCGCGCGCAGCTGGGTCAACTGCGTCTACATACGCTACCAGGCGTCACTGAGCAACTACGACTGGCCGAACTCCCCCCTCAATATTCCGGTACCTACTGAGGAAAATCCCGCGCCTATGGACAGCCTGGTCATGGGGCCCTACTACCCTACTGCGAAGTATATGTCGAAGAAAGAGTTTGAGCGGCTTGCTTAAAGGAACTGCAATTCCTCGATAGTAATTCAACTTTGCCAAACTCCAGCAAGCGAAACTGGCCCGCCATATCTTTAATGAAACCAGGAGTAGCCACATAACATGGCCAAACGATCGCCGGTAGGCGCGATCTTTTCGGTAACCGCTTTCGCGGTTACCGAAAAGATCACAAGAACTTTGCCGAAGAAATACTCGGCACTGGTCTCGATGCTCTGATGGCTGCCCCGAATTTCAGAGTCACGGGCAAAAGCCCTTTTCGATACCTTTCTTGATCACAGCTTTGTGACAAGAGCAGTAACAGTGGAAACTGAAGCTTTATCGACTCATGACTTAAATTGCACAATGATAAACTGCCCCAAGTTTGCATAAACAAGCTCCAATATTGACAAAGCTTCTCTAATAGCAACTAGAGACTCTAGGCCAAAAACAGGCTAAGCCACCAGATAAAGTACCTATCTAATATAAACGTCGTTTGATAGAGTAAATCTGAGCGTTATCTGCTATAAAAACCAATCTGTAAATAGTTGATTTTATTGAGGTTTTATACTGTATTATATGGTAGAGTTCGCAACAGGTTTCGGGCCAATGAATTACCACAAAAAGAAAAGTTGTCGCTCATAGAGAGAATTGTTGGAATAAGCCTTCAAGCCGATTTTTATTGAGAGTACTTCGATTTACTCTCCAAACCAGTCATAGACTTATATTCCACAGAATCCCTCCGGCTCCTCTCTACTACCGGGCAACACATCAAACCATCTGGACAGTATCTTGTATTCGCGCATAATGCCTCGCATTGACTGTGTTACTGTTACACACTTATTCGAGCAGGCCTGTAAATATCAGCCTGCTACCAATCAGCCATTGCGAATTTATATATGAGTACTCCCAATCTAAATGAAGTAATTAACCAGAGTTGTGAAGACCGATACGAATATTTCCTGAGTGCAATCGGTGAAGAGCGGGAAATTTGGATATTAGTCGATAACCAAAACTGCTTCCTCAAAATACATACCGATGAGGACGGAGGTTTTGAATATTTACCCGTATGGCCTACGTTAGAATTTGCTAGCGCTTATGCTAAAGATGAAACCGAACTCACGCCTAAAAGTATTCCCCTCCCACAGTTTCTGAAGAAATGGCTCCCCGGCTTGAGAAAAGATAATATTGAAGTTGGTGTATTCCCCGCACCAGATAAAAGCATATGGATTACTGGCACTGAGGAGCTGGAACACGACCTACGTGAAGAGTTGAATAATTTCTAATGTCACTGGCCTCAAACTGGGTTCTATGGCAAACCTCTGACACTCTAAAAAGAATTGATAAATAGCTACAAAGTTAACCGTTAACTCGCAATAAAAATCTCACATCCCAATGGGGTTTTTATTGCGTTTTTAGGAGGATAACCCTCAGATGAGTAGCTTTAGTAGGTTCCCCGAATTGGATAGTTATTCTCCGGATTTCGAATAAACTCTATCCCCATCAACAAGGTCTGCAAGTCTGGTCTGGCGAAGGGTGCATTAGAGATATCAACGATTTGCAGCTTACCAGCCTCATTAATCACAAAAATCCCGGGTTCGGCAAAAGGCTTATCAGTTTCCTCTGGAGACCTGGGATTGGAGATATAGACTCCCAGTTGCTGCATCTGAGGGATGGATAAATTGTAACCTATCGGAAAATCTGGTTTGACCTCCTTCATTTGTTCAGACGCTTTCTCGGCGCTATCCGCTGACACAGCTGTCACATAAACGCCCTCTTCATGATATCTCGGCAGCAGCACATTCAATTCCCGTAAATACTTGGTACAGAGCGGACAGTGCTTACCTCGATAAACCACTACCATTTGCCAGGGGAAGCTCCCTTCCATTTTACCCAGCTGAATTTTCCCACCACCCAGCTTGGCCACTTCAATAGCAGGGATTTCAACACCCGCTGCCAACTTAAGATTGCCCATAAAGCCGCTCCATAAGACTACTGCCAAAGACACTCTATCAAGACTAGTCCTTTAGAACACGACTGACTTGAGAAGCCAAATGTAAGGAGGACTACATCGCCCACTCTCCAATGATAGAAGCTATAGTTATGACTAATCGGACAAAAAAATCAAATATTAAATACAGGTGAATATATGAAGTAACTCTTATCAGTTTTATTCTATTTGATACTCTTTAAAGGATATATTTGCACTGAGCGAGACTATCTGGAGAGATTACTGACTGACACTGCCAGATATATATTTCCCAGGAATGAGTTCTTCGAACTATTCCGGTAAGCCCCATACAATAAACAATATAGATAGTTAACGTTTTGGAATACGCACCATTTCCAAGGAAAAGATGACCGAATGGCACTGGTAAGTAACAGCGGTTGATACCACCCACCTTGAACTTTCCCTAAAAAAAGCCCGCTATAAATAAGCGGGCTTTATCCTGTGAGGAAGCAGGAAGCGATTAAGCCCCCTAATGTGTCAAAAAAGGCACAAAAGTAGATCTAAAAATTACTGAGTACAGGCAGCAATACGACCAGCGCTGTTCTTACCAATACCGCAGTTCAGACCATTAGGAATGCCGGTATAATCTGGGGACATAATGCCGCCATTACGCTGTGCATCGTGGTCAGTATAGAGGCTTGCCAGGTTATATGAACGCGCTGTGCCCTTGTGATCGTTGTCACAAGAGAAGATAGCGCTGCCATAGGCAATTCCGAGGAAGGTTTTATATTCCTTCAGGTCTGAATAGAGATTACGCTTGGCAGAACCGGAGCAGTTCATCTGGGATGCGAGATTAATATAACCATCGTCCTCACCAGCAAGCAATATAGAGCTTGCGGTTGCAACACCAGGGAAACCAGCATAACCACCAATGGTATATACGGGCGATGCCAAGTTAGTGCCCACATAGTTGCGCACGGAGTACACATCATTAGTTTGCAGATAACGTACCGCTGAGCATTCACGACCGATAAATAGGTCGTTAACCACGCTTTCGATCCAGCTACCATTACACAGGCGATCGACGAACTCGGTGCCTGTAATAGCCCCTCCAGTGGTAAAGATCGCAGCAATACCATTCATAGCTTTGTCGAAGTCGACCTCTACAGCATAGCGATCATCTAAACCGGCAACATTTCTGGTTTTGGTTTCCGTTTTACATCTCTTCCAAAACCAGCGACCAGTACAAACCTTATTGCTCTCAGTAATAGTATTACTATCAAACTGATTATAAGCACGATTGTAATAAGGAGACCCAGGCACTGCGTTACCAGATAAGTACATCATTTGTGCAGCGCCCTGGCTATGGGCAATCACCCAAAAAGTATCATCGGCTTTACATTGATTCTCATGTTGATAGCCATCTCCCTTACCGCTGCGAATATCGATAATCTGCCTGGCAATTTCGCCAGCTGTGCCATCATGCCAGTAAGGCATTTCACCTTCATCGGTGGAGTTATAACCTACAACTCCATAGTTGCCGCCATTGATTCGCAGCTGCTCAATAAAATTACTGCCGTTATATTTATCAAAGAAAGCTTCACTCCAATAATCTAGGGCTGGTTGCTCTAACTTACCCTGGGAGTTGGTGCGCTGTTTTATATGCCCTTCGGTACCATGTCCGTGAACCAGGATATAGCAGTTATCTGCCGCAGCAGATACGGAAGCAAATAGGCCAGCCAGTGCGAGTGAGAGACTCGCACCTAGTCGTTTACAAAGAGTCATTGTTGTTTCCTTATATTTATTTCCCGGCTCTAGATCACACTTCCCAAAAAATTATTTTTATTGGCCGGAGTCATTTTTGGACAGGGAAAGTTATCCGGGGATGCTCAACGGATATAGGACTTAGGGCGCCAAACGAGAACCGGGGGCGACAGGCTTGCGGACTAGCCAGTCACATACATTTGACTACCAGCTGCTAATCGAATTAACTCAAATCAAAATTGCCTTGATCAGTACTGATCCATAAACCCAATGCAAGGAATATTGAAGTTACTACTCCCCTCTATTCCCCCCCTCTCTCAAGAAAGAAAGTCTGCCCAAGCCTATTGAGGCTCACCCTCCACCAGGCCCATTTAGTAAAGATTACGAGGTATCATCAAGTCATTTACATCCTTAGACTTCTCAAAAAAACGCTATAGAAATTAGGGCAACTATGCATTCCCCTGAGGAAGATATTCAAGACGGGGTAAAGGTATGGGGTGTTAGGCAAACGCTCTATATGGATATAAACCCAAAATATGAGATGAATTACATCGCAGACGTCTGTGCAAAATCGAAGTATTCGATTCCATAGCTGGAGTCTATTTTGCTCAAGGAGGTACTACCCGCCTGCCGCTTTAACTTAATGATACCAGCAGCTCCAGAAAGGAAAGGATTGGAGCTTCACGGGCTAATACAGTAGATATTCAGCAGGCACCGCTTTGGCAAAGGAAGGCCAGTCTAATTTAGAAAATATACCTTGAAACTTTGCTTACCGATTAAACAAAAAAATAAGTTTTGCAGAGTTCAAGCAGAAACATGAAACTTATTCCACCATTTATAGAAAATGACCCAGCAACATTACTGAGCACAAACTTACTATCCTTTTTGACGGAGGGGCTTAATTGGTACTCTTGGAATGATAAATTATCGCCTGCCACACATTCTGCTGACCACCACCATAATTTTCAATTTTCGGGTTCTTAATGTAGCTCCAAGCTACCTCACCATCACCTAAATACATCGGTTCATCTAGCCCCCCAACCATGGTTAGGAAGTTGAACTGGGCCCTCAAGAATATTCAAATCCGAATCGATATCTAAAACATAATACGCTTTTGGGACTAATAACCGCAGAGAGTTAGGGCTATTAATTCGATCAAATTTCAGATTATCCGAAATACATTGAAATTTAGCATAACCGAGTAAATAACGACCATTTCTTAAGCCAATCAACTGAGGATCACTAATTTGGCAATTATTATCCTCAACCAACCATTTAAAGCCCTCACCATCAATGCTGCCACTACCATTAACCTTGGTAATTCCCACACGAGTTAAAAAAGAGGAATCCAGTCCGTTACCGGAATAAAGAGCCTGGCGCTCTATAATGGGATAATCATCATTATCATATTCACTCTTATGGGCCCTATAAGAGAGAAAACAATTAACCTCCCAATTTGAACTACATCCCTCATCAAAAGCATCTACATCATTAAGATCAGCACCAACCTCATCACGAAGGTAGCGCTCCATATCTGAATTTTCTATGTATTTAGGAGAAACAATAACTGATAGGTTGGTCTCCTCATCTAGAGGTACCACCGTATGGCCTCCTCCATTGGATACCATCGCTAAAGTAGAAGTACAAAATGATTAAAATAGCCTTCGAGTGAATCACCCCACTCCATTTTTATCGCAATTGTGCCCAACTGACCACGTGAACTCCCAATCCAGTCATTCCAATCGCTGGTACATAGAGCACCATAGCTTTCATTATCTGGATTGTAAAAAGCACGGATATTGACCACGTGACCATTGCCGCAAGCCCAGTCCCAGCCACGGTTATCTGAGGCACTCATTTTCAAAGACCAATCATTTCTATTAATGATTGTTAAGCCCGCAGAGTAGTGAGAGCCAGGGCCAATATTTTTTTGTTAAAAAGAATTCCCATGATTTTTATTTATCCGGTAAGTCGCTACAAATATAGTTATTATTTGGTTTGAGATACATGTAAGCCAACGCGACCTTATTAGCTATGCAATCGACTTTCCGTGATACACTCACCACAAAAACCGTGACATAGATCAAGCCTCAAAAGACAAAAGGTCTTGATAAAGCAACATGAGAGCAAAAATACAATGCAAAGTATTGAACATTGATGCGAACAGCCACCAAAAGATAACTTATTAAAAAATCAGAGATACAATTCAACAAAAGTGAAGGCAAACAAATAATCAAGGTATTTTTTATTAATGTTCAGTAAGCAATCTATATACTTTGATTGAGATAGAAAGCTGCTAGGTTATACGACTTTTAACAAAAATAATCATTCTTCAAGCTATTAGGGCCTGGCAACAATATACACCCATGAAATAAATTGATATTCCACCACATAAGTAGTACACCTGTAAAAACCTAACAAGGATATAGTGAAATGAAACTACCACTACTAATTATCAGCTTGCTCTTATCTAGTGCTTGCCTGGCAGCTCCAGAAATTAGAGGTACACCCCAGGACCTACGTGGACTCCTCCACCCGGCGGAGAGTATTGTTACCATCCGTGGCAGCGCGGAAGAAACCGCCTACTCCGATAAGGCCATTGTCAGTTTGATTGTCACAACGGAAGAGGAGCTACTATCAAATGCAATTGACGCCAATCACAGGCTCCGTTCCAAATTGCATCAGAGCCTGACAGAGGCCGGGATCAAGGGAGCAAATATTAAAAGCTCAAAATTTTCCTCCTCACCCCAATATGGCTGGATGGGAAAGAAGCCCAAAAGCTATAAGGTTGTTAACCGCGTAACTATTTCAATCAACGAGGAAAGCCAACTCCACAGTATTGCGCAGCTCACAGATCAAAATAGAGAAGTTGAAATAGCAAACACCACATTTGAGCATTCAGAAAAGCATTTTTTTAACAAAAAAGTTAAATCCAAGGCTCTGCAAGATATTCTGGAACAGAAAGCAGATTATGAAAAGGCGCTTGGTGTCCAGCTGACACCGATAGGCATTCGCGGTGATAACATACACTACCGAGCCACTGAAGGCGCCATGGCTATAGAAGAGGTTGTTGTTACCGCTTCCCGTGACTCCAGCAGTAACTTTGAGAGCAATTTTTTTGATTCTGGCCAGGATAAATCATTTGATGAGGTTATTTATGAGGCGGAGCTCTCTGTAGACTTTCGTGTTCGTCCTCAGCCATAGTTAAACCAGTTCTAGTGTTATTACAATTCTGATGATCTGAGCCCACTCTTTAAACTGCTTAAGCAGTGGGCTCCATCTACCAGGCTTAACCAACTACCCAACAGATAAGGATAATATCTGGCTGATCTCATTTAAGCTGCGGTTCGACTGCGCCTGCCAAGTTTCAATAGCTGCTTGTAGTGCGGCCCAGTCTTTTTTTGAAGAGGGAGATTTATCTACTACCCCCTCTCTCACCAGAGCACGAATAGTGTCGCTGGCAAAGACCAATGTATCCACCCCCATACGACGCAAAAAAACCTGGGCGGTTTTGCCTCCCAGTCGGTCTCCACCTTTGCGTAAACTCTGGAGATTCTCTACATAGTTTTTCGTATTCCAGCTAGCAAAATACTCCCCCAGACTCCCATTCTCATTGGATAAATGCCAGAAGAAGTCTGCATTCCGGGAGATTGAGCGGGTTTTGGTCCAATGCTTTATCATGCCCTCCTGGCGCATTAAGTCATCCAGCGCTTCCTCAGAGAGATATCGGCAAAAGGACAAATCAAAGCCATAAAAAATATGCTCTATCCCCGGCCATTTTTTCTCCACGACTTTCCAACTAAACCCCGCCTGAAATACAGCCCGAGAAGCCGCAGACAACCATTGGCTGTTGGGTATTGCTGAGATTTCTTTAGCGGGTTTAGGCTTTGTGAGTCTGGCCGTAAGGCCTTTCTTTCCGCCGAAACGGTCAATGACGGGGGCTTCAATATCGAGAAAATTTCGCATTTATGCTTAATATCCTTTAATAGCTAAAGCATGTCGTACGAGTGATGAAGTTAGCGGTGAGCACATTTGACAGGACCACAGTGTGTCCAGGCTAGGAGTCAGCCTATCATAGCCTCTTCTCCCATCTTCTTTAGAAGGCCGTTAATCAGTAAGGGAGCTCTTACAATTGGCTTGATCACCGCAGGGATGTAAAGTTGCCTCCATGCATCAGCGCATAACAATCTACGAATCAATAATCTCAGGTGAGCTCATCAATCATACGCATCGCATCCTGAGCACCATAGGATTGCCTTCTGGTAGGTTCAGCTTCAGATGACGCTTGGGCCTGGCTTTGTGAATGGCCAGAAGGCTTGGTAACATTCACCACTCGCGCCATCGCTTGGTAGGGGTAGCCCGCATTAAACGCCAAGCCACCAATCGGCTTCCAGCCCTCATTCAGCAGCTGGGTAACTTCCTCTTCCAAACTGGAAAAACCAGACTTCCCGACGGCAATTTTATACTCAGCTTTCTTCACATCTACCTCCTGTACCGCATGTTTTTCTGATTACGCCATTCACACTCTGTAACCGGTACATAACCTTATTAGGCTCAAAGGGGCGGAGTTTAAAACACTTACCACCCACTCTAATACCAGCCCTAGAGAAACCTGTGAACTCAACCCGGTAAAATCAACCAACTCATCCCAGCAATAATCAACGATGCGGTCACACTGAGTACCGCCCCCTCGCGAACCATATCCTGTATACGCACTTTACCAGTCCCGTAAGCAATGGCATTCGGGGCCGTGGCAACAGGCAACATGAAGGCACAGCTGGCGCTCATGGCAGCGGGGATCATCAATACCATAGGTTCAAAGCCCGCAGAGGTCGCCGCCACAGCGAGAATGGGCATGAGTAGAGTCGCAGTGGCTGTATTACTGGTGATCTCTGTAAGAAAGGTAACTCCCAAACATAGAATCACCAACATCAGCCATAGTGGCATGGCAGTAAGAAAGGACAATCCATTACCGAGCATGTCGCTCAAGCCAGATGTTGAAAATCCTTTGGCCAGGGCTATACCACCTGCAAACAATAACAACATGCCCCAGGGAATGGTTTCCGCTGTCTGCCAGTCCAGCAAGCGCCCTCCTTTGCCATTGGGTACCAGGAACATTGCCACCACTGCAGCGAGAGCTACGGTACTGTCTCCCGCCGCCCCTATACCCAGCCAGTCGCTCCAGCCACCAAACGGTGCATTGCGGGTTACCCAGAAGAAAATAGCGATGGCGAACACTAGCAGAGTGCGTTTCTCCTCAGCCCGCCACTCACCGACTTGGGGCGGCTCAATTTTATTCTTCAAGTGAACATTGCGGGTAAGCCAGAGGGCCATTATCGGTAAAGTTACCAGGGCAACCGGTACCCCGATCTTCATCCAGCCAAGAAAGCTAAACTCCCGACCGGTGACCTCTTCATATATTCCCATGAAAATGACATTGGGCGGTGTCCCCAGAGGTGTCCCCACGCCTCCAAGGCTTGCTCCATAGGCAATCCCCAGAACCAGGGCAACAGTGAGGCGCTGATTTTCAATACGGGAGAGAATTGCCAAGGCAATGGGTAACATCATCAGGGTTGTGGCGGTATTGGAAATCCACATGCTGAGGAAACCAGCGGCCAGCATAAAACCGAGCACCAAGCGCCTACCGCTAGATACCCCAAAGATACGCAACATATACAGAGCCAACCTTTCGTGGGCACCACTCTTTTCCAGGGCTTTCGACAGAATAAAAGCGCCCATCAAAAGCAGAATCACATGGCTACCAAGGGATGCCGCAACAGTCTTATGATCCGTCACCCCAAATAGAGGTAAAAGCACAAATGGCACTAGAGAAGTGGCGGGAATAGGAAGCGCCTCTGTTACCCACCAAGTCACTGTTAGCAGGGTGATCGCTGCCGTTACTGCCGGAAGATACTGCATCCCCAGTAGAGTCAAAAAAATGTAAAACGCTACAGCCAGTAACGGCCCCAAGACGATAAATTGTTGCCGCGCAATCGACATACCAGCTCCCAATTCCCCCCTAGCCAGAAGGGTTAACTTTCTTATTGATTTATTCCCCAGGTGAATTTGGTGAGCAGTGCTACCCCTCTCATCTGGAGCTGCCCAAAATACAAGAAATCGAGCGGCTTTCGCAGCCTTGACCTGAAGAAAATACTCCGGGAAGGGGGCATATTTAAATAAGCAGACCTAGTAGTCATGAGGGAAGGGCTCAACCGCCGTCACCAAAAGACAAGCCCAGTGTCATAGCAATGAGAATTTCCTCTTCAATCCAGTAATGAAGGACCCTTTCTGCTTAACGCTTAATTTGTACAGATGTACAATGCGCGCCAATCATGACTTTACGATCTTTGCCGCTTGCTAACACCCAAGCGCCTGTCGACTGACTGAATTGAGGTACCCCTTGAATCATATCGCTCTCACCGCCCTAATCGCATTAGTTAGTAGCGGCGTTTACGCAGAGGAGAAGCCTTTTTACCTAAAAGCCTCACTAGGTAATATGCAGTTTGATAGCGAAGACTCCACTGCGATAAGAGAGGACCTCCACTCAACCGGCTACGCATTGACTGTTGGCTATCAGGTAAATAACTATATTGCCTTCGAAGGCGGTATAGCGAATCTCGGCAATATCCACAGAGACTATGAACAGAGCGCTCACGGCCTCGAGTGGCACAATGAAGATGAAGTGTTAATAGAAAACTACGATTTCAGAAGTCAGCAGGAATCCAAATACAATTCTTATAGCTTAGGATTAACCCTTTCGACGCAAATTCAACAAAACTTAAATGCCGGAGTTCGCTTTGGTGTACACCAATGGAATGAAAATAACAGCGGCCAGACTGAAGACTCCGGCAACCTCAGCGTATACAGCCTAGATTGCGAGCTCTTGTATGCAGAGTCCTACGATAGGTCTTATAGCTGGAGTAATGAGAAGGACAGCGGCAGCAACCCATACTACGGTGCTGAAGTTAAGTGGAAGAACGGTGACTGGGGCATCAACCTGGAACACACCATCTACGAGATTAAAAAAGAGAAGGCCAACCTGTCTTCTGTCGGCGTAACGTATAGCTTCTAGGCAATTCACTGCCAGCTCCTATTTGAAGCCCTCAAATTGAGGCCTTGTAAGGCGGGTGCTCACTAACCGCCAGCACAAGACCCACTAAACCCTCAGTGTGTAAATTAAACACCTCAATCCCAATCTTCCCTGCTCCACCCTGTACATCTCATTTTTATCCGGCAAACTATCGCCCTCCAAAAATAACTCTAAAGGGGCAGAAGGGATTCATGAGCACGATACCGAATACCGTGGCAGTACTGGACAAACTGCGCTGGAATGCCCATCTGTGTAAGCACAGCCACTTCCGCGCCTCTATGAAGGGGCGCAATCTGCATGTGCTCTGCGGAGTCCCCATAGTGGTGGTCAACTTATTCCTCGGCTCTCTATTCTTTTCCCTAATCAATGCGGAACTTCCTGACTGGACCAAGTGGAGTGGCGCCGCTTTAGCCTTGCTGGCTGCTTTACTGGGGGGAGTACAGACTTTCTTCAACTTCAAGAAAAACTATGAGGGACACCGCCAGGTGGGTAATGAATACCTAGCCATTGCCAGAGAATGTGAACGGTTAATTGCCCTCTACTTTGATCGCATTCTCGACCTGGAGCACCTCTCCAATAAAATTTCCGAACTCAATACCCGCTACAGTGAAATTAATCAACGGGCCGAAGAATTTATTGTCTCCGACAAGGTTTATCGCCAAGCGATGCAGATACAAAGCCAAAAGGCCAGCAAGGAGCCTTCTTTAGTGGAGCGCATGAGGAATACTTCTTTCGAAGAAGCTAAAATAGGCTCACAGGTAGAGAGTTCCCAAGAACCTCTCAGCAGTTAATAGTCATTTTCAGCAGCGGTAACTATGCAGAAAGAGCACAGCGATCATTCACCCAGCAAACACAATTTTCCCCTTTGCTATTTGGCCACTGATATTCGCACACCCAGCAATATCGGTGGACTCTTTCGCATTGCCGATGCCCTGGGCGTAGAGAAAATTTACCTGGCTGGAGATAGTCTGCTACCACCAAACTCCAAGATCCGTAAGGTATCCCGCTCAACTGAGCAGCACATTCCCTATCAACACGAGGAAGACGCCCTAAAAGCCGCCTTAGCACTACGGGAAGAGGGATACCGGATAATCTGTTTAGAGATCACATCCAGAAGCGTTGAACTGGGTCAAGCCCCTGTCGTTGAGGGAGATAAGGTCTGCTTGGTTTTGGGGGCTGAAAAAGATGGAATTGCCTCCGAAATACTGGAAATAGCCGATGCAACGGTGCACATCCCTATGCATGGGGTTAATTCCTCAATGAATGTCACTTCGGCCTGTGCTATCGCAAGTTATGAGCTATTAAGAAAGATGACTCCCTCGCGGTCCGCTTAAAGCAAAAAACTTCTTTACAGTGTTATAGACACAACCGCAGGATAGATAAATTATCTCCTTCCGTTATTTAAGCTCTGCCCTCAATCCGGTACTTTTAAAGTTATATTTTTCTTGTGTACATAATCCGGATCACCGCCAAGCCGCTTGTTACAATTCAAGTTGTTAATCGACTGGATATCGGAGTTACTCAGATTAAAATCGCTTAGTAAGAAATTAGTTCCTATATGCTCTATAGATTCTGATTTAGGTATAACAATACGATGCTGCTGAATATTCCACTTTAAGATGACTTGTGCCGGCGTAGCTGAATGCCTTTCAGCAATTTCAGCGATCACCGGGTCCATTATCGGCTTCTCAGCCAAAGGCACCTCTGCCCAGCCCCCGGTACCCAGTGGGGACCAACAACTAATTGCAATTTTATGAAATTGACAATAGTCAACTAGTGGTTGCTGGGTGAAATATGGATGTAACTCTATTTGGTTAATAACCGGGCGAACTTCGGCAAAAGATGCTATTTGCTCAATATCTGATTTGCGGAAATTTGATACCCCTAAAGCTCGAACTTTTTTCTGTTGGTATAGCCCCTCCATCGCCTCCCAGGTTTCCCGTGTATAAGCGGGAACGGGCCACTGGATTAAATAAAGATCCAGGTACTCCAGTTTCAAACGCTCCAAGCTTCGTGCAAAAGCATCGTGAGTCTTCTTTCCTCCCTGCTCGGTATCCCAGACCTTACTGGTAATAAACAGTTCACTTCTGGGGATACCCGACTCCTTGATAGCTCGGCCCAAGGCGCGTTCATTGCCATATAAAGATGCCGTATCGAAATGCCTATAGCCAATTGCCATGGCCTTTAGGATTACCTCGGTGACAAAACCATCATCTTGCTGCCAACTACCTATCGCAGCCATCCCCATTCCGATTTGGGGAATCTCCACTCCATTATTTAATTCGATAAAATACATACTCGATCCCTTGCCAAATGCTGCAGTCTCTACCCACAACAAACAGCCACCCTTATTCTAATTACGCCCGGCGCTGAATATAGGTGATACAAGTTATTAGCGACGAAGTTTTCAAATAAATAGACATTTAATTAAAAAGAAAAAAAGAAATACACCACTCTCGATTGCATAAACGATCTCAATGTCATTTGTCGAAATATTTCGAGAATAGTGCACTCTTTTTTGCGAATCGATATAAAAATCCAAGTGCAAAAGCCAGAAAATCTTGACTACCACTGCATCTCAATTCTTTACTTTATGTTATTTGGGAGGGAGAGACCCCGCGAATTCCACCCCCCGATTTACCCACTCATCGAGGTCCTGCTCCACTGCATCTTCCTCCACATAGACCATCCCCTTTAGAGGGCGACCGGTATAATCCATAGGGCGAGTATAACGCTCAGCCAAAGCATCCTGATAATTATCCGGCCCCACCCGCACCATCAACTCTTCACCAACCACACCACAAGCCATATTGCCATTTAACATAAATGCGAGACCACCAAACATCTGTTTTTCAGAGAGCCCCTGACTTCCCTGTAATAAATTGCGCACTTTTTCTGCTAGTGTTTCGTTGTACGCCATGACAATCTCCTTAGTCACTGTTGCTAGGTAGGAAAAAGAATTTTTGGTACTGCTGGGATCTGCGCCAATAAAAACGCGACAAGCGAAAGATCAGTCGAAGGGAGTTTATGAGCAGCGCCCCATGCCGAATTTCTGCATAGAAGCCAATTAAAAAATTGTGAATCGATACAGATAACTGCACCATAGCGAGAAAAGTTATTTCGAATAATCCTTTAAGTGTAGCAGGAAATATCCAAAGCGCTCCAAAAAGTAAATCGTGCCAGATGCAAACACTGACAAAACCATAAAAAATCAATTAACAGTGAAAATACACTCGACACTGAATTCGAAGAATCACTATCGATTTTGAAGGGCGATTTAACAGCTGATACAGGCGGCATATCCTTATGCCACAAAAATCCATTTGCCTGCCTAGAAAATAATTTGCACCCCGACAGAATTGTGGGGTGCAGAAGAGAATCGGCTTAGTCGACAAATACCCGCGCATTGCGGAACAAGCGCATCCAGCCGGAATCTTCTTTCCACTCATCTGGATGCCAGCTGTTGCTGACAGCTCGGGCAACACGCTCGGGGTGCGGCATCATAATAGTCACGCGGCCATCTTCAGAACTTAGGGAGGTAATACCATTGACCGAGCCGTTGGGGTTGGCCGGATAAGTTTGGCTGATTTCCCCTTTGTTATTCAGGTAGCGCATCGCGATAGTGCCGGAAGCTTCACACTTCTCCAGTGCCTGCTGGTCAGCAAACTCCACTCGTCCCTCACCGTGAGCAACGGCAACCGGCATGTAAGTACCCGCCATACCTTTAAACAACACGGAAGGTGAGTCTTCAATGCCTACCAGTGCGAAGCGCGCTTCATACTGCTCAGAGAGGTTGCGCACAAAGCGCGGCCAGTGATCCGCACCAGGAATCAGCTCTTTGATCACTGAGAACATCTGGCAACCGTTACACACCCCCAAGCCGAAGGTATCGTTGCGATTGAAGAAGCCTTCAAACTGATCGCGAGCACGATCATTAAACAGAATGGTTTTAGCCCACCCCTCACCGGCACCCAGTACGTCGCCGTAAGAGAAGCCACCACAGCCCACCAAACCTTTGAACTCGTCCAAAGCGACGCGGCCGGACAAGATGTCACTCATATGTACGTCGACAGCGTTAAAGCCGGCGCGGTGGAAAGAGTGCGCCATTTCCACTTGGCTGTTCACACCCTGCTCTCGCAGTACAGCAACTTTCGGGCGAACACCTTTAGCGATATAGGGCGCACTGATATCTTCGTTGATATCGAAAGTAAGATTTACTATCAGGCCCGGATCTTCCTGGGCGATTGCGGCAAATTCCTGTTCGGCACACTCAGCGTTATCGCGCAGGGATTGGATACGGAAGCTGGTTTCCGACCAGATCTGCTGCAATTCAGCACGGGAGCGCTTGAAGATTTCAACACCGTTATTGGTGATGCACAGGTGTTCGTTATTATTCAGGTAACCGATCTTGTGGGTAGGTACACCGACAGCGGCAAAGCGCTGTACCAGCATATCCGCTTCACAAGCGGGAACCTGTAATACTGCACCCAACTCTTCACTGAACAGCGCGGCAATCGGGTCTTCACCCAATTCATAGATTTCCACATCCATACCCACGCGGCCGGCAAAGCCCATTTCCGCCAGGGTTGTGAATAGACCGCCGTCGGCGCGGTCGTGGTAGGCCATGATCAGGTCTTCGTTCAGAGCCTGCTGCACCACCTCGAAGAAACTTCTCAGCTTCTTGGCATCATCCAGGTCTGCGGGCTTGTCGCCCAACTCGTTGTAGACCTGTGCCAGACAGGAAGCGCCCAAACGATTTTTGCCAGCACCCAGATCAACCAACAGCAGCTCACTCTCACCTTTATTGGTGCGCAGTTGCGGGGTCACTGTTTTGCGTACATCGGTAACCGGGGTAAAGGCGGAAATTACCAGAGACAGCGGTGCGGTAACCGACTTTTGCTCACCTTCTTCTTCCCAGGCAGTGCGCATAGACATAGAGTCCTTGCCCACCGGGATGGTAATGCCCAATTCAGGACACAGCTCCATACCCACCGCTTCTACGGTGCGATAGAGTTTTTCCTCTTCACCCGGGTGGCCCGCAGCGCACATCCAGTTGGCGGAAAGTTTGATATCGGACAGCTGCTTCACCGGAGTACAGGCGATATTGGTAATTGCCTCACCCACAGCCAGGCGGCCTGAGGCCGGCGCATCCAACAGTGCCACCGGGGTACGCTCACCCATAGACATGGCTTCACCGGCGTAGCTGTCATAGGCAACAGTAGTCACCGCACAATCAGCCACCGGCACCTGCCAGGGACCGACCATTTGATCGCGGGATACCTGGCCGGTTACAGTGCGGTCACCAATGGTAATCAGGAAGCTCTTGCTGGCCACAGTGGGCAGGCGCAGCACGCGCTCAGCCGCTTCGTTCAGGTCGATATCCGCGGTGGAGAAAGCCTTGGCTTCAACCTGGCGAGTCTCTGCTTCGCGGTGCATGCGCGGCGGCTTACCGAACAGTACCGACATCGGCAGATCCACTGGTTTGGAATCAAACTTCTTGTCATTCAGCAACAGGTGCTTGTCTTCGGTAGCCTCACCAACAACAGCGTAAGGCGTACGCTCACGCTCACAGATTTGCTCGAAACGCTCCAGGTCTTCCGGCATAACCGCCAGTACATAGCGCTCCTGGGATTCGTTACACCAGATTTCCAGCGGGCTCATACCCGGCTCATCACAGGGCACATTGCGCAGTTCGAAATTACCGCCGGTACCGCCATCTTTCACCAACTCGGGGAAAGCATTGGACAAACCACCTGCACCCACATCGTGGATAAAGGCAATCGGGTTGTTCTCACCCAGCTGCCAGCACTGGTCGATCACCTCTTGGCAGCGACGCTCGATTTCCGGGTTTTGGCGCTGTACTGAAGCGAAATCCAGGTCTTCAGAGCTGGAGCCGCTGGCCATACTGGAGGCCGCACCGCCACCGAGGCCAATCAACATGGCCGGGCCACCCAGCACTACCAGTTTGGCGCCAGGGGAGAACTCGGGCTTCTCTACATGCTCTTCACGGATATTGCCGTAGCCGCCGGCCAGCATAATCGGCTTGTGATAGCCGCGACGCTCGCCATCGAAATTTTCTTCAAAGGTACGGAAGTAACCGCAGATATTCGGGCGGCCAAATTCATTGTTGAATGCTGCGCCACCGATGGGGCCTTCGATCATAATGTCCAGAGCGGTAACGATACGCTCGGGCTTGCCGTAATTGGACTCCCAGGGCTGTTCCCAACCGGGGATCTGCAAGTTGGAAACGGTAAAACCGGTCAGGCCCACTTTCGGCTTGGAGCCGCGGCCCACCGCGCCCTCATCGCGAATTTCACCACCGGCACCGGTACCAGCGCCGGGGAAAGGAGCAATTGCGGTGGGGTGGTTGTGCGTCTCCACCTTCATCAGCAGATGAATGGCTTCATGACTGAAACCGTATTCCTTGCTTTCCGGGTCTGGGTAGAAACGTCCAGCCACGTTGCCCACCACAACTGCGGCATTATCCGCATAGGCAGACAAGACGTTGTCGCCGCCTTTTTGGTAGGTATTCTTAATCATGCCAAATAGAGAATGCGGCATTTCTTCGCCGTCGATTGTCCAAGAGGCATTAAAGATTTTATGGCGGCAGTGCTCGGAGTTCGCCTGGGCGAACATCATCAGCTCCACATCGGTGGGGTTGCGATCCAATTCCTGGAAGCTGGTGAGCAGGTAATCAATTTCGTCTTCGGCCAGGGCCAGGCCCAGTGTCACATTGGCAACTTCCAATGCCTCGCGGCCACCTTCGAGAATATCCACACCACGCAGCGGGCGGGGCTCTTCTTCAACAAACAGCTGCTCAGCCTGCTCGAGCTCGGTAAAGACCACCTCGACCATACGATCGTGTAGTTGTGAGGCCAGCGCCTGGCGCTCGGCCTCGCTAAGCTCAACCCCACTCAGATAGTAGGCAACACCACGCTCAAGCCGATGAATTTGGGTGAGACCAGCATTGTGGGCAATATCAGTGGCCTTGGAAGACCAGGGAGAAATAGTGCCCGGGCGCGGCACCACCAGGATCAGCTCGCCTTTCGGCTGGTGCTTCTCTTCGCTGGGGCCGTACTGGAGTAGCCGCTCAAGCAGCGCCATCTCCTTGTTATCCAGTGCGTCGCTATCGGCGAAGTGTACGAACTCGGCGTAAAGATCGTCGATGGTCGGTAGCAGCGCGCGCAGTTGGTTGAGTAGTTTTTTATGGCGGAATTTCGACAGTGCGGGAGCACCACGCAGAACTAACATTGCGGGAGATAGCCTCTTGTCTAAATGAGAAAGATTGCGCGAAAGAAGAATCGCACAAGGCCCCGGAAATTTGAGAGGCGCAATTGTACCCGAAGCGCCGCAACTCCAACACACCCGCCCGTCACTTGAGTACACATGAACTAAATAGCAATCAATGTGATCAAAAGGCGAACAAAACCAATCGTAAATTCACCGATTTTATTAGGGGGTTAAAACTCCCTACAAAAGTCTTAATGGCATTTCAAGCGCCCATGTCACAGTGTCCTAAAGCCAAATTGGGCAGATTGTCGTCAAATAATGTAAAATTGGCAGGCTGTGCCAGCATTGGCGAGGAAAGCCCTGGCGGAAATACCCGCAGCAGGCCTTAGGCATAACAGCGATAAAACCAACGGACGAGCTAGAGGGGACAGCCTATGATGATGAGAAGCCGAGCGCTGCGCTATGTCCGCCGCGTGTGCAAAGGTATCGCGCTGTCCTGCTGTGCCTCCCTATTAGTTGCCAGTAAAGCACCGAATACCCTGGAGCGAATTAAAGCTTCCGGTGAACTGGTTGTCCTCTCGCAAAACGGCCCTACCACCTATTACGAAGACGCCTCTGGCAATCCCACCGGTTTTGAGTACGGCATGCTGCACGCCTTTGCCGAAGAGCTGGGAGTCAAGTTGGTGATTCGCGATGTGCACAGCCTGGATGATATGTTCGCTCGCCTGCGCGATCCCGAAGAGGGTGCTCACTTTGCCGCCGCCGGACTGACAGTGACCCCGGAGCGCCGTGAACAAGTGCGTTTCTCCCCTTCTTATTTTGAAGTTCGCCAACAGATTATCTACCGCCTCGGAGAAAAACGTCCGCGCAGAACCAGTGACCTTGAAGGTAAGACCATTGCGGTTATCGCTGGCAGCGCCCATGCCGAAGAATTAAAAAAACTCTCACAGCGTTACCCCAATTTGCGCTGGGAGGAGGTTTCTGATGTCGACGCTATGGAACTGGTAGAGATGGTACACCAGGGCCAATACAGCTATGCGGTGGTGGATTCCAACGCCTACGCTGTGCACCGTGGGCTCTATCCCAAAACTGGAGTGGCTTTTAATCTCAGCCAGTTCCAACCGGTTTCCTGGGCTTTTCCCAAAAGTGACGACGACAGCCTCTATCAGCGAGCACGACTGTTTATGTTGCGTGCCAATACCAATGGCATGATTGCACAGCTGCGCGAGGAATTTTTTGGTCACGTCAGCGAACTGAATCCCGGTGGTGCCCAGGCATTCGCCAGGCGTAGCCGCGAGCGACTGCCCAAGTGGCGCGGAGTTATGCAAAAAGTGGCCGATCAATACGAGTTGGATTGGCATCTGTTGGCTGCACTCAGCTACCAGGAATCCCACTGGAATCCCCGCGCTCGCTCACGCACTGGGGTTCGTGGCCTGATGATGCTTACTTTGAATACCGCCAAAGAGCTGGGGGTCAACCGCCTCAACCCGGAAGAGAGTATTGAGGGCGGCGCTCGCTATATCGTGCATATCCGCAACAAGCTACCGGAACGCATCCGCGAGCCCGACAGAACCTGGATGGCTCTGGCCGCCTACAACGTGGGCTACGGTCATCTGGAAGATGCCCGCGTACTCACCCAGCGCATGGGCGGCAACCCGGATCTGTGGCCGGATGTACGCGACCATCTGCCACTACTGGCCAAGCGCCAATATTACAAATCTACCAAGCACGGCTACGCACGCGGCTGGGAGCCGGTCACCTATGTGCAAAATATCCGCCACTACCAGGCTCTGCTGAGCTGGACCAGCCGTATCGAAGAACAACGCCTGGCGGCCAATGATGAAAACGGTGGGATTCTTGCAGAGAACAGCGCAGTGGAAGCGGAAGGCAGTGCCGCACCCGCGCTATAAATTACAGGCGCCAGAGAGATGGAAGACACTGTTAAAGAGATCGAGGAGTTTATCGATTATCTTGTACAGGCAGGAGTCCACTGCCGAGTGGATGAGCTGGAGAGCGTCTACTACAGGAATATGCAGGTCTACATGCTCGATGAATCCGACCAGTTGACCCTGGCCGATTAGAGCGCATTTATCGATTTATTCAAACACAAGCGCGATGCCGGTGAATTGCCACTGAACAGCTGGAAAAAATTCACCATGTGGCAGCGAACAACAACTCTGCGCTGGTAATATTTTCCCGAAAAAATAACTTAGCTGGCCAGGAAAGAAAATTAAGGCTGGGCATCGACCTAGTTTATGAGGATGGGCGCTGGCAAGTCATTCGGGAAATCATTTTTCTGGAGCCCTTCTACCCTAGCTAATCCCTACACAGCAGCTACACTGGCCGCCCCCTATAAAAGGCCCACTGTACAACGGATAATTTGTTGAATCCCCACCAGGCTAATAGAAACCAGCTAGCTTTCCGCTTGAGACACTCCCCAGGCACAAGGCAAAAACTGCAAGTCCTCTGGCTCATCAATATCTGGTAGCACTTCCAAACACCGGCAGAGCATTGCACATTCCTGCAGGCGCTCCAGGGTTTGCTGGGCAACCACCTCCGTGCTCCAGGAAATGTCCTCAAACAATCTCCAGCACACCCGCTTGAGTCCCAACAGGGTGTAACCACCATCTTTTGCCAGGTACATAACTGCATCGGCATTCTTTAGCGCAACGGCCGCCTTACGCAGACGCGCGGCCGTTAATGCAGGGCAATCTGTGCCCAGTAATAAAAGTCCCTGGCCCGCCACCTGATAAGTATTGGCCGCTTGCCACAAACGCTGACCTAGGTCGCCTTGCGTCTGATTATGCAGAGTTACCCCCCTGGGTAGGGATAGTGTTTGCCAGAAGGGATGCAGGGAGTCCGGTGCAACATGCAACTCTACTGGGCCGAGGTCGGCTTTTACTGCTTCCATTAATGTCTGCTGCAACAAACGCTCAGCCAAAGAGGCGGCACCCTGCTCCCCAAGAGCTGGAATCAAACGGGTTTTTGCATAGCCGGGAAGGGGCGCCTTAGCCATTACCACTAGACGCAGAGAGGGCAGAGAAGAGTTACTCATAGCGTTTTGCCAGACACTCCGCCGGAACGCCGCGCCAGTAATCGAAACGCAAACGCCACATTAACAAGACTGTGCGCCAAATTCCGAACTTTTGCCAGCGGCGCCCAGAGGTAGTGACTCTCTGACGCAGACAATGGGGCCGCGCTATTTTTAACAGTTGCCGGCTCAACTCAATATCTTCCATCAGTGGTTGCCGGGCATAACCTCCCACCTCATTGAAGAGGGAGCGGCGAATAAAAATCACCTGATCCCCTGTGGCGATCCCACTCAAACGAGAGCGCCAATTAACCATGGTAGAAATCAGGGGAAACCACAGACTGTCTCCACTGATACGAATATTAAAACGCCCCCATTGTGCCCCCCTAACCGAGGCAGAGGCAATCGCACTCAGAGCACCTTGCGGTAGGCGAGTATCTGCATGTAGGAATAACAACCAACTGCCACAGGCAACCGAAGCACCCGCATTCATTTGAAGCGCGCGTCCACGCTGGGATTGAATTACCCGCAACCCGGCTGCAGCGGCTATCTCTGCACTACCATCACTACTGCCACCATCAACCAGGATTATTTCACAACTGCTGTATGCGACCAGCTCCCTCAATTGCGCTACCAAATTGGGTAACTGCTCCCGCTCATTTAACAGGGGCACAATAACACTGTATTGCACTATCTTGCCTCAACTCCGTCTCATCCCTTTTTTACTTAGGCCTTACCCCAGTCTCCACTGGTGAAATTTTTCCAACCAGCGCAGCAAGCGTTTGGGTGCATTGGCCCGCTTCCAGTTTCCTGCAACAAATTTATTGCCTTCGGTCATTGTCGGATAGATATGAATGGTGGATAGGATTTTATTCAGCCCCAGCCCCTGCTTCATAGCAAACACAAACTCGGCGATAAGCTCTGCCGCATTTTCACCAACAATTGAAACGCCTAATATTTTATCTTTACCTGATACTGTTATTACTTTAATAAAACCCTGTGCCGCCCCATCTACAATAGCCCGATCCAGATCATCAAGATTATAACGAGTTACCTCATAAGCAATATCATGTCGCTTGGCCTCGAGCTCACTGAACCCAACACTGGCCACCTCAGGATCGATAAAAACTGCCCGAGGTACCAGCGAATAATCTACGGCAAATTTCTTGATATCACCAAAAAGGCCATTCACTGCAGCATACCAGGCTTGGTGCGAAGCCATATGGGTAAACTGATAGGGACCGGCAAGATCCCCAGCCGCGAGAATATGGGGGTGGCGAGTGCGCAGGAAAGTATCGGTTGTCAGTTTACCATCCTGCAACAAATCCAATTTTTCCAGCCCGAAGCCCTTGGTGCGAGCGCGCCTGCCAAGTGCCAGGATAACCTCATCAAATGTCACCTGTGTTTCACCCTCGGCATTACGTAAATGTAATGTGCTCTCCTGGCGATCTTTATTGCCACTAAAAGAAACTGCCTCATGCCCAGTGAGAAGACATACCCCTTCAGATTTCAATGCCTTGGCAACAGCCTCCGATACTTCGTGGTCTTCCTGGGGGAGTAGACGTTTATCCCGCTCAATCAAGGTCACCCGAGACCCCAAACGGGTAAATGCCTGGGCCAGCTCACAACCAATGGCACCGCCACCCAGTAATACCAATCTATGCGGAACCTTATCCAGTTGAGCAAACCTATCCCAGAGTGTTTCACTCGTCAGATAATTAACTGTATCAAGGCCGGGGAATGGCGGCACTATAGGCTCGGCACCAGTAGCCAGGATAATGGCACGCCCACGCAAAGATCTTTCACCGCCACTTTTCAAAGTGACATCAACTGTCCAGGGATCAACCAATCGTGCATAGCCTTTTATCACTTCCACACCGAGCTCTGAATATCGCTCCACGCTGTCATGAGGCTCTATCTGCTGGATAGATGCACGCACATGCCGCATCACCCCAGGAAAATTAATCTCCGGTTCCGGCAGCCGCACACCGAAATTACCCGCAGTACGTGCGGAGTGCGCCACACGAGCACACTTGATCAATGCCTTACTGGGCACACAGCCGGTATTCAGGCAATCCCCCCCCATGTCCCCAGACTCAATTAATGTTACCTTAGCTTTTACTGCCGCAGAAATATAAGCACTGACCAACCCAGCAGCACCTGCTCCGATAACAATAATATTGCGGTCAAACTTTTTAGGTTTTTTCATTGGAGTCTCACTTGGCCTCGCGGCGACGTTTAAGCCAGTTGAGGAAGTATTTTGCCAACAGAGGGAAAATACCCAGCAGCGCAAAGGACAAAAGCAATTGAGGGGAAGCGATATCTTTAAGGCTTTCTATTCGGGCGAGTTGCGTTCCCGCATTCACGTAGACAATTGTGGCCGCAAGCATGCCTAACTGGCTCACCCAATAAAATGTCCAGACTCGCAGGTGGGTTAACCCCATCAAGATATTAATCAGAAAAAACGGGAAAATAGGTACAAGGCGCAGAGCAAAAAGATAAAATGCGCCCTCCCGCTCAATACCTTTATTCACAACTTGGAGGCGTACCGCAAACCTTTCCTGAATATAATCGCGAAATAAGTAGCGGGCCATAAGAAAAGCCAGAGTGGCACCGATACTGGAAGCAAAAGACACAATAACGGTGCCCCACAACAAACCAAAAATCGCACCAGCGGCTATGGTGAGAATAGCCGCGCCAGGCAAGGACAAGCCGGTCACCAAAATATAAAAAACTAAAAACAGGAAACTCACTATAAATGGTGAGGCCGCTTTCCATTGCTGGAATTGCTCCCCGCCTTCCTGCAACTTGTCTAGACTCAACCAGTGATGTAAATCAAGTGCGTAAAAAGCAATCACCAATACCGCGATAACCACCAACAGCAGTATTTTTTTACTCATAGTATTCCTGCCCTATGGCTATAAAACCCTTTCCTCTTACAGTGCTCCGCCACAGCTACTACCCTGCCCCGCAGTACAGCCATAGCAGTGATCTGCCACTGCAATCGCGCTCCCCTGCAGATTCTCATCGAGTAAATCATGCAGGTGCGGCCTACCTGGCACAGGAATATCTAGCTGCTGATTAAAATCGCAATCGAATAGATTCCCCTGCCAGTCAACACTCACCAGGCTGCGACACATAACGCCATCGAGATTTTCAGCGCTATAACTGTCACGTAATAAAGTCATATAATCTTTAAACTGCCCCTTGGAAATCAACATGGAACCAAAGCGCTTGATGGGCATATTGGCTAGCGCAAACAATTGATTGAACTCAATATTAAATTGCCTTCTCAATTCTCTGCGATAGTCCGCCTCCAGGACACTCTGCTCTGGGGGTAAGAAGGGGCCTTGAGGGTTGTATACCAAATTTAACTGCAAACCACTTTCTGGCTTGCCATAACCCAGTTCATTGAGCTTTTGCAGACCGGCAATACTCTTGTCAAAGACCCCTTTGCCGCGCTGTTTATCGACGTTATCCATGGAATAACAAGGAAGAGAAGCGACCACTTCCACATGATTTCGGGCGAGAAACTCCGCAGTATCTTCCTGGCCTGGCTCGAACAAAACTGTGAGATTACACCGATCAATAACCTGCACTCCCAATGCCCGTGCAGCACTGACCAAGCCGCGAAACCCCCAATGTAATTCCGGTGCGCCACCAGTAATATCCAGTCTCCGAATACGGCGCTTCTCAATGACCTCCAACAGCAGTGCCAGGTTTGCATCCGACATCATTTCCGTGCGATTGGGGCCCGCGTTTACATGGCAGTGCACACAAGACTGATTACAGCGATAACCAATGTTGAGCTGCAGGGTTTCGATAGTACTGCGGCGTATTGCCGGGAAATCGGATATTTCAAGTAATGGCAGTGTTTCATGCATATGTCTCAGTGCTCCACTTCTTCCAACACTGATTGTGTCGGTTCAAGCAGTGGTTTTATTACAGCAAGCTGGCCCTGCGACATTGTTTCCACAGGTGTGACCAATCCACTGGTCAATGCCGTATGGGCAATGGAGTCAGGTTTCTCCATACCCAATAATCGAATGGCCTCTGCTGCTATCAACTGGGCACGCGCAGCATTTTGCTGCAGATTGGCGATCGCCACTTCCGCGGTAACCGCTTGCTCGCGAGGGTGCCAACAGTCGTAATCGGTGGCCATTGCGAGTGTGGCGTAGGCAATCTGCGCCTCTCGCGCCAATTTCGCCTCTGGCATATTGGTCATACCAATAACCGACGCCCCCATGCTGCGATACCAGTGGGATTCCGCTCGCGTTGAGAATTGTGGCCCCTCAATGCACAAGTAACTACCACCCCGATGTAACTGCACCGGCTGCTCGGCCTGGGTGGAAGCAAAGGCCCGCGCCAGACAGTCCGCAACTGCGGAACATACGGGGTCTGCCATAGAGACATGGGCTACAGCGCCGCCACCAAAAAAAGTGCCCTCACGCTTGCGCGTCATGTCGATAAACTGATCGGGAATCAACATATCCAGTGGCCTGACCTTCTCCTGCAGAGAGCCAACCGCTGAGAGAGAGAGCAGATAGCGCACACCCAACTGACGCAACCCATGGATATTTGCCCTGTAGGGCACCTCAGAGGGGATCAGCCTGTGACCACGTCCATGGCGGGAGAGAAAAGCAACCGGGATACCCTGCAGCTTGCCACACAGAATCGGATCCGATGTCGGGCCAAATGGGGTCTCCACTTGAACCTCTTGCACATCAGTCAGCCCCGGCATTTCATAGAGGCCACTCCCCCCAATCACACCAACCAGTGCTCTAGCCATGTTCACTCCTAAGTAGTTAGTTTTTCCGCAGTATAGAATTGAGCAATGACCCTGTATATCGCCAGATAGAGTGCAAAATACTCCCTAAGAACGCGCCTAGAGCCAGAAATACTCACGGTAATCCCACCGATAGTAGTCCTTCAGCACATACCAGTAGATCTGGCGAGAGACCTTTGCTGTACATAGACAAATTGATCGCCTATATTTACCGGGGTAATATTATTTTGCCCGGATAAATTAATAGGAGACTTTTGTTGTGCCAGAGTACATAGCCATTGAGCGACAACAACTGATTGCACGGGGCACACTGGAGTCGATCGTTCGCCAGGTAAAATCCCGTGAAACACCACTTGAACCCATGGTTTTTTCAACCGATAACTGCCAAAGAATCGAGATCGATTGGCAAGGCGATATTGAGACGGTACTAACCAGATTGAAGCCCAGCACAACACCTACCAGTGCAAAGCGAGGGCGCCCAAAGCTGGGAGTCATTTCCAAGGAAGTCACATTGTTACCCCGTCACTGGGAGTGGCTGAGACAGCAACCAGGCGGAGCCTCCGTAACCCTGCGCAAGCTGGTGGAGCAGGCCCAAAAAAATATTTCACTCGAAGAGCGTATCACCACAAGCCAGCATCAACTCGATAGATTTATGCTGCAGGTTGTTGGTGACGCCCCAGGCTTCGAAGATGCCAGCCGCTCCCTCTATCGAAATAGCAAAGTAAGCTTTGAAAAAGCCATCCGAGCCTGGCCAGAAGAAATCAAACACTTTGTATTGGCCAAATTTAATGATATTGCAGAGATACATAGTGGAAATAAGTAATAGGGATCGTATATGAGTGAACAACAAGACAACATTTTCCTCAAGGGTGCACTTTTACCGGTTTTCTTCAAAACAGCGGCACCGATCATTTTTATAATGTTGGTAAACGGCTCTTTTACCCTGCTGGATGCTTATTTCCTGGGGGAGTATGTAGGCCCTGACGCACTGGCAGCTGTCACCCTGACATTTCCAATGTTTATGTTGTTAGTGGCACTATCCTCCTTAATATCGGCTGGCTACTCCAGCGTTCAGGCCAGACTCTTGGGCGCGGGAAAAACAGATAAGGCAAAACAGGCTTTCTCTCAGGCAATCACCTTGGCACTGTTAGTTTGCGGCCTTCTTATGGTGCTGTTTACTCTTGGGGGTAAACAATTGACGATGTTGGTAGCCAATGGCTCCCAGCCGTTGGCGGATATGGGCTACACCTATTTAACAATTCTTGTTTTCCTGTCTCCCGCCCTATTTATTGGTTCCGTAAACTCCGACACATTACGCTGTGAGGGGAAACTATCGCTGATGGCGATAGTTTCTTTAAGCTCCATACTTCTTAATATCGTTTTTAACTATATTTTTATTGCCCAGTTTCAAATGGGAGTAGCGGGCTCCGCTTATGGAACAGCATTGGCTCAATCAATCGCCCTGATGATAGTGGCCGGCTATCGTCATTACGGAAAAACAGTCATTGATACACAGGTCATCCGCCTCTCCTATGAGAAACAATATTGGAGAGAGTTTCTGTCCTTGGGCTTACCGGCTAGTTTGAGCTATATCGGCGTTTCCCTCACCTCTATGGCAGTTATATTCAGTCTACAGGCATGGGGAGCGGAAAACTATGACGCTACCGTTAGCGCCTACGGTATTACCACTCGGATTATGACTTTTATTTTTCTACCCCTACTCGGCTTAAGCCAGGCTTTTCAAACGGTGGCTGGAAATAATGCTGGCGCAAAGATCTGGTCGCGAATGGATAGTAGTATCAATATCGCCCTGACTGCGGCATTCGGCTACTGCCTGCTGCTTCAACTAGCTGTCATTATTTTTAAAGACACTTTAGGTGGGCTATTTGTTAACGATCCTCTGATCATTGAAGAAGTAGCGCGTATCCTGCCAATGATGACTCTGGTTTATTTCTTGGCCGGCCCCCTCATGATGGTTAATACCTTCTTCCAGGCGATTGGTGACGCCAAACGAGCAGCCATTCTCGGACTGGCAAAAACTTATATATTTTTACTGCCTTTGATAGTGCTACTACCTCTGGCCGTTGGTGAAGTTGGAATCTGGTATGCAGGGCCCATTGCTGAGTTATTACTACTTAGCCTGACGGCTTTTATTCTTTATCAACGCAGTCGCACACACGGTCACAAATACGGTTTGTATAGCACCTAGCAGTACCGAATACTTCAGCGGCACAGATAGAAAATGCAATTTATCTTTTAGTAAATTTTGCGCTTAAGCCTAAAGAGCTAGAAATTTAGAGGGTACGTTTAGAGAAGAAAATAAAAAGTAAAAAAGGGAGATACTGACTCCCTTTTTTAAGTCACCTTCACAGCAACGAACTGATCTACACCATTGGCATCGCAAAAGATCTTGGTAAGGTCAGACGCCTGCCATCATACAAATAGGAAAGCATATTCAAATCACCCGCGCTGGGATTCCAACTTGAATTATTTACCTGGTTGGGGGTAATTTTACAACCGCCTGTCCTGGTATTTTCCCTGACCCCCAGCGCTTGGGCTTGAGCATCGTACATCATGATAGACTGGCCATCGAATGACGAGCCATGAGTCATAAAGCGTGCCATTGTCTGGGTGCGGGTTTGCACTTGTAAAGAGTCCAGTGTGCTCTGCACTGCCATGGGAGCATCTGAACGCATATGCTCGTGGGCCAATCCCAGGGTATGACCAATTTCATGTGGAAGCGAGGCAATCGCAGCCCGATTCCCTCTCCAATTAACGCCGCAATACTGATTTGTTGTATTGGTATAACCTACAGTGGCACTACTATCATTATCCCGGATAGTAATCACACCCTGCCCGGCCGCTCCCACCTGCAAAAATTTAATCGCCGCAAACTGAAACGCCCGATAAATACACAACTCCCAGCGGGACATGGCTTTCTTAACCGCCGTTACATAGCCAGCATCAAGATTATTCGGGATGTAATATTTTACGATCCCATTAGGCCAGACTCCGCCAACATCCTCATTTCTATCCAAAGAAAAACCACTAAAGACCAGCTTATATGAAATATTTCGAATATTTTTATCTATTGATAGTCCCATGCTGTGAACCTCCACAATTATTTGGTCATTATTTTGAGGGTTAATAAATCCTTTATCTAACTTACAACCGGACTCTTAAAAGCCAACCTCCGCATTTAATCCCAACAAGGAATTTATACCCCAACAAATTCACAACACCTAGAAAAAATTAAATAACTCCTAAAACACTCCAAGAAAAAATAAAAAATAAGATACTTTCTCAAACAACAATAAATATCATTCAATATTTAATTGCATAAAAAAACAAAAATGTGAAAAAACCACAAGGCAGAAGAAAAATATCGGCAAAATGCACAGAAATAGTGAGTAGCGTGAAAATTAAAATGGCTGCGCAGCGAAATTAATCTGGCAACAAAAGAAGCCAAGGGAAAGATTGGCACGGAATTAGGATGACGGTTGAGTTTAATAAACAAAAAAAGGCCACCCAAAGGGTGGCCTTTTTTTGTGCTAGCCAGCTAGTAATTACTTACCAGCCAGTAACTTCCTTCAGAGCGTCGCCGATCTGAGCCAGGGAGCGCACGGTTTTAACACCAGCGTCTTCCAGAGCAGCGAACTTCTCGTCAGCGGTGCCTTTACCACCGGAGATAATCGCGCCCGCGTGACCCATACGCTTGCCGGGAGGAGCAGTTACACCAGCGATGTAGGAAACTACAGGCTTAGTAACATTTTCCTTGATGTAAGCAGCGGCTTCTTCTTCAGCAGTACCACCGATCTCACCGATCATAACAATCGCTTCGGTCTGCGGATCGTTCTGGAACATCTCCAGGATATCGATGAAGTTGGAGCCCGGGATGGGGTCGCCACCGATGCCCACACAAGTGGACTGGCCGAAGCCGTAATCGGTAGTTTGCTTAACCGCTTCATAGGTCAGGGTACCGGAACGGGAAACGATGCCCACTTTACCCGGCTTGTGGATGTGACCCGGCATAATACCGATCTTGCACTCACCCGGAGTGATAACACCCGGGCAGTTCGGGCCGATCAGGCGCACGCCCAGCTCGTCGCACTTCACTTTAGCGTCGAGCATATCCAGAGTCGGGATACCTTCGGTGATACAAACAATCAGCTTGATACCAGCGTTGGCCGCTTCCAGGATGGAATCCTTACAGAAAGGCGCAGGTACGTAGATTACGGAAGCTTCAGCGCCGGTCTTCTCTACCGCTTCTTTAACGGTATCGAATACTGGCAGGCCCAGGTGAGTCTGGCCGCCTTTACCCGGAGTTACACCACCAACCATCTTGGTACCGTAAGCAATCGCTTGCTCGGAGTGGAAAGTACCCTGGGAGCCGGTGAAGCCCTGGCAGATTACTTTAGTGTCTTTGTTAATCAATACTGACATGATTATTTACCCTCCGCAGCTTTAACCACTTGCTGAGCCGCATCGGTCAGACTGGTCGCCGCGATAATGTTCAGGCCACTGTCGCTCAGAACCTTGGCGCCCAGGTCTGCGTTGTTACCTTCCAGGCGCACAACAACCGGTACTTTAACGCCAACTTCTTTTACTGCGCCCACAACGCCTTCGGCGATCATGTCACAGCGAACGATACCACCGAAGATATTGATCAGTACGGCTTTTACGTTCTCGTCAGACAGGATGATCTTGAACGCTTCAACAACGCGCTCTTTGGTCGCGCCGCCGCCAACATCCAGGAAGTTAGCTGGCTTGCCGCCGTGCAGGTTGACGATGTCCATGGTACCCATGGCCAGACCAGCACCGTTTACCATGCAGCCGATGTTGCCATCGAGGGCTACGTAGTTCAGATCGAACTTGGCAGCGTGCGCTTCACGGGAATCTTCCTGGGAAGGATCGTGCATTTCGCGCAGGTCCGCGTGGCGGTACAGCGCGTTGCTGTCGATTACCACTTTGGCGTCCAGGCAGTGCAGGTTGCCTTCGGTAGTAATTACCAGTGGGTTGATCTCGAGCAGGGCCAGATCTTTTTCTTCGAACATTTTCGCCAGGCCGAGGAAGATCTTGGTGAACTGCTTCACCTGAGTCGGGTTCAGGCCCAGTTTGAAAGCCAGCTCGCGCGCCTGGTAAGGCTGAGCGCCTACCAGCGGGTCGATGGTAGCTTTCAAGATTTTTTCCGGAGTCTCTTCCGCTACTTTCTCGATCTCAACGCCGCCTTCGGTGGAAGCCATGAAAACGATACGACGGGTGGAGCGGTCAACAACGGCGCCAAGGTACAGTTCTTGGTCAATGTCAGTGCAGCTTTCAACCAGGATACGGGAAACAGGCTGGCCATTTTCGTCTGTTTGATAAGTTACCAGGCGCTCGCCCAGCCACTTCTTGGCAAACTCTTCAATTTCTGCCTTGGAATCTACCAGCTTTACTCCGCCAGCCTTACCGCGGCCACCAGCGTGTACCTGGGCCTTTACTACCCACTTATCACCGCCAATTTCGTCAGCCGCTGCTACTGCCGCTGCCGGGGTTTCCGCTGCAATGCCTTTGGAAACCGGCAATCCGTATGCCGCAAACAGTTGTTTGCCCTGATACTCATGCAAGTTCATAGTCAATACCAATTCACATGTGAAATGTGTTTATTAATTGCAGATCTCTCTGCACCTGAAAGACAAAACTCAAAATTTCCGTCGTTGCAAATTTTGAATTCCGCAAATGAAACCGGGGCGCTAATTAATCAATAATTAGTGCCCCGACATCGAAAAAACTTCTTACTTGCGCTTCTTGCGATTTACGGTGTGAATCGCATGACCGTTCACGCCCAATGCCGCTTCTTTCACGGTCTCAGACAGAGTCGGGTGTGCGAATACGGTCATACCGATATCTTCGGCGCTGGAACCGAATTCCATCGCGATCGCCACTTGCTGAACCAGATCGGCAGCAGACGGGCCAACGATGTGGGCACCCAGTACACGGTCAGTTTCCGCGTGAGCGATGATTTTCACAAAGCCCTGGGTATCGTTGGCAGCCATAGCGCGACCGTTGATGGCAAACGGGAAGCTACCTACGTTGTAGGGCTCGCCATCGGCCTTCACCTGCTCTTCGGTGCGACCAACCGCAGCGATTTCCGGGTGGGTGTAGATCACGTTGGGGATCACGTCGTAGTTCATCATTGGCTTCTGGCCGGCGATGCGCTCGGCAACCACAACACCTTCTTCAGAAGCCTTGTGCGCCAGCATCGGACCGCGTACCACGTCACCGATCGCCCATACGCCCGGTGCAGAAGTCATGCACAGGTCGTTAACGTAGATAAATCCACGCTCGTCCATCTTCACGCCGGCATCTTCAGACAACAGGCCTTCGGTGTAAGGGCGACGGCCAACGCAGACGATCAGCTTGTCGAAAGTTTCCTGGTGCTCTTTACCATCTTTGTCCTGGTAAGTAACAACCACTTCCTCGCCCTTCACTTCAGAGCCGGTTACGCGGCAAGCGAGGCGGATATCCAGGCCCTGCTTCTTGAAGATCTTCTGGGATTCTTTGGCAACCTGTTGGTCCATGATCGCCAGGAACTTATCCATCGCTTCCAGAACAACTACTTCAGAGCCCAGGCGGTTCCATACTGAACCGAGCTCCAGACCGATAACGCCGGCACCGATAACGCCCAAACGCTTGGGCGTTTCAGTGAATTCCAGAGCGCCGGTGGAGTCGACAATAATTTTATTGTCTACCGGAGCAGGCGGAATATTTACCGGTACAGAACCGGAAGCCAGAATGACATTTTCGGCTTCGTAGACAGTGCTGTTGCCTTCGTCGTCAGTGACTTCCACTTTCTTGTTGGCCAGCAGTTTACCGGTACCGAAAATGGAGGTCACTTTATTGGCGGTGAACAGGCCCGCTACGCCGCCGGTCAGCTTCTTAACGATCTCGCCCTTGCGCTCGATCATCTTGCTCACATCCATCTTGACCTTGCCGACTTCAATGCCGTGCACGTCGAGAGCGTCTTTGGCCTCGTGGTACTTCCAGGAGCTGTCCAGCAGTGCCTTGGAGGGAATACAACCTACGTTCAGGCAGGTACCGCCGTTAACGTATTTACCTTCCTTGTTTTTCCACTTTTCAATACAAGCAGTCTTCAGGCCCAGCTGAGCGGCACGGATGGCAGCGACATAACCACCAGGACCGGAGCCAATTACGATTACGTCAAATTTTTCCGACATGATCAGTTCCAGATATTTCTAATGCAGTGTGATCGAGGGGCCCGCAGGCCCCAGAACTTATTTTTTAAACTTCGAGCAAGATACGCGCTGGATCTTCGATCATTTCCTTGATCGCTACCAGGAAGCCAACCGCTTCTTTACCGTCGATCAGACGGTGGTCATAGGACAGCGCCAGGTACATCATCGGCAGGATTTCCACCTTGCCATTTACCGCCATCGGGCGCTCCTGGATTTTGTGCATACCCAGAATTGCGGTTTGCGGCGGGTTCAGGATCGGAGTGGACAGCAGAGAGCCGAATACACCACCGTTGGTAATGGTGAAGGTACCGCCAGTCATCTCTTCGATAGACAATTTACCATCGCGGGCGCGAACACCCAGATCGCGGATATTGTTTTCCATATCCGCCAGGCCCATGTTTTCCGCATTGCGCAGAATCGGTACAACCAGGCCTTTCGGAGAGGAAACCGCTACACCGATATCCTGGTAACCGTGGTAAACGATATCGTTACCATCGATAGACGCGTTCACCGCGGTGTAGCGCTTCAACGCTTCTACCGCAGCTTTCACGAAGAAGCCCATAAAGCCCAGACGAGTGCCGTTGTGGGTCTTCTCGAACAGGTCTTTGTAGTTCTTGCGCAGGTCCATGACCGGCTTCATGTTCACCTCGTTAAAGGTGGTGAGCATGGCGGTGGACTGGGAGGCATCCAGCAGGCGTTCAGCAATACGCTTGCGCATGCGGGTCATAGGAACACGCTTCTCCACGCGCTCGCCCGGAGCAACAGCCACTTCAGCAGCAGCGGCGGGAGCAGCAGCGGCAGGCGCAGTGCCCGCCTTCATTACATCTTCTTTGAGAACACGGCCACCCTTGCCAGTGCCTTCAACACCCGCCAGATCGACACCCTTCTCAGCGGCCATTTTCTTGGCGGATGGCATGGCAATTTTGTCGCCAGCAGCGGGGGCAGCCGCTTCGGCAGCCGGAGCTTCTGCTTTTTCTGCCGCCGGGGCAGCGGCCGCGCCAGCGCCCGCTTCAAACTTGGCAATCACTTCATTGGAGAGGACGGTATCGCCCTCCCCCTTGATGATTTCAGTCAGGGCACCATCGGCAGGTGCAACAACTTCCAGCACAACTTTATCGGTCTCGATGTCCACGATCAGTTCATCGCGGGACACAGCTTCACCGGGTTGTTTATGCCAGGTGGCGACAGTTCCGTCCTGAACAGATTCAGGGAAAGTTGGCGCTTTAATCTCGATCGTCATTTTTTCTGTTTCCTGAGATTGACTCTTCACTTATTACTGCCGCCGGTTACTTGACGGTCAGCGCCTCGTTGATGAACTTATTCTGTTCTTCAAGGTGCGTGGACATGTAGCCCGCCGCAGGTGCTGCGGATGGGGCGCGGCCCACGTATTCCAGATCCAGCTTCGGATGGGTTTCCGACAGTAGACGACGCAAGTGGTGCTGACTGGAGTACCAGGCGCCCTGGTTCATGGGCTCTTCCTGACACCAAGCAACACTCTTGATCTTCTTGAATGCGGATACCGCTTCCACAAACTCTTCGTCTGGGAATGGGTACAGCTGTTCGATTCGTACGAACGCAACATCTTCCTGTTCACGCTCCATACGGGCTTCCAGCAGGTGGTAGTAAACCTTGCCGGAGCACAGCACCAAGCGTTTCACTTTTTCTGGGTCTACGCCCTGGTCCTGGATCACGTTATGGAAGCGGCCTTCGGCCAGCTCTTCCAGGCTGGAGGTGGCCAGCTTGTGACGCAAAATCCATTTCGGGCTCATAATCACCAGCGGACGACGCATCGGGCGTACCGCCTGACGACGCAGCAGGTGGAAGATCTGTGCCGGAGTAGTGGCATTACACACCTGAATATTGTGCTCGGCACACAGTTGCATAAAGCGCTCTAGACGTGCGGAGGAATGCTCCGGACCCTGGCCTTCGTAGCCGTGCGGCAGCAACATTACCAGGCCACACATACGGCCCCACTTGTGCTCACCGGAAGTGATGAACTGGTCGATTACTACCTGGGCACCGTTGGCGAAATCACCGAACTGAGCCTCCCAAACCACCAGGGATTTTGGTGTAGTGGTGGCGTAGCCGTATTCAAACGCCAACACCGCCTCTTCAGACAGCAGCGAGTCGTAGATGTAGAAAGGCGGCTGGTCTTCGAACATATGCTGCAAAGGCACATAGCTCTGGCCATCTTTCTGGCTGTGAATCACCGCATGACGGTGGGAGAAGGTTCCGCGACCCACATCCTCACCGGTAAAGCGGACCATAAAGCCCTCTTCCAGCAAAGTGCCATAAGCCAGTGTTTCCGCCATGCCCCAGTTCAAGGGCAGTGCGCCACCGGCCATCTTGCGGCGGTCATCGTAAATCTTGGAGACCTGGCGCTGCATCACAATGCCATCGGGCACAGCGGTCATACGGTTGGCCACATCCTGCAACTTCGGCAACGCATAGCCAGTATCTGCAGCTACTTGCCAGTCGTGGCCCAGGTAGGGGCTCCAATCTACAAACATGGAGGAGTCCGGCTGCTTCACCAAGCCGGTGGCCACGTCCTCACCCGCATCGAGTTTATCGCGGTAGTCGTTGGCCAGCTTGTCCGCGGCAGCCTTATCGAGAATGCCCTCACCCACCAGCTTCTCGGAGTAGAGGGTACGGGTAGTTTTATGCTTGCGGATAGTCTGGTACATCAGCGGCTGGGTACCAGAGGGATCATCGGTCTCGTTATGGCCGCGACGACGGTAGCAAACCAAATCGATAACGATGTCTTTCTTAAATTCGTAGCGGTAGTCCACCGCCAGCAGCGCGGCCAATACGACCATTTCCGGGTCGTCGCCGTTTACGTGCAGCACCGGCGCATCGATCATCTTAGCCGGATCGGTAGAGTACTCGGTGGAGCGAGCATCTTCGCGCTTGCTGGTGGTAAAGCCCACCTGGTTGTTCAGTACGATGTGCACAGTACCACCGGTGTAGTAACCGCGGGTCTGAGACATCTGTAGGGTTTCCTGCACCACACCCTGACCGGCAAAAGCCGCGTCGCCGTGGATGTTAATCGGCATTACTTTCTCACCAGTCCCGTCTTTACGACGGTCCTGGCGAGCGCGTACAGAACCAACCACCACAGGCGCACTGATTTCCAGGTGTGACGGGTTAAAGGCCAGCGCCAGGTGTACTTCACCACCGGGAGTCATTACGTTGGAGGAGAAGCCCTGGTGGTACTTCACGTCGCCAGAGGTATCCAGAGTTTTCTTGCCCTCGAACTCTTCGAACAGGTCCGATGGGTTTTTACCGAGGATATTCACTAGGGTATTCAGACGGCCACGGTGGGCCATGCCGATCACGATTTCCTTCACCCCGTAGGTACCGGAGCGGCGGATCAGGGCGTCCATCATCGGGATCAGACTCTCACCACCCTCGACACCAAAGCGCTTGGTACCCGGGTATTTGGAATCCAGATGGCGCTCCAGGCCCTCTGCTGCAGACAAGCGCTGCAGGATTTCAATCTGGATATCGGTGCCGAAGTTGGCCTTGGACTGGCTGCGCTCCAGGCGCTGCTGAAACCACTGCTGCTCTTCCAGATTGGAGAGATGCATGATCTCTGCACCCAGATTGCCACAGTAGGTGCGCTCCAACCCCTCTACGATCTCACGCAGGGTCGCCTCTTCTTTGCCGAGGAACAGGCTACCGGTATTGAAGGTGGTATCGAAATCACCCTCAGTCAGGCCGTGGTAGCTCAACTGTAAATCGGGCACCTGCTCGCGGGCCATCAGGCCGAGCGGGTCCAGGGTCGCTTTCTTATGGCCGCGATGGCGATAGGAATCGATCAGCTGCAGAACTTTAATCTGCTTGCGCTCGTGTTCGATATTGACGGAGCCGGAACCGGGCGCCGCTACTGGGCGCGCGCGGTGTTTGCTGAGCAGCTCGAAGTGCTGGCGCACTGCGGCGTGAGAGACATCGCTGCTGCCCTCAACGCGGGGGAGGCTGTCGAAGTAATTGCGCCACTCCTCCGGTACACCGTTGGGGTCGTGCAGATAGGTCTCGTAAAGCTCCTCCACATAGGCAGCATTGCCCCCGGAGATATGGGAGCTACGCCACAGCTGCTCCATGGTACTTTCGTGCATTTTGATGCCTACCTCGATTGCAGTGGACTCTCATCGCTACAGCCACTGCGCTTTCCTTCACTCACAAAAGGGGAGGCGCACAAAGCCACCTCCCCTTTTTAATTTAATACCGACCGGAGCCGGCTTTTGTATTAGATAAGCGCCCTACCTGGCACCGGGCCCACCAAAGGTGAGCCCTGAAGACTGCTTTGCAGCCTTCATTAATCCCTATACAGCACGCGTCAGCAGCATATTGCGAATATGGCCAATGGCGCGAGTCGGATTCAAACCCTTAGGACATACGTTGACACAGTTTTGAATACCGTGACAACGGAACACACTGAAGGGGTCGTCCAGGTTGGATAGACGCTCGTCAGTGGCCAGGTCGCGGCTATCCGCCAGGAAGCGGTAAGCCTGTAGCAGGCCGGCCGGACCGATAAACTTGTCCGGGTTCCACCAGAAGGACGGACAGGCGGTGGAGCAGCAGGCACACAGGATACACTCGTACAGACCGTCGAGCTTTTCGCGATCCTCTGGGGACTGCAGGCGCTCAATCGCCGGTGCCGGAGTGTCATTCTGCAGATACGGCTCAATCTTTTTGTACTGCTCGTAGAACTGTTCCATATCCACAACCAGGTCGCGAATCACAGGCAGGCCCGGCAGCGGACGCAGAATCAGTTTACCCTTGGGGGCAGCTTCAGACAGTGGCGTAGTGCACGCCAGGCCATTGCGGCCGGAAATATTCATACCGTCGGAACCACACACACCTTCGCGGCAGGAGCGGCGGAAGGACAGGGTCGGATCCTGAGCCTTGAGCAACTCCAACACGTCCAACACCATCAGGTCCTTGCCCTGGGTGTCGAGCTGGTAGTCCTGCATGTAAGGCGCTTTATCAGTTTCCGGGTTGTAACGGTAAATGCTTACTTTCAACATACTCTATTCCGCTCCCGAATCAGTAGGTCCGAGCTTTCGGTTCAAAGGCTTCCATGGTGGTCGGTGCGAAGTTTACCGCACGCTTGCCCACACGCTTCTCAGTTGGGAAGTACATGGAATGACACAGCCAGTTTTCATCATCGCGCTCCTGGAAGTCTTCGCGGGCATGGGCACCGCGGCTCTCAGTGCGGGTCTCAGCGGCAATCGCGGTGGCCTCGGCAACTTCCAGCAGGTTCTGCAGCTCCAGGGCTTCGACACGGGCAGTGTTAAAGGCACGGCTTCTGTCATCCAGGCGTACATTCTCAATACGCTCACGCAGGTCAGCCAGCTTCTTCACACCTTCCGCCATGTAGTCGCCGCGGCGGAATACGCCGAAGTGATTCTGCATTACACCTTGCAATTCTTTGCGCAGGTCCGCAGCTTTCTCACCGGTTTCGTTGGTTTCCAGACGGTTCAGACGCGCCATCGCCGCCTCCAGATCGGACTCGGAAGCTTCGCGGTGCTCGATACCTTCACGCAGCGCCTTCTCGATAAACAGCCCGGATGCGCGGCCGAATACCACCAGGTCCAGCAGCGAGTTACCACCCAGGCGGTTAGCGCCGTGTACAGATACACAGGCAACCTCACCACAGGCGTAGAAGCCATCGATGATCTGGTCGTTGCCCGCAGCGTCCTGGGTCAAGGCCTGGCCGTGAACGTTGGTCGGAATACCGCCCATCATGTAGTGACAGGTGGGAACAACCGGAATCGGCGCCTTAACTGGGTCGACATGGGCAAAGGTCTTGGACAACTCACAGATACCGGGCAGACGGCTGTTGAGCAAGTCTTCGCCCAAGTGATCAAGCTTCAGGAACACGTGATCGCCCTCGGGGCCACAGCCGCGGCCATCGAGAATCTCAAGTACCATGGAGCGGGCTACAACATCGCGAGAAGCGAGGTCCTTAGCGTTGGGCGCGTAACGCTCCATAAAACGCTCGCCGTCTTTGTTGATCAGGTAGCCACCCTCACCACGACAACCTTCGGTCACGAGTACACCGGCACCGTAAATACCAGTCGGGTGGAACTGCCACATCTCGATGTCCTGTACAGGCATACCTGCGCGCAGGGCCATACCGACACCGTCGCCGGTGTTGATGTGTGCGTTAGTGGTGGAGGCGAAGATACGGCCGGCACCACCGGTAGCGAATACGGTCGCCTTGGACTTAATAAACACCACTTCGCCATCTTCTATGCACATGGCGATCACACCCACCACGGCACCGTCCTGGTTCTTCACCAGGTCAATCGCAAACCACTCGTTCAGAAACTCGGTTTGGTGCTTAACATTATTCTGGTACAGCGTGTGCAGGAGTGCGTGGCCAGTACGGTCGGCGGCAGCACAGGTACGGGCTGCCTGGCCACCGCGGCCGAAATCTTTAGACTGACCGCCGAATGGGCGCTGATAAATACGGCCTTCCTCAGTTCGGGAGAAAGGCAGGCCCATGTGCTCCAGCTCAAATACCGCTTCGGGGCCTACAGAACACATGTATTCAATCGCTTCCTGGTCACCGATATAGTCGGAGCCTTTAACGGTGTCATACATGTGCCAGCGCCAATCATCATTGGGGTCAGAGCTGGCAATCGCACAGGTAATACCACCCTGGGCGGATACCGTGTGAGAACGGGTTGGGAATACCTTGGTAATTACCGCAGTTTTATAGCCGGACTGGGCCATCTGCAGAGCCGCGCGCATACCCGCACCGCCGCCACCAATCACAATCCCGTCAAAAGAAATAGTTCGCATGTTCGCCATTGCTTATACACCCCAAAGAATTTCAATGCCCCACACCGTGTAAAGCACGGCAACCGCAGCCAGGATCACTTCTACGAACAGACGCAGAACAGTGGCCTTACCGCCCATCACCCGGTTGGTGATGTAGTCGGTAACCACAGACCAGAGGCCGATCCAGGCGTGAATCACGGTGGACAGCAAGGCAACCAAGCTGAATACACGCATCCAGCGCTGGGCGAACAATTCAGACCAGGCCTGGTATCCGAAGTCTTTGGTGAAAAAGATAAAGCCCACTATAAAGAGGACATAAGCGAGCAGTATTACTGCGGTAACGCGCTGGTAGAGCCAGTCGAATGTGCCGCTACGGCCGAAGCTAGTTACTGTTCTTACCACAACCATACTCCCACTAAAAGAATAAGGATTACACTCACCACCAGCACGACAATTGCGCTGCGGCGACCACCTTCGAGGCTCTCACCCATACCCATATCCATAAACAGGTGACGCACACCGGCCAGCAAATGGTAAATAAGAGCTGCCAGGGAGGCCCACAGGATGAGCTTGGCTGGAATACTGTTAAATGCTGCCGCCATATCGGCGAAGCCCTGTTCGGATTCCAGGCTGGCATCGAGCATGCAGAGCAGCAACGCCACAACGGCGAAGAGCACCACACCGGATACACGGTGCAAAATGGAAACCAAAGCGGCAGCGGGAAGCTTTATAGTGGAAATGTCTAAATTGACAGGTCTGTTTTTGTTCACAGGAAAAACACCTTGTTGCCCTGAACGACCGGGCGCCCGTTAGCTTTTCAAATTGGGAGGGACGAGCTGCTTGCTGATCACTTTGCACTCGACCTGATGAAGCCTTGTACAAAGTAGCCGTACCATGGCGCAAGCCGCGCGGATTATAGGCATTCGATAGTCAAAACACAACGAACGCCTAGGAATACGCCACCTCAGCGCACCTCGTAGGCACAGGATTTAGCCCAACGGGATTTCCGCAGATTTTTGCGCCCACGACCAGGCAAAAGCTCTACCAGCCCACGCTGTCGCCGAATATCCTGTTGCCAGCCGACTGACCGTCCACCCCTTTGGGTTTGACAATTTGCGGCGCGGCACTTAAGTTTGGCCCCGCTCAAAAGGCCGCCAGCACCCGAAAACACTAGGAAAAGGCCGCCATAAGAACAGTTTTTAGGAGTCCGCAATGTCCGATAAAAAAGCGCACCTCACAGTCGATGGTATCGACGGCGCTCTTGAGATGCCCGTTCGCTCCGGCACCCTCGGCCCCGATGTGATCGATGTCGGCGGCCTGACCAGCAAAGGCTTTTTCACCTACGACCCGGGCTTCGTATCTACCGCCTCATGTGATTCCAAGATCACTTTTATTGATGGCGGCAAAGGCCAATTATTGCACCGGGGCTACCCCATCGAGCAATTAGCAGAAAAATCCGACTATCTGGAAACCTGCTACCTGCTGATGAATGGCGAACTGCCCAATGCAGAAGAAAAGAAGAAGTATGTAGACACTATTATGTCTCACACCATGGTTCACGAATCCCTGGTGAGTTTCTTTAAAGGCTTCCGTTACGATGCCCACCCGATGGCGATGATGTGTGGCGTAGTGGGTGCCCTCGCCTCCTTCTATCACGACTCCCTGGATATCACCAATCCAGAGCACCGCGAGATTTCCGCGCACCGCCTGATTGCCAAGATGCCAACCTTGGCAGCCATGTGCTACAAGCACTCCCAAGGCATGCCCTTCATGTACCCGGACAATAGCCGCAGCTATTCCGAGAACTTCCTGCACATGATGTTTGGCAATCCCTGCGAGCCCAGCAAGATCGATCCGGTTGTCGCCAAGGCAATGGACATCATCTTCCTGTTACACGCTGACCATGAGCAAAACGCCTCCACCTCTACCGTGCGCCTGGCGGGCTCCTCTGGCGCCAACCCCTTCGCCTGCATCTCCTCCGGTATCGCCACTTTATGGGGACCCGCTCACGGCGGCGCCAACGAGGCAGTACTGAACATGCTGCAGGAAATCGGCGATGAGAGCCGTATCGACGAATTCGTGAAGCGCGCCAAAGACAAGAATGACCCCTTCCGCTTAATGGGCTTTGGTCACCGCGTCTACAAGAACTTCGATCCTCGCTCCCGCGTAATGCAGGGCATCTGCGATGAAGTTCTGGGAGCCATGGGTGCAGAAAATGATCCTCTGCTGAAGATCGCTAAGAAACTGGAAAAAATCGCCCTTGAGGACGATTACTTCGTCGAGAAGAAACTCTACCCGAACGTCGACTTCTACTCCGGTATTATTATGAAGGCTATCGGCATCCCCACCGATATGTTCACCGTAATTTTTGCCACCGGCCGCACTTCAGGCTGGATCGCACACTGGAACGAAATGATTTCCAACCCGTACAAAATTGGTCGCCCTCGCCAGCTTTATACCGGCTATGCCCAGCGCGATTATGTTCCACTGGAACAACGCTAATAAAGCTCAAAATAAAAAACCCGGCAATGCCGGGTTTTTTATTTCCTGAAATAACCACCTGGAATTTAAAAATATTCAACAAAATTCAAATAACGCAACAACCTAGACCTCTATTAATTGTGACGAGGTTCTCAATATTAAAATTCTCACCCTGATGCAACTCCCGCCACACAGAAAAACACCTGTCATGCAATGTAAAATCCGCGCCTCTCGGACCGGGTGAATTTGCTGTGTAGTTACCGCACCTCAGCGACTACCCGCCCGCGGTTTCCCTTACCCATACAACACACAAAATTAAACCTATTAAGGGCACAGCATATGCTTAGCTTTATCTCCGGCATGTTCAGAGGTAGCAAGTCCTCCGACAGCGTCGACCTGGAAGAAAAATATACCCGCAGCAACTATGCCAGCGCTAAAGGCAGCCGCACAATTTCTTACGACCCAACTCTGATCAAAGCCCTGGAGGACGATCACCGCCACTTAATTGGCATTTTCCAGCGTATGTGGTCCGAAGGCTTTGAAAAGCAAAACTATCGCCAACTGTCACAACTACTCACTCAATTTAAGTCCGGCTTCCAGGCACACCTAATAAAGGAAAATGTTCGCTTCTACGTCTATCTGGAGCAGGCCCTCGCCGGCGATGCGCACACACTGCAGGTTGTAAAAGATTTCCGCACCGATATGAATGAAATCGCCAATGCCGTGGTGCAATTCTGCAAGCGCTACAACCATGAAGCCTTCACCCCGGAAATGGTTCGCGACTTTAAAATGGATTACCAAAAGATAGGTGAAGCACTCACTCGGCGCACCGCACTGGAAGAAAAAGAACTTTACGTTCTCTATCAACCCTCCTAAGTATTTTCGGACTAGAGAGGTCCGGTTCGTTACTCAACATCTACAGGAATTAGGCGGGAGCCAATGAGTGAGTAACAACTTATTAAAAAATACTTTGAATGAATGTCTGCGACCCACAAGGACGGGGCGCAAACCTTTTCCCTTTAGAAGCCTGGCTCCAGGCCCTCGCTGACTCAAAATATTTTTCTAAAAACCGCTTACCAACCCAAAAGCGTTAGACGCACACCCGACAGGTAAGTGAAAATTATTTTGGAATTATTTCGGATAAGCGCATCTAGCCCATAAGAGTGGAGTGCATATTTTTTAGCTTATTTAAAGCTACACCCCAGGGCTAATCAAACTTACCCACCTAATAGGTATTGACAGCGAAGACCTGATTAAAAATTTTCCCTCAACAAATAAAAAGTGGCAACCACAATCAGGTCAGCCACTTTTTTTGCTGAAGCTAGCTTCAAAAAAAGCGAACAATAACAACAACTTAAAAAAACTTTCCAGCCTGACCTCCCATACCTTCCTATTCTCTCTCGCGATTTCTATTCAACACTAGACGTTTATTTAATTTTGTTTAAACATATAGAAATTAGAATTTAAAAAAACTCATAACGGTGGAATATTGGTCTAGGAAGTTCTGAAAGCTTTGTGGCTTAAAACAAAAAGGACAAAAGGCCAGTAGTAAAAGCCGGGGGATTCGGGGGAAATATGACTGAACTAGAAAGTTCAGCTGCTCGTCAATATTTACCAGATGGCGCCCGCACCAGCGACAGCAGCTATCCGATTTATGTAATTGTAGGCACTGGGCCGGTCGGGGTTCGCTGCGCACAAAAACTGCTTGAATTCTGTGACGAAGCGCAAATTGTTATCTATGGAGCGGAAACAGAATCACCTTATAATCGTGTAAAATTATCTCAGTACCTCTCTCGCCATGTGGAACGGGAGGAACTGGATAATCCCATCCTAGGTAAAACTGACCACCGCCTCGCAGAATATATCGACCGTAAAATCGTCTCTATAGACCGTGTCAAAAAAACGGTAACAGATGCTGCCGGTAATGTTCAGCCCTACACCAAGCTGATTCTAGCCACCGGCTCCAACCCCAAAATTCCCACAATCCCCGGTGCAGGCTTACCCAGCGTTTACCCCTTTCGCAGCCTGCGCAATACCAATGATCTAATCGCCCTGCGGGAACGGCACGCCGATATTTGTGTGATCGGCGCCGGCGCCTTGGGACTGGAAGCGGCAACGGCTCTAAAAACACCGAAAAATACTGTCACACTTCAATCCCGCGGAAAATTACTAAGTGGCCTTTTAGGTGAGGAAGGCGAAGAGTTTTTAAAATCCTCTCTTGCCGCCCTTGGTGTGCAGCTGAAAACTGGCTCAATTCTTAAGTCAATTGAGCAGCAGGAAGAAAAATCCAATTTACACTTTGAGGATGGCGAAAACCTCTGCGTCGATGCTATTGTTCTTTGCACTGGTATTCAGCCGGAAGTCGCCCTTGCCCAAAAAGCCGGACTAAAAATCGATAGAGGGGTTGTAGTCAACGAATGGATGCAAACCTCCGATCCGGATGTTTACGCAATTGGTGAATGTGCCGAGTTTGATCAAAAGGTTTATCAGCTGGTTCGCCCCGGTTATGAGCAGGCGGAAAGCTGTTGTTCACATATTCGCCGCGAACATGGTGGGGAGATTTTAGAGCGCCCCTACTCCGGCAGTTACACAGATATCCAACTCAAAATCGCCCATATTCCTTGCGCTATTATGGGAGACGTTGCCTCCGACAACCTTCATCAGCAGGGTAATTTACAGAGTCACGTTTTCCGTAATCGGTTCAAGGGTATTTATCGCCGGCTATTTGTTCAAGATGGGCGCATTCTCGGTGCTATTTATATTGGCAGCTGGGATGAGGCCAACAGCTTGCGCCAAGCGGTGGCTCAGGAGGAAAAAGTCAGTGCTCAAGCGCTTAAGCAGTTTGCAGACGAGGGCCGTCTATTTGGCCTACAGACCTCAAACAGTATCAAGAGTTTTCCCGACAGCTACCTGGTGTGCCAGTGTAATTCCGTCAGTAAAGGGGAATTATGCAAGGCTATTTCCGAAGGCAAGCGCACGTTAAACGAACTACAGCAGGCAACCACCGCCGGATCTGTCTGCGGCAGCTGCCGCCCCTTAATGGCCGAGCTACTCGATACCCCTGCGCCTAATCTGGTTATGCGCCACGCCAAGGGTATATTAATCACTTCGATCATATCGTTACTTTTAATTACCTTGTCATTCCTGATGCCACCCCCGCCAATATCCGACTCGGTACAGGCCGGCCAATTCTGGGAAAAACTCTGGTACGACAACTTCTGGAAACAGGTAACCGGCTACACGATTCTCGCGCTGTGTTTTTTTACCGCTGCACTCAGTGTGCGAAAGCGCTGGAAAAAACTATCTTTCGGCCATGTGGATCACTGGCGCTACGCCCACAGCCTTACTGGGGTAGTTGCCGTGGTCGCACTTGCTGTGCACACAGGCTTCCGTATGGGGCAAAACCTCAACCTCGCACTCATGCTGGTCTTCCTTGGGGTTACTGCTACAGGCTCCCTTGTTGGTGTTTTTATGGCCCGCAACCATCACTGGACCGATCTCAGACTACGCGAACATCGCAAGTGGTGGTCACGCGTTCACTACGCCTTACTTTGGGCACTGCCGGTACTCCTCGCCTATCACATTCTTGCGGTTTATTACTTCTAAATGAAATCTTATCAATTTAAATTTTGGCATTACGGACTACTGTTGACCCTGGTTGTAGGTGCCTACGCTTCCTATAACCTAACGGCAGATGACAAGTCTTTATTTATAACTGGCGAGCCCACACATGGCCATCATCAGATAGAACTCGCTTGCACTTCTTGTCATACCGATGGGTTTTCAGGGGAGGAATCTATTCAGCAATCTTGCCTAAGCTGCCACGCAGAAGAATTAGAGCTGGCCGATGACTCCCATCCGCGCAAAAAATTCCTCGACCCCCGTAACGCCCAATTGCTGGAAACCCTGGATGCGCGTCAGTGCATCAGCTGCCACACAGAACACAAACAGCAAATTACTCGCGAAATGGGTGTCAGCCTGGCCGGGGATTTCTGCTTTCATTGCCACAGCGAAATTGCCGAAGAGCGCAGTAGCCATGAAGGTATGGGCTTCGAGACCTGCGCCAGCGCCGGCTGCCACAACTACCACGATAACGGCACCCTTTATGAAGATTTCTTAATCGCTCATGCCGGACAACCCGATTTGCTCGAGGAGGCAAAGCTTCCGACCCGTACCGCCATGCAATCCTGGTTACAGGAACATCCCGATGCCCACCCCCTACAGGTGCAGCAGGCGGATATACAGGAAGAAACTGCAGCTGCAGGAATCGCTGAGACTTGGGCGCAAAGCCCCCATGCTCAAGTGGACGTGAACTGCAGCAGCTGCCACACCAATGGACAAATGCAATTTACTAGTGCTGAGGTTGTAGAACAGTGTGCGAGCTGCCACAGCGAGCAACGGGAATCTTTTACCCAAGGTAAACACGGAATGCGCCTCTCATCCAAGTTGCCACAGGAATTTGTTCAACAGGTTGGTGCCATGACGCCACATCAGGCCTGGATACCCATGCAGTCTGACGCTTCCGGGGAACTCAGTTGCACCAGTTGTCACGGCCCGCACGATGTCGACTTGCAGTTCGCTGCTGTGGAATCCTGTCTCAGCTGCCACAGCGATGAGCACAGCTTGGCCTACAAGGAATCGCCGCACTTCAATACCTGGCAAGCAGATCCAGAAAACGGCGTTAGCTGTGCCAGCTGTCACTTGCCGCGGGAAACCCACGGAGAACAGGTTGTGGTCAATCATAACCAGAACCACAATCTCCGCCCCAATGAAAAAATGTTGCCTGTCTGCCTGAACTGCCATGGAGCGGAGTTTTCCCTAGCAGCCATGGCGGACGAAAAACTGATCTCTCAGAATTTCAAGTATAAGCCTGCGGATAAGCATGAAACGTTTGACTTAATCCGCGACCGCATTGCAAGAATTTCCAAAAGCAAAAATAAGCAAACACAATCCCAATAGGAGGGGAACATTATGCGTATTGCCGCTTGTTTTATCGCCGGACTGGCCCTACTCACTGGCTGTGAAAAAAACCAGGGCGTGGCACCTGAGCGAATGGCGGATGCTATCTTTGCCGTGATTGAGGCAGACAGAGCCAATTACACCAACAAGGTAGTTAACCGTTTGCAAAATGAGGAAAAAGTTCTGGATGCCGACGAGCACTGGCAGGATAAAAAATTGCTGCCGTTGCCCGCACAAATGATGCGAATGGGTGCTGAGCGAGTCGCGGAAAAAGAATCTGGCTTCAGCTACGCCCTGCTGTCCCTATGGCCGGTAAACAAACAGAACAAGCCGCGTACCGAAATGGAAAAGCAAGGCTTGCAGTTTGTCATCGACAACCCAGGTAAAAACTTCTATGGCCGTGAGACACTCGGTGATACCGAATACTTTACCGCGGTTTATGCCGATGTGGGTGTATCCCCAGCTTGTGTCAGCTGTCACAATGACCACGCGGATAGTCCACGAGATAATTTTGAGCTTGGCGAAACTATGGGTGGTGTAGTTGTTCGTATACCGCTTTAATTTATCGCTTGAACTTTCTTAGCTGATCCAGCCCCGGTAAATCCACTGCCGGGGTTTTCCCCAACACCCTCTACATTTAACAATCAACGATTTTCTTTTATCCCACAGAGCTAATTGCAAAATTTCTTAGAATTCCAATAGTTACCGATAAAAATCAGCAAAAATTAAGGAAAATATTTTGAGCAGATACAATTAATTAGCGGCCGAATTCATTTCGACCGCTCCCTCTTTAATATGACTGGCTCTACTCCCGCTTTAACCTCGCTGAAATCATTCAGACCAGTGGTCACCCGCTGTGGGCCTATTTCCGGGTTAGTCCAGTCTCCATTACGGACCGCTTGTTGTTAACGCTTCGCTCCGCAAAGCTCACCTAGGCATTTACATACTAGACTCGCAACCTAGAAAATCAAAATCAAGGTACTGGTATAACATGCTCTTAACCAAGCTAGTAGGCATTTTTTCCACAAAAAATCATGGAAAACGAAACAAAGAAAAGAGCAGCCTAGGAGTTTTTAAAGTGGTCACTTACTTAGATTTTTTTGACTTTTACCAAGAGACAACAATGAACATCTTCAGATTATTTTAACGGCGCAATCAGCCCTTCCAGCCCTTCAATTTTGATCTCCAACGTCAGAGCCATCAACTGCCCCAACTTCCCAGTAGGAAAACCCTTTTTGGCAAACCAAAGCAGGTACTCCTCAGGAAGATCGATAAGTACTCTACCCGCATACTTACCGAATGGCATTGGAGTTTGGGCAATATCAATCAATTGTTGCTTTTCAAACATCGCAAAATCCTTCAAATCTCTTATTTTGTGCTATACGCAGCCCACAGCTTAGATATTTGTTGCTGACTTATCTCCACCCTACACTGGCTGCGAAATTATTCGGTCTGTCTTACCGAATATCTATCCCTCAAGCATCACTGAAAGGGGTGACTATGCGTATCAAAGCGATTAAATACCTCAGCTTAACCGCAGTATTGGCCCTAGGCCTCGGCGGGCAAGGCTGTGCCAATATGAGCGATACCGACCGTCGCATCGGAACCGGCATCGGCGTCGGTGCCGTTACCGGCGCCCTAATCAGTGGAGGTCGGCCCGGTGGCACCGCAGCAGGCGCCGTGATTGGCGCAGGGGCAGGCTATCTCTACGATAGAGAAAGAAAACGCAGAGACTACTATCGCTATCGCGGACGCTACTATCGTTATTAGTGTTTAATGGAGAATCGTCAGGCTCAGAGTTAATGCATGGCGCAGCCCCTGGTGCGCCTAACGCACCAGGGGTTATCCGGGATAAGAGCTACCGGGACAATGAGCAACATTCAGGAAGCTGCGTTTTCTCTAGCGAGCCACTCTAAAGCAACTTGGTCTTGGTTTTTCCACAGCGCTCACAGCAATACTCTGTGACGAGCTTGCCCTGCTTAACATCAAACTTGCGCTCGGTAACCACTTTCCACTTATGAAAACCTTCCCGGCAAAGAGTGCTGCCCTTATGTTTCTGCCAGGTGGTTTTTCTTTTAAAAGGAATCACATCTCCCATATCAGGCGACCTCCCCCGCCGCGTGCCCGGAAGCCCAGGCCCACTGAAAATTAAAGCCCCCCAGCCAGCCAGTCACATCGAGTACTTCACCCACAAAATAAAGCCCTGGCTGGGTTTTGCACTCCATAGTACGCGAAGAAATCTGATCTGTATCCACACCGCCGAGGGTAACTTCTGCAGTGCGATAGCCTTCGGTGCCATCGGGAACCAGCGTCCAGGCTTGCAACTTGGCTCCGAGTTCCTGCAGCTCTATTTCAGTAAACTGCTTAAGGGGACGGCTGTCGATATGCTGCCGCTGTAGGAAAAACTGCACAAGCTTCTTAGTCCAAAGCTCAGCCAAAACACTGTGCAAGTGAATCTCTGGGCTCTCCCGGCGACGCTGTTGCAGCCAATCGGCCAGATCACGATCCGGGGCCAGATCGAAAGTCACCTTTTCGCCTTCGCGCCAGTGGCTGGATATTTGTAACACTGCCGGTCCGCTCAAACCTCGGTGAGTAAACAGCATCTGCTCGTGAAAGCTACCCTCATCACAGGAGGCCGTCACACTAAGCGAGCTGCCCGGTAGGCTAGCCTGTCGCTCCAAATGGCGCTTGTGCTGGGTAAAGGGCACCAAGGCCGCACGAGTGGGAATGATATTGAGCCCAAACTGGCGAGCGATATCATAGCCAAAGCCAGTGGCCCCCATGGTGGGTATCGACAATCCACCAGTAGCCACGACTAGGGACTCACAGTGAACCAGCCCTAGGCTGGTCTCAACACGATAACCACTTTGCCCCGACTCTATTGAGGATATGGCACAACGGGTGCGAACCTGAGCTTTGGCTGCACGGCACTCCGCCAATAACAGGTCGAGAATATCCTTGGACTTGTTGTCGCAAAACAACTGGCCCAGTGTTTTCTCATGGTAGGAAACCCCATGCTTTTCCACCAATGCAATAAAGTCCCACTGGCTATAGCGCGCCAGGGCAGACTTACAAAAATGGGGATTGCGGCTGTAGAAATTTTCCGCACTGGTGTAGAGGTTGGTGAAATTACAGCGGCCGCCGCCGGACATCAGGATCTTCTTGCCAACTTTATTGGCATGATCCAATACCAGTACGTTTCGGCCGCGCTGGCCGGCAGTGGCGGCGCACATTAAACCCGCTGCCCCGGCGCCGATAATCAGTACATCGACACTTTTAGGCAGCTGGCTATGGGATACATCACTCATGAATTAGGGCTGCGCAATCACCCAAGTATCAGGTACGAGGCAGGGTCACGCCGCGCTGCCCCTGGTACTTACCACCGCGATCCGCATAGGACACATCGCAGACTTCATCAGACTCGAAGAACAACATCTGAGCGATACCTTCATTGGCGTAGATCTTCGCCGGCAGATTGGTGGTATTTGAAAACTCAAGGGTCACATGCCCTTCCCACTCTGGCTCCAGCGGCGTTACATTGACGATTATGCCGCAGCGCGCATAGGTGGATTTACCCAGACAGATAGTCAGTACTGAGCGCGGAATACGGAAATACTCCACGGTACGCGCCAAGGCAAAGGAGTTCGGTGGGATGATACAGTACTCCCCTTCCACATCGACAAAGCTGTTTTCATCGAAGGTCTTGGGGTCCACGGTAGCCGAATGCACGTTGGTAAAGATCTTAAACTCGCCAGCACAGCGCACATCGTAACCGTAACTCGAAGTACCGTAGGAGATGAGTCGCTCGCCATCATTGCCATGGCGCACCTGGCCCGGCTCAAAAGGCTCAATCATGCCGTGCTGCTCAGCCATGCGGCGAATCCACTTATCGGACTTGATACTCACTCCGTCCCCCTAAAAGAATAATCAGTGCTCAACAAAAGAGGCGGAATCATAGCCGGTTTAGACTGTGCAAAAAAGTGCCAATCGACGCCTTACGACCTTGTCGCCAACCGCTAACTACTGTATAAATCTACAATAAACTGTATATACATACAGTCTCCTGGTTAGATCCGATTGAAGACCGAGACAAGAATACGGGGTGGCAATGTGAACAAAGCCAAAAATTTCATACAAAACAATCACTTGGGAAACCAAGCCGGCTCCTCAATCAGACTGCGACACTTTAGAGACAAGAAGGCCTGCCAAGCAGCCAATGAACCCCAAAACGCAGGGACCACTACCGGTTTCACCAGCTTGGACGCCCTTCTCAAATACTGCGGCTGGCCGCACGGTAGCACTACTGAGCTGCTTGTAGCCCAGGCAAACTCCAACGCATTGAGCCTCCTACTACCTCTACTCGCTGAACTAACCCAAAAAGGAGAGATGGTGGCTCTCATCAAACCCCCATTTACTCCCTGCGCCAGAACGCTCATCCAGTATGGCGTTCAGCTGGAACAGCTATTATTAGTCCATCCCCGCGACAAGAGGGACTGCCTCTGGGCCATAGAGCAGTCCCTACAATCCGGAGGCTGTTCCGCAGTTTTGAGCTGGCAGGGCGAGCAGGCGATAAGTTATCGAGAGCTGCAGCGCCTGCAGCAATCCGCCGAAAAAAACGGCTGTCTTCACTTCCACTTCCGCCCCCAGTCAGAAGCCCCCCAGCCCTCACCGGCCACGCTACGACTACAGCTGCATAGCAAGCCAGAAAAACTTGCCCTCAGACTACTGAAGCAAGTGGGTGGCCCTAGCGGTCAACACCTTCGGCTAAGCCTCCGGCAGAACAGCGCATCAAAACGACATCACCAAGCCTTACACTAAGCTTCTTCAACGAGACACTTCATGCTCTGGCTCTGTATACGATTCCCTAAACTTCCCCTAGAGGCGCTCATCCGGGCTCAGACGACAGAGGAGAGAAGCCAACCATTGGCGATAGTGGAAAAGCAAATCATAGTGGAGGCAAATAAAGCCGCCTTCGAGTGTGGAGTCATTGCTGGTTTGAGCTCTGCCACCGCTCGCATCTTGTGCCCAGACCTCCAAATATTGCTCCGTGATAGAAAAAGGGAGCAGCAGCAACTGGATGAGCTGGCGCAATGGGGGTTCAGCTTTACTTCGGCAGTTTCTGCACAAATCTCAAACCCAGAACAGGGTAAACACCACCCGGCGCTTTACCTTGAGCTGGCTAACTGCTTAAACACCCATGGCGGACTCAGGGCACTCCTGGATCAAATACAGCAGGATCTTGAACAAATGGATATTGACTTTTACATGGGGCTTGGCCTTAGCCCCAGCGCCGCACTACTATTCAACAAATTACCCGAACACCGCCAATGGCTCCAACAAACCCACAGCCCACCGACTCCACAGCAGTGGAGGGAATGGATCAACAACTCTCCCTGCAAGCTACTCGCTTGCGATAACAAAACCATAGAAGAACTCTACTCCCACGGTTTCAGACGTGTCAGCCAATTACTAGCGCTGCCCTTATCGGAGTTAGAAGCATATTTTGGTAGTGTTTTTATCAATTATCTTGCTAGAATCAACGGCAGCCAACAGGCCCCTGTCACTTACCATTCGCAATCTACCTACTTCGATAAAAAATTACTTTTTTCAAGACCACTAAGCAACGGTGAACAGCTGCTGCACCCTTGCAGCCTCCTTCTTCGAGAACTTTGTCAGCGGCTACAGCGCCATGGGCTCCCTCCCCAAAAATTACACTGGCAACTACAAAATAACAAAATACCAACAACCCACTTCAATATAGAGATATCTTTTTCAAAACCAGAAGAGCAGGAGCTGATTGCACAGACCAAACTTCGACTTAAAAAAATTTCTTTTAATAAACCCATTCACTCATTGAGCCTATCTTGTACCAAACTTAACCCGCAGAGCCCTGAAAGGTTGAATGACGACCTTCTTGAAAGCAGAGTGTTAAATACAAACAGTATAAGTCAAAATCTTATAGATAAATTACAAGAAAGACTGGGATCTCAGGCACTTTCAGGCGTTAATTTGAAGGGAAATCTATAGCCTGATTTTATTTATATGTGAAGAACACGATACAGACGGCAACCCAAACAATATACACAACTATAAAATTTGACAGAAAGACAAATTACCCCCCCTACCGTCCACACAGAAAAAAGTTACCACGCCTTTGAAACGCAGCCATTCCATAAGCGCAGACTAAATAAGGAGAGCAACATACTACAGAGACACACCCCTCCTAAAGAGGAAGGCTGAAACCTGAAAAAAAAGCAGCAAGGTTTCAAGAGGATGCTGGTGGTCGACAACAAAGGGGCTCCTAAGGGGCACCGCTACCGCAACTTCAGCAAAAGAGATGAAGTTATCACACAAAACCCTTAATGCTAAACTTACAAATACAAGCACATGTATTCATTGCATGATGTAAAACTAACCGGCGCCCCTCTTTGAAAGAAACTATTTAGTCGCAAAAATGGCTTTATCTGTTTGCTGGAAAAATAGAAAACCCTAAGAGCAGGGGGGGGTAGAAGGTATCTCCGACGCAAGTAAGTTAAACGGTGTTTTTAATAATTAGGAAATCATTTCCACTCAATCGCCAGGCAATTCACCCGCTTACTCTATCTTTTTATGCTCTATACCAACCACGCTAATCAAGCTGTAAATTAGCCTCTAATAAATTGTCGGCCTCATTTATGTGGCGAGCTCGTAGAAGTATTTACCATATTAGAAATATGATAAAGAGATATAAACATTACTCCCCAAAGAAAATTAAGCCCCACTTGAAATCAAAGCCACCTTTAACAATTTGAGCTTAAAAATCTTTCTCTTTTTTAATCATACGCAATGAAAACAAACCAAGAAATCTAAACTGACTTACTTAAAAACCTAACCGGCACACATGTCAAAAATAATTTCTTACATAAAACGACCTAAAAACACCTTTTTAGCCTAGTGTTTTTAGCTGGTGAGAAATGTACAAAAAACATGCTTGTAGCGAGAAAGCTCATAAACTTAGATCGGAGCCCTTGAATGAAACTGAAAAAATCTGAAATAAGAGATAAGAGATAATTAGCAAAATCTAAAAGGCCTCTGTTTTCACAGAGGCCAGCAAATAACCAAAAGTTATTTGTAAACTTTCAAAAGAGCAAGCCTTATTAGGTAGCTTTTGCAACGTTAGGGCCAGCACCTTCTACGCACTGCTCATCGGTAACATCACTGCCTGCCTTTGCGCCCTTCTTGGCAGTATAAGATAGCGCACCAGCAGAGGTTATTACCGCGTTCACAACACAAGTATCATCATCAAAACTAATAGTAAGAGCTGTGTCTTGTGCTGGATCTGCAGGATTTACAGAAAGACCTGTGGTGGCACCAGCATCAGCTTTCAAGGAGGCGCACTGTTTACCTGTCTGAACACAGGACAGTCCCTTAGTGACATACCCTTGTACTGCTTTCTGGGCAGCACCACCGTGAGAGGTGGTAACATAGTCACGGTAAGCAGGAACTGCTACCGCGGCCAAAATTCCGATGATCGCAACCACAATCATCAGTTCAATAAGAGTAAAACCTTGTTGCTTTTTCATTGTAACCGTCTCCATACAGACTTTTTAAATAAGTGAATCCCGTGAGGAAGTCGCGAAACAAGATACAAGGTTTATGCCAAGTTTGGCAAGACAGGGCACTATCTCGTCTTCACAAGTGAGAGAGTAATCACTAATACAGGAAATTTTCTGAGAGTTACTAATATTACTGACATCCCAACCCAGTAATTGACAAAAAATGTCATCTTTGGACATCAATCGTTTTATCTGTCGGTGGCCCTTAGCCAACCAAATGCCTAATTGGCTCACTAAACTTTATTCGCTATATTTGCCTCACTCTAGGTTCCTCTACCATAACGATTATTGGAACAAAAATTAAACATTAGTGCGCTCAACTTAACCCAGTTTGAGAGTGCGGCGGCATCAACAGCGGTTTCCTCAATGACAAGCTCCCCCCTAAGTGGCCTGGCAAAACGCCTGGTAGCAGACCAAATCCTCAACGAAACCACCGCCGCCTCCGCCCTTAAGGCAGCCCAGCGCGCAAGGCAGAGTTTTGCCCAGCATGCCGTGGAAGCCAAACTCGTGAAAAGCCGGGAGCTTGCCAATATTGCCTCCCTTGCCTTTGGCACTCCACTCTTTGACCTGGGTAGTTACAACTTCGAAATGATCCCCAAGGGTATTGTTGACGACAAATTAATCAGTAAGCATTTCGCCCTACCTCTCTTCAAGCGAGGTAACCGCCTCTTTATCGCCGTGGCAGATCCTACCAACTTGGCAGGATTGGACGAGATCAATTTCAATACCGGCCTCAGTACAGACGCGGTTTTAGTAGAAGCTGACAAGCTAGGCAAGGCGATAGAGAGCTACCTCTCTGATGGCGGAGATATCGGGGGGGGGCTAGAAGGTATTGATGATGAAGAGCTCGACTCGCTCAATGTTGGCGAAAGCGAATCTGAATCCGACGATGAGAGCGAGCCGGGAGGAGACGAAGCCCCAGTTGTTCGCTTTGTCAATAAGGTTCTTCTTGACGCTATTCGCACCGGGGCTTCCGATATCCACTTTGAACCCTACGAAAAGTCTTACCGGGTGCGCTTTCGCACTGATGGTGTGCTCCATGAAATTGCCAGGCCTCCGATTCAGTTAGCAACACGTCTATCGGCCCGCTTGAAAGTGATGTCGAAGATGGATATCTCGGAACGGCGAGTACCCCAGGACGGCCGGATTAAAATGAAGCTGTCCAAGACCAAGGCTATCGACTTCCGGGTAAACAGTTTGCCAACCCTATGGGGAGAGAAGATTGTTTTGCGGATACTCGACCCCTCTTCGGCGAAACTGGGGATTGATGCCCTAGGCTATGAAGAGGAACAAAAAAAGATCTACATGGATGCCCTGGCACAACCCCAAGGGATGATCCTGGTTACCGGCCCCACTGGTTCAGGTAAAACAGTTTCTCTATACACCGGCCTCAATATTCTCAACACTCCTGAACTCAACATATCTACTGCTGAAGACCCGGTAGAAATCAACCTGGAGGGGATCAATCAGGTTAATGTCTCCAACAAAGTTGGACTAAATTTCGCTGAAGCCCTGCGCTCTTTCCTACGGCAAGATCCTGATATTGTGATGGTAGGAGAGATTAGGGACCTGGAAACTGCAGAAATTGCCATTAAGGCCGCACAAACCGGGCACTTAGTGCTTTCTACGCTACATACAAACTCAGCGCCGGAAACCCTCACGCGCCTGATGAATATGGGGGTTCCCACTTTCAATATTGCCACTTCTGTCAGTGTTATTATCGCTCAGCGCTTGGCAAGGCGCTTATGCAATGAATGCAAAAAAGCTACAACACTTCCGAATGAAGTCTTGGAGGCTGAAGGCTTCTCGACTGTCAGCATTCTCAAAAGTGACTGGACAATTTACCAGCCTGTCGGCTGCGAACATTGCTCGAATGGCTACAAAGGCCGTGTGGGTGTGTATGAAGTGGTTCGCATCACCGATGGCATCTCCAGAATTATAATGGAGGGCGGTAACTCCATTCAGATTGCCGACCAGGCACGTAAAGAGGGCTTTAACAACCTCAGGACCTCGGCATTGCGCAAAGTAGTATTGGGTATTACTAGTCTAGAAGAAGCCAATCGAGTCACCAAAGATTAAACTCGTAAAGCTAATCTCTTAAAGGGGGACGCCTGCAGTGATGTCAACAAACTACAGTGCTCAGCCTGCATATGAGTTTCTGGAGCCCCAAAGTAAAATAGATACCAGGCATGACGTGAGTCCAGCCAACAAAAGAATCAGGATAAAAAGTATGGCCAATGCCGCAGCAGTCGCATATATCTATAAAGGTGTGGATAGCAAAGGGGCTAAGGTTCAAGGTGAGATCAGCGGGACCAGCCCCGCATTGATAAAAGCACAACTGCGTAAGCAGGGTATCATTGCCAGCCGCGTACAAAAAAAACCCAAACCACTATTTGGCGGGGGCAAAAAGAAAGTAAAACCCTCGGATGTTGCCCTATTTACCCGACAATTGGCAACCATGATGAAGGCTGGCGTACCCTTGGTACAAAGTTTTGAAATTGTTGCAGATGGCCTGGATAATGAAGGGATGAGGGAGCTAATATTCAAAATTCGGGATGAAGTTGCCTCTGGCACTGCTTTTGCAGACGCTCTGCGTAAGCACCCCCTTTATTTTGATGACTTATTTTGCAATCTAATTGCCTCAGGCGAGCAATCCGGTGCACTTGAAGTGATGCTTGATCGCATTGCTACTTATAAAGAAAAAACTGAATCTCTTAAAGCCAAGATAAAAAAAGCAATGACATACCCACTTGCAGTAATTGTTATTGCAGTCATTGTAACCTCTATACTCTTAATCAAGGTTGTACCTCAGTTTGCAGAGACCTTTGCAGGTTTCGGTGCAGAGCTTCCAGCCTTCACCTTATTTGTAGTAGGCATCTCAGAATGGATGCAATCTTATTGGTTTATTGCTTTAATTAGCGCCATCCTTGGGATAGGTGGGACCCTAGAAGCCAAGAAGCGAAACAAGTCCGTCGATAGATTCTTTGGAAAACTCACCCTAAAATTACCTATCATTGGCACGATAACTTATAACTCCATTGCAGCTCGATTTGCCCGTACTCTTTCAACAACATTTGCTGCCGGGGTTCCACTGATCGATGCTTTGAGATCGGTAGCTGGAGCCACGGGTAACTATGTTTATGAGCAAGCCACGCTAAAAATACGCGATTCAGTTGCCACGGGCGTCCCTTTGAATACCGCTATGCGTCAATCCGGACTTTATCCCATGATGCTAGTACAAATGACCTCCATTGGCGAAGAGTCCGGAGCACTGGATGAAATGCTCAGCAAGGCTGCTGATTTTTACGAAGAAGCAGTTGACAATGCCGTTGACAATTTAACCACTCTAATTGAGCCGATGATTATGGCCGTTCTCGGCGTACTAGTCGGCGGTCTGCTTATCGCCATGTACCTCCCGATTTTCCAACTCGGCAAAGTAGTCGGCTAGCTCTCCATGATTGAATATCTTTCGAGTTACTTAATGCTGCTACTAGGCGGCGCCTTTATTTTAGGCCTAATAATAGGCAGCTTCCTCAATGTAGTAATCCTGCGTCTGCCTGTAATGATGGAGCGGGAATACAAACGGGATTTTTATAGCTATTTTGACTCAAAGCCTAACAAGGCTGAGCAAGAGGAGCTGAATAAACCGTTCAACCTGATGTTGCCACACTCCCACTGCCCTAAATGCAAAACTGAAATTAAGCCCTGGCAAAATATTCCTGTCATCAGCTATCTATTTTTGCGCGGTAAATGTAGCTCCTGTGGCACGCCGATTTCCAAACGCTACCCTTTGATTGAGTTTGCTACTGGAATTCTCACCGCCGTAGTGGTTTGGCAGCTGGGCTTTACTTGGCAGGCGCTGGCGGGCTGTGTCTTTACTTGGGCTTTGGTCGCACTTACTGGTATCGACTTCGATAAGCAGTTACTACCAGACAGCATTACCCTGCCATTGCTCTGGGGTGGCTTACTGATAAACCTTTGGGGTATTTTTGTTCCACTGCAAGATGCCGTGATTGGAGCTATCGCGGGCTATCTTTCTTTGTGGCTGGTGTTTCATATCTTTAAGCTGGTTACCGGCAAGGAAGGTATGGGAGCTGGGGACTTCAAGATACTCGCAGCTATCGGGGCCTGGTTTGGCTGGCAGATGCTGCCTCTGGTAATTCTGCTCTCTGCCGCAGTTGGTGCTATAGCGGGTATTTCCTGGAGCCTGGCGGTTGGACGGGATCGCAGCCTACCGATTGCCTTTGGTCCTTATCTGGCCGGTGCAGGCTGGATTGCTATGCTATGGGGTGAGCAGATTGTTGCTTGGTACCTGAGCTTTTCCGGCCTATAGGTAGCCAGCCATACCAGCTACTTTCAGGACCCGATTAGCCCATCTGAGGCAAGTGAATTACCATTAACCCGGCCACTCATTGGCCGGGTTTCTTGTTTTTAGCTCCAAACTTTTTATTACAGGGAGACAAGCCATTGTTTCGAGTAGGCTTAACTGGAGGTATCGGCAGTGGCAAGTCAGCCGCCGCGGGGTACTTTCGCGAGCTGGGCATTCACGTGGTGGATGCGGACTGGGCCGCAAGGGTAGTGGTACAACCAGGCAGACCTGCGCTGGAGCAGATAGCCCGACACTTTGGCGCAAATGTATTACTAGAAAATGGTGAGCTGGATCGAGCGCAACTGCGTGTCTTAGTGTTTGATCATGATGAAGAGCGGGCCTGGCTGGAAAAGCTATTGCACCCTTTGATACGCGAGGAAATCATTACCTCGCTGGAACAGAGTTCTAGCCCTTACGCGATACTGGAGTCACCGCTATTGATCGAATCCGGCCAGTATCAGCTGGTAGATAGAATCTGCGTGGTGGATTTGCCGGAAAGCTTACAGCTGGAGAGGGCCAGTAGCAGGGATGAAATTCACCCAGAACAAATACGCAAAATTATGGCGGCACAGCTTAACCGACAGGACCGCCTGGCCAAGGCTGATGATGTGCTGGACAATTCTATAGGGTTGACGGAGTTACGCAGCCAGGTACAAGCTTTGCATCAGAAATATTTGCAATTAGCGAAGTCTTAGCACGACTCTACTAATGTAAAATAATAGACCCCGAGACTACCCCAAACATCGAAGAAGCTGTACCAAACCTAATATGCCCAAACCAAAAGAAGCCCCAAGCCTAAACTGCCCCACCTGCAAAAAGCCAATAGAGTGGAGCGATAAGTTTCCCTTTAAGCCTTTTTGCAGCGAGCGTTGCAAATTAATTGATCTTGGCGAGTGGGCCAGTGAGGGGCACAAGATACCAGGCGAGTCTATTTATGATGACGTTTTGAGTGATGACCTAGACTCGAGCAAGCAGCGCCATTAAGTCGAGATCTATGATTGCAGCCTATGCATAAGACTCTGCCAAGACTTTACATAGGCGTGCTCGATTTAAACTTCCACAGCCTTGATAGTCTCAATAATCGCCTGGTTGGCATCTGGGAACTGATAATTGTTTAGTTCCTGTACCGCCACCCAGGCGGTCTCCTGCCCCTCACGCCCCTGAGCCTCACCGGAAAATGCCGTTACCTGCCAGGTGTCCAGCAATACGGTCTTTTCCGCATACTCATGCTGGATTTCCACCAGAGGCTGCAGTTGCTCAACCTCAATTGCCACCTCCTCAAGCAGCTCGCGGGTCAGAGCCTGCTGTACGGTTTCCCCTAGCTCCACCTTGCCACCAGGAAACTCCCAGCGCCCGCCCATATGCAGGTGATCCGGGCGGCGGGCAATTAAAATTTTGCCATCGCTGCGACGGACTACACCAACAGCAACATGAATAACACGGCTCACAACAACTCCTCAGGTGCGATATTCGGCGTTGATGGTGACATACTCGTGGGAGAAGTCACAGGTCCAGATATGCTCACTGACGTTGCCACGGCCCAGCTCTATACGAATGGTGAATTCAGGCTGAGAAAACACCTGCTCGCCCAACTCTTCCCGGTAGTCCACCGCGCGACCTCCGGCCTGTACTACCTGCACAGTATCCAGGTAAATATTGACCTTTTCAGTATCCAGACCATGAGTTATTGCATTGCCAACAGCCATCACTAAACGCCCCCAGTTGGGGTCTGAAGCGTAGAGTGCAGTCTTTACCAGAGGGGAATTACCTACTTCGAAAGCGACTTTAAGAGCTTCTTCACTACTCTCCGCACCTTCCACCTGAATCGTGACAAATTTGTTGGCCCCCTCACCATCCCGAACCACATCCTGGGCCAGCTCGATATGCACCTGGGTAATAGCTTCCATCAATGCGCTATAACCTTCATCAGCAGGGGAATGGATAGGCTTACCTTTTACTCCACTGGCAATGAGCACACAGGCATCATTGGTAGAGGTATCGCCATCTACAATAACGCGATTAAAGGAGGCATTTACGGCCTCCTTCACCATTTGATCCAGTAAAGGCTGGGCGATGCTGGCATCAGTGGCGACATAGGCCAACATGGTCGCCATATTTGGCTGAATCATGCCGGATCCTTTGGCGATCCCCACCACTGTAATTTCTTCACTGCCAATTTTTAGGAGGCGCTGAGCTTTTTTCGGACGGGTATCCGTAGTCATAATGGCTTTTGCTGCCCTCTCCCACCCGCTTTCGATTAGCTCTGCAGCAGCGCTGGGGATAGCATCCAATAAACGCTGTAAAGGCAAGTGCTCACCAATCACCCCAGTGCTGAATGGCAATACCTGCTCTGCTCGAACATTCATCGCTGCAGCTACTGCTGAACAGCAGGCCCTGGCGTCGCTTATACCACGCGCGCCTGTGGCCGCATTGGCGTTACCCGCATTAACCAGCAAGGCGCGGATATTGCCCTGTGCGACATGCTCTTTGGCTACCAGTACCGGCGCCGCACAGAAGCTGTTCTGGGTGAAGGTGGCCGAGACCGATGCCCCCTCAGCGACTTCTATTAACAACAGGTCATCACGGGGCCAATCTTTGATCTTGGCTGGAACACTGGCAAGGCGAATCCCTTTTACGGGAGGAAGTAATGATTCAGGCATATCTGTTCGACTCTAGCACCGGCTTCGGCTCTATTAGTTAAAGCTAGCTGTAGGTAGAAAAGCGCCATTATTAGATCCTACCTCTTTCGAATCAACAATTATCCGCACTTGATGCGGATAAAAATATAAATTCCGCAGAATATTTTCTTGCCAGGCAAAAAAATACCCCGCATATAGCGGGGTATTTTCTAACTTAAACACTACAGTCTGAAGGCCTTAGCTCTGGGTAGAGGAAGCCAACTTACCGTGGCACTGCTTGTATTTCTTGCCAGAACCGCAGGGACATGGGTCATTACGGCCAACCTTGGGTCCACGGCGCTCTGGCACAGGTGCCGCCTGCTGCTGCGGCTGACTTTCAGGAAGCGCGGAGGCCTCGGCATGCTGGAGCTCCAGCTGCTGCTTACGCTGCTCTTCCAGGCGGCGCTGCTCCAGCTCGTCCATTTGCTCGCGGGTCATGGGTTCCACATGGGCTAAGATACGTACCACCTCGTGCTTGAGGTTTTCCAGCATACTCTGGAAAAGGTGGAAAGACTCGCGTTTGAACTCCTGCTTGGGGTTCTTGTTGGCGTAGGCACGCAAACCAATACCCGCTCGCAGGTGGTCCATGCTAGAGAGATGCTCCTTCCACAGCTGATCCAGCACTTGCAGCATAATCTGGCGTTCCACCGTCGGCATCAGATTGGCATCGCCAGAAGATTCACTGATGCGCTCCACCTTGGTTGCGTAAGCGGCTTGAGCTTCGGCAACAACCTTCTCGCGCAACGTCTCCTCGTGCAGATTGCGGTCTTCATCCAACCATTTCTGAATAGGCAGTTCAATGCCCAGTTCACCAGCCAATTGCTGTTCCAGTGCCGGGATATCCCACTGCTCCTCAACACTCTGTGGCGGTACAGAAGCTGAGATAATTTCATTCACAACATCTTCGCGAATAGCGTTGATGGTATCGCTGATCTGACCGGCCTCCAGCAGCTCATTACGCTGACTGTAAATCACCTGGCGCTGATCATTGGCCACATCATCATATTCCAGCAACTGCTTGCGAATATCGAAGTTACGCCCTTCAACGCGACGCTGGGCTTTTTCAATCGCATTGGAGACCATGCGGTGCTCAATAGCCTCACCGCGCTCCATTCCCAGCATCTGCATAAAGTTCTTCACCCGGTCGGAGGCGAAGATACGCATTAGATTATCTTCCAGAGACAAGTAGAAACGGGTTACACCGGGGTCACCCTGACGCCCGGCACGGCCGCGCAGCTGGTTGTCGATACGACGCGACTCGTGACGTTCGGTGCCGATAATATGTAAGCCGCCAGCCTCGATCACCTGCTCGTGGCGCTTCTTCCACTGCTCCTTCACCTTGGCCACTTCGGCCTCACTCAAGTCACTACCTTTCTCCTGAGTGAGCGCCTCGGCCTCAGCCTCCCAGTTACCACCCAGCACGATATCAGTACCGCGACCGGCCATATTGGTTGCAATGGTGACAGTACCGGGACGGCCAGCCTGAGCAATTATTTGTGCTTCACGTTCATGGTATTTGGCATTTAGTACCTGATGCTTGATGCCCGCCTTTTGCAACATGCGCGACATCTCTTCAGAAGTCTCGATAGAGGCGGTACCTACGAGGATCGGTGCCTGCTTATCACGGCAGAACTTAATATCCTCGATAATGGCGTCCATTTTTTCTTCTTTGCTCAGGTAGACCAGGTCGTTGAGGTCATCCCGCTGAATATTCTTATTAGTGGGGATTACTACCACATCCAGACCATAAATCTGCTGGAATTCAAACGCTTCAGTGTCTGCGGTACCTGTCATACCAGAGAGCTTTGGATAGAAACGGAATAAATTCTGGAAGGTAGTGGAGGCTAGCGTCTGACTTTCAGACTGGATCTGAACATTCTCCTTGGCTTCCAGCGCCTGATGCAAACCCTCGGAGAGACGTCGGCCCGGCATAGTACGGCCGGTGTGCTCATCGATCAGGACAACCTGACCGTTTTGCACGATATAGTCCACGTCCCGGTTAAACAGTACCTGGGCACGCAATGCGGCATGCACATGGTGCAGCAGGCCCAGGTTACCAGGGGCGTAGAGCGATTGATCTTCTTTCATCAAGCCGCTGCGAGACAGCAGCTCTTCCACCAACTGATGCCCCTGCTCGGTCAGCTCTACCTGGCGGGTCTTCTCATCTACGGTGTAGTGTCCCTCACCACCTTCTTCGGCACGCTCCAGCTGTGGAATCAGCTTATTCATGGCCAAGTAAAGGTGAGAGGAATCTTCCGCCGCACCAGAAATAATCAACGGGGTACGCGCCTCATCGATAAGGATTGAGTCCACCTCATCCACGATGGCGAAATTTTGTGGGCGCTGGGTACGATCTTCCTTGCGTAACACCATATTGTCACGCAGGTAATCGAAGCCAAATTCGTTGTTGGTGCCGTAAGTAATATCGGCTTGATAGGCGGCCTTTTTATCGTCAGGGTGCTGCTGGGAGATAATCACCCCAACAGTCAGACCGAGAAATTCATAGACTGGGCGCATCCAATTGGCGTCGCGGGATGCCAAGTAATCGTTGACCGTAACAATGTGCACGCCCTTGCCTTCGAGCGCGTTCAAATAAGCCGGTAAGGTCGCTACCAGAGTCTTACCTTCACCGGTACGCATTTCCGCGATACGACCTTCATGTAGAGTCATACCGCCGATTAGCTGTACATCGAAGTGACGCATGCCCATTGTGCGCCGACCCGCTTCACGCACTGCGGCGAAAGCTTCCGGCAGCAGCTGGTCTAGAGTTTCCCCATCTGCAATACGCTTTTTAAACTCTTCTGTTTTGGCACGAAGAGCTGCATCATCCAGCTTCTGGAAATCCTCTTCCAGCGCGTTGACTTTTTCCACGACGCGTCGCATGCGCTTCAGCTCGCGGTCATTTTTTGTACCAAAGACCGATTTAATCAGTTTGCCAATCATTATCTAGAAACCACTTATCTTATGTGCGCTATCGGCGCTAATGCTGGGCAGATATTGCACCGATACTCCTTTATGCGAGGGGTGCAAGTAAACAGGAAGGCGTAAGCGCTGGCAACTCTTATGCCAAGCTGCCAGCAATTACGCGTAAAGGAAGGATAGTTGTTATCTGCCTGTACGGCGGATATAGCTGGCCGGGTCGACCGTGCGATTGTTCTTAAAGATCTCAAAGTGTACATGGGGACCAGTGGAGCGCCCACTGGACCCCATTTGGGCAATCACCTGCCCTTTCTTAACTACATCACCGAGCCCAACATTGAGCTCACTGTTATGGCCGTAGCGGGTGGAATAACCATTACCATGATTGATTTCCACCATATGTCCGTAGCCGTGACGCTCATCAGCCCAGGTAACAACACCGGCGGCTACAGATACTACGTCTGACCCCATCTTACCGGCAAAGTCCACACCTTTATGCCAAGTGCGGCGCCCTGTGAAAGGGTCGGTGCGATAACCATAGCGCGAGGACATCCAGCCTTTGGTGATCGGGCGCCCGGCAATAAATTGCTCATCCTCCAGCTGCAGGTTTGCCATCAGGGACTCGAGCGTATTGAGCTGCATTTGGCGATCATCTACTTTGTGAGACAAGTCACCAATCACTTCGAGAAACTCGGGGGGTTGATAGGGTAAATCTGAAGCTCCGGCGATGCCAGGATCTTCCGGACCACCCACTGCAGGCACAGCGCTAAATTCAAACTCGCCCTGATCGAGATTGGCCGCTGCGGTTAGGCGCTCACCCACAGCATCCAATCGGGTAAGGCGCGCCTGCAATTCAGCCAGCTTTACCGTTAGCGCAGCAAGTTGCTCGTGAGCCTCGCGATCAGCCTCCTCAATTTCCTGCTGCTGCTTACGCAAAGCGCGCTCCCAAGCCTTGGCTGTACGCGCATCAAATAAATCAGTTTTGGTCACAGGAAGATTGGCACCCAGGAAGAAGGCACCAACCGGGAGGCCCAAGAGGCACAAGCTCAATAGCGCCTTGCTCAGCCCACCAAAGTTGAAGCTGCGGGTTGCACCGCGCTCATTGACCAGAATTACTTTCATAACAAGCAGGAGAAGTCCGATATCTTGTAATTTTGCTGTCTCTGTAAGTGAGACGAGGCTCCAGTGCAATACCTCACACTAAAAGACCGGTCATCCAAATACCCAAAGGGAAACAAGGTTACCAGAATTACCCCAACCCTCTCTGGCGAATCTGTCACGTAAAAAAGCCGGCAATATAATGCCGGCTTTTTTATTGAGAGTTTAAACTGCCAGTATTGGCTTAACGTAGGAGATTGGAGCTTCTTGCTCTCCCTCGAATGTCACCATCTCCCATGCGTCCTTTTGAGTCATCAAATGACGCAGAGACTTATTGTTCAAGGAGTGGCCGGATTTAAAGGCTTTGAACTCACCGATCAGGCTGGTACCCAGAAGATAAAGGTCGCCAATGGCATCGAGAATTTTATGTTTCACAAATTCGTCTTCGTAACGCAATCCACCTTCATTCAGAATGCGATACTGGTCAATCACGATGGCGTTATCCACAGAACCACCCTGAACCAAACCCTTAGAGCGCAGGTACTCAATTTCGTGCATAAATCCGAATGTACGCGCACGACTCACCTCTTTCACAAAAGAAGTGCTGGAGAAGTCTACGGAAGAGGTTAGATTACGCCCCTGGAATACCGGGTGGTCAAAGTCGATGGTAAAGGAGACCTTGAAACCATTGAAAGGCAGGAAGCTGGCTACTTTATCGCCCTCTTCCACGGTTATCGGCTTCTTAATACGCAGGAATTTCTTCGGCGCAGATTGCTCCTGAATACCAGCGGACTGGATCAGGAACACAAAAGGACCGGCACTGCCGTCCATAATCGGTACTTCCTGGGCGGACAGTTCGACAATCGCATTGTCGATACCCAGGCCCGCCATCGCCGAGAGCAAATGCTCCACGGTAGCGATGCGAACATCGCCCTTGACCAGGGTAGTGGAAAGTAGCGTATCGCCCACATTCTCTGCGCGGGCTTCAATTTCGACCACCGGGTCCAAGTCCGTTCGACGGAACACGATGCCGGTGTCTACGGGAGCCGGCTTCAAGGTCAGGATGACCTTTTTGCCAGTGTGCAGACCTACGCCAGTGGCGCGAATAGCATTTTTAAGCGTGCGCTGTTTGATCATGAAACTATCTTTTCCCAGTCGGTGGTCTACGCAAAACGCGCAGCAAGCCGCCGATATTAGCACAATTGCGACGCCAATACCAATTGTGGGCGTGTGGTCAACTTAACACACCGCCACCGTCCTTCTAAGGATAGTTTAAATAAAGATTGGAGCGCCACATCTCAGTCGCTGAGACAGCATTTTAAGACCATGAGCGCCGGGATCACTGTAAAAAATTGTTAATTAAACTCTTACTTGCCTATTTCCTTACCCCTCATAGCTGAGAGTAACTCTGATAGCAGGTCTTATGGAACTGGGCAAACTTCTGATCTAGCAATACCAAAAGTGATATCAAATACAAAATTCTGCGATAAGCCGCCCCGCAGAGGCGACACCCAACAATAAGCTGGGTGGACATGAGCAGTGTACTGCCTCTGCGGCGGCTACTCTCAGTCTGCCTGGCGGCGCAGGAAGGCCGGAATATCCAAATATTCCATATCGGCATCAGCAGAACTGAGCGACGGAGCGGGGCGCTTGGGACGCTCTACATCCACCCTAGGACGAGTGTCGGCCGCGCTCTCACGAGAGACTAGCCCTGCGGCACCGTGGCTTTCACGCATATCGCGCATATCCCGGCTCTCACGCATGTCTCGAGTCTCGCGAACATCGCGGGATTCACGCACTTCTGGACGACGTGTGTTATCTACCACTTTAGCTGGGCGAGCCGCAGGAGTTCCCTCACCCAGGCCAGCGGCTACTACAGTCACCCGCATTTCATCACCCAGCTTATCATCCACTGCCGTACCAATAACCACTGTGGCCTCATCAGAGGCGATCTCTTGCACGATCTCACCCACTTCAGAGTACTCACCCAGGGTCAACTCCTGACAGCCAGCTTCTTCACTGCCGGTAATGATGTTGACCAAAATACCGCGTGCACCAGCAAGGTTAACGTTATCCAACAGCGGACTGCGTACAGCCTTCTCCGCCGCTTCACGAGCGCGATTCTCGCCAATGGCAGAGCCGGAGCCCATCATCGCCATACCCATTTCAGACATCACCGTGCGTACATCGGCGAAGTCCACATTCATAATGCCGGGGCGGATCATCAGATCGGCAATACCCTGTACCGCTCCGAGTAACACGTTGTCAGCCTCTTTATAGGCAGACTTCATTGTGATTTTGCTACCCAATACTTCCAGCAGGCGATCGTTAGGGATAGTAATCAGGGAGTCCACTTTGTCGCGCAGTTCGAGAATACCCTCTTCGGCTACGACAGTGCGCTTGCGGCCTTCAATTTTGAACGGGCGAGTAACAACAGCCACGGTGAGAATGCCGAGCTCTTTGGCAATCTCGGCTACAATCGGCGCTCCACCGGTACCAGTGCCGCCCCCCATGCCAGCGGTAATAAACACCATATCAGCACCGCCCAAGACTTCAGCGATGCGATCGCGGTCTTCCAGAGCGGACTGACGACCGATATCGGGATTGGCCCCAGCACCTAGTCCACGGGTAATCGTATTACCAAGCTGTAGGATAGTTTGCGCTTCAATATCTTTCAGCGCCTGAGCGTCAGTGTTCGCGCAGATAAAGTCTACGCCCTCCACGTCGCTGGCAATCATATGCTTAACAGCATTGCCACCGCCGCCGCCGACTCCTATTACCTTGATGACAGGTTTATCCTGTACGCTATCAACTAGCTCGAACATCGCTGTTCCCCTTTCTTGCTCATGTCGAATTTTACAGCCACGCCTAAAAAAAATCCCTTATGGGACGGCTAATTCTGGTTGCATGCTATTACAAATTTCCACGAAACCAGTGCTTTACTTTGTCCCACCACTGATTATCGTTACGCACGGGCTGAGTTTTTCCCTCTGCAGCCTCTTCTTGCTGCATTGCGTACATCAATAATCCAACTCCGGTGGAGTAAATTGGATTGCTCACGATATCGCTCAATCCAGAAATTCCTTGAGGCACTGCGAGACGTACCGGCATATGGAAAATTTCCTCAGCCAGCTCTACCGCACCCTCCATTTTTGAAGAGCCTCCCGTTAAAACCACTCCTGCTGCGCACAGGTCTTCAAATCCACTGCGGCGCAATTCCGCTTGCACCAGAGTAAACAGCTCGTCATAGCGCGGCTCTACTACTTCAGCCAGGGCCTGACGGGACAAATCCCGGGGTTCCCGATCTCCGACACTCGGTACTTTTATGGTTTCACCTTCCCGCGCAAGTTTTGCCAGAGCACAGGCATATTTTATTTTTAAATCTTCGGCGTGCGGTGTCGGGGTGCGCAATGCCATTGCAATATCGTTAGTCACCTGATCCCCAGCGATGGGAATCACTCCAGTATGGCGAATTGAGCCACCGGTAAATACAGCAATATCGGTGGTACCCCCACCGATATCGACCATACATACTCCGAGTTCTTTCTCATCTTCAGTCAGTACCGCGTAACTGGAAGCCAGCTGTTCGAGAATGACATCCTCCACTTCAAGACCACAGCGGCGGATACACTTCTCAATATTTTGTGCCGCATTGACGGCACCACTGACTAAATGCACCTTTGCTTCGAGGCGCACACCAGACATACCCAGAGGCTCTTTTACCCCCTCCTGGTTGTCGATCAGGTATTCTTGCGGCAGCGTATGTAAAATTTTCTGATCCGCGGGTATAGCAACTGCACGAGCTGCATCAATTACCCGATCCAAATCCTGTTGGGTTACTTCACGATCTTTAATAGCCACAATGCCGTGAGAATTGAGACTGCGAATATGGCTGCCCGCGATACCGGCATACACAGAGTGAATTTCACACCCCGCCATTAATTCTGCTTCCTCCACGGCACGCTGAATAGATTGCACGGTGGATTCAATATTTACCACCACACCTTTTTTCATCCCGGTGGAGCGATGGGAGCCAATACCAACAATATTAAGCTCCCCGTTAGCAGATACCTCACCAACGATGGCAACCACCTTGGAGGTGCCGATATCCAGCCCAACAATCATGCGCTGATCGGATACTTGTGTCATTTTTGTGCCAACCTCGCTAGGCCATACCCCGGCTTTCCTTTCATTATCAACCGGATCAGCGCCTTCGCTTTTAAACTTTATCTTTCCACAGCGGCTACTGCCGCGTCCCTGTTTACTCTTGCTCGTTCTTCCACTGAACCGCTACCGCGTTACCGTAACGAGTATCTACCTCGGCTACTTTTTGTAAATAAGGAGCAAGTAACCCGCGACTCAAAGTGAGAAAGCGGTTAACACGCTCCAGCAGTGCCTCATGACCGAGTTTTAATTCAATTCCCGACATCAACTCCAGATGCCAGCCACTAAGGTCATCAAATGACAAGCGCCTCACTTCCATATCCCGCGTAGTCAAAAGCCCCGCAAGCGCTTGGTATTGGGACATAATTTGCCCAACCAATTCTTCATCCCCGGCGAGTTCAGGTAGTGTACCCACCTGCATTTGTTTCGGCCGTGGCAGCAGTGCACCACTGGCAACCAACAAACGATCACGGCCCCAGATGGCAAGTGGCTGCGCCTCGCTGACTTCAACAACAACGCCTTTGGGCCAGCGGCGACTTATGGAAACCTTGGTAATCCACGGTTTCTCCAGCAATGCTGCGCGCATCGCGCGGATATCAACAGAAAAAAAACCCGCTTGCAAATACGGCAGTAAAATTTCTTTAATCTGCTCTTCAGTTACAGCATTAAAGGTTCCGCGAACCTCAACTTGCTCCAGTGCATCAACTCGACTGAGCTGAATCGCCGGTAGGTGCTGCCACAACCAGTAGCCCCCACTAAGCAGCCCACCAAGCAAGAACATAAAGACACTGGTAAATAACCAGCGGCGCCAGTGGAATCCCCGCTTCTCTCTCTCTTTGAGAGGGCTGGCACCACGTACCGGGGCCCGCTGAGTCCCTGTATTTTTTTTCTGTGCAGACCTCACTACCACTCAAGCCTCGAGGTCTTTCTCACCCAGACGCCATTCCGCCAACCTCTGTGAAAGAGCCCCAACATTACCCGCGCCCTGAGTCAGAACCACATCGCCGGGTTCCAGTAGATCAGCCAGGATCGGGGGAACCTGATCAACGGTTTCGACAAAAATGGGATCAACCTGGCCTCGATTGCGCAGGCTACGAGCCAAAGTCCGCCCATCCGCGCCGGCTATCGGTGCCTCCCCAGCACTGTAAACATCCAGCAAAATTAGTTTGTCGACCTCGGACAGCACCTGAACAAAATCCTCAAACAGATCACGGGTTCGGGTATAGCGATGCGGTTGGTAAACCATCACTAAGCGCCGATCGGACCAGCCGTCACGTACAGTCCTGATGGTTGCTGCCACTTCCCTTGGGTGGTGGCCATAATCGTCCACCAGCATCACTTTTTCTGCGTTACTGTCGTCACTAATAGAGAAATCTCCATAAATTTGGAAGCGACGACCGACTCCTTGGAAATCTTGTAATCCTTTTTGAATAGCTTCATCACCGATACCCTCATCGGTAGCGACAGCAATTGCCGCAGTAGCATTCAATACATTGTGGATACCAGGAGTATTTACCGAGACCTCAAGCAGATCACCCGCCGGGCGCTGCACTTTAAAATGGCTTCGTAACGGCTCCTGTTTAACCTCGACAATGCGGAAATCATTGCCCTCAGCAAACCCATAAGTCAGCACCGGCCGGGAAAACTTGGGTATTACTTCCTGCACATTGGCATCATCGCCACAGACCACAGCAAGGCCATAAAAAGGTAGGTTATGGACAAAATCAATAAAGATCTGTTTTACCTTTTCAAAGTCCCCACCATAGGTTTCCATATGGTCCGCATCAATATTCGTGATCACCGTCACCATCGGTTGCAGGTGAATAAAAGATGCATCACTTTCATCTGCCTCGGCGATTAGATAACGACTTTCGCCCAATGCCGCATTGGCACCTGCCGAATTGACCAAACCGCCAATCACAAACGTCGGATCTTTTTTATCCGCAGCAAAAATCGAGGCTATCAGGCTGGTAGTTGTAGTCTTTCCGTGTGTACCCGCCACGGCAATACCATAGCGATAACGCATCAGTTCCCCGAGCATTTCCGCACGGCGCACCACCGGAATTCGGTTTTCGTGGGCGGCGACCAACTCTGGATTGTCGTCATGCACGGCCGAAGAGTTAACAACCACATCGACACCACGGATATTTTCCGAACTGTGTCCAATTTCAACCCTAACACCGAGCTTTTGCAGACGGTCTGTTACAGCTGATTCGCGCAAATCGGAACCAGAAACCTCGTAACCCTGATTCTGTAGCACTTCAGCAATGCCGCTCATGCCTGCACCACCCACTCCGATAAAGTGGATGCGACGAATGCGGCGCATCGTCGGTACAGCATAACTTTTTTCCATATTGGCACGCTCAGAAGCCATACTTTCTAACCTTGATCCACTCATTTTTTATTTGCTATCTGACAAGAGCCAGCTGTTCAGCGCAGGCACCTACTACCTGCTCGGTTGCATCAATTTTTGCCACACTGCGCGCAGCTTTCGCCATCGCAAGCAACGCTTGAGGGTCCGAGAGAAGCTTCTGCAATAATTCTGACAGACTCTGTGCATCCATGGCGCTCTGCTGAATTACCACAGCACCACCGGCATTCTGTAACCACTCGCCATTGCGTGTCTGATGATCATCAATCGCAAAGGGAAAAGGCACCATAATTGCGCCCACACCAGCGACAGCGATTTCCGACACAGTCAGCGCCCCGGAGCGACAAATGATCAAATCTGCAACGCTATAGGCATCGGCCATATTCGCAATAAAAGGTACAACCTCTGCCTCTACTCCCGCAGCTTTATAAGCCTCTTGGGCCAACGCTGTATGACGTTCACCCGCCTGATGAACCACTTTCGGCCGTAGGGATAACGGCAAAAGAGCCACAGCTTTTGGCACCAGCTCATTAATTGCCACAGCGCCGAGACTGCCACCGAGCACCAGCAGGCGCAGTGGTGCCTCATTTCCGATACGCTGTTGCGGCTCAGGCAAACTCGCAATCTCAGTGCGCACCGGATTGCCGACCTGCTTAGCACCAGGCAAACCACTGGGGAAAGCCTCCAATACCCTACTCGCGATTCGAGCAAGTAGGCGGTTAGTGGTACCGGCAACCGCATTCTGCTCGTGAATAATCAGCGGAATTCCACTGAGTCGTGCTGCTACACCACCGGGACCGGTGGCAAAGCCACCGAACCCGAGCACCGCATCTGGTGCTACCGCCCTTACCACGGCACGGGCCTGGACCACCGCGCGAAAAATCTGCAGAGGTGCCTTGAACAAGGCCAATTTGCCTTTGCCACGCACGCCCTCCACACGAATACAGTGCAGTGGAATATTCGCCTCGGGAATTAAACGCGCTTCGATACCGCGCTGTGTACCCAGCCACTCAACACTGGCACCGCGCTCCTGCAAGGCTTTTGCCACTGCCAGTGCTGGAAATACATGGCCACCGGTACCTCCGGCCATCAGTAAAAACTTCTTATTGGCGAAAATTTTTTCTTCATGGGACATCAGACTACCTCCCCACTACCAACGCCAGCACTGGTGCGGCGCCGGGCAAAAATTGGCAACTTCCCAAACAAACCAGGACTTTCCTCACTATCCCCGGCTTGCCCAAATTGCCCTCGCAATTCAGTGCGAATCCTCAAAGCCAACCCCAATAGGGCACAGCAAATAATCAAACTACTACCACCGGAACTGACAAACGGCAGGGTTAGCCCCTTAGTCGGTAACAACCCTGAAGCCACTCCCATATTCACAAAAGCCTGGCCAGCAATCTGTATTGCCATGCCAAATGCCAGTAAAGCCGCAAAAAATTTTTGTTGTGCCAGGGCTTCACGGACCAAACGCAATAGCGAACAGGTCAGGAGCACAAAAAGCCCAACAACAACCAAGCCGCCAAACATTCCCCACTCCTCGGCGAGGATGGCAAAAATAAAGTCGGTATGGGCCTCGGGCAGATAAAACAGTTTTTGCACGCTATTACCCAGCCCCACACCAAACCATTCACCACGACCAAAAGCGATAAGCGATTGGGTCAACTGATAGCCACTGGCAAACTGGTCTCCCCAGGGGTCTAGAAACGTTAGCAGGCGCTGCAAACGATAGGGGCTCATCAGAGCCATCAAGGCCAAACCGCAAGCCGCTGCCGCCACGAGTAAAAACGTGTGGGGTAAGCGTGCACCACCCAAAAACACCATCGCCAGCACTGTGCCGGAAAGTACTACCACAGAGCCGAAGTCCGGTTGCAATAACAGTAAAAAAGCAACCATCGTGAGAATAACCACCGGTACCATAAAGCTGCTCCAGTGGTGTAATTGCTTGCTGCGCCGGGTTAGAAAACTGGCAAAAAATACCAGCATGCAAAACTTCGCCACTTCTGCAGGTTGGATAGTAATTCCCGCAAACACCAACCAGCGTCGACTACCATTTACCTCTCGACCAATACCTGGCACCAATACCACGATTAAAAGCAGACAGGAAAACAGTAACAGTGGCCAAGATAGGCGCGACCAAATAGCCAATGGGATCTGGCTTACCAATAACGCCGCAATTGCCCCAATTAACAAGAATACCAAGTGACGCTTCAGGAAATACCAAGGGTCTGCATAAATATCTGTAGCAAAAGCGATCGACGCTGAAGCCACCATCACAACGCCGATGCTCACCAGCGCCAAAACGCTAAAAGGTAAAAGAGCATCGAGAAAATCACGCCTGGTATTTAGGGAGAGCAATTCACTCATTGCCCCTCCTGTGAGCACTCACACAGCGCCGCTACAATATTGCGAAAGTCTTCACCACGCGCTTCAAAATTGCGATACATATCAAAGCTGGCACACGCCGGGGAGAGCAACACGTAGTCTCCGCTATGCGCCAAAGTTCGGGCCTTACTCACAGCATCCGCCATAGAATCAGCGCTGAGTGTGCTGCACTGACCGGCAAACACGCTGGCAATTTTGTCGCCATCAACACCGATTGAAACCACTGCACGCAAGGCGCCTGCGCTTTTCTTCAATGCGGAAAAGTCTGCACCTTTACCATCTCCACCTGCGATTAAAACTATTTTACGGGTTGAGGTCGCCAATCCATCCAGCGCGGCCTGAGTTGCACCTACATTAGTGCCCTTAGAGTCGTTGACATAAGTTACGCCATGTAAATCCGCCACGCGCTCACAGCGATGTGCCAAGCCAGGAAAACTACGCAGAACCGACAGCATTGCCGCCATGGGCAATCCCACTACAGTACCCATGGCCAATGCAGCCAGAGCATTGGCAATATTATGCTTGCCCACCATCGCCAGCTCATCGACCGGCAATAACTTCTCACTTCCTTGAGCCAACCACTCACGCTCCCCAGATAAGCACACACCAAACTGTTTTAAGTCCGGTCGATCAAGGCCGAAAGTCCACTCACGCCGCTCGCGCGACAGAGGTCCCTGGCTCAGGGGGTCTTCGCGATTAACCACAAATACTTCTGCACCGCGATAAATCCGTTGCTTCGCCCGGTGATACTCCAACATACTGGGATAGCGGTCCATATGGTCCGCACTCATATTCAAAACAGTCGCTACTGTTGGAGTGAGGGAATAAGTTGTCTCCAATTGGAAACTGGAAAGCTCCAGTACAAACAACTCCGGTAAGGGGTCATCCAATAAATCGAGCACCGGTACGCCAATATTGCCACCCACCCGCACAGAAATATTGGCGGCTTTAGCCATTCTGCCAATTAGTGTCGTGACCGTGCTTTTGCCGTTAGAACCAGTAATCGCGGCCAACTTCGCTTTGGACTGCTTGCGCAGTAAAGCCTGGGCAAATAATTCAATATCACCAACAACCGGAATACCCTCGGCAACGGCCTTTTGCAAAACCGGCTCCGCTAAGGGCACACCAGGGCTGACAATAATTAAACTGGCCGCAAGTAAAGTGTCTGCACGTAGTGGGCCGGTTTCCACCGCGACCTGGGGAAATTCCCCTTGAAAAGCCGCAAGCCCTGGAGGGTTATCACGGCTATCCACCACCACCGGGGTATGACCATGACGCAGCAGATAGCGCACCACCGATTGCCCGGTAGCGCCCAGTCCAATTACCACTTTATGCTGCGAAGAAGTCGCGATCAGGCTCATTGTATTTTTATCGGAGTTTCAGTGTTGCCAGTCCAGCCAGAACCAGAATTACCGTGATAATCCAGAAGCGCACGATTACCCTCGGCTCGGGCCAACCTTTCAATTCAAAATGGTGGTGCAACGGGGCCATGCGGAAAATACGCTTACCCGTCAACTTGAAGGACGCAACCTGCAGGATGACTGAAACGGTTTCCATCACAAACACGCCTCCCATAATAAACAGCACAATCTCGTGGCGAGTGATCACCGCAATGATGCCCAGGGCCGCACCCAGGGCCAGGGCACCCACATCCCCCATAAACACCTGCGCCGGATAGGTGTTAAACCATAGGAACCCTAAGCCTGCACCGCACAGAGCGGCACAAAATACGGCGAGTTCCCCTGCACCAGCAATCGCAGGAATATGTAGATAATCGGCAAATTCCGCATGTCCAGATAAATAAGCAATAATTCCCAGTGCCCCGCCTACCATCACCGTAGGCATAATTGCCAGGCCATCAAGACCATCGGTCAGATTAACCGCATTACTGGAACCCACCACTACAAAATAGGTCAGCAGAATAAAGGTGACCGGCCCAAGGTTAATAGCGACGTCTTTAAAGAAAGGCACAAAGAACTGGGTTTCCGCCGGGCTGGTCGCACTCATAAATAAATATATGGCCGCCCCTAAACCGGCAATGGATTGCCAAAAATATTTCCAGCGTGCGATGAGGCCACGGGGGTTCTTGTGTACAACTTTTTTATAGTCATCGACAAAACCTACCGCGCCGAAGACAAAGGTCACCAGTAATGTGACCCACACATAGCGATTACCAAGATCCGACCATAGCAGCGCCGAAGCAAAGATCGAGGCGAGAATCAGGGTGCCGCCCATAGTGGGCGTACCGGATTTACTCAAATGTGTTTCAGGGCCATCGTCGCGAATCGCCTGCCCCACTTGTAAATGGTTCAGCCAGTTGATCATGCGTGGCCCAACAATCAGGGAAATCCCCAGTGCGGTAAGGGCCGCAAGAATTGCGCGGACAGTTAAATAATTGAACACCGAAAAGGTGCTCACATGTTGTTGTAATAATTCCGCCAGCCAAAGCAGCATTACGACTCCCCTCTGCTGTTGCCAAGCAGGGCCTGAGCGACCAGTTCCATACGGGCACTACGAGAACCCTTCACCAAAACAGTGGTGTTGTTATCTAATTCATGGGTCAGAGCCGCGATCAACGGCTCCCGCTCCCGATAATTCTGCAGGGGCTTATTGTCCCCATGGCTAAATGCCAAGCTGGCAGCAGTGCCTAATGGTCCCAAAGTAAACAGCGCATCAAGCCCACGCTCTCGCGCCAGATCACCCACATCGCGATGCATATCCTCAGCATCCGGCCCCAACTCCGCCATGTCCCCAAGCACCAGGATTCGTTTCCCTGGTCGTTGTGCTAATAGCTCAATAGCCGCACCTACAGAGCCCGGATTCGCGTTATAGCTATCGTCGATAACTGTGGCTCCACAAATACCGCGCTGCTCCTGCAAGCGGCCGCTGACACCTCTCAGGCTTGATAGCCCCTGAACAATTTCTTTTGCCGATATCCCCGCGGCAAAAGCACAGGCTGCCGCTACTAGAGCGTTGTGCACGTTGTGCTCTCCAAGTAGCTGAAGCTGCAACGGGTAGCTAAGCCCTTCAATCACTAGGTCAAATCCGGCACAGCCACTGTTATTCAGGACAATATTTTCCGCAAAGATTTCACATTGGCTGGCAAGCCCCACCTCTAAAGTGCGCACACCTTCGGGCATTCGCCCGCGCCAATAGTCTGCGTAATTATCATCGGCATTGATAATTGCGGTTCCACCGACATCCAACCCTGTATAAATTTGACCTTTGGCTTTGGCGATGGCGTCAATAGAACCAAACCCTTCAACATGAGCGGGCATAACATTATTGACGGCACTCACTTGTGGCTTGCCGATACTACACAGATAAGCAATATCGTCAGGGCCATTCGCCCCCATCTCCAAAATCAGTACATCGTGCTCTTCGCTGAGACCGAAAAGGGTTATCGGCAGACCGTACTGGTTGTTTAGGTTGCCTGCAGTCACACAAGGTGTGTGGCGTTGGGAAAAAATCGCCGATAGCATTTCCTTAACCGTGGTCTTGCCACAGGAACCAGTAATCGCAATTACTGGACCAGAGAATTTCTCACGACACAACAGACCAATTTGTCCGAGTGCTACGGTAGTATCTTTCACCCGCCACTGAGGCAGGCCGCAACCCCGAACCTCCCGATCAACAACTAAGCCCAGTGCCTGACCATCAAGCTCTCCGACAAAATCATGAGCATCGAAATTGTCACCAACCAATGCAACAAACAGTGCTTGGGGGTTTAATTTACGAGTATCTGTGCACACCTCAGAAAATTCGACCGAGCCATTGATCAACTCACCACCGAAGCGTTCTTGCAGTTGCTTAAGAGATAACGACCCAATCACTGGGCTTCCCCCTTCATCCCTTCAACCTTGAGGGGCTTACCCATACGCCGAAGCAACGCAGAAGCTGCCTGCTCACGATCGCAAAAATGAATTTTTTCGCTGCCGATAATCTGGTAATTCTCATGGCCCTTACCAGCGATCAGCACTATATCTCCCGGCTGTGCCGCAGCCACTGCCTGGCCAATAGCCTTGGCCCGATCAATTTCTACTTCAATATTACTGGCAGCACCTTCGAGGATATCGTCGATAATTTTTTGCGGCTCTTCACTGCGGGGATTGTCGCTGGTAACAATGGCCCGATCGGCCATTTCCGAAGCTATACGCCCCATTGAAGCGCGCTTACCAGTATCACGATCACCACCACAGCCAAATACACACCACAATTTCCCACGGCAATAAGGGCGTGCAGCGGCCAACGCCGCTCGCAACGCATCTGGAGTATGGGCGTAATCGACCAACACACCCACTTCATAGACACCTTCGACTTGAACTCGCTCCATACGACCGGGTACCCCCTGAATAGAGGGAAAAACCGTGAGAATTTCCTCGAACGGCATACCCGCCGAAGCAGCAGCAGCGATAACGGCAAGTGCGTTATAAATATTGAAATCGCCAATCAGCGATGCATTGAGTTCACCGCTCCCCCAGGGAGAACTTAGCTGGACAGAAAAGCCTTTTTCATGACGGCGTAAATCTGTCACATGCAGGTCGCCCGCCTGCAGGCCATAGGTCAATACACGCAACCCGCGCAATCTGCAACGCTCCGCCAGTTGAGCGCCGAAAGGGTCATCCAGGTTTATAATGCCGCGCTTTAATTTTGGCAGGCCAAATAATTTTTCTTTGGCAGCCCCGTAGGCTGCCATATTGCCGTGATAATCCAGGTGGTCGCGGGAAAGATTGGTAAAAATTGCGGTATCAAAAATAAGACCATGTACTCGGCCCTGTGACAGGGCATGGGAGGAAACTTCCATCGCCGCAGCACCTACTCCGCGTCGGCAAAAATCGGCAAAATCCTCCTGTAGCCGCACAGGGTCAGGAGTTGTGAGCCCCGTCTCATGCAGCTCAATCACCCCGTGATTCCATATGCCATTACCAATGGTACCGATCAGGGCAGCGCTGCCAAAATGCCGAGCCAATAACTGGGAGGTGAGATAAGCGCAGGTAGTTTTACCATTTGTGCCGGTCACTCCCACCAAATGCATTTTTCCGCTGGGATTATCGTGGAAGCGCGCGGCTATTTCCCCCACCCGCTTAGCAAGCCCGGGGACGGTAACCACAAGGATATCCTTGTGGGTTTTACATTCCAGTTTATCCCCATCTGCCAACACTACGGCAGCGCCAGCTTCTATTGCGGCATCAATATATTCCCGCCCATCCACGACAGAGCCGCGCAACGCCATAAAAGCATCGCCAGCTTTCACCTTGCGGCTATCCAGAGCTACACCACTAACAGGTACATCGGGTATGCTCGCGTATCCGGGCACCAATTCCTGCAGGGAGATAAATGATTGTTCGCGCTGAGTCACGACTTTGAACCCCTTCCGGTTAACTGCGCGGCCAGCTGCCGTTCCGCCGGCTCTTTGAGCTCTGGCGGTACTTGCAGCAGGCGCATAGCCCCAGCCATCACAGCGCCAAATACCGGCGCTGCCACTTCACCGCCGTAGTACTTCGCCTGGCTGGGATCGTCTATTACTACAACCGCGGCAAGGCGCGGCTTGTCTGCGGGAATAAATCCCGCAAATACTGAACGGTAGCGATTATCGGCATAACCACCACTACCAACCTTGTGAACAGTGCCAGTCTTGCCCGCCACTCGGTAACCCTCTACAGCGGCTTGACGGCCAGTGCCGCGGCTGCCAATTACGGTCTCCAGCATGGCGCTCACATCCTTAACGAGCGGCCCTTCGACTACCCGCTGCGCCTCAGAATCGGGCTTATCGTCAGATAGAATCAGGGAAACCGGACGTTTAAGCCCACCGTTAGCCAACACGCTGTAGGCCTGGGCCAATTGCACCCCATTCACGGTTAAACCGTAGCCGAAGGCAAAATTAGCCCGCTCGATTGGGTGCCAGCGGCTGCGGCTAGGTAGGATTCCCGGCGTCTCACCAGGAAAACCACTGCCAACCGCCTCCCCCAAACCCAGGCGGTAAAAGAGTTCTCGAAGCGTATTTGGTTCCAAATCCAGGGCAATTTTTGTAATACCCACCTGACTCGACTTGGTGATAATGCTGGTTAGATCCAACTTGCCGTAGTTGACCGGATCCACCAAAGTTTTACCGGGCACGCGGATATAACCCGGGCTTGTATCTATTTGGGTATGGGGCTTGTAGCGACCTGTCTCCAGCGCCGCCAATACCGTCAAAGGCTTTACCGTAGAGCCCGGCTCAAACTGATCAATCAGGGCGCGATTGCGCATCGCCGCCGCCCTAACTCCCTTGCGGTTATTGGGGTTAAAAGAGGGCTGGTTAGCCATGGCGAGGACATCGCCACTGTGGATATCCAAAATCACCATAAAACCGGAAGCGGCACCATTTTCTGCCACAGCACTTTTTAATTCCCGATAGGCGAGGTATTGCAGACGCATATCAATCGAGAGGCGCAACTCCTGACCGGGTTGAGCCTCTCTCTGAATAGCCAGTTCTTGCACCGTGCGACCTTTCAGGTCCTTAACCACCTGCTGCGCACCTGGCTCTCCGGACAACCAGTTTTCGTAAGCAAGCTCAATGCCCTCCTGACCGCGATCGTCGATATTGGTAAAGCCCAATAGCTGCGCAACCACCTCCCCGGCGGGATAGAAGCGGCGGTATTCCTTTTTGCTGTAGACACCGGGCAAATCGAGAGACAAGACCCGCTCCGCCTGCTCTGGGGTCAGGTGGCGACGCAGATACATAAATTCCTTATTGCGGTATTTTTCCAGGCGCGCGGTCAACTTATCCGCCTTTAACCTCAGCGTCTTAGCCAGTTGCTTTACTTGTTCGGGACTGCTCTCGCGCAATAATTTGGGATTGGCCCAGAGGCTGTGCACCGGGGTGCTAACCGCTAACAGCTCTCCGTTGCGATCGACAATGGAACCCCGATAGGCGGCTATCTCCTCGGTACGGATGGTGCGCGCGCGCCCCTGATCCTGCAGGAAGCGATATCCCCGCTCTGCTGCAGGAACCACCTGCAAACGCGCTAAGTGAGACACCAGTGCCAGAGCAAGCAGGCACAACAGAACCGCTACCAGCACAAAGCGCCAGCGAGCGATTCCCGGTTGAACTTGCTTTTTCTTTACTGCGCCCATAATTTTCCAATTGGCGTTATATTGTCATCCTGAGGGCAAACCTCTTAGCGGGGCGATTTAACCGGTACCCCGACAGCGCATCGATAAACAAATTTTCTTATGCTTATTAAGTCAATTTCCGGTGTACACTGCCTAAAAGGGCCGCCTACACTCCGACCAAGCCAATCACTCCACTGGCACCAAGATCTGCTCTGAAGGGCTCGGCATTCGCATTTTTAATTCTTCCCGGGCCACTTTCTCCACACGGCTATAGGCAGACCAGGCCCCCCGCTCAAGCAGCAGGCGCTCCTGCTCATAACGCAATTCATCGCGGGTCTTTTGTGCGCGGCCTAGCTCTGCGGTCAATTCTCTGCTGCGCTGAGTCGAATACACCACTGCCAACGCCGAGGAAATTGCACCCACCCAGAGCACAGCAATGCCAAGAAACGACCGTATAGGCACAGAATCAGCACCCAGCCTGCTTTTCGGCAACCCGCATCACCGCACTGCGCGAGCGCAGGTTTTCATCCACCTCAATGGTGTTAGCCTTGACCGCTTTGCCCACTGAACGCAGGGGCTTGGCGATTTGGCTATCCATTACCGGAAGTCCGCGGGGCAATTTGGGTCCGCGCTCTTTTTCGCGGATAAAGCGCTTGACCATGCGATCCTCCAGCGAATGGAAGCTGATAATCACCAACCGGCCTCCCGGCGCGAGCAACTGCAGAGACTTCTCCAACGTACTCTGCAGGTCGTTCAGCTCACCATTCACATGAATGCGAATAGCCTGGAAGACTCGAGTAGCCGGGTGCTTGCCCTTTTCCCAGGCCGGGTTGGCTGCCTTCACTACCTCAGCCAAATCCAAAGTTCGCTCGAAGGGCTTTTCAGTGCGACGGCGAACGATGGCTGCAGCCATTCGCCGCGCGAAACGCTCCTCGCCATATTCTTTAAACACCCGGACCATCTCATCCTCGGCCTCGGTATTCACCCACTGCGCTGCACTGATACCCCGGCTAGTATCCATACGCATATCCAGCGGACCGTCCTGCATAAAACTAAAGCCACGCTCAGCCTGATCCAGTTGGGGAGAGGAAACCCCCAGATCCAGCAGAATCCCGCTAACACTTCCCGCTCTCTCGCCAACAGCGAGGTCCATATCGGCAAAGGAGCCGTGCCAAATTGAAAAGCGCGGCTCAGCAGCAAAACGCTGCTGCGCATAGTCAATCGCCTGGGGGTCTTTATCCACAGCCAACAATTGCCCCTTGGGGCCCAGTTGTTCGAGGATCGCAGCGCTGTGTCCACCGCGCCCGAAGGTCCCATCCACATAGAAACCTTCGGTGTCAGTCACCAGAGCGTCCACGGCCTCGCGCAACAACACACTGCGATGCAATTCTTGAGACACTCGGTGTACTCCTTATAATGAAAGGGAAGCCATTTCCTCGGGCATTCCCTCCTCGTCGTCACTATTATCGAGCCAGGACATCCATCGCTCCTCGCTCCAAAGCTCTAATTTCTTGCCCTGCCCCACGAGCATCAGCTTTTTCTCCAGCCCCGCATATTCGCGCAGAGTGGGAGGGATCAAAACGCGGCCATTGCCATCCACCTGCAGCTCACAGGCATAGCCAATCAGTAATCGCTGGGCCCGGCGCGCCACCTTATTAAAGCTGGGAAGAGCCTCGACTTTAGGCAAAATTTGCTGCCACTGCGGCGCCGGATAGACCAGTAGGCAACGCTCCTCTGTATGAGCTGTGATCACCAGGCTACCGGCGCACTCCTCCAGCAAGCGGTCGCGGACCTTCGCCGGTATCGCCAGACGCCCCTTGGCGTCCATATTGATTGCATGGCTGCCTAAATACACTTTGTGAGTTCACTCGCTCTGCTAGGCGATTGTCGCGGTAGACCCCTTCATCCAGCGGGCCGATAGCGGGAAAAATTTAAACTTACGCCGCACTGTGTAAATGCCCACTTACCGGCGACGAATAAACCACAAAGTTCCACGAATTTCCACTTTTACCCACTCTCGACACTATAAAACTGGTCGACACAAAGTCAAGGAAATCGACCGCAAAGTCCGCATAAACCCCAGTAAAATCGGGGTCTACAGCAAAGATGGGAGTAATGACATATAAATCACTGTCACAAAGTAACAAAATGGAGTGGGCACCCACTTACAAAATAGTCAACCATATTAAACTAGCCGCCACAGCACCAGTAAGCGCGCCACGATCAAAAACAGAGGTACATCCGTTCCATTCTCCGCCAAAGGCTATGCCAAGCTAGAGGGAACAAAATAAAAAGCCCGGCGGATGCCGGGCTTTAGAAATGTGTGAGCTGGCCTGTAAGCCGGGTTCTGTCGAGGACAACCATTCATCTGGGATGCCTGTCACCAGGCACCTCAAGCGACCTACCCGCCCTCAGTGCGGGTCACACCTATAGAGGGCCTATTTGGTCTTGCTCCGAACGGGGTTTACCGTGCCGCGGACTGTTACCAGCCGCGCGGTGCGCTCTTACCGCACCCTTTCACCCTTACCTGTGCTTCCCCAGACCAAAATCGAGGGAAGCCATCGGCGGTCTACTCTCTGCTGCACTTTCCGTAGGCTCGCGCCCCCCAGGCGTTACCTGGCGTTCCACCCTATGGAGCCCGGACTTTCCTCCATCGCACAAGGCGACAGCGATTGCCCGGCCAGCTCGCGGCGAAGAGTAATGAGGCGACAGCCGGAATGCAACAGGCATTTTCCCTGAACCGCGAAAGACAGCGCCTTATTTTTGCTCCAGGCTCCAGTTATACAGAGCCTTCTTTTTAACACCGGTAATCTCCGCAGCAATAGCGGCGGCCTTTTTCGGTGGTAACTCGGCCAGCAACAGAGTCATCACTCGCTGCGCCTCTCCATCCAGCTCGTTGTCGTGGCGACGCTCAGCACCACGCACCAACAATACAATCTCTCCTCGCTGCTGATTACTGTCGGAACGCACCCAATTTACCAACTCACCCAAAGACATCAACTGGAATGTCTCGAAGGCCTTGCTCACCTCTCGTGCTATGACCGCTTCGCGCTCAGCGCCAAAAATCTCTGCCATCACCTGCAAGGTATCTGCGACCCGGTGGGGCGCCTCATAGAAAACCAGAGTGCGACTGTCTGATGCCAACTCCTGTAATGCTCGCTCACGGGGGCCGGATTTGGCGGGTAGAAAACCCTCAAAGCTAAAGCGGTCACTGGGCAAGCCGGCAGCACTCAGCGCGGCAACAAAGGCACAGGCGCCGGGAATCGGCACTACACGAACGCCCCGCTCACGCGCCTCGCGCACCAAACGATAGCCGGGGTCGGAGATTAGTGGGGTACCGGCATCGGAGATCAGCGCCACCGTTTGCCCTTGCTCCAGGCGCTGTAGTATCTGTCCCGTACGCTTGTCATCAGAATGATCGTGATAGGCCATTAGCGGCGTATCGATATTGAAATGGGAAAAGAGTCTCTGACTGTGACGTGTGTCCTCTGCCGCAACCAGATCGGCGCATTGTAGAACTTCAATCGCTCGCGGTACCATATCGGCCAAATTACCGATGGGCGTAGCAACAATATATAGCAGCGCCTGATCCGGCCCCATAGCTGTTCACTCCAAATATAAATATTGCGGGAGAAGAATATGTTCGCCTCTTCCCGGCGTACCTCTACTGTGATCACCAGCGTGGCAGCCGCCGCCCTGACACTGGCCTTAGCTGCCTGCCAGACTCCAGCCTCACGGCCTGGAGGCTACCAGCCCTCCTATCCGGCAAACCACCAAGTCAGCCGCAGTGATGCCCTGCGGCTGCTGCGCCGCGCAGATACCCTGCCGGCACCCGCTAGGGACCAACAGCGTCTGCAAGCGGCGGCTATTCTATACGAGCTGGGCGACAAAGAGACGGCCAAAGACGCAGTAACCCTAATAATTCCCGAGCAGCTCGACGACACTCTGTTTGCCAGCTACGCCCAGGTTTACGGCCATCTACTGGTTGATAATGACGATTTCTTCGAGGCTTTAGACCTAGCAACCTCGACGCGCCTCGACAGCGTCTGGAGGCAACTACCCCACGATACCGCCCTGCCGTTGCGAAACCTGCGTGCCGACCTATGGGGGCTTTTGGGAGACTTGGATAGCGCTATATCTGAGCGCCGCGAGATTTCCTACCTGGCCCAATCTGATGAAAGCATCACCGAGAACAACAACGGTTTCTGGCAGCTGTTAACCCAGCTGCCCTCCAGCGAACTTCAGCAGCGCGCCAACAGTAGCAGCGATACCCAGATGCGCGGCTGGTATCAGCTCGCCCTGCTGGGGCGCGATACCCAGGCCGATATCAGCTCTCAACTCACCGCCCTGAGCCGCTGGCGGGAGCGCTGGCCAGCACACAGTGCCAATTCCCACCCACCCGAGGCACTGCAACTACTGGAACGCCTAGCTGCGCAGCGGGCAGATAATATTGCCTTATTACTGCCTATCAGTGGCTCACTGGGCAGTGCCGGCCGCGCGATTCGCGATGGTTTTATGGCCGCCCACTACACCGCCTTAAAAGCTGGTGCAGCAACGCCTCGGGTATTGGTGTACGACACCGGTACCGAGCAACCTTTCGAGGAGATTTATCAAAATGCTGTAGACGCGGGAGCACAGTTTATTGTCGGCCCTCTCGATAAAAGTAAGGTCGCTAATTTACTGGCCACTGAAAAGTTACCCGTCCCCACACTCGCGCTGAACTATGGCGACAAGGGCCGACTTACTGGCGACCTGGTCCAATTTGGGCTGGCAGTTGAGGATGAAGCTCGCCAGATTGCCCGTCACGCCTATCGCCAGGGACATCGCCAGGCGATGGTTTTGAGCACCAATAGCAGCTGGGGACAGCGTGGTGCCGAAACGTTCGTGGAGGAGTGGCAGCAACTCGGCGGCTCCGTAAGCATCAATGAAACCTTCACTAATAACAGCAAATTTTCTGACCTGGTCAGCGATGTCCTGCTTATCCCCGACAGTAAGGCGCGCAAGAAGGCACTCCAGGGACGCCTGTCGGCGCCACTGGAGTTCACCCCGCGCCGGCGCGGTGATGTCGACATGATCTTTGTTACCGCCCTGCCGCAGCAGGCACGACAGCTCAACCCCATGTTGACCTACTTCTATGCTGGAGACCTGCCGGTTTATGCGACCTCACATGTTTTTGCCGGCCAGGCCAACTCAAATCGCGATCGAGATATCAATGGCGTGCGCTTTACCGCACTGCCCTGGCTGTTTGAAGACAGTGAAACCAAACGGAATATCGAAGAGCAGGTAGCCCCGCAGGCAGCATTCGCCCGCCTTTACGCTCTGGGCGCAGATGCTTTCCGCCTCTACCCGCGCCTGCCAATGTTGCGCCAGTTCCCAGAGCAAAAAGTACACGGCCTCACCGGCGCACTGAGCCTAAGCACCGACGGGCGCATAGTGCGCGAGCAGATGTGGGCTCAAATTGAAAAAGGTGTGCCGGTACCGATTACAACCATAGAACCCCCGATGCCAGCGCGACAACCCAGCCTGCAAGCGGATAATAGTGAAACTTTTTAAAGGCTCCGCAGGCAGTATCGGCGCCCACATGGAGGGCGCCGCGGCACGCTATTTACAGCGTGCCGGACTCACCCTGATCGAACGAAATTACCGAAGTCGCCACGGAGAGATAGACCTTATCGCCCGTGAAAGCGATACTGTAGTGTTTGTGGAGGTGCGCTTCCGCCGCAACAACCGTTTCGGCGGGGCCGGAGCCAGTGTAGATATTCGCAAGCAACAGAAACTGCTCGCCACTGCCCACGGCTATTTGCAACAACACAAACTGGACTGTCCCTGCCGCTTCGATGTCCTTGCTATAGAGGGCGATGCGCAAAACATTCAGTGGATTAAAAACGCCTTCGAAGCTTGAGGCAAAACCGAGATTTACCTTGCCAAGTATGGCGAACCCCAGTTCGCCAGTATTAAGGACACAATGGAACAGCGAGTCGTAACCCTTTTTCACCACAGCCTGGAAGCCACCATGAACGCCGGTGAGATACTGGCGCCCCTGATTGCGGAAGCCAGTGAGATGGTGGTGCACACACTGCTGGCAGAGAGCAAGGTGCTGCTCTGCGGCAATGGGGTCAGCGGCGCCCTGGCACAGAGTTTTTGCTCTCAACTTACCGGGGGGTTCCAGCGCGAGCGCCCAGGCCTGCCCGCCATGGCCCTTAACAGTGACGGCGTCTCCATGGGCACCGTTGCACAAAATCACGGCAGCGCCGATACCTTTGCGCACCCAGTGCGCGCACTGGGACAACCCGGCGACCTTTTGGTAATTATCAGCAGTGATGGTCGCGACTCAAATCTCGTTCAAGCCATGCGCGCTGCACGGGATCGGGATATGGGCATACTAGCGCTGACCGGTGGCGACGGTGGCGATTGTGCAGCCCTGCTAGACACACACGATATTGAACTGCGAGTGCCTTCTGATGTCGCAGCAGAGGTACACCAGGTGCACCTTCTGACTATTTTTTGCCTGTGTGATCTAATCGACAGCAGCCTTTTTGGTGGCTACGAGGACTGAACCATGAAAAAAAACCAACTTTCCTTGGGAAAACGCCTTCTCTCTGCCCTTGCCGCAACCGCATTACTCGGTGGCTGCAGCACCGTTATGGAGGCTACCCACGATGGCCCCATTCAACAAGATCCCGGCAAACGCTCACTGGGCACCTATATCGATGACGAGAGAATCGAAACGATAGTGACGGTCAATATCAATAAGGCACATCCGGATCTGAAGACCTCAAATATCGATGTAACCTCCTTTAACGGAGTCGTGCTACTCACTGGACAGGTGCCCGATCAGGAACTGCGCCTACTCGCCGGGCGCACTGCCAGCCAAGTACAAAATGTTCGCCAGGTTTACAATGAAACTCAGGTTCGCGGTAAAGTTACTTTTCTAGCCTCTACCAGCGATACCTGGCTGACCACCAAAGTAAAAACCAACTTACTCGCTCACAAAGAAATTGATGGTGCGCGCATTAAAGTCGTGACGGAAAACGGAGTCGTTTACCTGATGGGACTGCTCACCCCAGCCGAGGCCGAGCGCGCTGCTGACCTCACCCGCTCGATTGGCGGGGTTCAGAAAGTGGTGAAAGCGGTGGAATATATCAACTAACAACACATCCACTGCGCGCTACTGTAGCTAGGCCTTAATAAGAGCCTGGTGATATCGGTCAAAAAGAACAAGCGCAAAAAAACGGAGGCAAAAGCCTCCGTTTTTTATTTCTAACTATCGCGCGGGACCTATACCCGCTCAATCGCTACTGCTGTGGCCTCACCACCGCCGATACAGAGGCTCGCCACCCCTTTTTTCACATCGCGCTTTTCCATCGCCGCCAGCAGGGTGGTCAGGATGCGGGCACCACTCGCGCCCAAAGGATGCCCCAATGCGCAGGCGCCACCATTCACATTGACCTTCTCCCAGGGCAGATCCAGCTCGCGCATGGCCGACATGGTCACCACAGCAAAGGCCTCATTGATTTCAAACAGGTCTACATCGCTGACGGACCAACCAGAGTTTTCCAGCAGCTTGTGCATGGCGCCCACCGGAGCGATGGTGAACCACTCGGGTTCGCGGGCAAACTGAGCCTGTGCCTTGATCACTGCCAACACTTTGAGACCGCGCTTCTCCGCTTCACTCTTGCGCATCAGCACCAGGGCGGCGGCGCCGTCAGAAATAGAGCTGGAGTTGGCCGCGGTGACAGTACCATCCTTGCGGAAGGCCGGCTTCAGCTGGGGAATCTTATCTGGGCGGGCATTGCCGGGGGCCTCATCCGTATCAACCTTTACCTCGCCCTTACGAGAAGCGATGGTCACTGGGGCGATCTCACGAGCGAAACTGCCACTTTCGATGGCTGCCTGGGCCCGAGCCAGGGATTCCAGTGCGAAAGCATCCTGCTCCTCACGGGTAAAACCGTATTTTTCGGCCGTACTCTCGGCAAAGGTGCCCATCAACTTGCCATCTGCCGCGTTTTCCAGGCCGTCAAGAAACATTGAATCCTTGACCTCGCCGTGTCCCAAGCGCATGCCGGAGCGAGCTTTGGCCAGCAGGTATGGGGCATTACTCATGCTCTCCATACCGCCGGCAACGATGACTTTGCCTTCACCCAAGAGTAGTGCGTCGCGGGCCATCATCACGGTCTTCATACCGGAGCCGCAGACCTTATTAACTGTGGTAGTAGGCGTGCCTTCGGGAATACCCGCAGCCAGGGAAGCCTGGCGGGCAGGCGCCTGCCCGACTCCGGCCGGAAGCACACAGCCCATCAGTACTTCATCGACATCGGCAGGAGACACGCCGGCGTCTTCCAGCGCCGCGCGAATGGCCGCGGCGCCCAGCTGCGGCGCGCTCAACGCCGACAGGCTCCCCTGCATAGCACCCATTGGGGTGCGTGCCATTCCAACGATCACTACTGGATCTGAGGTTACATCGCTCATTCTGTCTGCTCCCAGTTCAGCGCCGCCATCCCTGTCGTGGCGGCAATTGTTTTTAATGTCGCGGCATTATAGCCGAAGCCATACCCCGCTCCGCCAGAACCCCGGGGCAATACGTCTCGATCGCCACGGGGCATGTTACTATCGACGCCAATCACAAGAAAAAGTGGCGAGGGGATTATGGAGATTTCAAGCATCGTCGTTCTGGTTGTTTTGGCCGCACTGTTGTTCTACGGGATCGGCATCTTCAACCGGCTGGTATCCCTAAAAAATCGCAACGAGAATGCCTTCGCTCAGATTGAGGTGCAGCTTAAGCGCCGCCACGATCTGATCCCCAACCTGGTGGAAACCGCCAGGGGCTACTTACAGCATGAGAGGGATACCCTTGAAGCGGTGGTCAGTGCACGCAACACCGCCATTAGCGACCTGAAGGCCGCGGCAGCCAGCCCTTCCAACGCCAGCGCGATCGACAACCTCGGCCGTGCTGAAAGTGCCCTAAACAGCGCTCTGGGCCGCTTCAATGCTGTTATGGAGGCCTATCCAGATCTCAAGGCCAACCAGAATATGATGCAGCTCAACGAGGAGCTGAGCAGCACCGAAAATAAGGTTGCCTTTGCCCGCCAAGCCTTTAACGACGCAGTCACCAATTACAACATTTACAAACAGAGCTTTCCCCCCGTTCTACTGGCGGGATTCTTTGGTCACCGCGCCGACGGCCGCTTACTGGAGTTTGCCGACAGCGAAGCCATCCAGGTAGCACCACGAATCGAGTTTTAAGCGATGAACTTCTTCGAGTACCAGGATAAGGCCAGGCGCAACAGCGGCTTGTTAGCCGGACTCTTTACGTTGGCGTTAATTCTGCTGGTTGGATTGACTACCTTGGTGGCTGCCGCTGCGGTTTCGTATTCCCGCGGCCAGGCTTTTTCCCCACTAGCAATCGAGCAGCTGCTCGGCTGGCAGACAGTGGGCTACATAGCACTTACCATTGTGGCTATCGTGGCCCTGGGCAGCCTGTACAAACTGCAGCAGCTGGCCGCCGGCGGTAAAGTGGTAGCTGAGTCGCTGGGCGGGCGCAAACTCAATATCGCCTCTCAGGGCCCTGCCGAACAGCGCGCCCTGAATGTGGTAGAGGAGATGGCCATCGCCTCCGGTACCCCGGTGCCAGATGTGTACCTGATTGAAGATCAAGCCATCAATGCATTCGCCGCCGGCTACAAGCCTTGCGATGCGGTGATCGGTCTTACACGCGGCTGCATTGAAAATCTCAACCGAGACGAGCTGCAGGGCGTGGTGGCGCATGAGTTCAGCCATATCCTCAATGGCGACACACGTCTGAATATCCGTATCGTCGGCCTACTGAACGGCATATTGATTATCGGCCTGCTGGGCCACTGGCTGGTGCGCGGCGTCTACCCCAACAGTAGAGATAACCGCGGTCGTATACCCCTGTTTGCTTTGGGCCTAGCTCTGATGGTGTTGGGCTATGCAGGCACATTACTCGGCAACCTAATCAAATCCGCTGTGAGTCGGCAACGGGAATATCTTGCAGACGCCTCTGCGGTCCAGTTCACCCGCAACAACGCAGGTATTGCCAACGCCCTCAAGAAAATTGGCGGCTACAGCACTGGCTCAAACCTCAGTAGTGGCAGAGCGGCTGAGTTCAGTCATATGTTTTTTAGCAGCGGCCTAAAGCGCTCTTTTTTCAACCTGTTCGCCAGCCACCCTCCCCTGAGCAAACGCATAGCGCGGCTAGAACCGAGCTGGAATGGCCTCTACCTCAATGAGCGAAGCTCCACTGCACAAACACAAACTAGAGAAACAAATTCCGGATCAACTATCCATTTCGTCGACTCAGCCCCCTTCCAGGTCGCCCTGGAAGCGGTGGACAACAGTATTGCCTGCCCCAGTGCACAACAAGTGCAATACGGCCGTCAGCTACTGGAATCTATCCCCTCCGCTATCCTGCAGGCTGCTCACGACCCCTTCATCGCTCGTGCTCTGATTTATCATCTGCTGCTGCACAGTGGGGAGAGCAAGCGCGAGACCCAGATGGTGCTATTGAAGAAAATCGCCCATCCCGCGGTAGTAAGAGAAATGCACAAGTTAGCTCCACAACTAAAAGCCCTGCCCGACAATGCGCGCCTGCCGCTTTTAGATCTCTGCGTACCCGCACTCAAAGTACTGGTTCCACAGCAATACCAGGTATTCAAGAGGAACCTGATTAAACTATTGCGCAGCGATGGAAAGATTGAGATCTGGGAGTGGGCCCTGTACCGAGTATTGATGCACGCCCTGGAAAAGAGTCCCGATCGGCAGCGCCTTTCCAACAAGAAAGGCGCTGGTAACGATGCCTCTCGCTTCCTGATCGCAGCCATTGCCCATGCGGGTAATAGCGAGTACTTACCGGCAAAACGCGCCTACGAGCAGGGGCTAAAGTTTTTACAGCTAGAGGTCACCCCGCTGCCAAGCCGCAAAGATATCGATCTGCAGCACCTGGACAAAGCGATCGCTATAGCCAGTCAAATGAAGCCTTTAGAAAAGCCCTTACTGCTAAAAGCGCTGGTTTACACTCTAAACCACAATGGCATTATCAAGGCGGAAGAGATTGAGTTGCTCAGAGCGGTAGCGGACAGCCTGGATTGCCCTATGCCGCCCCTAGTATTAAAAGAAAACTAGCCTGGCAAATTATTTACTCTTAAGGCGCGTGGTGCTGATAGATTGGGCCTATGCCCACACTCCATAAAATAACGGAGGTGATTAGCACTGTGACCATCAACACCAAGGCCACGGTCAACACTGCGCAAGCATAAAGGAAGGCCCGCTCTTTATTCATATTCATCAAAATGGGGATGCCTGCAAACACCAGATAGATGGAATACATACCCGCAATTCCGACCGCAGCCATGGTCAACCAGGGGTGTGGGAAAAGCACGACAATGCTGGCAAGAAAAATCGGTGTGGTGATAAAAACGGCGAGTGCTGTACCTTCATAGTGCCTAGTGGGCTCATCCCCCTCGACCCCATAGGACCTGGCCATCCAGTTGATAAATTCCCCTAGGCAATAAACACCAACCAAAAGAGCAAAATAGGTAACGATTGATAAAACCGCCGCACTCTCAGGGGTCAGCTTCGCCAAGTGCCCGCCTACTTCAAACCCTACCCTAGTTACACCAAAATAACCGGCAACTGTAGGTATCAAAGCTAGAAATGGCACATGGGTCATGAATACCTGGAAGAAAGAATGCCTGTCCGCCCGTATAGCCTTCCACTCTTTCTCTGGGTTGGTCAGAATACCAATAGTGTGACTGAGTAACCGCACGCTTATTCTCCCTTTAATACCCTGCTTTGCAGTATCGGGGGTCGGCGTGAAAATAACCAATGCAAATAAGAAATTAAGCGCCACTTTCAAATCAGGTTGATTTATATCAATGGTGGATACTCATGCGATTTCGACCACTGCGTTTAGCTTTATAAAGTGCCTGGTCCGCAGCTTTTAGAATCTCCTCAGCCCTTCTCAATCTCCTGCTTTTCTGGGCAAGGCCGATACTAACGGTTACCTTGACTTGCTGGCCCGTACGGTTCTCAGAACGCCAAAATTTATTCCCAGAGCTACGTTTTCCTGAGCGCAGATGCATAGGGTAAGAGGCAATTTTCTCCCGCATAAATTCCAGCTGTTTCTCTGCCGCTTCCCGGTCACGCCCCGGTATCAGCAACACAAATTCCTCACCACCGTAGCGAAATAATTGCCCCGGTGCATATCTGGCAATTTGGGTAGCCACCATCCGCAATACCTGATCTCCAAGCTGATGCCCAAAGCGGTCGTTCAGCTTTTTAAAATGATCGATATCAATCATCGCAATGCAATAGTGCCACCCCGGTGTAAGCATTTGATAGCGAAACGCCCTCCGAGACTTAACCCCGGTCAGTTCATCGCGAAAAGCCAACTCATAACTACTCCCAAGCAACGAAGTTAGAAGAAGTAAGCCCGCTACAGACATCAGAGGAACCAAGGGCATACCACTCCAAACCCCATAAAGCATAAGCAGGTTGCAACTTAGCAACCCCATGGCTGTTGGTCCTGGGTAAAGGATCAATAGAGCGAATGCCCCCATTGAAGCCGCCATACAGGCCAAAAGTGGTAGTGGGGAGGTGAACGATTCAAAGGCTAACGACCAAGCCGGCAAGTGTGGCAACGAGAACTGCTGCAACAGTGGACCAAAGTTCTGCTGCACCCAAAAGAGTCCCATCCCCTGCCCAAGAAGCGCCAATAGCCAGACACCCCCCAAATAGCCCCAGATACTACGATCGCGGCTACAACTAAATAGCATCAGATTGAGAGCTATCAATCCCAGGTAAATGGGTAGGTCCTGCTCCCACCCCAATAACCAGTCCAGGCGAGTCGCCCCATAGAAAGCCATCAGCAGCAATGCAGCCAAACCAACCCGGCTGGAGTGGTAAAAAAAGCTGAGTAGAAGCGCCCCTACCAACAGGAGAAATGGCAGCTGGGCATTGTGCAGAAAGGCCAAATCAAGCCACGGTAAGTATTGGACAAGCGGTAAACCCAGAAGTAGCCCAGGTATCCAGCTAAAACGCAGCCACTGCAAATACGACGGCATGGTGATGAATAGGAACTAAAAAATAACAGGCAATTTTACGCAACTAGCAAGCGCGTATTCTCAGAAGTAACTCACAGAAATAGCGAGGAGCGAAAATAAGCTAGAGTAAAAACAACAAAGGGGGCAAAATCGCCCCCTTCGAAATCCTGATGCGATTACTTCACCACCCTTAAAGAGGGCTTTTTCACCGACTTTTTGCCTAAACTGGTAGGCGGTGTCGGCTCCGGCGGTTCCGGGGTCTCTTCAGGCTCGAACACCATGCCCTGCCCATTTTCACGGGCATAGATACCGATAACCGCCCCTACCGGGACTTGTATATCGGTAGGCACGCCACCAAAACGCGCATTAAATCTGATCGCATAGTTATCCATGGTCAGGCCAACCACAGCACTTTCCGAGACATTCAGCACAATCTGGCCGTCGTCGTTAACATGCTGTTGAGGCACCAAGACTCCAGACAAATGGGTATCCACCAGAATATAGGGAGTGCACCGGTTATCGGTTATCCACTCATAGAACGCCCGTAAAATGTAAGGGCGATTGGATGTCATAGCCGGCTTACTCACAAAAGTGTCCTCAACGCATTTCCCGTTCGTACTCAGTCAGGCTCTGCTGGAAGGCTTCGCGAGCAAATAGGCGATCCATATAATCCAGTAACGGCTTAACCTGCTTGGTTTTAGGCAAACTGACTTCAAACTGCTCAAGACGCCACAGCAGCGGGGCCATGCAGCAATCCACCAGAGAGAACTCTTCATTAAAGAAATAGGGCAACTCGGTAAACATCGGCGCAATACCAACGAAGCTATCGCGCAGCTCTTTACGCGCAGAAGCTACATCTTTGCCGCCGGCCAAGATTTTATCTACCAGCGGGCACCAGTCACGCTCGATGCGGTGCATAATCTGGCGGCTCTGTGCACGGGCAACCGGATACACAGGCAGCAACGGCGGATGCGGGAAACGTTCGTCCAGATATTCCATCATCACCTTGGTTTCGAACAATACTAAATCGCGATCTACCAGGGTGGGCAAAGAATTATAGGGGTTGAGGTCAGCGAGCTCGGCTGGTTTATCATCGGGATCAACATCAATGATGTCGACGGAAACTCCCTTTTCTGCAAGCACAATGCGCACGCGGTGGCTGTAGTGACTGCGACCATCGGAAAAGAAGGTCATCGAGGAGCGCTTGTTGGTAGGCACACCCATGTTCAATCTACCTCAAACTAGTTGGTCGGCGAGCGCCAACCTTTTCAAAATATAAAAGGGTGGCGGAGCAACTCCACCACCCATCAAAGAGAAACCGGCGAAACTTAGTGGTGTATGTCTTTCCAGTACTCGCGGTTCAACAGCCAGGCGAAGATAAAGAATACAAAAATAAACGCCAGCACGTAGAAACCAATGCGCTTGCGATCTTCAGCCATAGGCTCGGCAATGTACTCCATAAAGTTAACCAAGTCATACATAGCCTGGTCGAACTCTTCAGGATTCATGGAACCCTTCACACTACCGACTTTCAGGCTGCCACAATCGGCATCCATAATGGGGTTGCCCAACTCATCGCGCACAATCTTGCCGTGGTCGCGCTTAGGACCCGGGGCACATTCCGGCAAACCCTGCAGCTCCATCAAAACATGGGGCATAGCGACACTGGGGAATACCAGGTTGTTCACACCGGTAGCCCGGCTGTCATCCTTGTAGAAACTGCGGAGATAAGTGTAGAGCCATTCTGGGGAGCGGGAGCGGGCCACCAGCGTCAGGTCCGGAGGTGTGGCACCGAACCACACCTTGGAGTCATCCGGACGCATGGAGATCTCCATCAGATTACCAATCTTATCGTTGCCCAGAACCAGGTTCTGCATCATCAACTCGTTGGGGATATCCAGATCGGTGGCAACGCGCTCCCAGCGGGAGTAGTTGGCACTGTGACAACCCATGCAGTAGTTGACGAAGTACTTGGCACCGCGCTGCAGAGACGGCTTGTCCTGTAGGTCGATATTGATGTGGTCCAGCTCAACACTGGACTCGGCACCTACCGCCTTAATCGGGATAAGGGTCAGCAGTCCGACAACCACGATACCAATAAACAGGATACCGAAAGTCTTGGCGCCAGACGGGCTGGTTACACGCTCAGGCTCCGGATATACGTCATCGCGGTTAGTAATCCACGGCAGAGCGGCAAAGAAGCCAGCCAGTAGAAGGGTTACCACAGCCATGAAAGTATTCACAGAGAGATTGGCAACGGCCATCCACAGGAACAGCACACCGAAGCCGATGCTTACAACCCAGGAACCAATCCCTTTTTTACTCTTCGGATTCGTCCAGACCGGCATGGTCAGAAAGAAGGCGAAGTAGAACAGAGTCGCCACCTGAGACAGGAAGTTGCGTTCAGGGGTCGGAGATTTAACACCAAGATAACCGAGGATAATAAATACCGCAGCGAACACCAGCAGTAATGCCTTGGGCAACCAGCCTTTGTAGCGGATGGAACGCACCGGGCTCTTATCCAGCCAGGGCAGCACAAACAGCACCGCAATAGCAGCACCCATAGCAACAGTACCGAGGAACTTAGCCGGCAGAGGGCCAATATCCATAGTTACTGCGCGCAAAACTGCATAGAAGGGTGTGAAGTACCAAACCGGGGCAATATGTGGCGGTGTCTTCAGCGGGTTTGCCTCTTCGAAGTTAGCGTACTCCAGGAAGAAGCCACCCATCTCCGGGAAGAAGAACACCACGGTTGCGAAGATAAACAGGAATACCGCAATACCCACCAGGTCGTGAACCGAGTAGTAAGGGTGGAAAGGCACGCCGTCTTTAGGAATACCGTTCTCGTCTTTGTTCTTCTTGATCTCGATACCGTCTGGGTTGTTAGAGCCCACTTCGTGCAGCGCAAGAATGTGCAATACCACCAACAATACCAGCACCAACGGCAACGCAATGACGTGCAGAGAGAAGAATCGGGTCAGAGTAATACCTGAAATCAGGTAGTCACCACGAATCCACTCCACCAGGGTGTCACCGATGCCGGGTATCGCACCAAACAGGGATACGATCACCTGGGCACCCCAGTAGGACATCTGACCCCAGGGCAGTACGTAACCCATAAAGGCTTCGGCCATTAGCACCAGGTAGATACACATACCGAAGATCCACACCAGCTCGCGGGGCGGCTTATAAGAGCCGTACATCAGACCGCGGAACATATGCAGATACACCACCACGAAGAAGGCAGACGCACCTGTCGAGTGGAGATAGCGTATCAACCAGCCCCACTCCACATCGCGCATGATGTATTCAACGGAGGCAAAGGCGCCCTCGGCAGAGGGGTTAAAACTCATTACCAGCCAAATACCGGTCAACAACTGGTTGACCAGTACGAGCAGGGAGAATACGCCGAAGAAGTACCAGAGGTTAAAGTTTTTGGGCGCATAATACTTGCCCATATGCTTATCCCAGGCCTGGTAGATCGGCAAACGCTGATCAACCCAGTCACCGAAATTTGCTAGCCATTTCATGCAGCGCCCTCCTGGTCTACACCAATCACGATTACAGCATCGCTCTCATAGGAATAAGGCGGAACCTCCAGATTGGTAGGTGCCGGAACACCGGCGTATACACGGCCAGCCATATCGTATTTAGAACCGTGGCAGGGACAGAAGAAACCGCCCATCCATTCGTCACCACCCAGGTCGGCAGCACCGACTTCAGGGCGGTACATAGGCGCACAGCCCAGGTGAGTACACAGACCAACCAGAACCAACAACTTCGGCTTGATAGAGCGGTTTTCCGGGTTTACATAAGCCGGCTGGATAGACTCTTCGGAATTGGGGTCTCGCAATAGCGGCTCCACCTTTTCCAGGTCCTGTAAAATCTCGTCAGTACGACGGACCACATATACCGGCTTGCCGCGCCACTCAACGGTGACCATCTGACCCGGCTCAAGTTTGCTAATGTTGTACTTAACCGGAGCGCCCGCAGCTTTCGCCTTGGCACTCGGCTTCCAGGAAGCGACGAAAGGCACGGCCACCCCAACCGCACCCGCACCGCCAACTACAGAGGTAGCAGCGGTTAAAAAACGGCGCCGTCCTACATTTACACCGTCATCACTCATGACGTAGTTCTCCCATCACAGCGATCCCGGACAGACCGGAAATGCGCTGGCCCAAACCCAAAAAGTCTTGAAAGAAGTCCCGCTCCGGCAGATTGCCCGCGCGAATAAACCCCACAAATCAAGCGGATACAAATCCGCGCAATGTTAAAGAAAATGCCATTTTGATACAAGGCAAAGACCTGGGGAACGTCTGGAATTGCGCGGTGAAATTGCGAGAAATTGAACAATTCCCAAATGGGTATTCAAAGTCACAACTACCGGATAGAAAAAAGCCCGGCAATTGCCGGGCCCAAAAGAAAGCTTAACGCTTGGAGAATTGCGGCTTCTTACGCGCTTTGCGCAGACCCACTTTCTTACGCTCAACCTCACGGGCGTCGCGGGTAACAAAACCAGCGGCGCGCAGCGGTTGACGCAGCTCCTCATCGTACTGCATCAGGGCGCGGGTCAGGCCGTGACGGATTGCACCCGCCTGACCAAAGGAACCACCACCTTTTACAGTTGCGATGATATCGAATTTCTCGACCATGTCTACTTTTTCCAGCGGCTGACGCACGATCATGCGAGCCACCTGGCGGCCAAAGTATTCGTCCAGGTCGCGACCATTTACGCTGATCTTTCCTTCACCGGGCACGATAAATACACGAGCAGTGGAGGTCTTGCGGCGGCCGGTACCGTAGTATTGAGTAGTTGCCATCAGATTTCTTCCCGTTTAGATCGCCAGTTCAATCGGCTGTTGTGCCGCGTGAGGATGTTCACTACCGCCGTATACTTTCAGCTTCTTGAACATGGCGCGACCCAGAGGACCCTTCGGCAGCATGCCTTTAACGGCGCTTTGAATGGTACGCTCGGGCGCTTTCTCGATCAGCTTTTCAAAGCTGATGGACTTGAGACCACCGGGATAGCCGGAGTGGCTGTGGTAGATCTTGTCTTTGGCCTTATTGCCGGTCACGCGAACCTTCTCGGCATTGATCACAATAATGTAATCGCCAGTGTCCACGTGGGGCGTGTATTCAGGCTTGTGCTTGCCACGCAGGCGGTGGGCGATCTCGGCAGAAATACGGCCGAGGGTCTTGTCCGCAGCGTCAACAATGTACCAGTCGCGTTTTACCGCTTCTGGCTTGGCACTGTATGTCTTCATGTTATAAACACCTGTAATATGACCCCCTGGTTTTAGGGGCCGTCCCACAAAAGAGCGCGGATAGTACAAAAGGAGTGCTCGCTTTTCAAGCGATTTCTGGGGCGCCCACCCTTCTCGGCAAGCGAGGCTATTCCGGGCGATGCGCCCTCTCCAGGTACTCCCTGGACTGCATTTCCAATAACCGGCTGACCGTGCGCTCAAACTCAAAACGCAGGTGCTGCCCTCCATATAATTCTTCGGCCAGTACCTCTGCAGAGATCACCAACTTGACGCAGCGATCGTAGAATTCATCCACCAAATTGATAAAGCGGCGCGCCTGGGCATCCATGCGCTCATCAAACTTCGGTACCGCCGCCAACAGCACTGTATGAAATTCCCGCGCCAACTCTATATAGTCATTTTGTGAGCGAGGACCATCGCACAGATCTGCAAAATTGAACCAGGCAACATCATCTGCCACCTTCAGTGCGCGGATAGGACGCCCCTCAACCTGCAAGTCGACATCACTGCGCACCTCACAACCATCCACGATCAGACGGGAGAAACTGTTGGACAGGTTTTCGTCTGCCGCTCTGTCGAGTGGAGCATGGTATAGCTCCAGTAACTCCAGGGTGCGCAGCCGGTAGTCGGTGCCACCATCGACATTCACCACCTTGGTGTGTTGCTGAAGGAGTTCTATAGCTGGCAGAAAACGGGCTCGCTGCAGACCATCTTTATAGAGCCCTTCCGGCACGATATTAGAGGTGGCCACTAGAGCCACCCCACGGCGGAACAAGGCATCCAAAAGGCCCGCCAGGATCATAGCGTCAGCGATATCTGAGACAAAGAACTCATCAAAACAGAGCACACGCGCTCTTCGCGCAATCTTGTCGGCTACCTTTTCCAGCGGGTTTTTCTCCCCGGCATACTCCTTCAGATCCTGGTGAACCTGGCGCATAAACCTGTGGAAATGGGTGCGCTGCTTCTGCTCAAACGGCAGGGACTCATAAAAGGCATCCATCAGATAGGTTTTACCGCGCCCCACCCCACCCCAGAAGTAGAGCCCGCGCTCAGGCCCAACATCGGCGCCGCGCAAACGTGAGACTAGCCCGGCAAGAAACCCTCGCTCAGCCCTTGCCACCAGGCGCAGATGCAGATTTTGCAGCTCCTGAACCGCTGCCCTCTGGGACGAGTCCTCCAAAAATTCAGGGCGCTGTAGGTCATTCTCATAGCGCTCAAGAGGGGAAAGTAAGAGAGGTTTGGCGGGCAACATAGATGAAAATTTCTTCAACAGCTAAATCACAGGCGCGCACTCTACCAAATTCACCACAAAGCCGCCTAGGCGACAAAGGTACAACATCGGCGAACCCAGCCAAGCCCTACCCGCGTCCGATTCGCCAGCCTATACCGGCAATTCGGAACTGGCGGTAAATTGGCGTGTCGCAAATAACTAACAACCTTAATTGTCAGATTAATAATCGCGTATACTGGGCCCGCTAACATTGGGCGACAGCCACTTAACGTTGACCATCCAGGGCCTCAGACAGTATCGCGGTCCAAATAACCGCCATCCATAATCATGCACCAGGGATCGCCAGTGCCATATAAGAGCAAGTTCGGGAGGTAGGAAGTGCACTCTACATCGATATTAATTTTAGTTGGCATTCTCGGAATGACGCTGGGTGCTTTTTTAGCCTACCTGGCGATTCGCGGGCGCTCCAGTATTGACCGCACCCAAGAGCTGGAACAGCGCCTGCGAGAGGCCAATAGCAAGCTCGAGGATTTCCAGCTACAGGTCAATGAACACTTTGACCAAACTTCTCAGCTGGTTCACAACCTGACCGAAAGTTACAAAGACGTTCACGAGTATCTATCCAATAGCGCTTTACGCCTCTCCAACCAGGATATAGGCCGACAAATGCTTGAAGCCGGTAGCGGCAAACTGAAAGAAGACGACAAGCAACTTCAAGAGATGGAACCACCGAAAGACTGGGCACCAAAAGAGCCCGGCGCCAAAGGCACCCTCGATGAAGATTATGGCCTGGAGAAAGAGGCCCACGCAGGCAGCTAACAAGTAACAAGAACCCAATAAGCTCTATTTTTCGCAACGGTGTAAAATCGAAAAAGGCGGGATATCCCGCCTTTTTCATTAAGTTGTAAACTTACAGACTCTGATAATAATCCATCAGGATCTGCGCCACTTCCGGGCGGGAGAACTCCGGAGGCGGCGCAATGCCATCCCCCAGCATTTCACGTACCTTGGTTCCAGACAGCAGAATAAAGTCTTCCTTAGTGTGATCTGGTACATCACGCATCATCACAACTTTATTGAGCTTCTTTGAGTAGGCCGTGTGATCGGCTCGGAAGATTTCGATTTCCAAAGCACCCTCAGGTACCTTCTCATCGAAAATAGTCTGCGCATCGAAGGCACCGTAGTAATCTCCAACACCAGCGTGATCTCGACCTACAATCAGGTGGCTACAACCACAGTTCTGGCGGAACAACGCGTGCAGCACAGCTTCGCGAGGACCAGCATAGAGCATGTCAAAACCGTAACCGGTCACCATTACGGTATTAGCAGGGAAGTAGAGCTCGACCATCTTGCGAATCGAGGCATCGCGTACCGGCGCAGGGATATCACCGGGCTTCAACTGCCCCAGTAACATATGAATCAGGACACCATCCGCTTCTACCGCTTCGAGAGCCATCTTACACAGCTCTTCATGGGCGCGATGCATAGGATTGCGGGTTTGGAAGGCCACCACTTTGCTCCAACCACGCTCGGCAAATTCATTGCGAATTTCTACCGCTGTGCGGAAGGTATCCGGGAAGTCGTTGATAAAATAACTAAAGTTCAGTACTTCGATAGGGCCAGAAATTAACTGACGACCAGCGGATTTAAAGGTGGCAACACCGGGATGCTTATCATCCAGGGTGCCAAAGACCTGCTCGGCCATCGCATCCATCTGCTCATCGGATACGGTTTCAATCGATTCCACATCCATGATCGCCAGCACCGGGTTACCCTCAACATTCGGGTCCCGCAAGGCGATTCGAGATGCCCCCTCAATAGCACTGGTGTCTTCAACAACATTCAACACCGGCACAGGCCAAAAGAGGCCGTCGACTGTGCGCAAGGTGGCAGCAACACTCAGCGCATCGGCCAAGTTCATATAACCGTGTAAGGGGTTGAAATAGCCCGCTCCCAGCATGACTGCGTTGGCGGCAGCGGCAGAGCTAACCACAATAGAGGGCAACGACTCCGCCTCATGCATCAGCTGGTGATGCCGCTCGCTGTCATAAACAAAGCGAGGCTGCAGCTCAACACTGCCGTGGGGACGAACTAAGGACATTTTGGTCTCCAAATACAAAATTTGCCGGTTAGTCAATTATCGGCTGGCCATTATACGCATCTATAAAGGCTGACCAATGTCAAACCTATACAGAGTGGGGGAGTATAGCTCCCCCTATAGCCCACCAAACAACAATACTGCTCTAAGAAATTGATGCTCTACCAAAACACAATTTTTAAAAGATGGTACATATATTCGAAGTAAAGGCTGGGGGTAATCTAGCCAGGAAATAAACACTGGGAAAATATCCCCGAATATCTGTTTGGGGCTGTCAACATCAATAGGGCATAGATATAAGAACTGGGACGAGAAAGGTCAGCTTACCCCCCCCCGATCAAGCTCAATAAGCCTTCTGGGGACCACAAGGTAACTATAAACACTGGCAAGCATATGAATGGACTGCCTTGAAGGCTTCTAAACAGAAGTCATTGATGCTGATCTTTTGAATACCCCCACTAACGCACCCTCAATAGTCACTAGGGGGATAGAAAACTCCTCGCAGAACCCCTAACTCACCTTGAACTAACCACTGAAACAGCAGCAAGGCTGTACTCGGCGAATCCCCAGCGAGAGGTGTGTATAATCAGCGCAAATGAGGAGTCTCGAGTGTCCCAAAATCGCTTTTTACAGGATTGGGCCCTGCCTGCCCTGATAGGTTTGGCTATGGCCGCACTACTATTGGTCATATTTCCGCAGTTACGCGGCACAAACCCCACACCTCCCCAGGAGGATTGGCAGGGGCCGGTTTCCTATGCCCAGGCAGTCAATATGGCCGGTCCCGCTGTAGTTAACATTTATACCCGCATGGCACTACCACAGCGGCAACACCCATTATTTAATGACCCCCTTTTTCGCCGTTTGTTCGACAATATGAATGTCCCACAGAGGGAACGCATGCAGTCGAACCTCGGTTCTGGGGTTATTGTCAGTGACAACGGCTATATTCTCACCAACCACCATGTGGTCGACCAGGCAGACGCTATTGTCATTCTGCTCGCCGATGGCCGCGAGGCACAGGCTCGCATGGTCGGTAGCGATGCCGACTTTGACTTGGCCGTTTTGAAAATCGAACTCGACAACCTAACTTCTATCTCAGTTGGTGAGCCCGAATCCGCTCAAGTAGGCGATGTAGTTCTGGCTATTGGCAACCCTTTTGGGGTTGGCCAGACGGTCACCCAAGGCATCATTAGCGCCAAGGGACGCCACTTGGAAAACTCCGGCACCGGAAGCCACCTACAGAATTTCTTGCAAACTGACGCTGCCGTGAACCCGGGTAACTCCGGCGGCGCATTGGTGGACTCCCGCGGGCGCCTGCTCGGTATTAACACTTCTATTCTCAACCAGTCCGGCTACTCCGGCGGGATCAGCTTCGCCATTCCCGCCAATATCGCTTTTAAAGTAATGCAGGACATTATTGCTTACGGCCGCGTTGTACCCGGCTGGCTAGGCATCGAAGCCAGCGCAATCAGCCCACAGATGGCTAAGGAATTCAATCTCCTCTCCACCGGTGGCGTCATGATTACTGCCATCTACAATGAGAGCCCAGCTCATAACGCCGGACTCAAACCTGGAGATGTGATCACCCATATCGATGGACTCCCCATTGGCGACGGAAAGCAAGGTGAGGCCACCATGGCAACCCTGCGTCCTGGAGACACCATCTCCATTACCTTTACTCGAGAGGGGCAGTCTCATACCGTGGAAGCTACCGTGTCAGTCAAACCAGATACAACAACCCCTGTGGAATAGCCTGCCGGGGAACAAGGAAGACAACCTATGCGCACAATCATCCTTTCCATCCTCGCGACTCTTGTTGCCGGGCAATGCTGGGCCGATGACAAAGAGGAACTCCAAAAACTACTACATTATTTTATCGATAATGCTGCCAGCAGTGCCGAGGCCCATCAGCGCTTTTGGGCTGATGACCTTGTCTATACCAGCTCCGCAGGAAAACGATTTGGCAAAGCAAAAATCATGCAGGGCATGGAGACAGCTGGCGATGAGCCAATAACAGTGAACTACGCCGCAGAGGATATCGATATTCGCCTACTTGGAGATACGGCAGTAGTAGCTTTCAAATTAGTCGCCAACGATAGTGTCAAAGGAAAGAAAAACTATTATTTAAATACAGGCACTTTTGTGAAACGCCAGGGAGACTGGTTTGTAATCGCCTGGCAGGCAACCCAAATTCCCAGAGAAGGAAGCCAGTAGAAATAGGATATTGCGTGGGCCAGGCTAGTCCCCGGCCCGCCTTTCCCGCCAATTCTCGCGAACATTAGCCATAAATCGGGATTCACTGGGTACATTCGCCTGGGCAATTAGCCCCCTAGCAAAAGTCTCTACCTCCTCCCTGCTTCTCCCCTCTCCGGAAAAAGAAGCTCGCACCTTAATAAATTTATCCTTGCGTACAAATAAATAGGTATGGGTATCAAAGCGCTCCCCATCTGCGGCGAGGAAATAACCGGAAAGCCTGGTCACGGGCATGTCCTGCCCCTGTACACGCCATATTTCTGAAGCCTCCTCGCTGAGATCCAACACCTGCCACTGAGCCTCCCTCTCCACCAGCTCAAGTTCCTCGCGAACCCTATCCAGCTCCTCAACCTGCGCCTGCTTCAGATCTCCCCACTCCCAATTGGGGATTGGGTAGACAAAAACATCTACAGAGTCGAACTGAAACTGACGGTGCACGTAGCGCGTTTGAGCCCCAAATAACGGGTGGCTAGCAAGCACAAGGGGGTTGCTCACATACTCACCGACAGACTCCGGCAAATTCAGAGCCGAGTGGTAGTCACTCGCTCCAATGGATTGATAGAGATACTCCGGAGCCATAACCCTATCTTCCTGCAGTAAAGCTATCAGCTCCCCTGCTACCACTTTGGCTAAATCTCGCTTTGCGGCAAGCGGAGAAGTAAATAGGCTTATTGTTGTTGTGAACGGAAACTCTAATTGATATCGCTTCAAGGGTAGGCCGTGCCAAGTCAGGATTGCATCGATATGGATATCCTGCGTGGTACGCATAGGAGCCAACATCAAAGTGGCACCTGCTATAACCGCCTCGCCGATATCCTCTATCCCCTCCTCAGAATAACCGGCAGAAGTTATCAGTAATTGGTAAGGAATATCGTCGTTACCAGAGTGCACAGAACTAAAGGCTGTGGAGGCTTCCAGCTGCCCCAATAGTTCCGTGTAGTCCACTACACCATACTGACAATATTTGAGCAGAGAACTTTCGGAATAGTCGTTACAGCGCCGTTCAAAATCCTCACCAGGCATCTTGGCGAATAGGGATAGGGCGGGAAGGCTCTGCTCAAACCCTGAATATTTTTCAACGCTATATTCATCAGTCGTCGCACAACCAACCAGGCTAAGGGCGGCTAAACACAGAAGTAATTTACGCATGATGTGCCTTACTGGTGCCAGTTACCGCGATAAGGTATTCGTTATTTCTTGATCCGAAAGGCGGCAGAGCGAGCATGGGCTTCCAACCCTTCACCACAAGCGAGGGTGGCAGCTACACGACCAAGCTGATCGGCACCTTGTGGGGAACAATAAATAATCGAACTGCGTTTCTGAAAATCGTAAACACCCAGGGGTGAGGAGAATCTCGCGGTACCACTGGTAGGCAGCACATGGTTGGGCCCCGCGCAATAGTCCCCCAGAGCTTCTGCAGTATAGCGGCCCAGGAAAATCGCACCGGCATGGCGAATTTGCGGCAACAAAGGTTCAGGATCAGCCACAGAAACTTCCAGGTGTTCGGGAGCAATACGATTAGAGATTTTTATTGCCTGCTCAAGAGAGTCCACCAGAATCAGAGCACCGCGATCCATTAGTGACTTGGCTGCTATTGTTGCGCGAGGCAACTCCGCCAGCAGCCGCTCAAGGGATGACTCCACCGCATCGAGAAATTCTGCGTCAGGGCAGAGTAGAATCGCCTGCGCCTGCTCATCGTGTTCGGCCTGGGACAGCAGATCCATCGCGATCCAATCTGGATCGGTGGCCCCATCACAAATAACGAGTATTTCCGAGGGCCCGGCGATCATGTCTATTGCCACATGGCCAAAGACCGCGCGTTTGGCACTAGCCACAAAGATATTACCGGGGCCAACGATCTTATCTACCGAGGCAATCGTTTCGGTGCCATAAGCCAGTGCGGCCACCGCCTGTGCACCACCAATAGTGAATACTTGATCCACTTCGGCAATCGCTGCCGCGGCCAGAACCAAATCACTGATCTCGCCCTCGGGAGCCGGAACCACCATAACCACTGAATCCACGCCAGCAACCTTAGCCGGAATAGCATTCATTAATACCGAGGAAGGGTAACTGGCTTTACCCCCAGGTACATAAATGCCAACACGCTCCATTGGAGTAATCTGCTGACCCAGTACTGTGCCGTCTGCCTCGGTATAGCGCCAGGAGCCCTGCTTTTGGTATTCATGGTATTCACGTACGCGCCGGGCGGAGACTTCAAGGGCCTCACGCTCCTCGACTCCAATACGGGCAAGAGCCTCAGTCAGCGCTTGTGAAGTTAAACAAAAGTCTTCTGCTCCAGTAAGATTACGGCGATCAAAACGGTTGGTATATTCAATAACCGCAGCATCCCCTCGACTGCGCACCTGCTGCAGAATTTCTGCAACTGTCTCCTCGACCTGTTTATTAGCCACCGCCTCCCAAGCGAGCAACTGCTTTAATTGCCCATCAAAATCTGTGTCAGCGGCACTTAGCCGACCAATAAACTTGCGAGTCATAACGTATAAAAATCTTCTAATTCTGCGCGACAGCTGTCGACAATTTTTCAATCAGCTGACTGATTGGCTGATACTTCATCTTCATGGCGGCCTTATTGACAATCAAGCGGCTACTGATATGCGCAATCATTTCACGAGCTTCAAGGCCATTGGCTTTTAAGGTATTACCACTATCGACTATATCTACAATTTCATCGGCAAGATCCATCAATGGAGCCAACTCCATTGCGCCATATAGCTTGATAATGTCCGCCTGCCGCCCTTGAGCGGCATAATGTCGCTTGGCGCTCTCAACAAATTTTGTTGCCACTTTTATCCGCCCCTTCGGCAGAGCGGCCCCCTTCACCCCTGCGGTCATCAGACGACAGCGCGCAATACCGAGATCAAGAGGCTCATAAATACCGTCAGCATGATGTTCCAGCAGAGTATCTTTACCAGCAACCCCCATATCCGCAGCGCCATGCTGCACATACGTGGGGACATCAACACCACGCAAGAGAAGCAGGCGCACTCCCTCGCAGTTGGTGGGGAAAATCAGCTTGCGGCTTTTCCCTAGGTCTTCAAGTGGTTCCAGACCCGCCGCTGCGAGTAGAGGTAAGGTTTCTTGCAGGATACGCCCCTTGGTCAAGGCGATCGTGATTTGCATAGTCATTATTAAGCCGGCTCTTCTTCGAGAGCCGCCCCGGCCAAAGGGGCGGCTGTCTCAACTTGCTAACCAGGTACTCGGCGAATACTCGCCCCCAGTTGCTGTAATTTTTCCTCAATACATTCATAACCCCGGTCTATATGGTAGATACGGTCGACTGTGGTAGTGCCTTCAGCAACCATACCTGCAATCACCAGACTTGCCGAAGCGCGTAGATCCGAGGCCATCACGGGTGCTCCTTTAAGCTTCTCGACACCTGTGACGAAAGCCGTATTACCCTCAAGGGTGATATCAGCACCCATACGATTCAACTCATGAACCTGGATCAGCCGATTCTCAAAAATAGTCTCCACCACGGCGCCTTTACCCTCAGCTACGGCATTCATAGCGGTAAACTGCGACTGCATATCGGTGGGGAAAGCTGGGTAAGGTGCGGTGCGGAAACTCACCGCCTTAGGGCGGTTGCCCTTCATATCCAGCTCAATCCAGTCATCACCACAGCTCAGGTGTGCGCCAGCCTCCTCAAACTTCACCAATACCGCATCGAGGATGTCCGCACGGGTATGCAGAAGCCGAACCTTTCCACGAGCTGCTGCCGCAGCGGCAAGAAAAGTGCCAGTCTCGATGCGATCCGGCATAACGGTAAAGGTGCAAGGGGTCAACTTGGGGACGCCGTGGATGCGCATAGTGTCAGTGCCAACACCCTCTATCTGTGCCCCCATGGCAATTAGGAATTCTGCCAGGTCGACGATCTCAGGTTCGCGCGCGGCATTGTGCAATACCGTGGTGCCCTCTGCCAAAACTGCCGCCATCAGCAGGTTTTCTGTACCACCGACAGTAACCTTCTCCATAACGATATTGGCGCCTTTAAGGCGGCCATTGGAGCGGGCCCGGATAAAACCACCGTCAATGGTTATTTCTGCACCCATCGCCTCCAGCCCTTTCAGGTGGATATCCACCGGACGACTACCGATCGCACAGCCGCCAGGGAAAGAGACATTAGCTACGCCGTGGCGGGCCAGTAGCGGGCCCAAAACCAAAATAGAGGCGCGCATGGTTTTCACCAGCTCGTAGGGCGCCGTCAGATCGTTGACCGAACGGGGGTCTATTTCAACACCCAGCTTCTCATCAATTGTGACATCACACCCCATACAGCGCAGCAGGGTGATCATCGTGGTGATGTCATTAAGGTGTGGCAGGTTATGAATATGTACCGGACCATCGGCCAAAAGTGCTGCGGCCAAAATTGGCAGAGCGGAATTCTTCGCACCAGAAATTCGCAGGGTGCCGGAAACTGGGCTACCACCCTCTATTATTAACTTATCCATTCGGTCTCGTATTTCGGGAGTCACCTGAATACAGGCGACAGGTTATCGACTGGCTTCTTCTGGAGTAAGGGTCTGCATTTGCACGGCGTGCAAAGTGCCGTCGGCAATTTTGTCATTTAGCGCCGCATAAACCAGCTGTTGCTTTTTCAAGCGGCTTAGGCCTTCAAAGGCGCTGCTCACCACAGTCACCATCAGGTGGCTACCTTCAAAGGCGACGTCGACATTACTCTCGGGGATATGACCCTCAATGAGGGTTTTGATTTCATCTGGTTGCATAGGTGGGATTTGCGTTAGTTAAAAAACATCACGCAAGTGTACTTGAATCATGGAGGGTGCGCAGCTGCGCACCCTGAAGTTCGCCGACTAGCTCACTTTATCGGCAACATCCTGTCCTGCGGACCAGTTGGAGATTACCTTGTCGATATCCCCATAAGACTGCATAGATTGAGAAAACTGACTGCGGAAAGTTTTACCCAAATTAACGCCATTTAAGATAACGTTAATCAGCTTCCACTCTCCAGCGCGGTTACGCACCAGAGTATAAGAAACTTTGGTAATACCCTCTTTGCTGCGCACTTCCTGCAAAACATTAACCCGGTTCCCACTGGGCAAAGTTCCCGGGTTGACCACTTTCACATCGAGGTCGCCAAAATTTGCTACACCCCGAGCAAATGTTGCCACCAAATCTCGACGAAAAGCACTGGAAAAACGGGAGCGCTGGGATGCAGTCGCCTGTTTGGCATAACGCCCCATAACACCGCGCGCGATAAAATCAAAATCCACAACCGGCGTCAGGACCCCCTCAATAGCACTGTAATATCTCTGCGGATCAGAGTTGGCATATTGGGCATTTGAGCGAATCACACTCAACAGTTTTTGGGAAACCCCTTCAATCATTACATAGGGGTTTTGATCGGCATTCGCAGCGGGGACCACAGCAGACACCAATACTGCGCAAAGTACAAATCTTAGCCACCGGGAAAAACCGTACCGACCAATCCAAAATGATGTATTCACAAATACTCTCCAATTAGCAAATCATTCCTTGGACGCACACAGCGTAAATAAGTGCCATGACGAAGCTGCTGGCAATCAGTCCCAGTAAATGGGAAATTGTCGTTCATCCGCTGAGTGACATAGCTGACAGCAGCGGCGGCAGACTATACCATGACCGCGCCCGGTGGTGTGGCAGTGTACGAGCGTGTCATTTGACACTCCGGCAGGCGAGTGGTTTTCCTACATGCCTGTTGGGTGTTCGTATATAGATTAGCACGACAATCGCAGGGACAACTGCGTCAAACATAAGTGATAAAGTCTCCCCCCTAACGCTCAAAGGGCTCACCATAAAACCGGACGAAGATAAGTCATCACTTTTTTACCTTATAAAATTAGAAACTATTAAATTAGAAGTCAGTTATTCAGAGGCACCCAATGACCCAGGATTTGATATTGCAGGCCGGGCAGCGCACCGTGCGAATGGAAACGGAAGCTGTTGCCGCACTGGAACACCGGATCAACGGCGACTTCCAGCGCGCCTGCGAGATGATCCTACAGTGCCCCGGACGTACCATCGTAACTGGCATGGGTAAGTCAGGGCATATCGGGCGTAAAATAGCGGCTACCCTTGCCAGTACTGGCACCCCAAGTTTTTTCGTTCATCCAGGGGAAGCGAGTCATGGCGACCTGGGAATGATCACTCGAGACGACTTGGTGATAGCCATCTCCAATTCAGGCTCTTCCGCTGAAGTACTTACCCTACTGCCATTGTTGAAGCGCCTGAGCATCCCCATGGTCAGCATGACTGGCAAGACAGATTCTCCCTTGGCGCAGGCGGCAGAGGTAAACCTGGATATTTCAGTGCAAACTGAAGCATGCCCCTTAAATCTGGCACCAACCTCATCAACCACTGTCACCTTGGTTATGGGTGATGCTCTGGCCGTGGCCCTACTGGAGGCGAGAGGCTTTACGGCTGAAGACTTCGCTTTCTCTCATCCTGGTGGAGCACTTGGCCGACGCCTGCTACTGAAAGTCGAAGATGTTATGCACGCAGGGGAAGAACTACCTCAGGTCCAACCCGATACTTTGCTATCTAAGGCCCTACTGGAAATGACCAGTAAAGGGTTTGGTATGACCACTATCGTCGACGTAAAAGGAGAACTGCTTGGCGTGTTCACCGACGGGGACTTGCGCCGCGTAATCGATCACAAAATTGAATTAGATAAAGCCACTATGGAACAGGTGATGAGTCGCCGCCCCAAAACGGTATCCGCCGAGACCCTGGCTGCAGAGGCACTACGCATTATGGAAGATTACAAGATCACCGCGCTGGTTGTGGAGGATGAAGTCCACCACCCGATCGGTGTATTACATATGCACGATATACTGCGCGCCGGCGTAATCTGAGATAATCAAACAATTTGCAGGGCCCATTAGTGCTCTAAAAAACAGTAAACAAGGACAACTCTGGTGGTTTCAGAAGAAGAAATAAACGCAGTATTGCAGAAAGTACGCTGGCTGGTATTGGATGTAGATGGCGTCCTCACCGATGGCAAGCTGTATTTCGACAATAACGGCAATGAGCTGAAGACCTTCAATACCCTCGATGGGCACGGCATTAAAATGCTACAAAATTCCGGGGTTCGCGTAGCCATTATTACAGGGCGACGCAGCTCAGTAGTGGAACGCCGCGCTCACGATCTTGGCATCACTAAACTGATCCAAGGGCGCGAGGACAAATTTATAGCACTGCAGGAGCTCTTAGCCGACGAGCCATGCCGCTTAGAAGATATCGCCTATATTGGCGACGACTATCCTGACCTTCTGGTTATGACCCGTGTCGGCTGCCCAATAGCCCCTCCCAATGCAGCCCCTCCAGTCAGAGAGCGCGCCCTGTGGATAACCCGAACCCGCGGTGGTGAAGGCGCTGTACGCGAAGCCTGTGACCGAATTATGCAGGCCCAGGGAACATTTGACTCTGCACTTGCCCCCTATATTGGTGAGCAATAATGCGTACCTGGCTACCGCTGCTATTAGTAGTGTCGCTAATCAGCGCTGGCCTATGGCTTTCGGAGAGCCCGCCAGATCAGCTGCTGGGAATCCGCCCTACCCCCCAGCAGCATGACAAAGCGGCAGAACTGATCATCCGAAACGCCAAGACACGCCACTTTAATGAGGAAGGAAATCTAGCCTATCGCGTGGACGCAGACCAGATAACCTACTACCAGTTTAAACGTCGTGACCGGGCAGACCTGACCGAACCTCGCATGGTTTTTTACCAAGATGACCAGCCTAAATGGCGTACCGAGTCCCGGGAAGGAGTGGCACACAATCGTGGTGAACGAATAGTCCTGAGTGGCGATGTAGAAATTGATGAACTACCCACCCCTGGTGGCATCAAATTGGAAACGTCCAGTATTACGATCCTGCCCGCGAAGGAATTCGCCGAGACAGACAAAGTTGTTACTATAAGCTCTGGCCCAAACCGCACCACCGGCAAAGGCATGCGCGCTTACTTGAATGAAGACCGGATGGAAATCCTATCCGATGTAAAGAGCATCTATGACACTGACTAATTACCGCCATCTGTTAAAAGTCACCACCATCGCAGCGCTCCTGCTCACAGCTTCATCGGCTTTTGCACTGCCTGAGGACCGCCAGCAGCGGATCAATATAAGCTCTGATGCAATGAATGCAGGTCTAAATAATAACCTAGTGGTATATAGTAATAATGTTGTTATAACTCAGGGGTCTTTAAAAATACAGGCGGACCGCGTTGAGGTTTACTTCACTCCAGAAAAGGAAATTAGCCGTGTAGTGGCCGTGGGTAAACCCGCACATTTCCAGCAAAAGATCCTCCAGGGTGAGAACCCCGTAAAAGCCCGAGCCCAACGCATTGTATACCGAGTGGGCTCTGAGGAGTTGCAACTAACCGGTAAAGCCCATGTTGACCGGGAAGGCAACACACTGACAGCGGAAAAAATTGACTACGATCTCACTACCGAGCAAATGAGTGCCAAGGGCCAAACAGGGAAAGGGCGTGTAGAGATGACCTGGAAGCCCGAGAAGAAAGAGAGCTCGCAAGACGCCAATGATAATCAAGGTCAGTAACTCCCCAGCTACCACCCCTGTATAAGTAACAAATATTATTGCACCGGCGGGCATCACTTAGCCCGCGGCATGGATAGATTCGGTACACACTATGCCAACGCTCAAAGCGTTACACCTCGCGAAACAGTATAAAAAAAGAAAAGTCGTCCAGGATGTCACTGTCAGTGTTTCCAGTGGACAGGTCGTCGGCCTCCTCGGCCCCAACGGTGCCGGCAAAACAACCTGCTTTTATATGATTGCCGGGCTGGTGCAGGCCGACGCTGGCAGGGTGATGATCGACGATGAGGATATAACCCGGCTATCCATGCACGGACGCGCACGCAAAGGTATCGGTTATCTCCCCCAAGAAGCCTCTGTATTTCGCCGCTTGACGGTAAAAGACAATATCTTAGCAATCCTTGAAACCCGCAAGGACCTCTCAAGAGACGAGCGGCAACAACAGGCCCAAGCACTACTTGAGGAATTTAATATAACCCATATCGCGCAAAGCCTGGGTATGGCCCTCTCTGGTGGAGAACGACGCCGAGTTGAGATTGCCCGCGCTCTGGCCACCAACCCCGGCTTCGTCCTGTTGGACGAGCCCTTTGCTGGAGTAGACCCCATATCGGTGAACGATATCAAGGAGATCATCCGCCACCTGCGTGATCGCGATATTGGCGTACTAATCACAGACCATAATGTTCGCGAAACGCTGGATATCTGTGAGACCTCTTACATTGTCAGTGAAGGTCATATCATCGCTGCAGGCACGCCGGATGAGGTTCTCGCCAACCAACAGGTGCGCGAAGTTTATTTGGGACACGAATTCACTATTTGAGGCTAACCACCAATTTCTGTCCTTAAATTCTTCACTTAAGACGGGAATAATCATAATTCTGGAAACATAGCACCAGCTATCATGCCAGGACCGGCACGCTTATTGCTTGTAATAGATTGAAGAGAGGGGTAGTCTGCGCCATCTTAGGACAATTTGATCGACACCCTGTCTTATCGGCCTGCGGCGCTCCACTATGAAGCAGTCTCTCCAGCTCAAGCTCGGCACACAGCTGACCATGACCCCCCAGTTGCAGCAAGCAATTCGCCTACTGCAACTCTCCACACTCGATCTGCAGCAAGAGGTCCAGGCAGCACTGGACAACAACCCGATGCTGGAAGCGGATAGCGAAGAGCAATCCGTAAAGGTGGATGAAAATCAACCACAGCCTGAGCAAACACCGGAAAACACAACACAGCCGGTAGAAGAGCGCGAACTGGCCGAGGGGGACTGGGACCAGGCAATTCCTGATGAGCTGCCCGTCGACTCGCGCTGGGATGATATCTACACCAATAACAGCGGCGGCCACGAGTTAGATTCCTCCAGCTATGAGCGTAACACCACCTCCATCGGCCTTCAGGATCATCTACGCTGGCAGCTGAATTTGACCCCCTTATCTGAGCAGGATAAGTGGATCGGTGAAAACTTAATTGATGGCATAGCCCCCAGCGGCCTCCTTGGCACTTCTGTGCAGGATGTCGCCACCTCTTTATCGATCGATGAAGATGAGGTGCTCGCGGTTCTGAAGGCTATTCAGCAGTTTGATCCCGCTGGCTGCGGGGCTCGGGATCTCAAAGAATGCCTGCAATTACAACTGCAGCAGTTGCCCCCAAGTACCCCTTGGCTAAGCCAAGCGCAAAACATTATTGAGAAACACTTGGACTTACTTGGCAAAAGGGATTTTCGCCAGTTGAGTCGACGCACACGACTCACTGAAGCCCAGCTAGGCGAGGCCATTCGCCTAATCCAGACCTTAAACCCCAGTCCGGGAGAGAGCTATGGCGGGCAAGAACCGGACTATGTAATTCCGGATATTGTCGTTTCCCGCAAAACCCTTCGCTGGCACGTAGAATTGAATGCAGAGATCACCCCAAAGATCCGTATCAATGACCACTACGCCTCCCTGGTCAAGCGTGCCGACAACTCCAGAGATAACAATTTTTTGCGGGATCACCTGCAAGAAGCACGTTGGTTTATGAAGAGCCTGCAGAGTCGCCACGAGACTTTACTCAAAGTAGCCAACTGTATTGTCGAAAAGCAGCAAGGTTTTTTTGAAGAAGGCCCGGAAGCCATGCGACCTATGGTGCTGGCAGATGTTGCTGAATCTATTGGCATGCATGAATCGACCATATCCAGGGTGACCACCCAGAAATACATGCTCACGCCTCGCGGCGTGTTTGAGCTCAAGTATTTCTTTTCGAGCCACGTCAGCACAGACTCCGGTGAGGATGCCTCTTCAACCGCTATCCGCGCACTGATCCGCAAGCTGATTGACGCAGAGACCCCTCGCAAGCCGCTCTCAGATAACAAAATTACCCTAGAGCTCGATAAACAGGGTATTAAAGTAGCCCGCCGCACTGTGGCGAAATACCGCGAGTCAATGGGAATTCCCTCCTCCAGCGAGCGAAAACGCTTGGTCTAAAGGGGCCGCTTGGGTTTCGACTCATGAGGTAGGCCAAGTCATAACCTGGCACCAATTACTACACCTTCGCAACCGAACTCCAAACTTTGAGTGTATCCTTCCATTCTGGGCCACTTCCTAGTAGGGTTGCGACCCGAAAGGAGGCTCGCCGTAATGTGATGCACCTGGTAAGGAGAAATCCATGCAGATCAATATTAGTGGTCACCACGTCGACGTTACCTCGCCAATGCGCAGCTACTGTGAGAACAAGCTGGAAAAGCTCTCAAGGCATTATGACAATATAACCAACGCGCAAGTCATCCTATCCATAGACAAGCTGATCCAGAAAGCCGAAGCCCGAGTACATATCAATGGTCACGATCTTTGCGCGGGTTCGGAAGACAAGGACATGTATGCGGCCATTGATTCGCTTACAGACAAACTGGACCGCCAACTGAAAAAACACAAAGAGAAGTTGCAGAACCACCGCTGAACTATGACACTGGAAGCTTTACTCTCTCCCCGCCTCAGCCTTTGCCATCTGGCGGGGAGCAGCAAAAAAAAATTGCTGCTCAATATTGCCCAGGCTGTAGCCGAACAATATCCACAGCATGACTCTGACACCATATTCAACCAACTGATTGCACGCGAGCGTCTAGGCTCCACAGGAATTGGCGAAGGTGTGGCTATCCCCCACTGCCGCCTTCCTGGATGTGAGCACCCCATTGGCGTGCTCTGCACTACAGAACCCGCCATAGATTTCGACGCTATCGACCGACAGCCTGTCGATCTGCTCTTTGTCTTGCTGGTCCCTGAAGATTCGGAACAACAACATCTAGATACACTGGCAGAAATCGCTGCGCTCTTCTCTAACACCCATGTCCGGGACAAGTTGAGGCAGGCTGACACTAGCGACGCACTCTACGCCCTAGCTATAGATTCAGCCGCAGCGGCCTGATTCTAGCTTTGCGCTCATATCCTGGTAATCCGATTCCGGAGTCACGACTTATAAATTACCGCCAGGAATATAAACACCATTCAATTAACGATTAAATGGTATAAAGAGCTAAAAAGAGGGGGTCCCCATGCGCTTGATTATCATCAGCGGCCGCTCCGGCTCTGGTAAAAGCTCCGCACTTCAACTACTCGAAGATGCGGGCTTTAACTGCATCGACAATCTGCCGATTAGCCTGCTACCCGAACTCATCAAGCGGGCTGAGCAGCAAACGACTAAAGGGGACACCCCCCTTGCTCTGGGAATAGACGCTCGCAATCTCTGGCAGGATATCAAACAGGCCCCCCGAGTTATTGAAGCCCTGCGCAGTACCGGCGTAGAGTGTGATGTAATCTACCTGGACGCCCGCGAACCTGTACTGGTACAGCGCTTCAGCGAGACCCGCCGCAAACACCCCCTAAGCAATGATTGCACCCACTTGCTCGAAGCCTTGAAACAAGAAAGAGAGCTGCTAACACCCGTCTCAGCCATGGCGGATATGGTGATAGATACCAGTAGCCTCGGTTTGCACGAGTTACGGGAGCTGATTAGAAGCCGCGTGGTGGGCGGACATTCGGAAGGGATGGCAATACTTTTCCAGTCTTTCGGTTTTAAATATGGGGTGCCAGTGGATGCCGACCTGATGTTCGACTTACGCTGCTTACCAAATCCCTACTGGGAACCCAATCTTAGGAAAAAAACCGGATTGGACCATGAAGTAGCCGAATTTTTACGCTCCCACCCCAAAACTAACAAGATGGAAGCAGATATCACCGGTTTCCTAGAGAACTGGCTACCCTCTTTCCAGGAGAGCAATCGCAGCTACACCTGCATCTCCATTGGCTGCACCGGAGGGAGACATCGCTCAGTTTATATGGTTGAACAACTGGCGCGCACTTTTCTACACAAATTTGGCAATATTCAAGTCCGTCACCGCGAACAACAGAGATAGTCCATACAAATCCGCTACCTATGCAAAAACAGCGCCTCACCATCATTAACAAGCTCGGGCTGCACGCTCGCGCAGCCAGTAAGTTTGCCCAAACCTCTGCCCGCTTTTCTTCCAACATCAAAGTGCACTGTGGCGATAGATCGGTGGATGGCAAGAGCGTTATGGCGCTTATGCTACTTGCCGCCGGGCAGGGTACAGAGTTGGAGCTGGAGGTTGAGGGCCGTGATGAGAGTGACGCACTCGGAGCTATCAGCACTCTCGTCTCAGAGCGCTTTGGAGAAGCCGAGTAATTTGCAAAGGCGAGCGGCTCTGGATAGAGTCCGCCATGGCGTAATAACGCCGCGACTTTCTTATGGTCTCTACTCCCTAAACACCGCTGAGCAGTAAGGATTTATCGTGTCCAGCCCACCCCAAGCCGAAATCAAGTTCCGCGCGCAAAACCAACTCAGCGAGTTGTTCGCCGCCCTCGATAGTGGCACCGGGCAGGAAGTCCGGCGCATGCTCAAAACCCTGACCCCGCAGAGTATTGCGCAGCTTTTGGAAAGCTCCCCCCCGCGTATTCGCCAGGTTCTGTGGAACCTGATCGATCGGGATGTCGAAGGTGAGGTACTGCAAGAGCTCACCGATGAAGTGCGCAGTCAAATCCTCGATACCATGGATACCGAGGAGATGGTGGAGATTATGGAGGGGCTGGATGCGGACGATATCGCCGATATCCTTCAGCAGCTCCCCGAACGTGTCGTCTCTGAAGTCCTCTCAGCAATGAGCGAAACCGACCGCCTGAGGGTGGAAAGCGTACTCGCTTACGATGAGAATACCGCTGGCGGCTTAATGGACACCGATACTATCTCGGTGCGCCCCAACTTAAGCCTGGATGTGGTGCTGCGCTACCTGCGCCGCCATGAGCAGTTGCCGGAATCCACCGATAGCTTATTTGTAGTCAATCGACGTGGCCAATATATCGGGCTGCTACCGCTTTCAAAGCTTCTCACCACAGACCCCTCTGTCACGGTACGCGAGGTCGTCAATACTGATGTGGAGCCAATTCCCGCCGATATGCGCGATACAGAGGTGGCCCGGCTGTTTGAAAAGTATGACTGGATCACCGCACCAGTAGTGGATGAGCACAACCGCCTACTGGGTCGAATTACAATCGACGATATCGTCGATGTTATTCGCGAAGACGCTGACCACTCACTGATGAGTATGGCGGGCCTCGATGAAGAAGAGGACACCTTTGCTCCGGTAAGGCGCACTGCGCGCAGGCGCGCCCTCTGGCTCGGTATTAATCTGCTCACAGCCCTTCTGGCCTCATGGGTAATCAGTCTGTTCCAGAATACGCTGGAAAAAGTCGTTGCCCTGGCGGTATTGATGCCGATTGTCGCAAGTATGGGGGGGGTGGCCGGCAGCCAGACACTCACCGTGGTGATCAGGGGCATGGCTCTGGGCCAGATTGGCAAAAGTAACCTCAGTTGGCTACTCTCGCGGGAACTCGGCTCTGCATGCCTTAATGCCCTGCTTTGGTCTCTGGTGATGGGGCTAATCGCTGCACTCTGGTTTGACGACATTACCATTGCGGTCATTATTGTTGCGGCCATGGTAATCAATTTGATTGTGGCAGCGATGGCAGGAGCAATCTTACCGGTTGTATTGCGGGCAATAAAAATCGATCCGGCATTAGCCGGTAGTGTCGCACTGACAACCGTCACCGATGTGGTGGGGTTCATGTCCTTCCTTGGCCTCGCCACCTGGTATTTTGGCTGAAAGGCAATACACTCCCCGCTCAAACAGAGCCGGTACGATCCGGAACTTTTATACGGAACTGAAGATGTACGAATACGATGATGAAGACCTGCCCAAGAGCAAGACGCAGGTAAAACAGGAGATGCACGAGCTGCAGGCCCTGGGGAAGCAATTAACCGAACTATCTAAAGCCCAGCTCGCCGAGGTGCCCATTGATGAGGATATGCGCGAGGCAATAGACACCTTGGGGCGAATCAAGTCCAACGAGGCTCGCCGTCGCCAAATGCAGTATATTGGCAAGCTGATGCGCAGTGCAGATCACGAAGCGATAGAAGCCGTGCTGAATAAGTTTAAAGAGCGAGACCAGCAGCACCTGCGCTTCGATAAAATGGCTGAAGACTGGCGCAGACGCCTACTCGAAGAAGGTAATAGTGCCCAGGGTACCTTTTTTGACCAGTACCCCCAGATAGACCACCAGCATTTACGGCAGTTGGTACGCGACTCCCTGCGCGAGATCAAAAACAGCAAACCACCCAGCAATCAGCGCAAGCTGTTCCGCTACCTGCGTGATTTCTTTATTCAGGCATCACAGTAGTTCTCATTCACCCACCGCATGTCACACGGGCGGCCCTGCTCCGCCCATAAACTCAATTGACTTATACCAAAGCCAAATTGCATCAATTAAAACTACAAAAGAGTCTCGCTCAAACCAAAAATCAGACAAAGATAGTATGAGATCTAGCGATTATTGTTTGACATCCCCGGCCGGCTCAAAATCTAAGGCCAGCGAGTTCAAGCAATACCGCAGGTTTGTCGGTGGTGGACCATCCTTAAACACATGCCCCAGGTGCTCTCCGCATTTGGACAATACCTCTGTGCGCCTGAGCCCCCAGCTGAAATCATCCTTTAATACGATATTCTGCGGATAGGCCACATCCCAAAAGCTGGGCCAACCAGTACCCGATTTAAACTTGTGCTTTGAACTAAAAACCGGCAGACGGCAGCCTGCGGTGACATAAACACCTTCTTTTTCGTTGTATAACAATTTGCCACTAAAAGCCCGCTCCGTATCTCCCTGCCAGAGAACCTTGTAACGGTCCTCGGGGAGTAGCTGCTTCCATACCGACTTGGGGATCTGCTCTAGCCCTCTGCCTTCGGCTATACGTGATTTGGCTTCCGCCACTGTCATATTCTGGATTCTTTGGTCATCAGCCTCAGAGCAGGCCGATAGAATCAGGGCAAACACCAACAGGGGCCATAAGGCCGGGGACCTCACCATCTTGCAAACTCCTGTCCTCACTCAGTTATACCTACCTAATAGGATAGAGAACTAGATGCACATGCAGTTGAGCTCTTTCTGGAAGTGTATCCTCCCAATAAGCAGGCTAAGAGCCCGCTTCATCCGCCAAAGGAAGCGTTGGTGCACGACTGATTCCCTGATCCGGTTTTGCCTGTTTCCCAGCAGCCTCAGAGGCGGCCCCCTGACGCTCTGCACCATCTCCATCAAAGAGTCTCTCAAAACGCATTTGAGGGTCAGCCCAGTCACCGCTGATGCGATAACTCACACTGGCCATCTTCTTCACCTGCTTTTTAAACGCTTTACTGATGAGATAAACGCCTGCCGCAGCCGGCAATCCCCCAGCAAGAGCGGCAACCAGGGCTAGGTTGTTACTTACTGGCAAAGTCGCCACCAGGGTCAAATCCAAATCTTCCCGCAAAAGATTGACCCTTCCCGCCATCTGCAGCTCACTGGTTGGCCCCTCAACCTGAATAGGCACTGCAATCAACAACTGCCCATCCCCTTCGAACACGACCTCTCCACGCACTCGGTCGAAAGCCATACCACTCTTATAAAGGTCGGAGAAATCCAAGCGCAAGCGGCGCGCCCAGGTATCGAAATTAAACAGCGATAACAACCGCAAGACCGTTGAGCCAGCAGTACCGGTGGAACGAAGGAAGCGGCCATCACGAATATCTATTTTCAAATCTCCGGAGAGCAAACTACCCTTGGCCATGGCCGGAGACCCATCCCAGCGCAAGGCTGTATCAAAGGTCGCAGACTTACTTTCAATAAGCGGTTCATGCCCCATCTCACGCTGAATATCAGCGAGATCATCTGCTGCCAGGCGCCCAATAAATTGAGAGGAATTATTGCCCTCCGCATCGCGCATCCACATCAATTGCGCTCCCAAGGCTTTTTCACCACCACCACGTCCCTGCAGATGGAACCCGCGGACACTACCGCGAATATCGCTTAGAACCAGGCGGTCTTCGGATGGCCGAACTTCAAAAGACCAGCGCCCGAGCTCCTCACCCCCCACTCGCAGACTTTCCGTGCTGAAATCCAGGGCTGGCAGCGTCTGAAAATTAAAATCTGCCCAGGGGTCCAACAACTCTTCCGCAAAGGGCTGCTCAGCCAATGTAGCGCCGGAAATAGTCTGCCTTTCTTCAGGAGCAGGAAGGCGTAAATGCGCCAACTTTAAACGCAGAGGTTTTTGCCCACCGAGCGTTCCCGAAAGTCTTCCCGCCGCCATTTCACTATCAAAATCTAACTGCCACTTTGAACCCACTCCTCCGCCTGTGACATGAATATGCTCAATAGCCACTGTTCCCAATTGCAGGCTATCTGTGCTTAGGTCAAGACTAATCGGTAGTGGACTGGAAACATTGTCAGTTGTCTGTCCACTTTGGGGAAGTGCAGTCAGGCCATCCAGGTTGCTTGCTTGCACCTTATGAATCAGTGATGGTGCTTGTTCGGGCTGAGCGGATGACTCTTCAACAACCGATGAGTCATCTCGGTAAACGCCCAACAGCTTTTCCCAGCGGGGTAAATCAACATTGGAAATGTCGCCAAGGATACTCACCCCTCTTTCTTCAGGTAATTTCGCCTCGGCATTGAGCGCAATAGCCGCTCGCTCAAGAGCTCCGTCCACCAGCCAAAACTGCCCTTGCAGGTGCTCACCGTAATTCAGGTGAAATAAGCTGCCCTGATCACCAATGGGGGCACGCAATACAAAATTCGTTTTACTTTCAGAGGGCTTAGCCAGGGGCTCCGGAAGGTTTACCGCCACACCAGCAAGATTTGAGGTCAGCTCGAAAACTGCAGCGTAGGGGGCCTCTTTAGATTTTGCTGGGATGGTAATAAGTGCCTGGTAACCCATGGTACCTTCAAGCCATCTCAGCTCGGGACGCTGGCTCCAGCTGTAGATCGACTCAGTACTGGCTCTGCCATCCACGACCACCTGCGTATCGCGCGCATCGGCATCACCTATATGACGTATGCTCGCATTTATTGGCCGCCCCCAGAGCTGACCTTTCAGCTCAGTACCTTCGAGTCCTGTATCGCTGTCAAAAATGACATCACCAGCCAGAGCCTCAGCATGCAAGCGCAGATTTTGCAGCTGTAAATCACCACGACTCAACTGCAATTCAACTCTTTGAGCTGGTGATACTGAAGCACCACCCAGGGGCTGAGTGAGGTTCAGCTGCCCGCGAATATCTCCCGACAACAACCACTCATCAAAAGCATTGCCGAGCTGTTTGCGCAAAGGGGATTCGCGCAACAAGCGCAAACCATCAGCAGCCGGCCCTTGAAGCTGGGCGGTCACATCCAGACGTGAGCCTTTATCTTTTTGTGGGGTTACTTCCACTAAAACTTTATTCGCATCCACTCCCCAAACACGGGCCTTGTCTGCACTGACAGAAACATTGCCATCATCCAGCCTGAGTAGGCCATCAACAGACTGAACCTTAGGCCATTCGTCGGCATACTTAAGATTGGCGCCAGAAAAGTCTGCAGCCAACTGTACTGTTTGACGCTTATTGTGAGCCCCCAGCGCACGTAGTGACTCATCCTTGCCATTTTTGCGATAACTGCTGCCACGGTAAATAAATGCGGCAGTCTCAACCCGACCAGGATTTCCGTTGCCCAGCCCCTCATTCAACCAACTGCGCAAGTCTTCACTGACATTTGTCGGCACCAGCTTCTCTTGAACGCCAACATCCGCATCACGCAGAGAAAGCGACAGGAGTAAATCCGTTGGACGACTCTGAGGATGGAAAGGCAGGGACAACAAAAACTGCCCGCGAACTTCGCCCAGATTTCCATCTAATAGCAAAGGGCCAGAGAAGACATTGATTTCATTCGAATCCTTACTAAGGCTCCAGGCCAAAGTACCGCTGGCTTGCTCAAAAGAGAATGCCTCGGAGTAAAGATTTGGAAACCCTGCTTGCAAGTTCGAGCCATCCAATTCCACCCGGCCATCGTTACCGGCAAACTCCATGTAGCCACTCAAGCCGGCCACTGATGGCGCACCGCGGAATGCCTGCGTGCTGATATTGTGCAAATTGGCACTCAGGCTCACCGCACCTTGCGCTTCTTTGCGCAGCTGCACGCGTCGCAACTGGCCAGAAGGCTTCAGGGACGTCAACCACTCGCCTGCAGCACCCTGCAAAACATCCAGCCGAGTGAGAATATCGCTCCATCCCGCTAAATCGATCACATCTGCGGACAGTGCTACTCCCTGAAGGTCGTTACTAACCTGCAGGTTTAGCGGTGGCATCTGCAAGCCCTGCCAATCGATTTGGGTATCCTGTAAAGCCAAACGCCAATGTTCACCGGGCAGCCAGCGACCAGAAATATCTCCAGAAAGCGCCCGTAAAGGTGCCATTATGTGATCTCTGTTTTGTACCAGATCACTACTTTCATGCTGACTTTTGCCCTGACTGCTTTTCTTCGGCGCCTCTTCTGGCTGATCCAAGTTTGATACCTGAGCAAGGTCTACTCGTCCGACCAACCGATAACCACTGCTCGCATCGCTATGCAGCCACAGGCGTCCATCCGCCCACTTACGCCCACTCCAATGAAATCGGTCGGGTAGAGGGGTCAACTGATGGAGTAGTGACACAATATCCTGGTCCAACAGCAGCTCATTGAGCTGCATATAACCTCGCAGTGAAAATTGTTTTTTATTGCGCGGGTTACCACGCCCCTCCAGCACCAGGCGGAGAGTCTCAGTGTTGCTAGCCTGCTCTTCGCCTTCGCGGGAGATAAAAGCGCGGGCCGTAAGACGATGAAAATCACCTCGGTTTTCCAGAGAAATTTGTGGCAAGTTGAGCTCGGCAACCTGCTCATCAGGCAGCCTGACAGTGATTGCCGCATCGCTAATCCAGACCTTGGGGCTCAACTGGAAAAGTCGTGCCGGGTCCGCTGCCTTGGGATTGGACACAACCCTGCCGTCAGGCTTTAGGGAGATATCGGGGAAGCCGTCCAGACGCCACTCGCCCTGCTCATCTCGGCTGAGTCCAGCCGTAAAGGCGTGCATTTGCAGGTCTTTCCACACCAGCTCACGATTCCATAGGCTGGCGAGCAAATCCAGTTGGAACAGACCGTGTCCCATACGCAACTCGCCCTTCTGCCCCAGACGCAGGCCGTCGAGCTGTAATGAGACTTGCAGTGCTTCCCAGCGCAGGGAGATACGGTCCATCTGCACCGGAACTCCCAACTGGCCGCTGAGCCAACGGCTGATCTGCGGGCGATATTCCTCAACTTGAGGCGATAGCAGGCGTCCGGTTTGTACAAGGATCGCCAGGGCAATCACCAAGCTTACCGATAACAACCAGAACTTTCGCGCAAGCCAGCGCAATAGGATCATCATCACCCCCACTCTTCCATGGTGCTGTCGCAGGCATCGCAACGACCAACATCGAAAAACTGCGAGGAGGCTAATAATGATTTACACAAGAACAATGTCGTACTGCTCCTGATTGTAAATGGGCTCTACTTGGAACTGTATGGGCCTGCGAATAAATTCCTCCAGATCGGCGACATTCGCCGACTCTTCATCCAGCAGCAGATCGATTACCACCTGACTGGCCAAAACCATGATTTTTTCACTATCGTAGGCGCGCGCCTCACGGATAATTTCCCGGAAGATCTCAAAGCAAACTGTTTCCGCACTCTTTAAAGTGCCGCGCCCCTCGCACACAGGGCAGGGCTCGCACAGGATTTGCCCAAGAGATTCCCGCGTACGTTTGCGGGTCATCTCTACCAAACCAAGTTCGGAAACCCCGGTAATACTCGACTTAGCGTGATCCCGCTCGAGGGCCTTCTCCAGGGTGCGCAATACCTGACGTTGGTGCTCAGGATCTTTCATATCGATAAAATCGATAATGATGATTCCCCCCAGGTTGCGCAGGCGCAGCTGGCGGGCGATTGCCGTTGCCGCCTCCAAATTCGTCTTGAAGATAGTCTCTTCCAGGTTGCGGTGACCTACAAATGCGCCGGTATTGACGTCGATAGTACTCATCGCCTCGGTTTGCTCGACAATTAAATACCCCCCGGACTTTAGCGTCACCTTATGCTGTAGGGCGCGGCGAATTTCCTCCTCAACCCCATACAGATCAAACAGGGGACGCTCACCGGGGTAGTGCTCGAGTCGTCCAGCTATTTCTGGTGCATACTTGCCTGCAAATTCTGCCGCGCGACCGTGCGCCTCGCGGGAGTCTATACGAATCTTCTCGGTATAAGGGCGCGCAAGATCACGTAGGGCACGCATAAATAGCGGCAAATCCTCGTAAATTACAGAGGGCACTACCCGCTCCTTGATGCGCTGCTCCAACTCCCCCCAAAGTTTGTAAAGAAAGGGGATATCCCGTAGTAACTCCTCCTCGCTAACACCCTCAGCCACGGTGCGCAAAATAAAGCCTCCATCAGCGGAAAGGCCATCTTCGGCGAGACGTGACGAGGCGGCCTCCACCAGCTTACGCAAGCGCTCGCGCTCTCCCTCATCCTCGATACGATTGGAGATCCCGATATGACGGGTTTGCGGCATATAGACGAGATAGCGGGCAGATACTGACAAGTGGGTGGTCAGTCTCGCGCCTTTACTGCTAATAGGATCTTTTACTACCTGAACGACCAGGGGCTGCCCCTCCCGCACGAGAGCGCGAATATCAGCAACTTCAGCATCCCTGGACTCCATCCCATCATCATCCAGGGGGGCGATATCAGAGGCATGGATAAACCCGGCTCGCTCCAGGCCAATATCCACAAAAGCCGCCTGCATCCCCGGCAATACCCGAATCACCTTGCCCTTATAGATATTGCCAACAATGCCCCGACGTGCACTGCGCTCCAGGTAGACTTCCTGTAGCACACCATTTTCTACCAGTGCCACTCGGGTCTCTGTTGGGGCAACATTGATCAGCAATTCTTCACTCAAGACTTGGCCTCCTGCCAGTAAGAAATCCCGGCCTGTTCCAGCATCGGAACTAACGCCTCCAAGGGCAGGCCAACCACATTGCTATAACTGCCGCTGATAGACTCCACTAACGCGGCTCCCATTCCCTGAATACCGTATCCTCCAGCTTTATCGGCGGGCTCACCGGTGTGCCAGTAGTCTTGAATACTCTGGACTGATAATTGGCGAAAGCGCACCCGGGTTTCCACCAGACAGCTGAATTGCCTGTGCTGACTGCGAAGACAAATCGCAGTCAGCACAGAATGCTCTCTGCCCGATAGGGCCGACATCATGGACTCAAAGTCAGTAAAATCCCGCGGTTTCTCCAGGAGACGCTCACCACAAAGTACGACTGTATCGGCCCCCAGGGCCCAGAGCCCGGCCTGTTCTGGTGTCGCCAATAACCCGGCCACAGATTTTTCCTGCGCCAAGCGCTGAATATATTCTTGGGGAGTCTCTGAAGCTTCTTTCTGCTCAGGCACCGAGGGCGGGCATTGGGAAAACACAACGCCTATTTGCTCCAGCAATTCGGCTCGACGTGGCGACCCCGAAGCAAGAAGAAGGCGATTCGAAGAGGTGATATTTGTCACTGTACTACATATTCCCTGTGGGCCAGCGGCTGATTATAGCGATACTGATCGAAAAATGATCAGAATTTTACATTGATTTACAGACTGACGAGACGCTCAACGAACCTGCAGCCGACTGCAGAGACGATGCAATAGCGGAGCAACCCAAGGCCATAGCAGGGCCGTGGTGAGTGCCGGCCATAAGAATGTCAGGCCGGGAACGGTTTTTCCCTCCAAACCATGTACCCAGTTACCCACAACCTGGTGGATACCCACCAAAACGAACACCCATAGAAGCTGCTGAGCTGGATTAAAGGCCCTGGTACGCTGGTAGGTTAACAGGCTGAAATAGGCCAAAACTGCCAGAGCCAATGCATGGGTACCGAGACTGGCTCCGCTGATCAGATCTTCCAGGATACCCACCAGCCAGGCAAAACCAACGCCCAAGGCCTGAGGCATACGAGTAACCCAGAAAATAACCAATAGCGCCGGAAACGCGGGGCGGAACCACAGCCACTGCTGTGGTAAGGGCATAACCACAAGTAACATCGAGAGAAAGAGCGTGAGCGTGATAAACCAGCGATTATTCGCTTGCAAGGCCCTGCCCCCCACTCCCGATTACCGCCAAAACAAAGCGGCTGCGACTCATACGCCCGCGCGGGAGCACTTCCGCCTCGGCAAATGGTTGACCCGGGTCTCGGGAGATCGACATAACCTCGCCCACCGGGTAGCCTGCGGGAAAACGTCCACCGAGACCGGAACTGAGTAGCAGATCACCCTCGCGGATATCGCTGGTATTCGCAAGATGCCTGAGCTTGAGGCGATAGAGGTCACCGGTGCCCTCAACGACGGCACGCATACTGTTGCGTAACACTTGGACAGGAATTGCGTGGCTGGAATCAGTGATCAGGAGAATCCGGCTGAACGCATCCCCAGCCTCAATCACCTGCCCGAGCAAACCACTCGCATCCATCACCGGTGTGCCCACATCAATACCATGATCGCGCCCTTTATCGATCAACAGCACATGCTCAAGGGGGTCCGGTGAGACACCGATAACCTGGGCCACCAGCACCCGGTCATCAACCATTTCTGCCGAATTCATCAGCTCCTTCAAACGCGTATTTTCCGCCTTGACCGCAGCCAATAATTGGCTGCGCTGCTCCAACAGCAATACTTGACGCTTGAGACGGTCATTTTCTTCAAGCAGCTCCTCGCGAGAGCGAAACTGCTCTCCAGCCCAATCGCCAACACGCTCTGGAGCACCAGTGATCCAGTAAAGAGGCGCTGTAACACCAGAAAGACGCTCGCGAGTAGACTGGAACCAATTGGTGTAGTGGTCTGCAACAATCAAGGCGATTGCTAGCGGCACCAATAATAGAAGGCGGAACTCAGGGGAGGGGCCGCGGGTAAAAAGCGGTTTCAAGGGCAGCCACCTTTGTACAGGTCAATGATTATTGATCTCACAATATATCGGATGTCACTGAAACGTGAAACTAACTGCCGGCAGGGCTACCTCACTAATTGTTAGGAAAACCCGCCAGCTTCAATCCACTCAGTTGGACATCAGATACAAACGGCTGCGATCCAACATATCCAGGGCCTTGCCGCCACCGCGGGCAACACAGGTAAGGGGGTCATCAGCAACGATCACTGGCAGACCTGACTCTTCCATCAGCAGGCGATCCAGGTCCCGCAGCAAGGCTCCACCGCCGGTTAATACCATGCCGCGCTCAGCGATATCCGAAGCCAGCTCGGGGGGAGATTGCTCAAGGGCACTTTTCACCGCTTGTACAATACCAGTTAGCGGCTCTTGTAAGGCCTCAAGAATTTCATCGGAATTCAGGGTAAAACTACGGGGCACCCCTTCCGCCAAGTTGCGGCCGCGTACATCGATCTCACGAACTTCACTGCCCGCGTACGCACAGCCTATTTCTTCTTTAATACGCTCAGCAGTGGCATCACCGATTACGCTACCGTAGTTGCGGCGTACATAGTTGACGATGGCTTCATCAAAGCGGTCGCCACCGATACGCACAGAGTCGGAGTAGACCACGCCATTGAGGGAGATAATGGCAATCTCAGTCGTACCACCACCGATATCCACCACCATTGAACCGCTGGCCTCCTCCACGTTCAGGCCAGCACCAATCGCCGCCGCCATCGGCTCTTCAATCAGAGATACTTCGCGGGCGCCGGCACCCAAAGCAGATTCGCGAATTGCACGACGCTCCACTTCGGTGGACTGACAGGGTACGCATACCAGCACACGGGGACTTGGGCGCATCCAGCTGTTTTCATGCACTTTCTTGATAAAGTGCTGCAACATTTTTTCAGTCACTTGGAAATCGGCAATCACCCCGTCCTTCAGTGGGCGAATCGCTGTGATATTACCGGGGGTGCGGCCGAGCATACGTTTGGCTTCCACTCCAACTGCCTCAACGATTTTCTGGCCATTGTAGTGACGGATTGCGACGACAGAGGGCTCGTCGAGTACTACGCCGCGATCGCGAACGTAAATCAGCGTATTGGCGGTTCCCAGGTCAATGGAGAGGTCACTGGAGAACATGCCCCGCAAACGTTTAAACATGGAATTCGATTACCTTGTACTAATTGTCAGCCCCCAGATCGGGCACTGCGGGCGCGGCTTATTTTATGGATACAAATCCTAGTTAGTCCGCGCAAATAATTCTGAGTTCCGAGCCGCATTTCGAATCGGAATTTACGCAATACGCCGGAGTCTCTGAGCGCCCGGCAGGATTGGGCAAACTCTAACAACGGCACCGGTTCAGGGCAAGGCTGAAGCCCGGCTAATCGATTGCAGATTTCCCCCTACAGCTGAGCCGGTGAGAATAGCGGCCTATTGTGCTAAATTTGCCGGCCCTGCCCCGTCCTTATACGGAGCAACCCAGATTCGCAACTGAAGCCGGAGGAGCTCTATTGCCATGGCTGTGGATACGCAAACCGTAGAGAAGCTGGCGGAACTCGCTCGCATCGCCATATCCGAAGAAACCATTGAGGAAGTCAGCGGCCGCCTCGGCGATATTCTTCAACTGGTGGACCAGTTACAGGCCGTCAACACCGATGGGGTCGCACCCATGGCGCACCCACTTGATGAAGTGCAGACCCTGCGAGCCGACAAGGTAACAGAGACTGACCAGCACCAGAGTTTCCAGAACTTGGCCCCGCAATCTGAAGAAGGGCTTTATCTAGTCCCCAAAGTCATCGACTGAACAGGCCCCCAGGCAAGCACCCAATTATTCGATTTCGCCCTGAGCCCGCCCAAAGCCTTTAAGGGAATAACATGCACCAGCTTACTATCGCCGAGATGATCCGCGGCCTGCAGAGCAAGGCATTCTCCAGTATGGAGTTAACTCGCCATCTACTTGCACGAATCCAACAACTAGACGACAGCTATAACAGCTTTATTACCGTAACCGAAGAACTCGCCCTATCGCAGGCCGAAGCCGCCGATCAACGTATTGCCAAAGGCGAAGCACCCACCCTGTGCGGAGTGCCAGTTGCCCATAAAGACATCATCTGCACCAATGGCGTACGCACCAGTTGTGCTTCAAAGATGTTGGACAATTTTATTCCGCCTTACGATGCCACCATAGTGGAAAACCTCAACGGCGCCGGCACCGTAACTCTGGGCAAAACCAATATGGATGAGTTCGCCATGGGCTCCTCCAACGAAAGCAGCTATTACGGCCCAGTAAAAAACCCCTGGAATACCCGTTGTGTACCGGGCGGCTCATCCGGAGGTTCCGCTGCAGCAGTAGCGGCGCTGCTAGTACCTGGAGCCACGGCCACAGATACCGGCGGCTCCATTCGACAACCCGCCGCGTTGACCAATACCACCGGCCTTAAACCTACATACGGCCGTGTATCCCGCTGGGGTATTGTCGCCTATGCTTCCAGCTTGGATCAGGCAGGCCCTATTGCGCGCAATGCTGAGGATGCCGCTTATCTGTTGTCTGCTATGGTCAGCCACGACCCAAAAGATTCCACCAGCCTGAACCGTCCGCATGAAGACTTCACCGCGGGACTGAGCGACTCTATCGCCGGCCTCAAAATCGGAGTCCCTAAAGAATACTTTGGGGAAGGCTTGAATGCTGAAACAGCCGCCCGCGTACAAGATGCCCTTAAGGAGTTTGAAAAACTCGGGGCCGAGCTGGTGGATATCAGTCTGCCACATACTGAGTTGGCTATTCCGGCTTACTACGTCATAGCCCCAGCCGAGGCCTCCGCCAACCTATCCCGCTTCGACGGGGTGCGCTATGGCCATCGCTGTGAAAACCCCAAAGATTTACGAGATTTATATATGCGCTCCCGCGGTGAGGGCTTTGGCGAAGAAGTCCAGCGCCGCATTCTGGTTGGCTCCTACGCGCTATCCGCTGGCTATTACGATGCTTATTACAACAAGGCCCAGCAGGTGCGCCGACTGATCAAGCAGGATTTTGTACAAGCTTTTGAAAAAGTCGATGTCATTATGGGGCCTACCACACCCTCCCCTGCGTTTGAGCTGGGAGCCAAGGGGGCTGATCCGGTAGCCATGTACCTGGAAGATATCTATACCATCGCCACCAATTTGGCGGGCCTACCAGGCATGTCTATCCCCTGTGGATTGGTAAACAATTTGCCTGTAGGACTTCAGATTACCGGTAACTATCTGGACGAATCCCGCATGCTCAATGTTGCGCATCAATACCAACAGGTTACCGACTGGCACCAAGCCAGCGCCGTATAAGGAGATCTATCGTGGAATGGGAAATCGTTATCGGGCTGGAAATTCACGTGCAGTTATCCACCCAATCCAAACTTTTTTCTGGCGCTAGTACCCGTTTCGGTGCGGCACCGAATAGCCAGGCCTGCGCCGTAGACTTGGCCATGCCCGGTACCCTGCCTGTCCCTAATGAAGAAGCCTTTCGTTACGCGGTTATGTTTGGCCTGGCGATGAATGCGGATATTGGTAAACGCTCTGTTTTTGAGCGTAAAAACTATTTTTACCCAGATCTCCCCAAAGGCTACCAGACAACCCAGTTGGAGCAACCTATCGTTGGGGCTGGCGAAGTTGAAATTCATCTAGAGGATGGCAGTAGTAAAAAAGTACGCTTGCACCACGCCCACCTAGAAGAAGATGCGGGCAAATCCTTGCATGAAGACTTCCACGGCATGTCTGGAATCGATTTAAACCGCGCGGGCACACCTCTGATAGAAATTGTCTCAGAGCCCGATATGCGCAGCGCCGCCGAAGCGGTTGCCTACCTGAAAAAAATCCACAGTATCGTCACCTATCTGGGCATCTCCGATGGAGATATGTCTCAAGGCTCTCTCCGCTGTGATGCCAACGTCTCTGTGCGATTAAAGGGAGAGGAAAAGCTGGGCACTCGCACCGAGCTTAAAAACATCAACTCCTTCCGCTTTGTTGAGCGAGCTATCAAAGTTGAAGCCGAGCGTCAGATCGATATCCTCGAAGATGGTGGCAGCATAGTGCAGGAAACCCGACTGTACGACGCGGATAAAAATGAAACCCGCTCCATGCGCAGTAAAGAAGTTGCCAATGACTATCGCTATTTCCCCTGCCCAGACCTCCTACCCGTAGTGCTCACCGATAACTATGTCGAGCAACTGCGTGAACTACTTCCTGAGCTGCCCGATGCCAAAGCCGAGCGCTTCCAGTCAGAGTACGGCTTATCTGCCTACGACGCTGACCAACTCACTCAGGAGCGCGCCAGCGCCGACTACTTTGAAACAGTATGCAAATCCTGCGGGGAACCCAAACTCACCGCTAACTGGATTACCGGTGAGTTAGCCGCACTGCTGAACCGTCAGGAAATCTCTATACAGGATTCCCCGGTTAGCGCCCAGCAGCTCGCCGGGTTAATCATGCGTATCAAAGACAACACCATCTCCAGCAAGATTGCCAAACAGGTTTTTGAAGCTATGGCACAGGGAGAGGGTGGTGCGGATGAAGTTATCGAAAAGCGTGGTCTCAAGCAGGTATCTGATACCGGCGCCATTGAAGAGATGGTAGAGACAGTTATTGCTGCCAGCAGCGCACAAGTAGATAACTACTGTAAAGCCGACGAATCCAAGCGGCCCAAGATGATGGGCTATTTTGTCGGCCAAATCATGAAAGCCTCGAAGGGTCAGGCGAATCCACAGATGATCAACAAGATCCTCAAGGATAAGCTCGACGCTCTACTTTAAACCTTTTTAACCTGCGGCCAGGTTCAATCTACCTGGCTTCTTTCACAGAACTAAGGAAAAGATTTTGAGCCTAAAAAAAGACAAACAAAAAGTCCTCGGTGAAGTATTTGACGAGGAGCGAATTGCCGGTTTCCTAGTGGGGGAAGCACCAAAAAATACCAACCGGGATTTCCATTTGCTTGAGCGCGCCTACCGCAGTATGAAAGCGGAGAGTTTTGCCACTTTTGTACAACTATTTCTCGCCGAAGGTCACGACCTCAACAGTATGGATCCGGGTGGAAAAACCTTATTAACCCGTATTAGTGAACACCGCCAGAGCAGCGAGTACATAGAAATACTAAAAGCCGCCGGTGCTAAACACTGATTGGCCGCCGCGCACCTGCGAGAGGTAACTTTATGACTTCAAATCCAGTCCATGGTATTGACGCGCTAATGCGCGGCGCCCGCCTATTAACCAAGCGTGAACTACGCCCCTTTATCCTGGTCCCCCTGCTGATCAACCTAGTGTTATTTATCGTGATCAGCGGTATCATGATTACCCAACTCGGTGGTCTCAGTGAGTTTATCAGCAGCCTGCTGTCACACACCCCAGTGGACACTACCAATATGTCCTGGTGGGAAGCCGTGATGGCCAAAGGTGCCGCCTGGACCGCCAGCGTTTTTCGTTGGCTCGCCTGGATCATTGCAATTCTGGTGTTGTTTTTATTTTTCCTCGCCTATGGCTATTTGTTTGGGATAATCACCAATATTATTGCGGCCCCTTTTAATGGCCTCCTGGCCGAGAAAGTTGAAGAACTTCTCACCGGTAAAGCACCTCCTGCTGAACCAATGATACAGATGGTATGGCGCACACTGGGACGGGAACTGCGCAAGTTAGGTTATTTTATTTTCTGGGGAGTGATCATTTTTCTGATATCCACAGTAACCAGCTGGACCATAATTATCCCTGCCGTATTAGCTGCAGTTTGGGGTGCCTGGTGTATGGCAATACAGTATGTTGACTACCCTCTCGATAACCACCAGCGTCCTTTTGACGAACTAAAGAGCGTACTACGCAGGCGCAAACTAACCAGCCTCGCCTTTGGTGGAAGCGTAATGCTGGCCAAAATGGTGCCCATTTTGAATATCTTCGTAATGCCTGCGGCAGTGGCAGGGGGTACCGCACTCTGGGTAGAGCGACTGCGCAGGGAGGGAGATCCTGGCACAAACTCTCACCAATACCCAGCCTAGATAGGAACAAGGTAATTGTCTGCCTCTTGATCTCTAGATAAATATTTCTTTGACTCCAGTGAGTGGCAGAATAAGTCTGCTTCTCACTAAAAATGCATCACACTGGCAAGGCAGTTACTCACCCACCTAATTATTAGTACAAGCGTTAATGAATATCCTAATGATTACCAATGAATTCCCACCCTCCATCGGTGGGGTTCAGACTCATGTGCTCGAACTCTCTAGAGCGCTTGCCAAGCTTAATCACTCAGTACACGTACTGACCAGAAAGCCTTATGAGAACACTCCCGAAACTGACTGTTTTGACGATGTAACTGTTGAGCGCCTGAAGTTGCCAGACAGTCACCTACTCTACGACTGGCTATTACGCAGAAAAATTCGCCAACAAGTACGTGAACGTAAAGTTGACATTGTGCATGTGCACGGCATGCGCCCTTTAAATGCCTGCAAGGGGCTAGATGTTCCCGTTATTTTCACCAATCACACCTCCTCATTTGTCAAAAGAGCACAAAAAGGGAAGAAAGCGCTCAAGAAGATGCGCAAACAATTGGATATTACTTCTAGCATACTTGCTGTCAGTGAAACCCTTATTGCCAACACTAAAGAAACGGGTTACCAAAAACCGATAAGCTTTACCTGTAATGGTGTAGATACTTCTGTATTTCATCCGGGAGAATCCTCCCTCAGAGAACAATTATCGATTCCAGCTAGTGCTTATGTTATCGCTATCGGCTGTCGACTCGAACGGGTAAAAGGTGTGCGTTTTTTGGCTGCGGCAGTTGCAGCGATTGATGACCCTCAACTGTATCTGGTTGTTGCTGGTGAGGGTAAAGAGTCAGCAGAAATTAAAGAGTTACTAAAAGATAAAATAAGCTCAGGACACGCACACTTTCTCGGTAATGTCAGCAACAAGGAGATGTCAAACATTTACCGCGCCGCAAACGCCTCTTCTCTACCTTCTTTTATGGAGGGAATGAGTATCGCCGGCCTGGAGGCAATGGCCTCGGGACTCCCCCTGATAGCCTCAAATGTTGGCGGCACGCCTTATATTGTCAACGATGGCATTACAGGCATTTTGACAAGGCCTGGCTCTGTGGAGGATCTACAAGGAGCCATTATGCAACTAATGAATGACCGAAATTTGAGTAATCGCATGGGGAATGCCGCACTTGCCGTGGTACAAGAGAAATTCAGCTGGGAGAAAGTTGCCAACCAAGTACTCACTCACTACGAACAGTTGACTCGCAAATAGAAAACCAGCTGGTACAAGAAAGCACTTTTAGTAGAAATCAGCTGCGAAGAGACCACAACCGCGGCACATCAACTGGCTTATCCTTAATTACGGGGGACAAGCATCTCATAATTCCTTCAAGCTCACGTAATAACAATGGATTTTCGAGGTACTCTCCCATCAGGCTTTGCAGAGATTCTCTTAACAGAGCATCGCGCAACTGTTGGGGATGCCTCACACCGGCAGATAGAATCTGCGGTAACCAAGAGGATAAATCCTGCAGGGTTAAATAGTCATTTCCCTCTTCGGGATATCCAGAAAAATCATCACTAAATGCCAAACCCGAAGAATGTTTGAGGAAATGACTGTTAAGCGATTTATTACAGCACTCAAATCGTCTAAAGAAGCGCTCTGCCTCAACTTTTGCAGGGAAAGGCTCCGAAACTTCCAACCTCATCATCGGCTTGATTTTTTTAATCTCCGACTTAGAAACGCCAAGCTCTATCAGCTTATTAGTTAACAGAAATTCCTTTCGACCGACTCCCTCATTCACACGAACAGATGGGATGCAAAAATTCACTCCAAGCAATGAGCAAAAATCACTAACCACATCGCCTTCACGCAAGAACTCAGCAGAGAAATCCCGCACATTCAGGGCAGTTTCCCCAAAAACTGCAGCCCATATTTTTAACTTTGAAAAATAGTCAAAATACATCATTAAGTCAGTATTGAGATGTGGAAAAGCACCTTCGCAATGCCCAAATAACAAGCTGGAGGGACTGACATCAGGTGCTGCCGCCCGTGCAGCCTGCCTTTTAAATGAGAATGCTTGTAAATCCTGCCGTCGCAAATAAACAACGACTTGGCAGCGATCGAAAAATCTTCGACACTCCTTGTAGAGACTATCAATATCTTCAAAGGTATGCAGAAAACACAGGTGCTCCGCAGACACAACGACATTATCACCGCGACTCGATGCCAGTAAGTCACTAAGCCGCCGGTTCAGACGATAGGACATTCGACCATTTTTTTTCTGGAAATCGACAGTACGAGAGGAACTCCCCTTTTTCCCCAAGGAAAGAAACTCAATACCTTTTGAACTTAATAATTTGGTGGATTGTTTTAGAGCAAGCTGCAGTGCACTAGAGCCAGTTTTATGAAAACCGATATGTAGGAAGAGAGTTCGCATTCGAATACTTTTTGATTTTACATAGGTAAAAAAACATCCGAATGCAAGGCTGCGTCAAACACCTGAACAAATGGAGCAGCCCACGGAGTGAAAATCCCAACAACAGGAAAAATCTATACCAGTGTAGTTCAAGGATAGAAAAGGGAGGTCAGAAGAGGGAAAAAGGCAAAAACTGATGCACTCATTACTTATTAAGTAGATAAGGTATGTTTCCAATTACTAGAAACGCCAATAGGCCTTTAGCGGCCTACTGGCTTAGATGGAGTCAATGGCGAGAACGCCCCCGGCCACCACCGCGACGGTTACCGTGCCCTCCACGATGGTCCCTATCACCACCACTGCGACGCACTTCGACTCTCGGGGGTTCCTTTAGTAGCTCTTCCGGTGGGACTTCACATTTGAGCTTCTGTCCCAGCAACTGCTCGATCGGCTCCAGACGCATAGCATCATCTTCACAGGCAAAGCTGATCGATGTTCCTGTCTTGCCAGCACGGCCGGTGCGGCCGATGCGGTGAACGTAATCCTCAGGCTCTTCAGGAAGCGTGAAGTTCACCACATGACTAATGCCATCAATATGGATACCGCGCCCGGCCACATCCGTGGCTACCAACACCTTGGTTTTACCCGACTTGAAGTCGTCGAGAGTGCGTACACGCTTGTTCTGTGCCACTTCGCCGGAGAGTAGACCGGCGGAAATGCCGTGGGCGAGCAGGTGTTCATGCAAGCGGCGACACTGGTCACGGCGGTTGGCGAAGACAATCAGACTGTCCACCTCATCTCGCTGCAAAATATTGTAGAGGAGTGCGTACTTCTCCTCACTAGCGGCCAGATAGACATGCTGCTCGACGGAATCGGTGGCCACTCGTTCAGGTTCGATTTCTACCACTACCGGCTCTTCGGTCCATTGCTCCACTAAGTCATCAACTTCGGGGGTGAAGGTGGCAGAGAAAAACATGGTTTGGCGATGAGTCTTGCGAGGTGTCTGGCGTACAATCCTACGAACCTGGGGAATAAAGCCCATATCCAGCATGCGGTCGGCCTCGTCGATCACCAGCACTTCCACTTGATCCAGGAAGCAATCGCGGTTGCCGACAAAATCCAATAGGCGCCCCGGTGTCGCCACTAGAATATCCACTAATCGCTCATTCAGATTGCGCTGTTGCTTATCGTAATCCATCCCCCCCACCAGGGTATGGATTTCCAAGTCGGTGTATTTGCACAACGCCTTGGCATCATCGGCGATCTGCATTACCAACTCGCGAGTGGGAGCGATGATCAGGGCGCGGGCTTCACCGGCGTAACGCTCACCATCAAAGGGATGACGCAACAGATCATCAATGACGGTAATTAGGAAAGCTGCGGTCTTGCCAGTGCCTGTCTGGGCCTTGCCCACCAAGTCGTGGCCATTCAGGGTGTGAGGTAGAGAATGGCCCTGGATTGGCGAGCAGTACTGGAAACCCAGGTCGTGAATACCACGCATTAACTCCGGCGGCAGGCCCAGGTCATGGAAGCGGACCTTGCCCTCTTGCTCTGGAACCTTGAAATCACCCAAGGACCAGGGCGTTGCCGGGGCCTCCGCCTTAGGAGAGCGAGAACGCTGACGTCCCCTCTGGGAACTTTTGCCGCCGCTCCGGCGCGAACCTCCCTCGCTCTGGCCAGATTTCCCCTCGGCTTTTTGGCCCCCACGAGGCTTTTTAGAGGGATTCTGGCCACTTTTACGCTGCTGGGAGTGCTCGTCTCCCTGGCGGGGAGTCTTCTCCTCAGAGGAGGAGGAACGGCGGAACAACTTTCCTATCAAGTGAAATACTCGCTCAAATGTTCAAATAATCGGCGAGTATACCACCACTCTAGGTGGATTCTCGCCCACTACAGTGGCGGCACAGCCAATAATCAATACTAAAGAAGCGCCCCGCCCCACTACATAACAGTGCCAACAACATAATGAAGTAGGTCGCAGAAAACTCTATGCCGTTCTTCAGAACAGTAAAGCTACCCTTCTCGGATAACCACTCATAGTTGCCGTGCTCTTTTAAGAGTTCTATAGCCTTCTCTTTGCGAGTGATGGCTTCATCAATCAGGTCCTCGCGCCACTCCCAAGGAGCAACCAGAGTTTTATCCGGCAGGGCTGACCATCCATTCTCCCAGTGTGCTGTAAACGCCGCCACCGCCATCACAAACATTAAGGGGATCGCCACCAACCTAGTGGCAAACCCCAGTAGGATGGCAATACCACCAAAAAACTCCGTCAATGCCGCTGCCCAAGCCATAAACAGTGGTGCCGGCAGGCCAAGACCCCAGTCGGGGTTACCAAACCAAGCGGCCACACTATTGATATCCCCCATTTTATTGAGGCCCGCCAAAATAAAAATCGGCGCCAAATAAATCCGTAGTGCCAGAGGCCCGAGCCAGTCGATTTTCTGCACCCAATGCACAAAGCAGCCATACCAACGACCCAGGGTATTCATAACAGAACCATCCTTTTCACTCTCTTTTCAGTATATGTGTTCACTTTAGTCGAGCGGCCCAGGCATCTCTTACACTGCCTCCAACTAAGCTTGTTCTTCCAAATCGCGGAATGGAGTAAATGCATAGTGAATACCTACGTACTGGTTCATGGCCTATTTCTCGGGGGATGGTGCTGGGGCCCCCTAGCCAGGCTGCTGACTGCCAACGGACACCGGGTATTCACCCCCACCCAGACAGGCCTGGGAGAGAGACGTCATTTACTTTCACCCACAATAGGTATGGATACTTTTATCCAAGACCTGGTGAACGTAATCGAATTTGAGGAATTAAACCGGGTGATTTTAGTGGGGCACAGCTTTGGGGGCATGGCGGCCGCCGGCACCGCTGACGCACTTCCCGAGCGCATTCGCCATCTCGTTTACCTGGATGGTGCCATTCCCAATCCCGATCACGCTTTTGCCGAACAACTACCGCAAGATATCCTCGCACAACGCCTGGCAGAGGCAAAAGAAATTCACGGCACCCGCTGTTTTTTACCGATGGATCCAGCACAAATGGGGATTAAGAGTCAGGATGTTCAAAATTGGCTGCGCCGGCATATGACCCCTCACCCCGTGAAAACTTATTTGGATCCCATCCAAATGAGACTCCCACCCGAGCAAGGACCGGCCTGCACTTTTATTCGCTGCACCAAGCCCTACTACCCCCCAGCCAATGTAAGCGGTGAACGCGCGCAAAAGATTCCCGGCTGGCACTACCGAGAAGTTGCCGTCAGCCACGGTTGTATCTTTCTCACACCGCACAAAGTCGCCAGATTATTGCAGGAAATTCCTCTATAGCCGCTGGGAGAAAACATGATTTAGCCGTAGAATATTCCGCCTTTATGGCGACGGGAAATTCTTGCTGTCAGCTCCCATCCAGCTCCCCCGCTCTGCTTTAAAGATCATTTGGCACAACCGACTGCCTCAATAACATTTTCTGCCCAGTCCCGGCTGAACTTGGCTGATATACCAAAATCATCGACAGGCTCTGCCTTAATAAACTTGGTTTTTCCCTTGCTCAAGATTTACCGACGCGCCATCTCCACCGAACTCTCCCACCTCACCACTCTGGGGGGCCCCTTAGTAGTCAGTAACTTGGCAGTGGTGAGCATGGGCGTTGTAGATACCATTGTCGCCGGTAACGCCGGGGAGGTAGACCTGGCCGGCTTGGCGCTGGGCTCAAGTATTTGGGCTGTATGCGCAGTTACCCTAATCGGCCTGCTCGCTGCAGTATCCCCGGTTGTTGCCCACTTGCGCGGAAGTCGCGATGAGGAAGGTTGTGCAGCCCAGTTACACCAAGCTCTCTGGATTGGCTTGATCGGCGGCATATTAGTGCTACTTGCCCTGCTCGCGGTGCCTGTGTGGAGCCAGTGGATCAAAACCGAGGAGCCTGTTCGACAGGTTTTACAAGGTTATATCCTGGCACTCACGGTAGGCACCCTACCCTTTGCCCTCGGAACCGCCCTGCGCGGCTATTGTGAGGGTATGGGACAGGTGCGCCCAGTCATGCGTATATATCTGGCCGCCGCCCTGCTTAATATCCCCCTGGATATTCTCTTTGTATTTGGCGCCGGCCCTATACCTGCTATGGGCGGTGCCGGCTGCGGCTGGGCAACCGCAGCGGTAAGTACTCTGATTGCTATCGCCCTGTTTTGGCACGCCGCCACAGATCCGGTATACCACCAACTCAAGCTAAAATTGATACCGCCCAGGCCCAACTGGCCCATTTTGAAGCATCTTTTGGCTGTAGGACTGCCGGTATGTGTCGGCGCTGCCAGTGAGGTCACATTTTTTGCCAGCTTGACGATTCTGCTCGCACCCTATGGTGCAGCCATAGTGGCAGCGCATCAAATCGGCATGAGTATCGGCTCGATTTTTTACCTGGTAGCCCTGGCGCTAGCCCAGGCCCTGAGCATCCGTACGGCACACTTACTCGGCCAGAAGCGCCCCAAGCGGGCACTGTTTGCCGGTAAAGTGGGGATTGGTAGTGGCGTCGTGTATGCCCTCGGAACAGGTGTACTACTGATCACCTTTCGCCACCTGTTTGTACAGGCTTATACCAACAATGCGGAAATTATTGCAGTGGCAACCAACCTACTACTGCTCTGTGCCGCCTACCAATTGGTAGACGCCGCTCAAGCCATGGCCTGGGGAGCACTGCGAGGTTACAAAGACACCCGCGTTCCCATGTATATACAGCTGTTCTCTTACTGGCTGGTAGGGCTCTCCAGCGCCTATTGGCTGGGTGAAAACTTCTGGGGCGTTTATGGCTACTGGACTGGTGTCTGTATCGGCCTGGGCACCGCCTCAATCCTATTAGCGCTTCGACTGCGACGAACCAGCCGCAAAGCCATTGCCAAAACCTGGGGAATACAGGTTGGTTCACATTCCCAGGGAACGCTTTGACTATACTGGCGCTCCAAGTCCCCAAGCGTGCCGGGCAACAACAATAACCGGCACCGCCCGCACAAGCAGTTAACCGGAGTTACCCAATGATCCCGCGCCTTTTTCCCAACGGGCCCCGGCGCCTGTTGAGCCTTGCCCTGATTTTGGCCTCAGCCCAGACCTGGGCAGTGAGTGCCACCACCGGCGAACAAGAAAAACCCAGCGTGAAGGCACAGGAAAAAGAGCAGGAAGGCGTCATCTCAAAGGCGGAAAACTTGCAATTGGACCAGCCGGTGATTACCGAGCTGGGCCCACCCAGTGGCGCCGCGGAACCAATTATTGATACGCAGGCCAATGGGGAAGCCCCCCCTCAGAAATCACTGCCCCAGGCGGAAAATCTGCAGTTAGACCAACCCATCAATGAACTGGAAGCACCGCCTTCAAATAAAGAGCCGCAAACCAGGCCCACAGTAGATACACCCACTCAGCCAGAATCATCCCCTACCGGAAATACTTCTATGGAAGTAGAAAAGGCCAAGCCCCTGCGCTTGCTCGGTGCCGAGGTAACCCCGGCAACCTCCACCCGCCTGGCCTGGTCTCCCAGTCAACACTTTGAGGGTGTCTACAGCCCCACCGCCGTCCTGGTTGTCAACGGTGCCAAACCGGGACCGGTACTCTGCCTGACCGCAGCGGTCCATGGAGATGAATTAAACGGCGTAGAAACGGTGCGCAGGGTCATGTACGACCTCGATGCTGAACAGTTAAGTGGCGCGGTAATCGGCGTGCCTATCGTTAATCTGCAGGGCTTCCACCGCAGCTCACGCTACCTCACCGACCGCCGCGACCTGAACAGGCACTTCCCCGGAGACCCTAATGGCTCTTCTGCCTCACGGATTGCCAACTCCTTTTTCCACGAAGTCATCAGCCGCTGCAATGCAGTGGTAGACCTGCACACAGGCTCTTTTTACCGCACCAACCTGCCGCAGTTACGCGGCGACCTCACCAACCCCAGAATCGTGAAAATGACCAAAGGTTTCGGCTCCACTGTGGTACTCCACAGCGCCGGGGCCAAAGGCACCCTGCGTCGCGCCGCGGTGGATGCGGGTATCCCCACTGTAACTCTGGAGGCTGGCGCGCCGATGGTGCTGGACGAGCGCTCCGTTAGCCACAGTGTGAAAGGGATTCGCACCCTGCTTAACCAACTGGGTATGGTGAGCAAGTTCCGCCTATGGGGTGATCCCGAGCCCGTGTACTACAACTCCACCTGGCAGCGGGCTTCCACTGGCGGCATTATTTTTAGTGAGGTTCAGTTGGGAGAGTTTGTGCGCAAGGGAGATCTACTGGGCACAGTGACCAATCCCATCACCAATGTGCGCACAGAAATTCGCTCGCAGCACAACGGCCGTATTCTCGGCATGGCGCTGGATCAGGTGGTGCAACCTGGCTTCGCCGCCTACCACATCGGTATCCAGGCTCCGCAGGAACAAATCAGCCCGCCCGAAGAGGTCATCCCAGAAGAGGCGGCTGCACAAAAACCCCAATCTCCAGATGCCCAAAAAACAAGAGTATCCGACAATAGCGCCGCGGACCTCCAAGGGGACGAGGACTAGCCCGCTACTGCGGGCCACTCACTTTATCGATAATCCTGGGGCTGGGCTGCTCCAAGGGCTCCGGTTGCAAAGTGATATGCTCGATATCAAAGCGCTTGGTCAGGGTCCTCCTCAAGCGCTCCAACACCGCGGGCCAAGCACTTAAATCATCCACCACAATGTGTGCCGACAGAGAGATGGTGCTGGAATCCAGACGCCAAATATGCAGGTCGTGTACTGAGCGCACACCTACCTCCGCGGCCAGGGCTTCCCCCACAACTGGCAGGCTCAATTCCCGAGGAACACGCTCCATTAGCACATCCACCGCATCACGCAGCAGACGCACACAAGAAATCAAAATCAGAAAACAGATCAACAGCGATAACAGCGGATCAATCGGCACCCAGCCAGTAAAGTAAATCACCGCACCCGAAGCCAGGGCGGCTACTGAGCCGAGCATATCCCCCATCACATGAAGCAATGCGCCGCGAATATTGAGCGTGCGCTCGCCACGCAGTAGCACCCAAGCCGCCAGAATATTGATCAACAGGCCCGCTGCAGCTATCAACATCACCGTACTGCCGTGCACCGGTTGGGGGCTGCGCAGGCGGTTGATCGCCATAAAGGAGATTCCCACAACAATCAGCAACATAATCAGGCCATTCGTCACTGCTGCCAATACTTCCGCACGCCCCCAGCCAAACGACAATTCACGGTCTGCGGGCTTTTTTGCCAGCACCGCAGCAATAGCACCCAGTGCCAGGGCAAAAGTATCCGTGAGCATGTGGGCGGCATCCCCGAGTAGCGCCAGGGAGCCCGACAGCCATCCACCGATGGCCTCAACAATTGAAAAACTAAGCGTCAGAATCAGAGCAATAATTAGCGGGCGGAGGGCGCCATTTCCATTGCGATGGTGAACGTGATCGTGCATGAGCTCCCTCCCTTTTAAATCCTAGTAATACCCGCCCGGCTAGTTTTTTCGCCCCAGGGTTATGCGCTCCCAGCCGGAATAGTCTTTGCGACTCTCCACCTCTCTGTAACCGGCAGCAATAAAAATTTCCCGTACGGATTCTGCCTGCTGCCAACCGTGCTCTACCATCAGCCAGCCGCCGTCTTGCAGAAAATTTCCCGCGCGATTGGCGATTTCTTCAATATCCGCCAGCCCATGGCGCTCAGCCACCAGCGCAGAGTGTGGCTCGAAACGCACATCGCACTGGGCCAGATGAGGATCCGCTGCATCGATATAGGGGGGATTACTGACGATCAGGCCAAATTGCTGGGGCGGCAACTGGGCAAACCAATCACTTTCCAGGATCTGCACATTGGTGAAACCGAGGCGCCTGCGGTTATCCTCCGCTAACGCCAGGGCAGCGGGAGACTTCTCCGCCGCAATAATCTGCCATCCCGGTTTTTCCGAGGCCAATGCCAGGGCAATTGCCCCACTACCAGTTCCCAGGTCGAGTGCGCGCAATTTCTCTTGAGGGCAGAGTTCCAGCGCGGCTTCCACCAGCAGTTCAGTATCCGGGCGGGGAATTAATGTAGAGGCATCGACCCTCAAGGTGAGAGACCAGAACTCCCGCTCACCGGTCAAGTGAGCCACAGGTTCACCCTCTTTACGACGCGTCAGCAGTCCATCGAACTCACTCTGCTCACTCGTGCTCAGCTCGTACTCCGGCCAGGTATACAGCCAGCTGCGCTCACGGCCGAGAATATGTGCCAACAGGACCTCTACGTCGAGTCGCGCTGACTCGCTGTCGATAAGCTCAATACTGCGGGCGAGATTATCCTTCACACTGCTCATAGGAAAACTCTACCCAATATCGCCACACAACACGGCAACTACTGCCCCATCGCCGCCAGCTGATCCGCCTGGTGTTCGGTACGCAGCGGCTCAATCACCTCTTCCAGGGCACCCTGCATCACTTCATCGAGCTTGTACAAGGTCAGACCGATACGGTGATCGGTTACACGCCCCTGGGGGTAGTTGTAGGTGCGAATGCGCTCGGAACGATCGCCGCTACCCACCAGGCTACGACGGGCATCAGAGATCTCCTGTGCAGCAGCCGCCTCTTGCTCGCTGGAAAGCTTGGCCTGTAATAGTGCCATCGCCTTGGCCTTGTTTTTATGCTGGGACCGCTCGTCCTGACACTCCACCACGATGCCGGTGGGTAGGTGCGTCAGGCGCACAGCGGAGTCGGTTTTGTTGACGTGCTGACCACCAGCTCCCGAAGCGCGGTAGGTATCCACACGCAGATCGGCCTTATTGATCTCGATCGCATCGCGCTCGTCTGGCTCCGGCATTACCGCCACGGTACAGGCGGAAGTGTGAATACGCCCCTGGGATTCGGTTTCCGGCACTCGTTGCACACGGTGTGCACCGGATTCAAACTTCAGCCTGGCGTAAACATCTTCACCGGCCACACGGGTGATAATCTCTTTGTAACCGCCGTGCTCGCCAGCATTCTCACTGACAATTTCAATACGCCAGCCCTGTTTTTCTGCGTAACGCGAGTACATACGGAAAAGATCGCCGGAAAAGATCGCCGCTTCGTCACCGCCGGTGCCAGCGCGAATTTCCAGGAAGACATTCTTGCGGTCATTGGGGTCCCGGGGCAGCAGCAGGGTTTGCAGCTCGCGCTCCATGGGCTCCACCTGGACCTCTGCCTCACGCAGCTCCTCCTGGGCCATTTCACGCATCTCGGGGTCGCTCTCGCCAAGCATTTCCCGCGCCGCAGCCATATCCTCTTTCAGCTGTTTGTAACGGCCGTAACACTTGACCACTTCTTCCAGCTCGGAGTACTCCCGCGATAGCTCACGGAACTGATCCTGATCGGAAATTATGCTGGCGTCACCAAGCAGCGCGGAAACTTCTTCGTGGCGCTCCTGCAGATTCTCCAGCTTGTTCAATAGGGATTCTTTCATTTCTGTTTTTTCTCTAATTCGGTATCGGCGAGATCATCGAGCCCCACCACTTCGCGGGCGATACGCAGCCGCTCCAGATCGCCATCCGCAGTCGCTTTTTTCAGGCTGATCGTGGGAGCATGGATCAATTTATTGGTCAGTGAACGGGCCAGCTGCTCCAGCAGACGCCTGGGGTCATCGCCCTTATCGAGCTGCAGCAGTACCCGCTCAAGTTCGGTGCCACTTATCTGCTGTGCGCGCTGGCGGTAGCTGCGAATCGTGTCCACCGCTCCGAGAGCACGCCCCTCTTTGGTAAATTCCGCCGCAGCGCTATCTACAATTTCCCCGGCGGCCTCGGCGGCGCGTTCGCGGGAGCGCATCCCCTCATCGATCACGCCGCGCAGATCGTCAACACTGTACAGGTAGACATCGTCCAGCTCGCCGACCTCGGTTTCAATATCCCGTGGCACAGCGATATCCACCATAAACATGGGGCTGTGACGGCGCTTGCGCAGCGCGGATTCCACCGCCCCCTTCCCTAAAATCGGCAGCTGACTGGCGGTGGAGCTAATCACGATATCGGCGCGGGACAAGTGCTCGGGAATATCTGCCAACAGTATTGCTTCAGCACCAAAATTTTCCGCCAAAGACTGCGCGCGACTCAGAGTCCGATTAGCCACAATCAGCTGCTTAATGCCCTGATCTAACAGGTGGCGCGCCACCAGTTCCACCGTCTCACCGGCACCGATCAGCAGCGCAGTTTGTTGCTTCAGGTCGGTAAAAATACGCGAAGCCAAGGATACTGCCGCATAGGCAACAGAGACGGGGTTTTCACCAATCGCCGTCTCTGTGCGCACCTTTTTCGCCACGGTAAATACCCGTTGGAAAACCCGGTGCAACTCACTGCCGACACTGCCAGACTCCCGCGCCACCGCATAGGCGGACTTGATCTGGCCAAGAATTTGCGGCTCCCCAAGGACCAGTGAATCGAGCCCACAGGCGACGCGCATCATATGGCGCACCGCCGCCTCACCACTGTGGATATAGCTGCAACCTCGCAGCTGCTCCAGCGGTACCTGATGATACTCGGCCAGCCACTGCAGCAGCGGCTCCGCCTCCACATTGCCGTAGATTTCGGTGCGATTACAGGTGGAAAGAATGGCGAGTTCCCGGCAGTCGAGCGCCTTACGCGCATCCCCCAGGGCACCGGACATCACCTCGGGTGCAAAAGCGACCCGTTCGCGCACCTCGATTGGCGCACTGTCGTGGTTGATCCCCAGGGTAACAATTGGCATAGAATTCCGTCGGCTAAATCTAGAGGCGCGTCATCCGCATTCGGGGCGCATTTTCACGGGCCACCGCTTTGCTTGCAAGCTGATGAGGCGGTTTAATTATGCGCTGATTTGAATAACCGGCCCAGGGCCCGCGCTCCAGAAGCGGATTCACGGCTAGAATTATATGGCGATAAACGTTTAAAACACGCCACTCTGACACTGCATCCCAGTAGCAGCCATGTATGGATACGATCTATGCTTCCACCCCGTCGTCCGCTCCCCCTCCTCAAAAACCAAACTCTATCACTCGGTGCGCTCTGCCTATCCCTCGTCTACCTACTGAGTGCCTGCGCCCAAATGCCGCCTGAAACGACAACCAATGAGGAAACCGAGCCTTCAGCTCGGGAACAGCATCGCGATGAAGGGACGGCCGCTGCCGGGGAGGATACAGCGCGCAGCTTCCCCATAGATACGTTTTACACACTGCTGGTAGCCGAAGTCGCCGGTATACGCGAACAGTACGATGTGGCCCTGGCCAACTACTACCACCAGGCTGAAGTTACTAAAGATGCAGGCGTGGCAGCGCGTGCAACCCGCATCGCACGCTTTCTCAATGCGCGTCAGGCCGCACTGCGTTCGGCACAGTTGTGGGCTGAGCTGGAGCCGGACAATGCGGATGCCCAACTGGCACTGACCGCAGAGCTCACCTTGTCTGGAGAGTTTTTAGAGGCCATGAAACACGCTGAGAGAGCGCTCGCTCTCGGCGGCAAAGCACCGATGCAATCTCTCGCCGCCACCGCCATCGGCCATCAACAACTCGATAAACAACTTCGTGCTGAATTTGCCCGGCTGGCTGAGGTTTACCCCAATAACGATGAAGTCGTTATGGCCTATGCCATGGTATTGCGTGATGCGAAGCAGTACAGGCGCGCCCTCGCACTGGTACGCCACATTCAGGAACAACACCCCGAACAAATCGATGCACCGCTGCTACAAAGCCATCTTTTGGTGGACTTGGATAGACGCAACGAAGCCATTCAATTATTGGAAAATTTAGTCAAAATTTATCCAGAGGAAACCCGCCTGCGCCTACAATACGCGCGCCTGCTTATTCGCGAAGACCTCAATCTTGCTCGCCAACAATTCGCCGAATTAGTTAAACAGCGTCCAGAGGACGGCAACCTGATTTTATCCCTGGCGTTGATTCACTATGAAACCAACCAGCTCGGTGAAGCCAAACCCCTGCTCGACCGTCTACTGGAACTAAAACAACACGAATCGGCGGCACACTTTTACCTGGGCGGACTCGCGCAGAAGCGGGGTGACAACGACACTGCCGCCGCACACTTCCAACAAGTGCAACCCGGCAACGATTACGTGGAGGCCATTACCAAGGGCACCAAGCTACTCGCAGTCAGTGGTAAACACCGTGAAAACAGCCTGTGGTTTGCCAAGTTGCGAGAGCGGCACCCCGGACAGGTAGAACATTTTTTCCTGATGGAGGTCGAACTGCTGCGCAGGAATGGTGAGCCACAGATGGCCCTACAAGTGGCAGACCAGGCCATTTCTAAACTGAGTAACAGCGGCCGCCTGATGTATAGCCGCGCCCTGCTCAACGATCAGTTGGGCAATGCCGCAGCGTTTGAGAAGGACCTACGTACACTACTGGAACGCGACCCGGATAACGCCACGGTATTAAATGCACTGGGCTACAAACTGATCGACGATGAGACCCGCCGCCAGGAAGCCCTGCAACTTATCAGCCGGGCTCTGGAGCTGGAACCGGAGGATCCAGCCATTATCGACAGTATGGGCTGGGTGCAGTACCGTCTGGGGAATTATCGCGACGCGGAAAAATATTTGCGCAAAGCCCTGGAAAAACTGCCGGATCACGAAATCTCTGCCCACTTGGGTGAGGTGCTCTGGGTCCAGGGGGATCGCGAAGCGGCCCTCAAAGTCTGGAACGATGGGCTGGCCGCCAATCCAGAGAGCAAAATTATTCCGGCTGCGATGAAACGACTGCAAATCAAAGAAACACTGGAACAACATGTATCCGACAACTGACGCCGCTACCCGTAAGTTTTATTTACTCCTGGCAACAGCATTGACTCTGCTGATCTCCGCCTGTGCTGGCCAAAAGACCAAAGAGCCCGTTGCTCAGGAGCCCCCCGGCGAAACTGCAGCTCCCACCTCGGTAGCCCAACTCAAGCAGTGGACTATCAAAGGAAAACTCGGAGTGCGCTCTCCGGCAGATAACGGCAGTGCCAATTTGACCTGGCAACAGAGTGGCCCGCAAAATTTTCGTATTCACCTAAGCGGCCCCTTGGGTGCTGGTACCACGATAATTTCCGGTTCCGCTGGCGGTGTCAGTCTGGTGCGCGGCAATGAAGCGCCGGTAGTCGCCCGCGATGCCGCCCAACTCACCCAGCAAACTCTGGGCTGGCCGCTGCCGGCTAGGGAAATGTTCTACTGGGTACGCGGTCTTCCCGCGCCTGGGCCAAGAGGCGCTGAAAAACACAACGGCCAGGGCGAGCTACAGAGCCTGCAACAATCCGGCTGGTCCTTGCGGTTCAGCGATTATCGCCAAAACGGCCCTTACTTACTTCCCACACGTATTAAAGCCCAGACCAACGGTGCCGCCGGGCCGGTACAAGTCACTCTGGTAATTAAGGACTGGGCTTTTTAAATGCCGAAGCCCCGGCATGCGGGTATGATGCGCCCAACAGAATTAACCGGCCCAACATTCCCGCATGCTGACCTTACCCGCCCCCGCAAAACTCAACCTGATTCTGCGTATACTCGGCCGTCGCCCCGACGGTTACCATGAACTACAAACTCTCTTTCAAATACTCGATTATGGCGACAGTCTTGAGTTCTCCCTGCGGGACGACGGCATTATCCGTGTGGATGCAGGCGCTTTGGATGTTCCCGAGCAGGACAACCTGGTCTATCGCGCAGCTCTGCTGCTGCGTCAAAATATGCAGTGGCAGAATAAATCGCTTCCCGGTGCAGATATCCGCCTGAGTAAAAAGTTGCCACACGGTGGCGGTATCGGCGGCGGCAGTAGCGACGCAGCCACTACTCTGCTCGGTCTCAACTATCTGTGGCAGTGCAATCTATCCATCGATACCCTCGCAGAGCTTGGCCGGCAACTCGGCGCAGATATTCCAGTATTTGTGCGAGGGCACACCGCCTGGGCCGAAGGTGTTGGAGAAAAACTCACACCACTTTGCACAGAAAAACGCCACTATTTAGTCCTTGCTCCCGGTTGCCAGGTGAGTACCGCAAAAATTTTTTCCGATTCCCGTTTGACAAGAGATTCCGACGCAATTACATTAGCGGCCCTTCGCGAGGGGCAGCTCAATGAAACGCCACTCAGCAGTAAAAAGCTGGAAGCTTTTTCCGGTAACGACTGCCAGGAACTTGTTGAGAGTCTCTACCCTGAAGTTCGCGATGCCCGAGAGTGGCTGCAGCAATTTGCGCCAGCACAACTCACCGGCACCGGAGGTTGCGTTTTTGCCGCCTTCGGAACTGAGCAAGCAGCCCGATCGGCACTTGCCAGGCTACCGCGAAAATGGCAGGGTTTTGTTGCGGCCGGTGTACAGACTTCACCGACACATCAGCAGCTCGCGAAATTAACCTCAAGCAATTGAGGAAAGATACTGGGGCGTAGCCAAGCGGTAAGGCAGCGGGTTTTGATCCCGTCATGCGAAGGTTCGAATCCTTCCGCCCCAGCCATTTTCCTTTTATACAGTGGCACCAGCAAAAACCGGTTCCGACATGTTTCAGTCGACACTGACCCAACCGGCCGAGGCCACTCGTAGCGGGCTACAAAAAGCCTACCCCCGAATTCTAAAGAATAATGTCGAAGGCAGTTTTGCATGCAACTCCCTGCCGTCGACCCGGAGGCTTTCCGAATATCAAAGCAACCACCTGGGTGACCAGGAGCCACGGCCAGCACATTTAACAGCTTCGCTATCCGCTCTATCGCCCCCTATAAAAAGTGGTGCTATCGCATCCTAACTGCTAGCAAATTATGCCGGCATCTACACTTCAACTCACTTCAAGACAGAATTAAAGGAACTCGCAGTGGCTGACTTAATGGTCTTCACCGGCAACGCAAACCCGGAACTGGCGCAGAAAATTGTCGACCATATGGCGATCCCCCTGGGCGAAGCCACGGTCAAGCGCTTCTCCGACGGCGAGATTGCAGTTGAAATTACCGACAACGTACGCGGTCGCGACGTTTTCGTAGTGCAATCCACCTGCCAGCCCACCAATCGAAACCTGATGGAGCTAATCCTACTGGTTGACGCCCTGCGCCGCGCCTCAGCCGGCCGCGTTACCGCAGTGGTTCCCTACTTCGGCTACGCCCGCCAGGACCGTCGCGTGCGCTCCCAGCGTGTACCAATTTCCGCAAAAGTGGTTGCCGATATGATGGTGAGCGTGGGTATCGACCGCGTACTGACTGTCGATCTGCACGCCGAGCAGATTCAGGGCTTCTTCGATGTGCCTGTGGATAACGTTTACGGCTCTTCCGTGTTGCTCGACGATATCGAGCGCCAGAAGTACCAGAACCTGGTTGTGGTATCCCCCGATATTGGCGGTGTTGTTCGTGCCCGCGCCGTGGCCAAGAGCCTCGACTGCGACCTAGCCATCATCGACAAACGCCGCCCCGCCGCCAACGTTGCCGAAGTGATGAACATCATCGGTGAAGTTAGTGGCCGCACCTGCCTACTGGTAGACGATATGGTCGACACCGCTGGCACTTTGTGCAACGCCGCCAACGCCCTGAAAGAGCACGGCGCCGAGAAAGTTGTCGCCTACTGTACCCACCCAGTACTTTCCGGCAATGCCATCAGCAACCTGAACAACTCCGTTCTGGATGAGCTGGTGGTTACCGACTCCATCCCGCTGGGTGACAAAATGGAAAAGGCTCCAAAAATTCGCCAGCTGACCTTATCTGCCATGCTGGCCGAGTCCATGCGCCGTATCAGCAATGAGGAATCCCTCTCTGCGATGTTCCGCTAAGGACTCCTTATCGGCAAATAGAAAAGTGCCCCGCAGCAGCGGGGCACTTTGCGTTTGGGACTGATTCCCGTAGAATACGCGCCCGCCCGGCACTGCCGGGCTATTACTTCTGGGCAAGCGCCCAATTTACACTAACGCCAGAGCGGTCCGGTCGCAGGTCTCTCTGGACAGACAACCCGAGGTTTTACCCATGTCTGATATCAAACTGAACGCCATTGCCCGCAGCGATGAAGGGAAAGGTGCGAGCCGCCGCCTGCGTCGCCTGGAAGGCCGTGTACCCGGCATCGTTTACGGTGGCGAAGTTGAGCCGCAGTCCGTATCCCTGCTGCAAAAGGACCTGTTCAAGGCCCTGGAAAACGAAGCTTTCTTCTCCTCCATGCTGACCATCGACGTCGACGGCAAAGAAGAGAAAGTTATTCTGCGCGATCTGCAACGTCACCCTGCAAAGCAGCTGCTTCTGCACATTGACTTCCAGCGCGTTTCCGCCAGCACCAAAGTACACGTGAAAGTGCCCCTGCACTTCCTCAACGAAGAAACCTGTAAAGGCGTTAAGGCCGGCGGCATCGTTTCTCACACCCTGACCGAGCTGGAAGTCAATGCTCCTGCCGGAAAACTGCCCGAGTTCATCGAAGTAGACCTGGCGGACCTGGAACTGGATGGCATCCTGCACATCTCCGACCTGAAACTGCCGGAAGGTGTTGAGTCTGCGGATCTGAGCCACGGCGAAGACCACAACCTGGTTGTAGCTTCTATTCACAAGCCTCGCGGCGCTGTTGAAGCTGAAGCCGAAGAAGCTGGCGAAGGCGAAGAGTAATCACCTTGGCTGCGGCACCGGATACTCCGATCCAGTTGATTGTCGGCCTGGGCAACCCCGGGCCGGAATACGACCGGACAAGACATAACGCCGGTGCCGACTTTGTTGTCGAGCTGGCACGCCGCCACGGCACTCAGCTCAGCTCCGACAGCAAATACCACGGCCTCACCGGCCGTGTGCGAATCGGCAACCGGGAAGTCCGGCTGCTGATTCCCACCACCTATATGAATCGCAGTGGCCAGGCTGTAGGCCCGCTGGCGAACTTCTTCAAAATTCCCCCGGAAGCCATATTGGTCGCTCACGACGAGCTGGATCTGGCCCCCGGTATCGCGCGCCTGAAAGCTGGCGGCGGTCACGGCGGACACAATGGCTTGCGGGATATTATTGCCGCTCTGGGCAACAACCGGGACTTTATGCGCCTGCGACTCGGCATCGGCCACCCCGGTAGCGCCAGCGAAGTGGCGCGCTTTGTCCTTCAGCGCGCCCCCAGGGCGGAACAGGAAACTCTGGCTGACGCCATCGATCACTCGATCGACGTGCTGCCCACCGCCGCCAGCGGCGACTGGGGCGCAGCCATGAAAACGCTGCACACCGCCAAATAGATCCCACCGGGCGGCTTGCCTTTTGCCCCGGAAATCTCGATAGTGTGCTGCGCCAAATTGCCGGTATTTTCCCGGCTGGCCCGGATCATTCGGAGGCCGCGCTACCCAGCCCGCCCAGACTCCCGCCAGCGCAATCACTACCGGACTTCAAACGCAATTAGCAGAGAGCGCTTCGCGCCTCAGGCAAACGGAAAAATATCACCATGGGTTTTACTTGCGGTATTGTCGGCCTGCCTAACGTGGGCAAATCCACCCTCTTCAATGCATTGACCAAGGCGGGAATCGACGCAGAAAACTTCCCCTTCTGCACCATTGAGCCGAATGCCGGCGTAGTGCCAGTGCCGGACCCCCGCCTCGACAAGCTGGCGGAGATCGTCAAGCCTCAAAAGGTGATTCCAACCACCATGGAGTTCACCGATATCGCCGGACTGGTTGCAGGCGCTTCCAAGGGTGAAGGCCTGGGAAACAAATTCCTCGCCAATATCCGCGAGACCGATGCCATCGCTCACGTTGTACGCTGTTTCGAAGACGACAATGTCATCCACGTGGCCAATCAGGTGCACCCGGTATCCGATATCGAAGTGATCAACACCGAGCTGGCACTCGCCGACCTGGACACTGTGGAGAAAGCCCTGCAGCGCTTTACCCGCGCCGCCAAGGGGCAGGACAAGCACGCCATCAAGATGAAAGCGCTGCTGGAAAAAATCCTGCCACACCTGAACGAAGCCAAGCCGCTGCGCTCCTTTGGCCTGTCCGAAGATGAACTGACGGACCTGCGTGAACTGAGCCTGCTCACGGTGAAGCCCACCATGTACATTGCCAACGTGCACGAAGACGGCTTCGAAAATAATCCGCACCTGGACGCCGTTGCCGCCATTGCCGCTGAAGAGAACGCTGTACTAGTACCCATCTGCAACAAGCTTGAAGCGGAAATCGCTGAACTGGACGACGATGAGAAGCAAGAATTCCTGGAAGAACTGGGTATGGAAGAGCCCGGCCTGAACCGGGTAATCCGCGCCGGTTACCAGCTGCTGGGCCTGCACACCTACTTCACCGCCGGAGTGAAGGAAGTGCGTGCCTGGACCATTCCGCTGGGAGCCACCGCTCCGAATGCCGCCGGCAAGATCCATACGGACTTTGAGAAAGGCTTTATCCGCGCCGAAGTGATTAGCTACAGTGACTTTGTCGATCACAATGGCGAGGCTGGGGCAAAAGACGCAGGCAAGTGGCGCCTGGAGGGTAAAGATTATGTTGTCGCTGATGGTGACGTAATTCACTTCCGCTTCAACGTCTAATCCCCCTGCTATCTATCCTTCGCCTCCCCACCCCGGGGAGGCTGTCTCTGCGGCGTAAGATCCATGGCGCAATCAAACTGGAAAGTCGGCCTGCCTTTGGCATTGACCACCGTCTTTATGTGGGCAGCCCTACCCATCGCCCTCAAAGGCCTTTTGGAACACATCAGCCCTGAGACCGCCACCTGGTATCGTTTTGCTGGCGCGGCGTTGTTGGCGGGACTCTACTACGGGCGTGCACGGCAATTGAAATTAAAGGCACTGTTCAGCCGCAGCCTGCTGCTGTTCACCCTACTCGCCGTGGCCGGGCTGCTGTTGAATTACCTCACCTATGCCAGCGGCCTAAATCACATCACCCCTGGTGCGGCACAGATCGTGATCCAGCTAGCCCCGCTACTACTGCTGATCTCCAGTGTTCTGTGGCTTAATGAACGCTTTTCTCCGAGACAGTGGGCCGGTGTGGCCCTAGTGGTGATGGGGCTACTGTTATTTTTCAACCAGCGCCTCGCCGAGCTGGGGAGCGGCGCCGATAGTGATTACCTGCTGGGGCTCGGATTGATCCTGATCGCCGCGGTATCCTGGGCGGTATATGGCTTTTTCCAGAAGAAAATCCTCAGCCGCGCCACGCCTCAAGACTTGTTGGTATTGATTTATATTGCTGGCACCCTGTGCTTCCTGCCCATGGCAGATCCACTGGATGTCGCCCATCTGGGCTGGCTGGACTGGCTGCTACTTGCCTTTCTTACCGCCAATACACTGATCGCCTATGGCGCCTTTAGCAAGGCCCTGGCGCACTGGGAAGCCTCCAGTGTCAGTGCCACTCTGTCACTAGTACCAGTAATCACGCTGCTGTTCAGCACCCTGGTGAGCAGTATCTGGCCCGATTACATCGCGGTGGAGCCGCTTAACTGGATCAGCTGGAGTGGTGCCGCTGCGGTGGTGTTGGGTTCCGCCCTCGCCGCTATCCGTTCCGGGCATCGCGCCAAGGGCTCTGCGGCTCCAGATGGAAAAAATCGCTAACTAACTGAAAAGAATACAAAAAAGTGTTGACACACCCAGCCCATCGATTAATAATGCGCGCCCTCGGGACAGCCGAGACAACAAAAGAAATGGCAAGGTAGCTCAGCCGGTTAGAGCGCAGCACTCATAATGCTGAGGTCGGGAGTTCGAGTCTCCCCCTTGCTACCATTTCAAATCACAGAGACTATTCTTTGTGAACCTTGAAACTGGGGCGTAGCCAAGCGGTAAGGCAGCGGGTTTTGATCCCGTCATGCGAAGGTTCGAATCCTTCCGCCCCAGCCATCTTCCAGAATTTATCCCGCAGGCCCGAATCAGGGCAGCACTCAAAGCCAGATTACTTAGCAGCTGATATTTTTTATCGCAAAACATCTAGTCTTTGCCGCCGGCGCGCAGTCGCGCGCCAGCACTCGCCAAGCACTCTTATTTAACCCCCGGTATCAAACTCTCCTCTACGGCAACGGCCTTAATCTCTGCACCAGACCCAATTGCTGCCGCGCCACGGCTGCGCTCTCGGCGCAACCCCAATACCCGCAGCCACTCGAATCCCAGTAAGCACAGCAATAACGCCAATAGCACTAGAGGTCCTCCCAGGCCGCTTAGGGCTTGCCGTTCCGACGCACAGGTCCACACAAGCTGTACAACACACAGTAGAGCCACAATTAGCAGGGTGGGTTTGCGCCCCAGCAAGCTCACAACAAAAACACCAAGGGGCGCCCCCAAGGCCACCACCGGCGCCGCTGCCAGCCAGTTACCAAAAACCCCTGGCTGCCAGTCGCCGGCCAGCGACTTCACCAGCACACCGAGTACAGAGCAGAAGGCCATGATCACTACCGAGGTGGGAATCGCTACCTTCAGGTCCACACGGCTCAGCAGCACCAAAGCCGCGTACACCAGCATATCCACACCAACCCCGGTTACCGAGACCACACAGAAGCCTGCAAAAGCCCCAAGCAGAAGACCTACACGAAAATCCGTTGGGCACTGCGGATCACCCTTGTGCTCACAGTCGGTGATCTCGGAGAGCCGATACAAATGAAATATCCCAAAGCTGCCCCAAAGCACCGCGAAAGAGAGCTTCACCCACAGCTCGGAAATCATCGGCGCAAACAGCAATATGCCCGCAGGAGTGGCCAATAAAGAACCGAGCAAGGCGCCGCGTAGCATCGACCAGGCTAACGACTGCTGCCGACAAAGAATAAACAGGCTGGCACTAACCATACCGATCGACTGCACCGCAAAACTGAAGTCGCGGCCGAGACTAGCAGGCATATCAAATAAGAGCACCAACACGGGGAAGCCCACCGTGCCTCCACCCATGGGCGTGGAACCGGCGGCATAGCTGCCGAGCGCCATTGCAAGCGCCATGGACCAATGCTCCAGTGCTAGGGCCAAGTTATCGCCCTGCATAACTAGAAACAGCCAGACTCCGTAAAATAACGCCAACCAGGCAAACCAGTAGCGGAGAGAGAGCCGCGCTAGGTATTTCATTTTATTATTCGCGAACTTAAACGTCAGAGGGGCTAATAGTGGTACGAGTGCAAGGCGGGATCAAGGAGGGATAATGACTGCTGATAACTGCATCTCGTAATACTGATGCGCGCAGGCAGCCCGGCAACCGCAATTGCCGGGCTGTACAGGATTAGTTCAGACGCTTCTTGCGAATCAGATTCTGAACCTGCATGGAGGACATCATGGAAGCGTAGATCGCCGGCAGAGCGCCACGCTTGCGCAGTTCCAGGAAGTCTTCATCGGACAGCTTGTTCAGCTTCTCTTCGTCAATCACGTAGAAACCAGTCAGATCGTAGGGCTTATCTTCTTCGGTAATACGCAGAGTCAGCTTCTTCTGGGTCAGCAGGTCTTTGGATACCAGGAATTCGATAAACGACTCGGTAACAGATACGCGCTGGGCAGTTTCTACCACCGCCTGAGCGCGGTTTTTCAGGTAGTCAGTCTGCTCGCCCTCACCGTCAAACAGAGCCTCGCCTGCGGACTCACTCAACATACTGGAGTCTTCATCGATACACAGTACCGCCTGATCAGTGTTCTCTGGGTTCTTCACCAGCACGAATGGGTAGGTGCGAACCTGCAGAGGAATGTAGCTGCCATTCCAGCCCTCAGCGCCAGAGAACAGGTTTTCACCGGGACGCAGGCCTGTAAGAGCCACCACTTTAAACTGCTCAGTATTCTGGTCTTTTACGAACAGGATCGGATAGCTCTGGGCCGCCTGAACAATTTCCTGAACCACCAGCGGCAAAATATGATTGCTGCTCACATGGTCAAAAGTGATGTCCTGGGTGAGTTTCAGGTTGGCGTGTGCCTTTTTATCCAAAGCTTTGATCTGTGCCATAAGTACAACTCCTAGCTACTTTTATAGTTACTTAATTTTCAGAGATACCCTAACGTACCACTTAATTGGCTTATAAACGATGACAAGCGCTTTCCTGTAGTCGCCGGAAACCAAAGTCAGCATTAAACAGGTAAGCGGGCCAACAGGCAAACAAAGCCTGTTGTAAATGCCAAAAACCAAATTTAGTGGATTATAAGGAAGACTTTCAAGCAGGCCGCAACAACTTGTTTGAAAGAAAGTCATTGAGGAGATACGAAAGGACCCAGTGACGCGTTTAGAGAAATATTGCAACCCCACTGACGAATAACTTCCAGGCACGCTAATGATAAGGTGCTACCAAGTTATATAAGCATAGGCCGACAACTTGTTATTAATTTCCCATAGCACAAGTTGCCGACGGGACTGCAGCTCTACCTACAGGTTTAACTTAGCTTTCAGCTCACTGACCGCTCTACTGAGTACAATATCCGTACCGCTACGGACACCATCCACTGTACGCTCGACTAAAATATCCGGTTTAACTCCATAGCCAACAAATTCACGCCCATCTGGATAGGTATCCCGCTTGGTACAAACCCTAAAAGAACCACCTCCAGGAAGATCGAAAAATACTGGCTGGCCTGTACTACCATTTGTTGGCTCACCAACAATGGTAAAGTGCTCAAGTGAGTCAGCATAAATCAAGAAGTCTTCCGCTGCCGATGCCGTATTTCTTCCAATTAGCACATAAGTAGGCACTATGTGATTATTATCCAGTTTAGCCTTAAGCTTTTCTGAAGGGTCCCCACCGACTTCCCATGCATTCCCCTCCCCATAAGGGCGATATTTTTCCATCTCCTCAAACTGGTCAGCAAAAGCGCCCCAGGCTTTATAGGCTGCGATATGCTTGGGAGTCTTCCAGACAGAGCCTTGTAAATCTCGGTCAGCCAAATAAGAGATAATCTCTCCTGCGTGACTGGTATTGCCGCCACCATTAAAGCGTAAATCTATTATCAACCCTTTTGATTTGGCAATATCTTCATAATGAGATTTAAACTGCTCAACAACCGCCTGTTTCCCAAAAGTATTTAAAGCTACATAGGCTATATCATCATCAAGCCACTTAAGCTCAAATGGCTCACCATTCGACTGAGGTTGTGCAATAGAGGTGTAATCAATCTTCCTCCCACGCGCATCCCGCTCAACCTGTACTTTCTTAATTTCACCTTTAGGGGTTTCTATAGTGAGCTCAACTTTGGAACCCGGAACGCCGTCCAACAGATCTCGCACAGCTATACCCCATAAAACGTGTTTGGTAGAGCTGGCGATATAAGGTATCACCTGTTCCTTCATGTATTCCTGCACACCCTGGCCATCTACAGTAACAATGGTTGACCCCAAAGGAATTTCAGGTGCTAAGCTCCTCTCTACCCCGATTATCACCGGCTGCTGGTCAGCTTCCTTTAGGCGAATAGGCGGCCATCCGACATACTTAGCAGACATATCTTTGGGGAAATAAACATTGGTGTGACCATCCTCAAGCAATGCGTTAAAGCGGCTTAACTCACGATAGTATTCATAGCTGTTTTCTGTAGCTAAAACTCGTGGAATAAATTCTCGATACTTCGCATCAAAGTCAAGATCTGGAACCTGATCGAAGAAAGCAAAATTGTAACTGACCTCTTTCCAAAACAAAGAAAGACCGTATAACTTTTCTTCATCAGATAAGTTATCGGGCACTACATCAATGCTATCTGCATAGGTAGTGCTCGCTGAGGCCGCCACAATAGAAAATGCTAGAATTATTTTTTTTAACATAATATACGTCCTAAAACCAAGGTGCCTCATGCTACAGATTTAAATGAGGTAGGTAGCTCAGCTCACCTTAAAAAAAGAACATTTCATCGTGAAAAGTAGATAGCCTAAAGCGTAGCTTCTTTACTTTCATTCTTGTGGATAAGCCTTTAACGTGAGTGCCAAAATCTCTTTCACCACCATTTCTGGCTCATCATTTTGAGGATAGTGATAGCTCTTCTCAGTCAAAACAACCCGCCCCTGTGGAAATGCATGGGCCCAATTTGAATGTAACTCCCCCCATCTATCCCGGGCCTCATCAGTAAAGAAAAGAAGAGGAGGATTGTCATACTTTTTAATTGAGGCAATTACTGTGACGGGTATATCTGGGATTTGTGGATAGTCAGGTAAAGGGCGTTTAGACCAAAAATCCAGGTACTGATTCGACATGCCGTTCTTCATATCATCCAGTTTTACCTGGGCAATTTGCTCTTCGGCCAATTCCAAATTCAGAGATCGCATAATATCCACATCATGCTCAGAAGAAGGCTCTATCAGCATCAACGCTGCCATTCTTTCTGGGTACTGTGCGGCAAACGTTCGGGCTACATGAGCACCATAGGAGTGCGCAATATAAGTAATTTTCTCTTTAACCCCCAAAGCCTCCAATAAGGCCTTGGCCCCTTGAGCATAATCCTCAGAGCTAAAATGTTTCTTGATGGCTGTAGAATTACCATTGCCAACACGCGAGTAACGTATAACTCGTGTATGCTCTGCTAACCTGTCATAGATTGGATTCCAGTCAGACATGCCAGCCGAGCCCCCCGCTTCTAAAAACAGGATAGCCTTACCAGATCCTTTGATCTCATATTCAATACGGTACTCACCCACAGGGATCTGTTCCGGCGCCGCAAAAGCATATAGCGGAAGTGCAAGCACTATGAGTAGGAGGATTTGATGCATATACAACCCATAATAACGATCAAAGAATCCAAACTTAAAAAATAATAGAGCCACTATGTGGCAGCAACACCCTGCCCTAAGCGCGCTTCATTGCCTGGTCCGGGGTGTTCCGGTACCAGCTGAGCCAATCCCAAAGAAACCAAAGCCATCAAAGATCCAGCAAAGAAAACCATCGCTGGAGAGGTGAGCCATAGCAAACCAAACAAAACGGGGATAATAACCGCCGCGATATGATTAATGGTAAAGCTGACACCTGCAGAGGCTGCGATGTCACGTTCATCCACGATCTTTTGGAAATAGGTCTTGATGGCAATGGCCATAGAGAAAAACAGATGATCGATAATATAAAGCGCAGCTGCCATCATCGCGCTCTCCACCAATGCATAACCAGCAAAGACTAGTGCTAAACCAATATATTCCAGAGTGAGGATTCTGCGCTCACCAAAGCGAACAATAAACTGGCCAATTTTCGGGGCAATATATAAATTCAACAGGTGGTTTACGGTATAAAGTGCAGCAACTTCCCCTACGCTATAACCAAACTTCTCAACCATCAAAAAACCAGCAAAAACAATAAAGATCTGCCGACGTGCACCGCTCATCATTGTCAGAGCGTAGTAAAGCCAATAACGTTTGCGTACAACCAACTGCTTTCTCTGGCTATGGGGCTGGGGAAATTGAGGAAAAAGTATCCAGGCCACCAGGGCAATAATAACTGTGCTCCCTCCTCCAATCAGGTAAACCCAGGAATAGTCCAACCCGCCAAAATCCATCAAGCCCCAAACTAGCCCATAGGCCAATAATGCGGCAAAAGAGCCAGCTGCAGCCATTCGCCCCATCCAGATTGCCGAAGTCTTCTTTGGAAACCACTGCAAAGCCAGAGAGGTCTGCAGGGTTTCATAGAAGTGAAAACCGATCGACATCAATAATGTCGTGAGTAATAAACCCGTGAGAGATGGAAAAAAACCGGTCAGCATTACACCAATCCCGGTTGCTACAAGTGAGAGAAGTGCCAACCGCTGCTCACGAATAAGCAGTAAAACAAAGATCACTGTAAAGGCAAGGAAACCTGGGATTTCCCGCACACTTTGCAGCAAGCCAATATCAGCCCCAGTAAATGAAGCTTTGGCTATCACAAAGTTATTAAGGAGGGTATTCCAGACAGAAAAAGAAAGTGGCATTGAGGCTGCAAGGATCAACAGCAGAATTTCCGGTCGACGGAGGCGTTGTAACATAGCGGGACTCCTACACTGAGGACAGCAATATACGCTATACAACGCTGGCGTGTAAATTGAGCTTAAGATGACTGCCAATCACCACCAAACCGGCTATTAATTCTGCCTTGTAGTAAAGACAAGGCTCTTCTCATTTAAACCCCTCTGGGTCAATTAGAACTTACACAAATAGAGCTCTGAGACTTCAGTATCTCTTTCGTAAATATGATCAAGTGCCCCAATGAGATTCTTAATCGCTAAATAGCAGTTTGAAATCACTCTTCGGCGAAACATTGATCCTGTAAACCATTTTCAATATGCATCAATTATCACCTATGCTTTGACCAGGACTCAGATCTCCCATTTTCCCATATTACAGCATATACGCATAAATTCTCCTTGACGGCTTAATCACTGGAATTGGCAAATGAACATCTCCCCAAAACTTCCTGCGCTGTCACTAAAATTCACCATCTGTGTCATTTATTTCTTATCGACGTCATTAAATACTACGGCACAAGAAAATAAACTGCCAGACGGACTCAAATTAAACGAATGGAAGGTCCCCTGGCAGGGACTGCCCAGAGACCCCCATGTGGATAACAGGCAGCAAGTTTGGTTCTGTGGGCAGGCCGGCAACTACATCGGTCGATTTTCTCCGCCTGATCAGACGTTTAAAAAATTTGAGGTCCCTGAAGGAACCCACCCTCACAACTTGATAGTAGATAAGCAGGGCATGGTTTGGTATGCGGGCAACCGCAATGCTCATATTGGGCGTATGGATGCTGAGACCGGTAAAATTACTCAATACCCAATGCCTAAAGGTGTAAATGATCCACATACACTGGTATTCAACCGTGAGGGCAATATTTGGTTTACTGCCCAACAGAGCAATCGCATAGGTATTTTGGATGTAAATAATGGAGAGGTGAAAGTAGCTACACCACAAACTGCCAACGCACGCCCTTATGGAATCAAGGTAGACTCTCAAGATCGCCCCTGGGTTGCTCTATTTGGCACGAATAAACTAGCTTGGGTAGACCCTAAAACCATGGTGGTAAACGAAATCTCAATTCCCCGACCAAACGCTCGGCCTCGCAGGCTGGAAATCGATACATCTAACAATATCTGGTATGTGGACTATCCAGAGGGCTATCTTGGCAGATATACGCCCAGTACAAAAGAATTCAAAGAATGGAAGCTCCCCACTGAAAATCCACGCCCTTACGGAACCGCAATGGATAACAAAGGCCGGCTATGGGTAGCAGACACCGGTAATATTCCTAACATCATCTTTGCTTTTGATACAGAAGCACAAAAGTTTGTCAGTCAAACGACTGTACCCAGCGGAGGCAACATTCGATATATGTATTTTGACAATAAAGATGGAAGCTTTTGGTTCGGTGTCGATTCTGGATTTCTAGATCAGGGAATACCAAAAAAATGAGTCTTTTAAAAAATTACAGATAAATTTATAAAAGGAACTCCCAGCAGGAAACACCAAGGGCAGCCTGCTAAAACTGGAGTCTATCTAACGACCTCAACACAGTGTTTTAGCCCAAGCGATGCTCACATCCTTCTTTTTTCTCAGAAGGAAGTATACAGATAGTAATAGCCAGATGTTCATTTTTATATTCAAGCAAGGGGGTTGAACTTGAGGACTACTCAGTTAGCTCCAGCAACCCATATCGAGAATACATTTACAAGGTTGATGTAGATCTTAGCGCAAATATAAATGCAGAAAATTCTGTACGAAGAAAGAAATCAATTAATTGATGAGAACTCCAGCAATTGAATCCTCTTAAATATCCCCCAACAAACGCCTCTCAATATAGGAGCAGGCTTCCGAAACTTATTGAGGGGTTACTTTTCCACGACTTGTAATCTTTAATTTAAAAATCACCAACCATCAGAGAAGATTTCTTTGACTTAATTAGGGTGGCACTAAAAATTTAGTTAAATCTTGATTACACATAAAGTAAGAATGCAGTCACCTACTCTGGCCGAGGCTGCCAATTGATCACAGTGGGATAGGCCTTATTCTCGCACAACCAAATTACTGCTCGAATCCCAGGCCTAAGTCCTGCTTGTGGATCAGCAACCTTTCCCCAGTCACTCTCCAGAAACTCTTTCCCTTGTAAACGGAACTGACCGAGAAGTGCTTTCCAGCTAGGCATCGTCAATTCTAATGATTCTTTGGTGTCGTAATTAGTGGAAATCCATACTTTAATGCTGTTTCCTGTCCGCACTAATTTTGTTACCTCTCCCTGCCAGGAAGTCAGCTGGTTCCTATTACAAGCCACATAGCCTGGCACAGCGAGCCTCTGGGCAGTTACGTTAGCCGTATTTATAGATATCAAAGTAAATAGGATAAAAAATCGGATACTTTTCATAATTATCAGTGTATCGGGGGGAATAATCCCCCCGAAAATATTATTATAGACCGCGGTAGGTACTGCTTTGCTCATCTGCGCGAGTAGCCTGCCCCTCTGTGAATTCGTACATACAGCTATCGTCAGTGTAATCCATAAAATTTGTAATCGGATCAAGACCGGCTGCGTTCCGCCCCCTAGTACAGGAATCCCTACCTACTGGACACCCATAAGCCGGCGACCTCTCGGCAGGAGTATCGGAAACATAATCACCATTACCACCACAGCCGCCCTGGAAGGTATGATACAAACCTAACCAGTGACCAACCTCATGAGTAAGAGTATCGCCCTCGTTGTAAGGCGCTGCATCGCCACCAGGCACAGAACCGGTTAAAATAACTACCCCGTCATCCAGCGGATCTGAAGAATAGCTGCTTGGGAAAGTTGCCCACCCAAGTAGACCACCGCCGATATCAGCCACATAGATATTCAGGTCTCCCGCATCACCAACACGCAATGAACTTTTCATAGCGCGCTCTGCGGAGGAACCATATCCAACGTTATACCAAGAATTATTAGCCGTTACTGAAGTTGAAACCAGATTAAAAGTAAATGGTGTACTCGCATAAGCATCATTAAGTACTGCCATTTGCGCATTAATTACATTGCTGGGTAGCGACCCATTATTGGCGTTATCAGTAATAACATGGAAATATACATCAATAGTTACAGAACCCGCTGGACGTAGCGTATGAGTTCCACTGCTTATACTACGAGACTGTCCGCGCAGCGCAGTAAAATGCTGCTCTTTCAAAGCAGCCTCCTGAATAGAGGGGTGATTAGTGCCACAACGTTTAAATTTAGCGTTGTCATTAGCACGCTCAAGTGAAGAATCACTTTCAGCAAAACTGATAGCAGGTGATATTAGCAAACACAAAGATAATGCAGTTTTTATTGAAGTTGAAAGATTAGCTTTTCTCATAACCTGAACCTTAATTATTTTATTAAATTGATAACCCCAGACAGCCCGCTCACCTTCCATGCTGAAGACAACTACTGTCAATAGTACCAACTCTCAAAATAGGAATAATGACATTGGTTTCTTTAATGAGGCGGCAAGTTCAACCAAATGGCATAAAAAGAATTAAATTCAAGGACTACTTCAAATGAAGCTTCCACACCAGAAACACAATAAAGACAGGAAAAATAGTTTCAAGGGTAATCATTTCTGGTGAAAAAAGATTAACAAATGCTTTCCACACTCTAAAAACCACCACCTTACGATGAGTCAATATCCGATAAGTCTTTTTAAAAATTAGTTGTTAGCTACCATCACCCCTTACAGAAATTTCAAAAATGACCTAAGCCCATTGACACACTCGATACAAGCCAATCGACTTGATAACAACAGAGATTAAAAATCTAGGAAAAACAAAGAATGGAATTCGATCAAAAGCAAAGAAAAGCAATAAAATTAGTTACCATCTATCCATTTATCTTATTCATTATTTCAACCTTTATTAACTTATCCCTTGCGGATATAGAATCAGCCAAACTCAGCCTACCTTCTGTATCACACTTGCATATAATAATTATTTCGGCTCTGATATTAACAGTAAACCACAGCCTGTTAATGACATCGACGGAGATCACTAGAGTAAAATTTAAAATGTACTCCACACCAGAGGAATGGCAAAAAAGCGGTAATAGTAGAGAAGTAACATCTGAATTAGCAATTAGTGAGCTTAAGCGAAATCATAATGCACACAGAAACCTAACTGAAAACACTTGTATCTTCACCGTGCTCGCGATTCCTTTTCTATTAATTTCTCCGCCATTAATAATCACCGCTATCTGGATTATAGGTTTTGCTATGGGCAGGCTAGGTCATTCAATCGCCTATCTGGCAGGAAAAACTGGCTTGCGAGGTCTTTTTATGAGCATTAGCCTATTAGCTATGTATGGAATAGCTAGCTATCTTATATGCGCTTGGTTTATTTAGATTTATATTAGATTAAGTAGCTGTGTATTTACAGACTAGGCAAGATTATTCATAGTGGAACCAACAATCTCAGAAAACCAGATTAAGCTGCTCGATACGAGCAGGGATTTTTTTAGACCCTTGAATTGACAGAGATCTTCGTAGATAAAATCGCTCCATTGTCTTTGGAACCCTTAACATTAGCTGGTGCCTCTTAGGGGTACAGGTGCATAAGATTCAGGAAAAACCTGAAGCAATTACCATATGTAACCGACCATGGGGACCATATTCCTAGATGGGCACCTAGTTCCTGTGTGAGTGCTATATAAACGATAAACATCCACACACCAACCAACCAACCAACCAACCATTTTCACTTGGGAACTTAATCTTCAGACCTATAATCTACCCAAAACCTGGGAAATTATTTTTTATCTAATTTAGACTACAGCAAAACCTTCATAGCATCAGAAAGTTGTACTCATCAACCAAGCACTAGTAAAGTGACTTCTTTAATCGATAACCAAAGCTATTTTCCCGCCTTGTCCCTGTCAGCTTCCAGTCAGAATAATTAAAGATATGAATCCTACCTTCACCTGTCTTTGTTAAGCCTACCAACTTATCCAATAACTCCATATATTGAATTACCAATTGAGAGTTCAATATATCACCATCAATTCGCCCTTGCCTTCTTGGAAATAGATCCAAAAAAGTCTGAATATCCGTTAAAACTTCCCACCGAACTTTTGACATACTTAGTGGCCTAACCTGTTCATAGCCACTTTCAGGATCATCACTTCTAAACTTAGCACTTGGACCGCTAAATAAATTAATAGGCGACCACATAAAGCAATCCCTCAATGACTGCTGGGTTGATAATCCAATTGGGGCAGATCTAGCTGCATTGCTTAGTGGTCCTCCTGAGGCCACACTGCGCTGCAAAGAATCAACTTTAGATCCATCAAAAGCTGGATTTTTGATTATCATGCGCCCAATATCGAAAAACTCGCCCATTCCTTGTATATCAACAATATGATGCCTACTGAAACCTAGTAAATCTTTATCAAAACGCCCGATCAACTTTTCTGAAACCCCTTCCTTATGGATCTTTGGCCGGGAAGATGGCTTTGACATTTTAGCTCTATTGCTCATGGTCAACTCTATGCAGTTTTTTTAATACTAAAATTAAACAATTTAAAACTTTATAAATCAATAAAAATATATTGTATGTAATGGCATGTACTTCTGTATAAATGAATTAGCTTTAACCAGCAAACCCATCAGAAAGTATTCTGCAATTCTAAGACACTTGAAAAACACAAAGCACTTATTACATTTTTAAAACCCACCAAAATTAGATGACTGGCACGGTACTAATGTATATAAAAATATAAGCGCCAATCAAAGTAATTTATTTAGATGATTGATAAAAAAGATCGCCCTTGATGGAAGAATCATTACTCCTGCCAGCAGTATCTGCATCCATCAATGAGTTTAACTTATTAAGCGATCAGAGCAATTGTGGATATGATAGGCATCGAATCCACTAGAGTTGACTTTTGCGCTCCAGCATTCATTGAAATCATATCCATACTGACAGATCTCATTAAGTCCAATAGTAATGCAATTTACTTTATCCTCTACATTACAGCGGTATTACGGCTGATAGGAATTTATCCTGACCTGTGTAATCGAAGCCACAGTAGGTATTATAGTTTTGCTTGAAACCAAGGCCCTCAGTGAGGGGCACTCTAGGGTGCAGTAGTTACAATTGCAGGTTCTCATGCAGGTTGTCTTCTCTTTTGGCGATCTGGCCTGCTTTGTTGTATTGCTAGCTACGCTTCAGGATGGAGTCTGACTGAGTCGGATCTGATACCGGACCATTGGCCTTGCCCAGTCGCAGTTTTTTACAGACGGCCCTGAAGATCGTAGTCTCTCTGGCTTTCCAGTCTCTTGCCGTGTTGGTTATGAAACCAAATAGCCGCCCGCGCAAACGACACAGCTACAAAACATTCCAGGAAATCTACTATGGAATTAAATCAGGAGTATCGCGCCTCAAAGTTGATACTAAACTGGCTAAGGCTGTCGTAGACGTAAGAGGTACTACGGCCTTCAGAGTACTCAGCCAGTACCCCTTGAAGAGCTTTTGTGTTGGATGTGGGCGCTGTCTAGGATGATTGCCGCATGGATATAATCCGGAGCATCGTACTAATAACAGGCAATTTAAAGCCTGATTTAAGGTTAGTTAAATATCATTATTTTATCTCTATTTTACAACATTGTTCACTGAACATCCAGCATGACCATTCAGTGAATATAAACCATATTTATTTTACCATCTCCTGATGACAAAAAATGACAAACCTAAAACCCACCTCAATAATAAACAATTTTTACATTGCAGTTATTTTTTGCCAACAGATCAAGAAAATCAGACTCTTCATTTATTGAAAAAAGTGTGCCATCCACTATTAATTTTTCAAACCAAATAGAATTGGTGTCCTTAAAAAAATCATCCCAATCTGAGGCATTAAATTTTATTAGAGAAATCTCCCCCCCCATAAGCCCATGCCCGCACCCTTCCGAAAGGAATATTTTTTTTGCTGAGTTGGAATAAGCTAATACTTTAGGCCAATTGCTATCATTCCCACTTTTTAAGGCCCTTCGATCTACTTCTGCAATCACATAGTATGCTTCTGACATCTTTACTTCTCCGGAAAAATATCTACTTTATCAAACTCTATTATTTTATCTTTAGCATGGAGTTGCACTGCTCCTCCTTCTCCATACTCGGGATAAGCCTCAGCAAAAGGTTCTAATTTAGACTTATCTTGATCTCCAGCCCAATTAGGAACCCTTGCATTAACTTCACCATTTTCATAGAGCTGTAACGTATTAAACTCTCCTCTAAGTCGAGCATCACTCCATGAGCCATCGCCGTTGGCATCGGGGCCTATTTCTGGCCCTTTAATTTGAAACGCATCCCTTGCCTGAGCTCCAGTCTCATACTTTTCAAATCCAAAGTAGCTAGTTGGAGCTGACTTATTTTCTATTGTCATCGGAGCAAATTTATTTACGGTTCCGTCGTCATTTTTATACCGCATATATCTATACCCTGTGGACGGCAGGGTGGATTCTGGCCCACTTGGACCAACGTAAAAGTCAGGCTTAGCTGCAGATATTGATTCAACTTGTCTGTTAGGAGACTCTTTTTGAGCTGTAAGCCCGAGCGGGTCAACCCAAGCAACAGGATTAGGCACATACTGGTAATTATTAACCCCACCTAAAAGTCCAATCGGATCTTGCTGAGTGAACCCCCAACCTGTGGATCATAATACCTAAACCGGTTGCAGTGCAGCCCGGCCTCTTCATCAAAATACTGCCTCTGGAAGCAGATCGGCTGTTCTATCTGATTTTCATGTACTAAAGCAATATTACCGCAGCACTTATAAGCAACACTCCACACCACTTCACCATCTTGGTTGGTAAGGGTATCTGGGATTCACAGGTAATCCAGATGGTAGTGATAAACCTGATCATCTTCTTTCAGTGCAACAGGTTTGAAAGTCCTTGGTTCAAGTTAATAGGTACGGCTACTGAGGTCCTGTTGAGTTTGGAGATCTGTTTTGGTTTCTTGCAGGAGGACATCCACTATCCCAAAGAAAGCCTGTTTGCCCATCGCTAGAAGCATTACCAATACGACGCCCCGGAGGGTCTTATTGTAGTGAATCTCTTGCTGAGGAAGCTCTCCCCTCTCTATTACCTTAAGCTTTTCTACCCATACTAACAGCTGACGACTGTTGTAGTGGTAGCGGATTTGCAGTTTTTGTCCTTTACCGCGCAGTTCAGCTGTGCGATTGCTGTGAATGTCGTAGCGGTAGTTGGTTTCACTGCGGAATGCAAAACGGTTACCTTTGACCCGAGTGGCACAGAACTGCTACTTAGCCTCCTCAATTGAACCAGCCGTGGCGAGAATATTGTATGCAGGGGCATCTACAAAGTTTTCAGGAGAGAGGACGCCTACTTGGGGGAGGCGAGCAAGATATCGTAATGAGGACTACCACTGCTAGATAGGTCTTTCTCTATTTTGACTTTATCGGAGCAGGATTAAATACTTTCACGCTCAAAAGTTAGTGACCAAAAAATTGGCCACCACACACAAGCCCTATACAAGCATAAATAATAGCAGGCTATTTATAAGATATAATCTTAGTAATTACTCTCAAGTTACCTATCACAACGTAGTCAATAACTATTTTTTTACAGAAATAGAACTTATCCCAAAAATCCGAGGTTACACCCGCTACCTCTCTCGCTCGCGAGTCAGAAAAAAGGCGGTATCCATTTCCTTTTTTGTCTAAAAATATTAACTCCGAGCTATCACCTGGAGAAACCTCCTTAAATTTCACCTTAGGCATAATTATCTATTTCTTCGTGCTAATTTTTTTCTTGGCATTTTCTTAGGTGTTGAAAACGAAATTTTTCCAGAATTTTCTGACTGCCAAAATTCTGCAAACACCTGGGTACCCCCTCCACTATACTTTGTACCTGCTTTTGACACCTGGGGAGCAACTTCTCCGATATAAAGGGTTGCTCCTTTCTCCATTGTTACAGAAGTATAATATGTCATATCGTTATAAGCCCCTCTACTAAAATTCTTGAGAGCTAGCAATTGTCTTGCCTCATATCTAGAGGAGGGCATATCACCAATTGCTACATATGGTCCCGCCGGGTTTGAACCATCTCGCGAAAATCGATGACCTTCCACTGTATCTAAAAACGCAATCTTAACAGCTTTATCGCCCGTAAAGCCTGCCCTGGGCAGTCAACTTGTTCAATAAGTTCACACTATCCCTTAGGCAAGGTTTTTAAATGCTTTTCTAGAAGTGGATCTGAATTGATATTTCCACTTTTATTACAATCACCGGGTTGGGTACATACCGATAATTATTTGCTACCCCAGCAACCCAACCAGGTCTTACAGAGTAAACCCCTCAACCTATGGATCATAGTACCTAATCCGTTTGTAATGTAGCTCGGTTTCTTTATCAAAGTACCGCCTCTGGAAACAAATCAGTTGGTCTATCTGATTATCATGAGCTAACGCAATATTATCGTAGCACTTATAAGCAATACTCCATACCGTAGCACCAACCTGTTTAGTGAGGGCATCTGAGATACCCAGATGTTACTTGTAGAGCAGCCCCCTCTCTTACTTACATTTATTAAAGAAATAGGTTTAAATTGAAAGCAGAAAGTTGACTACGGGCATCATCTGGAGTGTATACTGCAAGAACAGGTTCTTGGACATCGTACTTATAATTGACAATCTGAAATCTGATCAAAGGTTAATTAAACGTCATTTTTCTATTCAGCTGCAACTAAACTAAAATCCACATCGAGGTGAAATATACAAGATTTCTCAGCTGGAAATGATTTTCAAGAAACCTCTCGCACTATTCAGATCGATACTTTCTCCTATGATCTGCCCCCCTCATTAGAACCCACCTTTAATAAGCGAATAAGTAATTTGACAATCTATAGTTTGCAGATCCTCATTTAGAACTATCGAATCAGGAAATTCAAAGTTATCTCTCAGTAAAGAAAAATCGATATCTCCCTTTAAATGACAAAAATAGCCAGTTCTATTATTTCCCCATAAGAAATCATTGTTTGACACCAATCCCTGCCCAAGAAGAAAATCTACCACGGGAGATAAATGATCGTAATCTCTGCCCTTTCCCATATAGGAATTAACTATCTTTTTCATTTTACTGAGACCTCAAATTAGTAAGTTTTTCAGTTATATCAGGAGCTGTAGTATTTTTCATTACCTCAAGCTTTCCTGAAACCGGCTTTAATTTATCCAAGTGCTCATCCAATATAAAATATTGATCATGAGTCTTATAACGCCCTGGATTGAACTGCGGATTTGCTTTAGTAGGTCCAGTTGCAGCACCACCAAATGGAATGTTCTCTGAAACCTCGAAAACATTTACATATTTTTTATAGTCTGTTCTCCCATCACCTGCATAGACTTGTAAGCCTTGATTCAAGGCTTTAGAGCTAACCAATCCATCTTTAGCCCTTGTGTACTCTAGAGCATCAACTGTTGTAAAGTAATTTCCAGCTACTCCACCGTCCTCTTTCCATGTCACATGGGCTAACTTTGTCCCTTTTTTTAGTTCTATGTTTTCTAGCTTATCAACACCAAAATAAGGATCTGACCCTTGATATGAAGCTGATTTTCCAGCGGCGGTTTCTTTACAGCTTAACCCAAAGGGATCTATCCACCCTACTGGATTTGGCACATACTGATAATTATTAACCCCGCCCAATAACCCAATCGGGTCCAGCTGAGTAAACTCCCCAACCTGCGGATCATAGTACCTAAACCGGTTGTAATGTAGCCCGGTTTCTTCATCAAAGTACTGGCCCTGAAAACGAATCGGTTGCTCTATCTGGTTTTCATGGGCCAAGGCAATATTACCGTAGCATTTATAAGCAACACTCCATACCACTTCACCTTCATGATTAGTGAGGGTATCTGGGGTTCCCAGGTGATCCAGATGATAGTGATAAACCTGATTATCTTCTTTTAACCCAACAGGTTTGAAAGTGCCCGGCTCGAAGTAGTAGGTACGGGTATTGATATCCTGCTTGGTTTGGGTATCGACTTTATTTTCCTGCAGGAGTACGTCACCATCCCAGAGGAAATGGGTTTGCTCGCTTTCACTCGCTTTACAAATACGGCGCCCCAGGGGGTCGTATTGGTAGTGGATCACCTGCTGGAACTGTTCCGTGCCGTTTTCTACCTTAAGCTTTTCTACACGGGCCAGCTGTTGGCCGTTGTTATAGTGGTAGCGGGTTTGCAGTTTTTGCCCTTTACCGCGCAGTTCGGCGATGCGGTTGCCATGAATATCGTAGCGATAGTGGATATCACCACGGAAGGCTAAACGGTTGCCTTTGACCTGGGTGGCGCTGGCTTGCTGCTTGGCTTCGTCTTTCGAATTGGCGGCAGCCAGGACATTGTGCGCAGGGTCGTGCACAAAGTATTCGGGGTTGGGGCCGTCTACCTGAGTGAGGCGATCGAGGGCGTCGTAGTGGTAGCTGCGGGTGCCGCGCAGGCTGTCCTCAATTTGGGCAATCTGGCCGGCTTTATTGTATTGGTAGCTACGCTCCAGGATGGAGTTTGACTGAGTTGGATCTGATACCGGGCCATTTGCTTTGCCCAAGCGCAGTTTTTGCAGGCGGCCCTGAGGATCGTAATCTCTCTGGCTTTCCAGCCCATTACCGTGTTGGCGCTGGCTTTCCCTGCCCTGTTCATCGTGGCTGATGCTGGTGATCAGCTGATCGGTGTCGCCACCTACTGGGCAGCGGTGCAGGCTTTGGAATTGGCCGGCGGGATTGAAAGCGAAGTTCAGTACTTCACCATCGGGTAATGTTGTGGCAATACGATTACCGACGGCATCGTATTGGTGGCTCAGTTTGTCTTTGCCCTGCCAATCGGCAACAACACGCCCATTAGCATCGTACTCCCAGCGCAATTTACGGTGGGTATTTTCCGCCTCAATTAATTGCCCACTGCGGTTGTAGCGGAAGTTAGTAATTCCATCCGGGGTCACTTCTTCTAACAAACGACCGAAGGGGTCACGCTCGAAGATGGTGTCGATGCCCTTACCTGAATCCGTATCCGTCACTGCTCTGGAGCTAATCAGGTGGCCGGCGCGGTTGTAGGCGTAGCGGGTCACGCGGCCATCGAAACCGACTTCTTCAATCAGGCGCTCATTGAGATCGTATTTAAGCTGGTAGCGTTCACCATTTTCGTTGGTGAGGCCAACTAAGTTGCGCTCGCCGTCGTAGTTGTATTGCAGGCGGCTGCCATCCGGATTAGTACGAGCCTTAATCTGGCTAAGGCCGTCGTAGGCGTAGCAGGTACTGCGACCTTCGGAGTCGGTAACTTCGGCCAGTAACCCCTGAGGGTTGTAGCTGTATTGGGTCCGCGCACCATCTGGGGTGATTACCGCATGGATGCGATCCTGAGCATCGTATTCGTAGCGAGTGACCTGGCCAGGGGCGTGTTGTACTTCTTCCAGGCGACGAGCGCTGTCGTAGCGGTAGTGCTGGGCGCGGCCCATAGGGTCTTTGACCGCGGCGAGTTTACCCTCGGGGTTCCACAAGTAGCGGGTGGTATTTCCCAGTGGGTCGGTAACGCTGCCGATCAGACCAACGGGGTTATAGCCATACTGGGTACTGTTGCCGAGAGGGTCTTTGGTAGCAACGATCTGGCCATTTTTGTTGTACTCACGCTGCCATTTATTGCCAGCAGCATCCGTAACTTTTGCGGGCAGACCTTCACTATTGTATTCAATACGGCGCTTATTGCCGGCGGCATCGGTTTTTTGTACCAGGCGTCCTTGATCGTCGTATTGATAAATCTCTTCGCGCAGGCTGCCATCGTCGCTTGGCAGCTGTGCCTTAGTGATCTGGCCCAGGTCGTTGTAACTGTAAAGGGTCTCGGCACCTTCAGGGTCGCGGTGATAAATGGGCAGGGCACGATCATTGAAGCGATAACGCTCTTTACCGCCGCGGGTATCAGTTACGGTGACACCCTTGCCATCATCATCCCAATCAAACTGGTAGTTGTAAGTGGCCTGCCCATCGATAGGATCGCCCCACTGGCGAACACAGCGGGCCGAGGGACCTTCGGCATCCCATTCGAAGTGGAAGCTGTAGCCGGTTTTTAGGGTACGCTGCTTAATAACATGCTGGCGGTACTGATACTGCTCGCTGTGGCCATCAGCATCGGTGGCCTTGATCAGGTCGCCTTCATCGCTGTACTCATAGTTGGCGAGTACTTTAATGCGGCCATCGCGGGTTTCTTTTTTCAATTCACCGATACGCAGGCTGTTCGCCTGCCCTTCTGGTGGGCTGATATGCAGGGCTTCACCGAGACTGCTCTCGATGCAGATTAAACGCTCATCGATATAGTGGAACAGGTAGAAATTCCCGTAGTCATCGCGAATTTCTGCGAGCTTAAGAGTCCCCTTATCCCCGATAGCTTTAAAGTGCCTCTGCACTCCATTGGGCGCACCATAGGGTGTAACGATCCAATGTTCATCATTAACGCGAGTAAGCGTTAACTGCTCCACCACATTGTGGCTGCGGCCACTGTCACCCGGTGCCGGCAAGTTAATCACTCGGCCCTCGGCATCGTGGAGCTGCACCGCTTTACCGGGTCGCCATATCAGCTTTTCCCCCAGGGTATGGGTCCAGCCGTGTCCCATACCAAAGTCTTTGGGGTTACTGCTGCGGTAAGTACGCGCTACAGTGATTGGCAGAGGCCCATCTAATACCGTATCCACCAGAGTGAGACGCTCCTCACCGGTTTTTAGGTTGATAGGCTCTCCGCCCTCACAGGCATTCGCATTGCACTGGGAAGTACCACCATTCTGGTTTGTACCTGTTTCACTGTTGGCTCTATCAGGCTCGTTGGAGGCGGAGTTGCCACCTGCTTGACTCCCGCCCTCTGTGTTGGAGCCGGAACCAGCACCCTGGCTACTTTGATTGCCATTGCTGGAACCGCTAGAAGAGCTATTGCTAGTACTAGAGCTACCACTAGAGGAAGTACTGCTTGAGGAGGAACCGCTTGACGAGGGGCCGCTGGAAGATGACGGCACTGAAGCCTCTGAAGAGCTTAAATCGGAGAAGCTGGCTCCATTGCCCTTGACATTGCCACCGCGTTTTTTGGAGAGCAAATTGTGCTGCTTTTTCAGCTTGGCAAAATCCATCATCAGGTCGCCGATGCCACGGAAGGCTTTTAGCAGGCGCGTATTTTTCGCCATAGCCGCTACCGCACCAATACCCCCTGTAGCCGCAGCCAACACGATAGTGAGAATAATCTCAAAAGCTCCACCACCGGCCATTTCGGTGATTTCTAAACTGTGCTGGGCACTGGCGTAATCCTTGGCAAAACGGATGATGATATCGCGTAGCGCCGGATCGTCATAAATCAGTTCAGCCACCTCAAGGGCCAGATCAAATTGCTGCTTGGTGATTTTAGAGGGGTCGAAGCCGAGTACATCTACCGCTTCTCGCTGAACAGCCGATAAATATTCCCGTTGAGACTCTACAAGACTTTTATCATGTAGCAGGTAATTGACAACCGCTTTATTTTGCTCAAAGGACTGACGTACAGGATGGATTAGTGCAGCCACTTCAAGCACGTCTTTAGCCCAAACGGCCAGCCCCCAGGCAGCGTTGCCCAGGCCCGTAGCGCCTCGATTAATATAAGCACCTACCTTCTCTAGACCCGAGCGCTGTTCATGGCGCTGCTGAATCAACGCAGCCTCAGCCCGCTCTTGAGCAATAATCTGCTGAAACCCTATACGGATTTTGCTGAGCAGTTGCGCCTGCTTGTCGACCAGCTCGGTAGCGGCAAATGGGGCTTCCTCAATAATCAGGCGGTTTTGTACCAGGGCCAGGTAGATTTCTTTTTCCCGGCTGGTTAAATGTCCCGGAGCTTCACTTAAGGGGCCAAGAAATATCGTACCCGACTGACTGGACTGGATACTGACACTCAGCGTATTGCAGGAAATCCCATTCAAGCCGAAAAAGTATTCATAGATCTCCTGAATGGCGGCGTTATCGAACATAGATAAGAGCTGGGTGGCATCCACCTGCAGGGGAATACCCATCTGGTACGCCCAGCCAACTCTCACCATATAACGAATGCCTTGCCTATTCTCGACACTTAGCTGCATGGATAATCCTTCAAACGCCGTAAGCCCGCTCTACGCCAGCTTCTTTTATCTTTGCCAGATCCAATAAATCATCCCGATTTATCTTCACATCTATTTACAACCCGGCGCACATGGCCGGCCTCTATTCCAATAAAAATTGTTCACTCTGCAAGTAATAACACGATTAGTACTTGTCACAGCCCAAAATCTTTTGGATTAGGATGTTCGCAATTTGTGAAATCTTAAATAGTAAACCTCATGATCCCGAAAGCTTATGGAAAACTACTTGCCAATAGCTCCAATTTACCGGCACCTGGATGGGATGAGGCCAAAGCTACCGGTAAGGGATACCTGAAATTGCGACCTATCTGGGCAGATTACCGCAAATAGGTCGGGGGGGATAGATAAACGGCATTACACGAGTACGACAACGAGAGTAGCGCTGCAGACAAATAAATTACTGAAAATATTTTGAATTAAGCGTAATAAATATAAAGGCAATCATCCTAGCAACAGATAATTTACTGCAAAGATCTAAAAGAAAAATCAAATTCGAATTTAACCGGCAATAACTCATTAAAAAAGTTATTTGTGCTGCCATCCCTCTTCACTGCTTTAACTAGTAGCTACTAGTTGGATCTATAGAACCACTCCAGGATCAGGCGCAACGTGAACAACATCACAAACCAGGAGAGGAGAAAAGATTGGAAAGAATTTAGAGCTGGGTGAAAAAGTGAGCAGCTGAGAATGGAGAAATGAAAAGTTTATCGACAATCTTTCTTTTCAGGTGAAAGCCATTACTAATTTGAACTCCCAAATCGTTAGTAATGACTTACACCATAAAGATTTATTCGATTTCTTTAATACGCATCGAGTTGGTATGACCACCGACATTGAGGCGCTCACCTTGGGTGATCAATACCCGCTGGCCTTTTTGCAGGTCTATGCGCGCGCCCAGCACTTCGATAATTGACTCGGTAAGGTGCCCCAGAGGCACCGTGGCTGGGTCGTAACTGATGGGCTCTACTCCGCGCAAGAGTACCAGCTGACGTGCAACATTGGGGTGCCTTGTCATAGCGTAAATCGGCAGGCGAGTATTGGCGCGGGACATCATACGCGGGGTTCGGCCAGACTCTGTCAACGCAGCCACTGCGCAGAGATTCTCCACTCGGGCAGCCACATCAATAGCGGCCTGGGCGATCACGGTATCAATACGATCCGAAGCACCATGTTCCTCTGGCGAGTAAGGCACACTGCCGAGATACTGCTCTGCCCCCACAATCACCTCACTCATGGATTCCACTGCAGAGACCGGGTAATCTCCTGCAGCGGTCTCTGCAGAAAGCATCACCGCATCGGTACCATCCAGCACAGCATTAGCCACGTCCATCACTTCCGCGCGGGTAGGCGTTGGGCTGGTAATCATGGACTCCATCATTTGCGTCGCGGTGATTACGCCACGATTAAGCGCATTGGCACGGTTGATCAGTTTCTTTTGCACACCCACCAGAGCGGGATCGCCAATCTCTACCCCTAGGTCGCCACGGGCCACCATAATCGCATCAGAAGCAAGTATCAGGGCATCCATCTGTGTATCGTCGGCAACGGCTTCGGCGCGCTCAATCTTGGCCACAATGGCGGCCTGGCTACCAGCAGCCTGCATGGCCTTGCGCGCGGTCTCCAGGTCCTCGGCACAGCGGGGGAAACTCACTGCGAGGAAATCCACTTCCAACTCGGCAGCCAGTTCAATATCGCGGTAATCTTTTTCAGTTAAAGCTGGCGCGGACAAGCCACCGCCAAGCAGGTTAATACCCTTGTTATTGGAGAGTTTACCGCCCTGTAGCACACGACAATACAGTTTGCTGGCAGTTGTGCCCGTCACCTCCAGGCGAATCTTGCCATCGTCGAGCAGGAGAATATTACCGGAATGGCAATCGCTGATCAGACTGGGGTAGTCGACCCCCACACGATGCTCATCGCCCCCTTCCGGAGGGCAGTCGAGATCCAGTGTGAACTCATCATTGTTCTCAAGCGCCACGCTGCCGGCTGTAAAACGGGCAATTCGAATTTTGGGGCCCTGTAAGTCGCCCAGTACTGCGACAGTTTTCCCCTGGGCCTCAGCAGCATCTCGCACTTCCCGCACCCGACGGCGATGGTCATCGACACTACCATGGGAGAAATTTAAACGCACAACATTCACGCCGGCACGAATCATTTCATCGATCACACGCGGCTTATCGGTACCGGGTCCCAGAGTGGCGACGATTTTTGTATGGCGAATCATATGGTCCCGTTAGATATTTGTTTGAAAGAAAATCTCTACGACCGGCTAGCACTGCAAAAGTAAATTTAGCCGGCCCACTAGAGTACAAGACGAATTCACAGGCTTTCCCACAAGGGTTTTCTAATTTAGGGGCAACCTATCATAAGAATATACTCAGGCAGATTCCGCCACCGGCAGATCCAACTGTAAAGCTGCTGCCATGGCCAAGCTGGTATCCAACATACGGTGGGAGAAGCCCCATTCATTGTCATACCAGGCCATCACCTTCACCAGATTTCCATTCACCCGCGTGTGATTGGCATCGAAGTGGCTGGAAGCGGTGGTGTGATTAAAATCCACAGAAACCAAAGGCTGGTCGCAATAGCTCAAAACACCACCACTGGCTTCTGCGGCGCTCTGCATAATACGGTTTACCTCTTCAACCGTAGTATCGCGGCCCGCAATAAACTGACAGTCCACCAGAGAGACGTTACTTACCGGCACCCGAACCGCCATTCCATCCAAGCGCCCCTTTAATTCCGGTAATACCAGACCCACGGCCGCCGCCGCCCCAGTCTTGGTGGGAATCATATTGTCGGCCGCAGCACGTGCCCGATAAATATCCGCATGTACCGCATCCTGAGTGTTTTGGTCGTTGGTATAGGCATGCACCGTGGTCATAAAGCCCCGCTCAATTCCCAGCGTACGGTGCAGCGCCTGTGCCACCGGTGCCAGGCAATTGGTGGTGCAGGAAGCATTGGAAACTACGCGATGCTCCGAGGTCAGGTTACTATTATTCACGCCGTAAACTACGGTGAGATCTGCATCTTTTGAAGGAGCGGAAATCAGCACCGCTGCAGCACCGGCTTCGATATGGGCAGAAGCAGAAGCCTTGTCAGTAAAGCGGCCGGTACATTCCAATACCAGATCCGCCCCCAGCTTTGCCCAAGGCAGTTTAGCCGGATCGCGCTCCTGATAGACCTGAACTCTATCAGAGCCGATAATCAACGCATTGCCGTCCACTTTTACTTCGGTGGCAAAGCGGCCGTGAATAGTATCAAAACGCGTCAAATGCGCATTGGAGGCAACCGGAGCCAAGTCATTAATCGCAACCAACTGGATACGATCGCGGTAACCGGACTCGTAGATGGCACGGGTGACGTTGCGACCGATACGGCCGTAACCATTGATGGCGACTTTAATTTTCATCTGGCTTTACCTTTTTTTTAGCTTCTGGTTATCCCCTATTGCATCCATTTATGAATGCACTCTAGCGAACTTTTATGACGATTTGCCTGATGGTGTAGCGCACTTGCATCAGTCACTAAAGTACTACCCGAACAATTCGGGAACGACACAGGCAATTAACAGATTAAGATTCCAGTGCTGCAGCCTGTTGCGAAAGACGGGTAATCTCGGCCCAATTTTTCTCCTGTACCAGGGCACTTGAGGCCATCCAGGAACCTCCCACACAAACCACGTTGTTAAGTGCCAGGTAATCCGCCGCGTTGTTGGGGCTCACACCACCCGTTGGGCAAAATTTTACTTCCGCTAATGGACCGGCAAGGGACTTCAGCATGGCCACACCACCGGCGGCCTCGGCAGGGAAAAATTTCTGATAACGGTAACCCCGCTCATACAGGCTCATTACTTCAGAGGCACTGGCGGCACCGGGTAATAGAGGCACATCACTTTTTTCCGCTGATGCCAATAGTTTTTCTGTAGCACCAGGGCTTACCATAAAGCGCGCTCCTGCATCGACAGAACGGCGCAGGTCATCGCCATTTAGCACTGTGCCGGAACCCACATGAGCCTCGGGTAGATGTTTGGCAATTTGCTCTACTGCAGCCAAGGCCGCTTCTGTACGCAGGGTCACCTCAAGAACATTCAAGCCACCTTTGAGCAAGGCCTCAGCCAGGGGCAACGCATCTTCAGCCCGCTCGATAACCAACACTGGGACAACGCCAGCAGACTGCAAAATGTCGGCGATATTTTTCTGCATCAATCAATTCCAAATCGTTCGTTAAGGCGCCCAATACACAGTGACCGGCTTCAGTCCCTGCTTGAGAATACTGCGCACCGGCATTTCCATTTCATCACTACCGAGCAGGGCTTCACGATAAACCCTGAGTTTTTCCTCACCGGTAATCAGTAGCTTGATATTTTTTGCCTGTAAAATGGCATTTAGGGTCAGCGTCATACGTTCGGTATTGGTACCGGTTACGGCACTCTGTTGCGCGGTAATGGCGCTACACAATTTGTCCGAACCTGGATTTAGTGCTTCTGCAAGCCCTTGCGCATGGGGAAATAAAGAAGCGGTGTGGCCGTCGTTACCCATTCCCAGAATGCACACATCAAAGGGGCGCGGCAGCTCGTCATAGGCGCGCTCACAATCAGCTTCACCCTCTACAGCACTACTATGAGTGTTTTTCATGCCCAGCAAAGTGGCCTCGGCGGCATTATTTTGCAGCAGGCTGTTTTCAATAAATGCCTGGTTGCTGCCACTGTGGGATTTTGCTACCCAGCGTTCATCCACCAGCGCCGCCGTAATCTGCGCCCAGGGCAGTGGACGCTTGGAAAGTTCGCGATAAACCGGTTCCGGGGTACTGCCTCCCGAGACAAGAAAAGTGGCTTGACCAGATTCTTTAATGCCTTGCTGCAGTTCGCAGGCACAGTCGTAGGCCAGTGCCTGTACCAGGCGTTCACGATCGGTAAAGAATTTCTCTTCTGCCATGAATACTTCCATCCATCGTTATGGATCACCGTAAAAATAGGTAATCCACAAAATCATTAGTAGGCGTTAAACCATTGGCGACCATCACGCGCTAGCAGTTCGTTAGCTTCTTCTGGTCCCCAGCTACCCGCAGGATAGGGCTTGGGCTGATTTTCGGTTTCACGCCAGTGTTCAATAATAGGGTCCACCCAGGCCCAGGCTGCCGCCACTTCATCGCGGTGAATAAACAGGGCCGAGTTATTGGCAGCGGCATCGAGCATCAACCGCTTATAGGCATCACTGCGGAAGCTGTCATAAGTGTCTGAAAGCGTTAAATTCAATTCCGCCGGCTGTAGCTCAGTGGTCAGGCTATCCATTTTCTTGGCCATCAAAATCAGCCGGATGCTCTCTTCCGGCTGCAAGCGGATAACCAAACGATTGGGGACAACATTGCCGGCACTCTCGTCATAGACTAGGTGGGAAACTTTTTTGTACTGCACCACAATTTCCGCACAGCGTTTTTCCATACGCTTGCCTGTACGCAGGTAAAAAGGTACTCCCGCCCAACGCCAGCTATCGATATATGCACGCAAAGCGACAAAGGTTTCCGTGGCACTAGCGCCACCTTCCAGATCATCCAGATACCCCGGCACCTTTTGACCATTAATTTCTCCAGCAACATACTGGCCACGCACAACGTTTTTATCTACCAGGCCGCCCTTTAGTGGGCGCAACGCCTCCAATACCTTGATTTTTTCCGCTCGAACATTCTTCGCGGTCATGGAATTCGGAGAATCCATAGCGATCAGGCACAAAAGTTGTAAAAGATGATTTTGCACCATATCCCGCAGCGCACCGGTTTCATCATAAAAACCCGCGCGGCCTTCAAGGCCGACAGTTTCAGAAATACTAATCTGTATATGGTCAATAGTTTTTGCATCCCAAAGATGCTCGAACAATACATTACTAAAACGCAAGGCCAGCAAGTTTTGAACGGTTTCCTTACCCAGGTAATGATCGATGCGGAAAATACTATTTTCCGGAAAGTAACTCGCAATTTTGCTATTGATTTCGTCAGAAGTCTGCGCGTTATAACCGAGAGGTTTTTCTACCACCACCCGGGAATTTTTACTAATCAAGCCTTTGGATGAAAGGTTTTCGCAGCAGGGGCCAAAAACACCAGGGGGAATAGCCAAATAAAAAATTCGCACTCGCTCGGGATCTGATTCGAGGATGTCCGATAAGTGCGTCCACTGTTGATCCGGTACAGAAATATCCAGGGCCACAGGGCGTAATAACTGGCTAAAACCAGTCCAGATGGAATTGCAATATTCACCATCGCGCAAATGCTGCTGTAGGGCCTGAAGTGCCACATTTAGATATTGATCGGCGTCTTGCTGGTGGCGACAAACAGGAAGAATTCGGCAGCCCTCTGCTAAGCTGCCCTCTCGGTAAGCGCGATACAGTGCTGGAATCAACTTGCGCAGGGCAAGATCACCACCACCACCAAATAACACCATATCAAATGGGTTAGACATAAATTTTGCTCTGAAATCGTTTTCTACTGCGCCGTTTCTTTTGAGCGACACATATTAATAAAGGATACTGGCACCACTCTCGGCACCACTGGCGATAGCGCGCATATTGGCAAAGAGTTCCCGGCCCATACCGCGGGCGCTTTTAGATAAATCGCACTGAGCGAGTTCGCGCGCATGTAATTCCGTTTCATCCACCAAGACCCGCAACACGCCAGCTTCGGCATCTAGCTCCACTATGTCACCATCGCGCACCTTGGCAATGGGGCCGCCTTCGACGGCCTCAGGAGACATATGAATAGCCGCCGGCACCTTGCCGGAAGCACCGGACATCCGCCCATCGGTGACCAAGGCCACTTTGAAGCCTCGATCTTGCAGTACACCCAGGGTTGGAGTCAGCTTATGCAGTTCAGGCATACCGTTTGCTCGTGGTCCCTGAAAACGCACTACCGCAACAAAATCCCGTTCCAGCTCGCCAGCTTTGAAACGCTCCAGCAATTCATCCTGGTTATGCAGCACAATCGCCGGCGCTTTCACCTTGAGATGCTCTGGTTTAATCGCGGAAACTTTGATCACACTACGACCGAGGTTGCCCTCCAGTAGCTGTAAGCCGCCGTGATGGGAGAAAGGATCGCTAACAGGGCGAATCACTGTAGTGTCGCCGCTCTCTTTCGCCGTTGGCCGCCAAACTACACCATCACCAGACTCGTTGAGGAAGGGGTCTTGGCAATAGGACTCAAGACCACTATCACCCAGCACCGTGCATACATCACCATGTAACAGGCCAGCCTCAAGCAACTCACTCATCAGGAATTGCATACCGCCAGCTGCCGCAAAGTGATTGATATCGGCTGTACCGTTCGGGTAGACATGGCACAACAGAGGCACCACTTCAGAGAGGTCGGCCATATCCTGCCACGTGATCTGGATACCGGCAGCTCGCGCCATCGCTATTAAATGCAGCGTATGGTTGGTGGAACCACCTGTGGCGAGCAGTCCCACAATACCGTTAACAAATGTTTTTTCTGTGAGGATTTTCGCGATGGGTGTGTGCTGGCTGGGCTCAGTAATTTTTGCTAACTGTGCCACCGCCGCTTCATTAAGTGCATCGCGCAGGCCAGTGCCAGGATTGACAAATGAACTGCCTGGCAACTGCAGGCCCATAATTTCCACCAACATCTGGTTGCTGTTAGCGGTACCGTAAAAAGTACAGGTGCCAGCACTGTGGTAAGAAGCGCTCTCCGCCTCCAACAATTCGGCACGACCAACCTTGCCCTCAGCATAGAGCTGGCGAACTCGTACTTTTTCCGCATTAGAAAGCCCAGTGGGCATTGGGCCCGCCGGTACAAAAATTGAGGGTAGATGTCCAAAAGCGAGGGCACCGATTACCAGTCCCGGCACTATCTTGTCGCAGATGCCGAGGAACATAGCGCCTTCAAAAACATCGTGGGAAAGGGCGATGGCTGTGGACATGGCAATGACATCGCGGGAAAAGAGACTCAGCTCCATACCTGGCCGCCCCTGCGTCACCCCATCACACATCGCCGGTACTCCACCGGCTACTTGCGCAGTGGCACCGTGGCGCGCCGCCGCCTCTTTCAAGCGTAGCGGATAAAGCCCATAGGGCTGGTGCGCTGAAAGCATATCGTTATAAGCGGTAACAATCCCCAGATTGGGACCACGCCCGGAAACAATAAGCTGCTTGTCCTTTTCTGGAGAGGCTGCAATAGCATGGGCCAGATTGCCACAGGACAGGTGCGCAGTGGCACGCCCTTCAATGTGCGCCTTCTCCACCTGAGCCAAATACTGAGCGCGGGTTTCCTCACTGCGCTGGATAATTCGCTCGGTAACTGCCTGAACCTTGCTGTGAACCATGACTCTTCCGTATTAATTCTGCTCGATGCACGCTTGAGCTGACATCGATGCCTTATTGCGGTGGCGGCACAGCCACCATTGAGTTTTCATCCCTGAAAGGGCCTTTCGGCAAGTAAAATCCCGCCGCCTGACTGGGTTGTAGTGCGGACGAAGCCCTATCACCCGGCAGGCGATGGACAAGCTGGAGAATTCCATCACCCACCTAGCAAAAAAAGTGCACTTTTTTTTCAAGAAAAACTAATAGGCTTGATCAACATCCCTACCAAACCTCAAGAAATGCACTTTCTTACCAGGCCTAATTTTTACCGGAGCCCACTAACCCCATCGGATACTAGTGGGCCAGTGAGATCAAATCCTCCCCCCTCCAGATGGAGTAGAAAGCTCACAAACCTCAAATGGCACTAGCAAATAAGGTCCTGCAAGCTTAATGAAGTGCATTATGTAGTAAAACTACAAAAAAGATCAAGAGCCAGTCTCTAGCCGACATAAGAACCAAGCCATTAGCCTGGGAAGGCCAAGTGAAACGATGCGAAACCCTCCAATAAGGAGAATTAAGCGCCACAATAGCAAGATATACGGGAAATAAATTTTTGGTACCAAAAGGTAATAATGTAAGAAAATTACAAAAAGATGTCAGATCAGTATATTTTGCTCATGCCCACTACCGCCATTAACCGGGATTACTAGCTGCTGCCAAACTGTCAGTACCGAGTGATCCCTTTTACTTCGGATGGTCCGAACAAAGAAGATGAGATGAGCTTGAGGCTGAGGCCTCCCCAGGGCAGATTTTGCTAGAGGAATCGGTGCCGATGAAAGTCACCATTAACGACGTTGCCGCACGCGCAGGCGTATCAATAAAGACAGTTTCCCGGGTCATAAACAATGAACCTTCTGTGCGCCCCAGCACCCGCGAGCGGGTCATGCAGGCGGTACAAGCCCTAAACTACCGTCCCAACCTGGCCGCGCGCAATCTGGCAGGTACCCATTCCTATTCCATTGCCTTTATTTACGACAACCCTAATGCCTACTATGTGATCGACATGCAAAACGGCATCCTCGAAGCCTGCCGCGAACGGGGCTACGAACTGCTTATCCATCCTGGCAGTGGCCGAAGAGAAACCATCCATGAAGAGTTGCGCAAACTAATAGAGCAAAGCCGGGTTGCCGGACTGGTACTCACTCCCCCTTTCTCCGAGACCCGGGAAGTTATCGATACTTTGAAGTCACTGGATGTGGAGTTTGTACGGATAATTTCCTCTGAAGGTTGCGGCCAGGGAGAGGAAAACTGCATTGCAATTGATGACGAAACCGCCGCTTTCACAATTACCCAACATTTATTGCAGCTGGGACACAGACAAATTGCCTACCTTGGCGGTGGCGCCGAACACTTATCCACCCTCAGCCGCCTAGCGGGTTACAAAAAGGCCCTGCAAAAAGCTGGCTTACCTTTTACTGAAGAGCAGGTCATAGAGGGCGAATATTCCTTTGACTCCGGCGTAGCCGGGGCGACCGCCTTATTACACTCAGTCACCCCTCCCACGGCCATCTTTGCCGGTAACGATGAAATGGCTGCAGGAGCACTTTTTGCCGCGCGCATGTTAAACATTGAGGTGCCCCAACAACTTTCTATCGCTGGCTTCGAAGACAGCCCCTTTTCACGCCAGACCTGGCCGAAGCTCACCACCGCCCACCAACCGAACGAAGATATTGCCCGTCGCGCTGCAGAACTGTTATTGGAGCGTATTCAATGCCGTGGAGGACAGGAAAAAGAACAACTAAACGGCGTAAAGCCAGATAGCAATTACCGCAGCTTTACTCCGAGTCTAATCGTGCGAGAATCCAGCGGTCCGGTAGTTGAGAAAGCCTACAACCCTCAAACTTGATTAAGAGGCAGGCACACTACTCACCATAAACCTGACGCCCACCGATCCAGGTTTTTTGCACATTAAAACTACGGTCGAGCAAAATAAAATTCGCTTTGGTTCCAGGAACAATCCTTCCGCCCTGCGAACCCAGAAACTGGCAAGGATAGAGGCTTGCCATTCGCAAGGATTCACAGATATCCAAGCCACACCAGTCGCTGATATTACGCACTGCCCCCATCATATCCAGATGCGAACCGGCCAACTCTCCGGTACTTGAAGTGAGCTTATCCCCCTCTCTAGTTACCACCCGATCAAATAACGGAAAGCTCAGCGCATCACTTCCCACCAAGGACATGGCATCAGTCACAAGAAGCAGCTTTCCATGCGGCTTAACCTTGAGCGCCAGAGTAATAGCCTCGGCACTGACATGATGACCATCAGCAATAATTCCGCACCAGGCTTCGTCGCTAACAAGAGCGGATCCCACCATACCCGGCTCGCGAGAATGCAACGGCGACATGGCATTGTACAAATGTGTAAAACCCACTGCGCCAGCCTGCAATGCCGAACGCACGGTTTCCCCATCGGCATTAGAATGCCCCAAACACACCCGCACCCCCATAGAAGACAATCGACTGATATCCTCCATGGGCACTGTTTCCGGCGCCAAGGTAACAACCTTGATACCCAGATCCTCTCGCGCATAAATTTCCCACTCCTCATCGCTAAGAGGACGAATAAATGACTGCTCATGAGTCCCCTTTTTCGACACGCTAAGATGTGGTCCTTCAAAGTGGATACCGATCACACCGGGTACTTGCTGATGCAGCGCAGCACTAACCGCATTCGCAGCATCCTGCATAATATCGAGACAGTCGGTAATCAGCGTGGGGAGAAAAGCTGTAGTGCCGAACCGGGCATGAGCCTCGCCCATTGTACGCAGCCCTGCAACATTGGGCTCTTGGTTAAACAGTACACCACCACCACCATTCACCTGCACATCCACCAACCCCGGCGCCAATAGGCCCTGTAAATATGTCGCTGAGGACTGCGGGGATTTTCCAACGGAGGCAATGCGACCATCATCGTCGATAATCAGTGACACGTCCTCCAAGATCCGTTCACCATCAAAAAGCTTCTCTGCGACCAGGGCGAAAGCCACAACCTCTCCTTAACACTGAATATTATTTACACCGAAATTCCTGGCAGATTATTACACGGTCTGGGTGACCTTTTTTAGGCCTGCCGGCTCATCAGGATTAATACCGCGGTTTACTGCCACATGGGCAACATCGATATAAAAGCGCTGCAGTAAAGCAAGGGGGGCGATGCGGGGATGTACTCCTTTACTCGGCACATGCAGATTGATCAGGCTTGCCCCTCTTTGCACTATGTCATCGATTTGCTCACTGTGCGCCTTGAATGACTCATCCTCAATAGGGACATTTACCACGGTCAACTTGTCTTCAACGAGAGTAACCGGCCCATGCAAAAATTCTGCACTGGAAAAAGACTCCGCATGGATATTGCACACTTCTTTTAATTTCAGTGCCAGCTCGCGGGTTATGGCATAACCGGGACCGCGTCCGAGCACCACCAGATTCTGCACCGAAGCCAGATCCTCAGGTCTCAATTGTATCTCTGCACGAACAGCAGATTCTAAAGTTTCAGGTAGTTTTTCCAAGGCCAAGCGCAGCCTCTTGTCACCACTCCAGCAAGCCACCAGCTGCAAAATTGCCGAAAGCGTGGCCAGGTAACTTTTGGTAGCTGCCACCGCTTTTTCCGGCCCCGCCTTCAAGGGGATCAGTAAATCGACAATATCCTTGATTGGCGCCTGCTCATCATTCACCAAGGCTACCGTATAGGCGCCGCACTCCCTGGCCATCTTCGCCTGAGCCAGAATATCCGGACTGCGCCCCGACTGAGAGATCACCAGCACCAATGCCCCTTCCAATTTCAATCGGCGTCCATACACACTGGAAACTGAAGGCGCCGCAGCAAAGGTGGGCGTCCCTGTTTCTATTTCGATCAGATACTTGGCAAAAACACCAGCATGGTCAGAAGAACCCCGCCCAACAATCATGACAAAGCGCGGAGCATGAGCTTGCAAACGCTCCCCCAGGCGCTCCATCACTTTCGCATTCGTTTGTAGCTGTTCAGCAATTCTTGCCGGAGCCTCACGGGCTTCGGCCTCCATGATCGTCGTAGTCATTCCATCATTCACTCAGGCTACCTCTCCCTCCCCGAAACCGGACTCCCGGCAAACTTTTGGGGGGAATCCAACTATCAGTTTATGTGCAGGTAACACATAAAGAGCGGCTGTTTTAATGGCTGGGGAGGTCATTGTCACTTCTTTTATCAAGCCATTTTCGACTCATTCCCGATAAGCGTGAAAAGCTTCCCAAAGCAGGCCTACACGAGAGAAACAGGAGGTTTCACGCCACAAGACGCTTATATCCTAATCATCTATGCTTTCTAATAATTCCCCGACATCAATCGGGCAATGCCTACAGGAAACAATCGATGACAAAAGCGGGCGGCACGCCAACACACCTTTTCTGGCGAGTTATAACGCTCCTAATCCTATTACAATTTATTAACAGTTGCTCCAGCATCCAATTTGCCTACAACAATGTGGATTACTGGATTCGCTGGAAAGCCCAAAAATATGTAGAACTGGACCGCACCCAAAAAGGTGAGCTGCAGGGCGCCCTTAACAGCTTTTTTCGCTGGCACCGACAGACCCAACTCCCTCGCTACGCCGACTTTTTGAATAACCTAGCAAAAAGGGTCGATGAAGGAGCACTGGAAAATCCCAACTTGCAACCTATCGATAAGCAGGTCCATCAGTTTTTAGCCGCCGCCTGTGAAAATGCTTACAACCTGATGTTGCCTTTGGCAGCGCAGTTGAGTGAACAACAGATTAATGAACTACAAGGCAATATGTGGAGAAAAGAGCAAAAGAGATTGGAAAAATGGCAACGCTCTCCGGAAAAAGTACAACATAAGCGCGACAAAATTATCCGGAGAGAAAGCATTCGCTGGCTCGGCGCCCTTACCGAAGAGCAAAAAAAAATGATTACCGCCTGGGTATCCAAAATGGAGTACAACCCTCTACAGCGCATCGAGCAACGAAGACTCTGGCAATCCAAAACCTTCGAATTATTGCGTAACAAACCGGAGGGATACCTTGAAAAAATCCGCAGCCTGCTGCTCAACCCAGAACAACTCTGGTCGCAAGAATATCGCCAGAATCAGGAACAGCGCCAACAGCAGGCGCAAGAACTGGCCAAAAAAATATTAACGAGTACCAGCCTTGAACAACGCCGACATCTCAGTAAAACACTAAGAGAATACGCGCAGGACTTTCACTCCCTCGCCAACCAATAAAAATACCGAAGAAAAAAGATAAAGCGCACTTATAAGCCAATGCACCCTAAAAAGTAACCTTCAAAAATCGTAACATGGGGCTGACTAAGCCCAGCTCATACTGCTAAGCTCGCCAACTCTAATGACCAGCCAGGGGACTTCACGTGCAAATCGAATCCGCCAGTTTTGACCAGTTAGCCGAGTGGGAAAAAGAGCTGAGCTCCCATTATGAGCGCATCCGTCAACACGAGCTAAATCTGGATATCACCCGTGGCAAACCCTCCACAGAACAGTTGAATTTATCCGACAAACTCGACGGTATCCTGTGTAACGATTACCGCGCCGCAGGAGGCACTGACACCCGCAATTACGGCGGTTTAATCGGGCTCACTAGTGCTCGTGAACTTGGTGCGGATATGCTTCAAGTACCCACAGAAGAGGTTATCGCCGCAGGCAACAGCTCCCTAACCCTGATGTATCACGCAGTGCTAACCGGCTACCTGTTCGGCTTTGCCGGCAATACCCCCTGGCGAGAATTGAAAGCCCCCAAATTCCTCTGCCCTGTGCCCGGATACGATCGGCACTTCAGTATTTGTGCACAACTGGGGATCGGTATGGTCAGCATCCCCATGAATGATCAAGGACCTAATATGGACCTTGTAGAAAAGTATATTCGTGAGGACAATGAAATTATCGGTATCTGGTGCGTGCCCAAGTACTCCAATCCCAGTGGTATCACTTACAGTGATGAAACCGTAGAGCGCCTGGCTCAGCTCGGCCAAATCGCCAATCCAGGCTTTCGAATATTCTGGGATAACGCCTATGCTGTACACGACCTTGGACACTATGTCAGTCTCGCCAGCATTCGTGCTGCCACTCTGGAAAATGACACTGTAGACTCAGTGCTTCAATTTGCCTCCACCTCTAAAGTCTCCCATGCTGGCGCCGGTGTCGCATTTGTCAGTGCCAGTGGTGCCAACCTGCAATCCTTGCAGCAACAGATGCAGACCATGACTATTGGCCCAGATAAAGTGAATCAGTTGCGCCACTCACGCTTCTTTACCGAATTCACCACCCTGAAGGAACACATGCGCAAGCATGCCAATATCCTTAAGCCCAAATTTGACTGTGTGCTGGAACACCTGCACAACGGTCTGGCTGAAATGGATCTGGGCCAATGGGAAAAACCTCAAGGAGGGTATTTTGTCTCCTTCAATACCCGCAAAGGCTGTGCCAAGGCCGTAGTCAAGTTGGCAGCAGAGGCCGGTGTAAAGCTCACCCCAGCAGGTGCCACCTTCCCCTATGGCAAAGATCCTGAGGACAGCAATATCCGCATAGCACCGAGTTTTCCACCCCTGGAAGAACTCGACACCGCCATGTCGGTGTTTGTACTGTGCGTGAAACTGGCCAGCGTGCGCCAGAAGCTGGAGCAACAGCGAAAGGCAGGATAACCCTCTGAAATGGTTTGGCCGAGAACCAAAAGGGCGGCATTAAAAGCTGCCCTTTTGATTCAGGCAGCGTTTTCGCTTGAGAGATAGCGTCGTGCGAACTTCTCATCGGCTAAATTTAAATCGACCACCACGAGCCCATCAACGGAATCACAAAAGTCTGGATCAACATTGAAGGCGTGAAAACTAGTGCCACCCGGCTTGGTCAGTGCAGCATACTTTTTGAAAAGTGGCGGTAGAACCACCCCTTCTTCACGCAATACCAGTTTTAACTGGCGCATATCCGCAATTGAATCCCCAGAGAGATCTGGCAGAGGTGCACCCGCTTGCAGGAAAGGCAGACGCGCATCGCCCAGTGGGTTTTGCGGAGCAAAATAATGGGAAAAATATCTTACAATTGCCGACTTTGCCCGCACCGAAAATGTTCCCGGCATAGAAACAGGCCCAAATAAATAGCGTACTTTATTGCGCAAGACCCACTGGCCGATAGCACTCCAAAGCAGATCCAGCCCTTTGCCCCTCCAGTATTCGGGCAGTAAGAAACTGCGACCAAGTTCTGCCGAACCCGGCAGGCAATATCGCGGTGGGGAGGGATAATTGAATAGGGTGCTGCTGTAGATTTCATTCTCTGCCAAGCTCTCGGTGCCCGCTATACGATAGGCGCCCACTATCTGCTGGCAATGATGGTCCCACAGTAGCAAGTGGTCATAGTGCGCATCAAATGCATCCCAATCCCGACTCTGTCCTGTACCCTCACCCACTGCCCGGAAAGCCACTTCACGCGTACGCGCCAGCTCACGCATAACCGGGCAATCCGGCCGCTGCCGATAGAGTCGCACGGAGAAGTTCCCCTGGGAGGTCAGAGCTTCACAGCTCTCGATTATTTTTTTCACCTCCCCCCGAGACTCAGCAGCGGCAATAAGTTCCGGCCCTAGAGGCGCGGGAGAACGATGCAATTTATAAACATGTTTGCGCCAGAGAGCCGCCTGGGCACGGGGAGTTAGCGGCCAACTGCGGAAGTGCTCCGCTTCCAAGGGGCGGCCAATACGGATATCAATACCACGACTGGCTTGCTTGAACATTTCTCGAATAAGCCAAAGGGTTGAAAGTGGTTTATTCAGCATCGACAGGCCGTAGAACCACCAGGAATTTCTGCCGAGCACTTGCACCGGTAAGATCGGTGCATTGGCCCTCTCAGCAAAGCGTACAAATCCAGGATTCCAGCGCCCATCGCGCACCCCCTGGGGGCTTAGGCGTGAAACCTCACCGGCGGGAAAAATAATTACAGCCCCACCCTGGCCGAGATAATCATAAATCCCTTGCACATCGGCACGGCGGGTACGCCCGTTAAAGTTATCTACCGGCAAAAAATATGGACGCAATGGATGAATATTCCATAAAAGGTGACTGGCAATTGCACGCACATCCTTGCGCACTCTGGCAACCATATCGATTAATGCCAGGCCATCCAGGCTGCCCAGAGGGTGATTAGCCACAATAATCAAGGGCCCAGTCACTGGCACCCGCTCCAATTCCGAAGGATTTAACTCATAGCGGAAATTGAGGTCACTAAATAACTGGCGAATAAAATCCAGCCCCCCCAAGTGAGGGTAACGCCGCCCAAATTCTACAATCTGTTCCTCACAGCAAATTTTTTTAAGGGTAGCGGAGACCAATTTTCGTGTGGGCTTTTGCGGCGCTGCGCTGTACCAGGCATTTTTTTGTAACAGTGTTTCAAGCTGAATCATGCGGCCACCACCTCTGTCATTATGCTGGCTATTTTTGGGGCCCGGTACCAATGGAGCAGTTCCAGGCTGCCATCTTGTTGTTCTGCCACGGCACTCATCGAGTCAACCCAATCACCGCAGTTTGCGTAAGTAACCGTACGCCCACCTCTGTTCTTATTGCGCAGCGCCGGGCGATGAATATGCCCACAGATAATCCCATCCATCCCCTTGGCCTGAGCCTCACCCACAGCGACATTTTCGAAATCGGTCATCATTTGCCTGGCTGCACTCACACGGTTCTTTACTTGGCTGGCCAGAGACCACCAGGGCTTGTTGAAACGACTGCGCCAATAATTAATCCAGCGGTTAAATCGCAGCATAAGATAGTAACTGCGATCCCCAATGTGATAACTGAACGGATTAATTTTGATATTATGTTCAAATTGATCGCCGTGGGTTACCCAGTAGCGTTTACCGCTGGCAGCTGTGTGAATCCAATCGCGCTCGATACGAATATTGCCCAAACGTTTACCCGCCCAGCTGCGCATGGGGGCGTCGTGATTTCCGGGAATATAAATAACCTCCGGAGTAAGACTGCTTAACTCCGAAAGCATCCCCAATAACATGGAGGATGCCTGACACCAGGTGCCCTTCCCTTTAGAAAGGGCATACATATCGAAAATATCCCCTACCAAGTACACCTTATCGGCACCATTCTGTGCCAAAAAATCCGCCAACCGATGAGGCTCACTGTCTCTACTGCCCAAATGGACATCAGATATCCACAGCGCACGGTAGCGATTGCCCATAGCAAGGCTCCAACCTTTGACCAGTAATCAACTCGCGTAAAGACTGATAACCTGCCTGCCGAGCGCCAACCTATGCCATGCAGTGGAATTTATCGGTCAATAGTTTGCAAGCCGCGAACAGGCGAACGTTTATTAGATATCGATCAAATACCATTAAGGCCAATGATCGCCTGCGCAGTCACTTTGCAGCGATTTGATGACAGTCCAGAGGACCTTTATTGAAGCTTATATTGCAGTGAAACCCGCTAGACTGCGAGGGCTTTAGGCGCCCGAATCAGCCTGCCCCAAGGCCAGCTGATTCGGTAAAGGGGGAGGGTTATTCGGTATCTTGGGGATGACGAATGGGCGGTGCAAAGGGAAACTTTGCAACTTTATCGCCTTTAACTTCAACAATTTTGCCTGTCCCCTCTTTTTCCACCTCATCGATACGCACAATACTGTGCATCGGGATATAGGAACGGGTTACCGAGGCAAACTCGGTTTTTAGCTTTTCTTCACTGGGGTCCACTACCAGCTGGGCCTTCTCCCCGAAAACAAACTCCTCGACTTCAATAAAGCCGTACATATCGCTCTGATAAATCGCCCGGGCATAGAGTTCATACACCTGGCTCTGGTTGTGGAAAATCACTTTATATATCGGGTTGGCCATAAGTCTCTCAGGATGGGGAATACCCCGAAGCTCGAAGTTGTTCAGAAAGCGGGCAAAGCCCGAAAAAGCGCGCAAGAATAGCACAGGTTCTCAACCGCTAATATAGCCATCTATGCAGTGCCGGGTCCTGTCGCTATAATGCCCCACCCGTTTAATTGACCAGTTTTTAATCAGGCACGATATGTCCGATACACCGGCGAAAAAGCTATACATCAAAACCCACGGCTGCCAAATGAATGAGTACGATTCCGCCAGGATGCGCGATCTACTCGGCGAGTCTCACGCTATGGTACCCACCGACGATCCCGAAGAGGCGGACGTTCTCCTGGTCAATACCTGTTCCATTCGCGAGAAAGCTCAGGAAAAACTGTTCCACCAGCTGGGTCGCTGGAGACGCCTCAAGGAAAAAAATCCCGAGCTGGTTATCGGCGTCGGAGGCTGTGTAGCCAGCCAGGAGGGCGAGGCTATCGCCAAGCGCGCGCCCTATGTAGATCTGATCTTCGGCCCGCAAACTCTGCACCGCCTTCCAGAAATGATGGAAACCAAAGAGCAGAAGAATGGCGTGGTCGTTGTAGATATCAGCTTCCCGGAGATCGAGAAGTTCGACCGATTGCCACAACCTGAAGCCGACGGAGCCACGGCTTTTGTCTCCATTATGGAAGGTTGCTCCAAGTACTGCACATTCTGTGTAGTGCCCTACACTCGCGGCGAGGAAGTAAGCCGTCCAGTCGCCGATGTACTGGAAGAAGTAGCACACTTAGCAGAGCAGGGTGTAAGGGAAGTGAACCTACTTGGCCAGAACGTCAATGCTTACCGCGCCGCCGGGGTAGACGGACAGGAAGTGGACTTCGCCGAGCTGATCACCTATGTAGCGGCAATTGATGGCATCGACCGCATCCGCTACACCACATCGCATCCGGTAGAGTTCTCCGACGCTTTGATCGACGTCTATGCACAGGTGCCTGAACTGGTCAGCCACCTGCATCTGCCAGTGCAAAGTGGCTCCGACCGTATTTTAATGGCCATGAAACGTGGACACACCGCGCTGGAATACAAGTCCAAGATTCGCCGCCTGAAGAAAATACGCCCGGACATCTGCCTGTCTTCGGACTTTATCGTGGGCTTCCCCGGTGAAACCGACAGAGATTTCGAAGCTACCATGAACCTGATTCAGGAAGTGGGCTTTGATATATCTTTCAGCTTTATTTATTCCCCGCGCCCAGGTACTCCGGCAGCGGATCTCCCCGACGACACCCCGGAAGGCATCAAAAAAGAGCGCCTGCAGCTTTTACAAAACCGTATCAACCAGCAGGCCCAGGCAATTGCCCGGCACATGGTAGGTAACACTGAAAGGGTTCTGGTGACCGGAGTATCCAAGAAGGATCCAGGACAGCTGCAAGGACGCACTGAAAACAATCGGGTGGTAAATTTCCGCGCCGATGACCTGGCCCTGATCGGCAAATTTGCCGATGTGCTGATTGAGGAAGCCCTGCCAAACTCCCTACGCGGCACTTTACTCACCTCGGAATTGGAAGAGGACTTATTCTGATCTGAGGCGTTGTGACCGCCCTTCCCTCCTGGCAAGGCGTGCTTTAAAACCACCCCTTGCCACCCAAATTTCCTAATAACACCTTTGAAATTACAAGCTGTAATTAAAATCGGGTAAAGTTAGAACCTATTGGTAGCACCCAAAGCTTTCCTATCTGGGGAAAATGGGTATACCCTAGCTATGAACCCTCTAGATTAAGGTGCCGGAAACCAGTTTGGAAACGCAAACCCTCGCTCAAAGTATTACCCTCGAGCCCAACGATGCTCGCCGTCTCGCCAACCTCTGCGGTCAGTTCGACCAACATCTGCGCCAAATAGAACAGCGACTGGATATTGAGATCCGCAACCGCGGCAATCAGTTCGCCGTTTACGGTGAAGCTAAAAAAGCCAAGGCTGCCTGTGAATTACTTAGCTTCCTGTACAAGGAGACTGACTCCCGGGATCAACTGACCCCAGATGAGATCCACTTAGCCCTGCAACAAGCCGGTGTAGAGGAGCTTCTCCACAAGGGAGAGAAGGGCGAATCCACTGAAGCAGACCAGGTGGTATTGATTCGTACTAAGAAATGCTCTGTGCGTCCCCGAGGTTTGAATCAGCGCAAGTATGTGCATGCGGTTCAGAGTAACGATATCAATTTCGGTATTGGCCCAGCGGGTACCGGCAAGACCTACCTCGCAGTAGCCTGTGCGGTCGAGGCCCTGCTCAAAGACCAAGTGGAGCGTATCTTACTAGTGCGCCCGGCGGTAGAAGCAGGCGAAAAGCTCGGCTTTCTCCCCGGTGACCTGAGTCAGAAGGTAGACCCCTACCTACGACCGCTGTACGACGCACTCTATGAAATGCTCGGCTTTGAAACAGTGGGCAAACTCATAGAGCGCAATGTGATCGAGGTAGCCCCCCTGGCCTATATGCGTGGGCGCACCCTCAACAACGCCTTTGTCATTCTCGATGAAAGCCAAAACACCACACGCGAGCAGATGAAAATGTTCCTGACCCGGATCGGTTTCGGCTCCACTGCAGTGATTACCGGAGACCCGAGCCAGGTGGACCTGCCACGAGGACAGGCCTCGGGGCTGCGTCACGCGGTGGAAGTCCTGGGCAAGGTCAACGGCATCAGCTTTACCCATTTCGGCGCCAAGGATGTTGTCCGCCACCCTCTCGTACAACGTATTGTCGAAGCCTACGATATCCACGAGGCTGAGCGGGATGCCAGTGTCAGCAACAAAGCCGACGAGAATGCCGCCTGAGGTTCCTCCACAGAGTTATGATTGATTTAACCCTTGATGTGCAGCGGGCTAGCCGCTGCACAAATCTCCCCTCCGATGAAAAGATCCGCACCTGGGTCATTAACGCTCTGTCCGGTCGACGAGATGAGGCCGAACTGGCAGTTCGTATCGTCGACGAAGAGGAGAGCCAGGCGCTCAACGCGCAATATCGCGGCAAAGATAAGCCGACCAATGTCCTGTCCTTCCAAGCAGACTTTCCCGCAGAGCTGAACCTCCCACTATTAGGAGACTTGGTAATTTGTGCTCCCGTTGTGGAGAAGGAAGCGGAGCAACAGAACAAAACGACTGAGGCGCACTGGGCACATATGCTAGTCCATGGCACACTGCACCTTCTGGGTTATGACCATATCAAAGACAGCGATGCGGAAATCATGGAAAGGCTAGAGACTGGCCTAATGACCCATCTCGGCTTTGCGGACCCCTACACCCCTCTCGATGAGGCGGGATAACGGGGGTTGAAATGAATCTACCCCTAACGATTACTGATTGAAATAGACGAGAGATATTCGGAGCATGGCCACTTCCATGACCACTGACGAGCCCCCAAGTAGTCACTCTTCCAGCAAAGCCAGGTCGAGTGAAAAAAACTGGCTGGAAAGATTGTTTGGTGCATTTTCTGCCGAACCCAAGTCCCGCGATGAACTATTGGACATCATCAAAGACGCCGCTGAAAATCAGCTGGTTGACGCCGAGGCCCTGTCCATCATCGAGGGCGCCCTGGACGTATCCAACCAGCAGGTTCGGGAGATAATGATCCCTCGCTCGCAGATGGTGGTTGTAGGGCTACAGGACAAGCCGGAAACGTTTCTCCCCAAGATTATCGAGTCAGGCCATTCACGCTTTCCTGTCGTCGGCGAGAGTATCGACGATATCCGCGGAATACTGCTAGCCAAAGACCTGCTCCCCCTGCTCCTCAAGGGCGTCGGCGAATTTCAACTCGAAGATATTATTCGCCCAGCCAATATCATTCCTGAAAGTAAGCGCCTCAACATTCTCCTGCGAGAGTTCCGTGAAAACCGCTACCACATGGCCATCGTTATCGACGAATATGGCGGCGTTTCCGGCGTAGTGACCATTGAGGACATCCTCGAAGAAATTGTCGGTGAGATCGAAGACGAAACCGATGAGGAAGAGGCAGATAGCTTTATCCGCCGGGTGGGAGAAAATGACTATATAGTCAAAGCTCTCACGCCGATTGAAGAGTTCAATGAATTTTTTAAATCTGAATTCAGCGATGAAGAATTCGACACGGTTGGTGGTCTGATTATGCAGTCTTTCGGCCACTTGCCCGGTCGCGATGAAGTCACCCGCCTGGGAGACTTCCTCTTCCGGGTGCTCTACGCGGACAGCCGGCAAATCCACCTGCTGCGCGTGGCCCATATGCGTAAACCACCCGATGAAGATTGAGCTAAGCCCCCTCTGGGGCTCTAGCCAAGATTTTCTCGGGTAGGATGCAGCCGCAACGGCGGCTACCGATTAAGCGAGTCTATGCGAAGATTACTTTTACCTGCCGCTGGTGCAGCTGCCGGCGGGCTAATGACGCTCTCCCTGGCCCCTTTCAACTATTGGTTGTGCGGCCTACTCTCTCTGGCGCTTTTTGCCGGGCTATTCCTGTTTGCCTCTCGCGGCAAGCCGCTACGTGGGCGCACCAGCCTCTGGCTAGCTTTCTGTTATGGGCTAGGCCTTTACGCCACTGGTGGCTCTTGGGTCTATGTCTCAATTACCAATTTTGGCAATTCTTCGCCGCCGCTGGGATTCGCACTCACCGCCAGCTTCGTCGCGCTGATGGCGGCGCTGCTTGCAGCACCGTTCTATTTCCTCGGTCGCTTTACCGCCAACAAATTTAGCTTCGCCCTCGCCTTTGCCGCACTCTGGTTTATCAGTGAGTGGTTCCGCAGCTGGATGTTTACTGGCTTTCCCTGGCTGTTCGCCGGCTATGCCCACTTGGAGACCTGGCTATCTGGTTGGGCTCCGGTGGTGAGTGTCTACGGAATCGGGCTTTTTCTGGCCCTCTCCGGTGCGGTCATCGCACTGGCTGCCAGTGGCCGCTTGTCCCCCCTCAAGCGACCAGCCAATATTGTACTGATTGGAGCAGCAATCGTACCCTGGCCCCTCGGTGCTGCCCTCGCCAATATACAGTGGACTCAGGCAGAGGGAGGCATCATCACCGTTGGACTGGTACAGGCTAATATTCCCCAGGAGAAAAAGTGGCTGCCGGAGTTTCGCGGCGAGACTATTAGCCGCTATCAGGAGGGTACCCGCACCCTGAGCGAGCGTGATGTCGACGTTATAATCTGGCCTGAAGCAGCGCTACCCATGTTTTACGGCCAGGCTCCGAACCTAATGCAGGCTCTGCAACGCAATGCAGAGAAAACCGGCATTGATCTTATCAGCGGAATTCTCTACGACACCCACAGCCCTGTGGATAACTCTCGCAAAGTCCACAACTCCGCAGCGGTCTTTGGCCGCAGCCCCAGTGTTTACCATAAGCGTCACCTGGTACCTTTTGGTGAGTATGTCCCACTGGAGGAGCTGATTCGAGGCACTATCGAATTCTTCAATTTACCCACCTCCTTTATTCGCTCCGGACCCGACCAACAGGGGCCACTGAATGCTGCAGGAGCACGTTGGGCTCCACTAATCTGCTATGAAATTGTCTACCCTCGCCTAGTGGCGGATAGCGCTCTCACCTCCCAGGTACTCCTGACCATCAGTAATGATGCCTGGTTCGGTGAATCCATAGGGCCGTTGCAACATATGCAAATGGCGCAAATGCGCGCACTGGAAACCGGTCGCTATTTAGTCCGCGGCACCAATACCGGTGTAACCGCGATTGTCGATCCCCGCGGGCTTATCATTGAGCAGCTGCCACAATTTGAGCAAGCCAATATGAGCGGTGACATACGTGCGATGCGCGGCTCAACACCATTTATGCTTGCCGGAATTTTCTCAGTATTTGCCCTGGCACTACCAATGTTGGCGCTGGCTGTAATTCTCAATCGCAAGCGAAAAAACAGCACTGCCAAGCCGATGACCGGGGGAGTGACCGAATAGTAATGACCTGCCACTGATCACTCTAAAGTGCGCCGCCGAGACACCCCGCATGTGCAGATGACTGCTATGCTGCATGCAATTTACCTGTGAAATTATGGCGGGGATGGGCAGTCTATGCATTGCTTAATCAGTGGTGGCACCGGTTTGATCGGTAGACTCTTTTGCCAACGCTGGCTCGCTCGTGGCGACACACTTACAGTACTTAGTCGCCATCCGGATAAGATACACCAACTCTGCGGAGAGTCTGTCAATGCCGCCAGCGCTCCTGAAGAGGTGCAAGAGCGGGTAGATGTTGTTGTCAATCTGGCAGGGGAACCCATTTCCTCTCGCTGGACTGAGAAACGCCGTGCCGAAATTCGCCACTCACGCCTGAATACCACCGAACGGCTAGTACGCTGGACACTCGCCCAAAGAGAACGCCCCAATTACTTTCTCTCAGGGTCTGCTATTGGATACTACGGAGACCGTGGCGGCGAACTGCTCAAGGAGGACAGCCCTGCTGGCGGAGGGTTTTCCGCACAACTGTGCCGTGACTGGGAAGCGGCCACACTGCCACTACAAAGGGCCGGGATGTGCGTCGGAATCATACGCACCGCTATTGTGCTCTCCAACCGAGGGGGAGCACTTCCCAAAATGCTACCGGCATTTCGCCTGGGACTTGGTGGACCAATGGGTTCTGGCGAACACTGGATGAGCTGGATTCACGAAGACGACGAAGTCGGATTGATACTTCACGCTATTGACCAACGCCTATGCACCCCTTTTAACGCCAGTGCTCCAGAAGCAGTTACCAATAACAGCTTCAGCCGCTTATTGGCAAAACAGCTACACCGCCCCTGCTTTTTCCGCTCTCCAGCCTGGCTGCTAAAAACCCTGTTCGGGGAGATGGCAGAAGAGCTACTCCTTGCCAGCGAAAGAGTGGAGCCCCGAGCCGCCTTAAACAGCGGCTACAGTTTCCAGTTTCCTACCCTGGAACAAGCACTAGCCGACCTACTAGCTAAAGACAATGCTAGTAATAAGGTAAGTGTCTGATTCCTGGGCACTTTTATTGGCTGGATTAGGCTATGCTGCTTAAGCCGCGACCACGCTACTCTCCAGGGCCTGCATTAAATAACGCCGACTGGATTCACTGGTGACTAAATCCCCGTGACTACCCATAGGGGCTGAGCCAACCCAGTGCGCGTGCCAGCGATACCACTGGGACTCCTCTGCATTTACCCGCAGCTCGATGAATTCCACTTCTGCAGGATCTAAACCGAACTCACGGACAATTTGCCCCGCAAATGTCTCGAAATTTTTATTCAAATGGGCCCCGCTCTCAGCACCGCCACATAGGAAAAATAGAATTCGGCCATCCTGGTCCACACGCTTGAAGCCGATCCAAACAGCCCGGTTGAGTCGGTTGTGCAATTGGATGGGAGTGAAGGAAACCGGGATGCCCTTCATCATAAGGTTATCTCGTTTATTGTTATGGTTGTTATCCACAGTCGCTACTCCAATGTAAGTAGTAATTAGCGGGTGAGATCTGTGGCGCCAGTCGTCCATTTACCTAGTACAACCAGCTTTCAAAAAACAGATGCAATCCCTCGCCGACGCCTATTCCCTCATGCCTGATAAGTATCTGAGAGCACCGCATCACAAAAGTTCCTCAGCACTTTTTGGCCTGTGGCAGTGGTCGATATTGATACCAGGCTTGTGCCAATAGTTCCCGCCAATAGGCCTGAGTCCGCAGCAGCGCCTCAGCACTGGGAACCCAATTTAAGACCCCACCCTTTTCCCTTGACTCTAACTCAGAAGCACTGCCCACTGATAAAGGCTGTACCTTTAGGCCTGCGCGGGTAAAAACTGCCGCAGCCCTGGGCATGTGCCACCAGTGAGTGGCGAGCACAATAGTTCCCACACCTGAATTGCGCAATATCTCCGCGCTATTTACCGCGTTCTCTGCGGTAGTTCGACTGCAAGCTTCGCGCCAACTCACCGGGCGGGACATCTCATCCAACATTTTCGCCATCAACTCTGCCTCAGAGACATGCTCATCCGGTGAAACACGGCCGCCGGACACCAGGATTGGCATATCCCTTGGGACATGCTTTGCTGCCCAGATCACCCTCTCCAAACTGGACGCAGATAGGTACTCATAGCCTTGTTGATTATCCCTGTAAACACCGCCTCCGAGGATCACCACAGCCCTTGGAGCTGCCTCTGTATCAGGTAAATCTGCTACAACGCCCAAGCGCTTACCGATCCAGCTTGAAAAAGCCGGAGTAGCACTAAGCCAGAGCAGACAAAATGAGAGGATCGCCAATGGCAGAGACAATTTCTCCAGCAAAGAGCCTTCAGGAAAAAAGCGTATCAAGAATGCCGCCAGCAGCCCCAGCATTGGCGCCAGTGGTGGCATCAACAAATTGACCGCTATTTTATACAGCTCAATCAATACTCAAGGCCGCCTTCTATTTGCCTGAAGCAACCATAGCCACAGCGGTGACAGGGTGTAATTTGACTATTCTCCGGCGGCTGAGCGAGATAACCACACCCCAGACATTGCAGCTCCTCATCGGCCCCCACTATCTCACCCGCAAGGGCCCAGGGTTTGCCTTCACGGATACAACGCATAAGATTGGGCCAAGCCGTTTCTGTCGGGTCCGCTGCGTTCAGCAACCAGTCACCCCCGCGCTCTTCCAGAGTAATCAGCTCCCCTCCCAGACCGCGCATATAATCCCCGGCTCGATGCAGATCATCTTTTAACCAGGCGCGAAGAAAAGCGACCTTATTTGCGGTCAGGTCCTCAACTGCCAGCTCTCCCTCAATCAAATCCTCCAGGTCTTCACGAAACTCATCGGCCAGATCGTCCTTCGGCGGTAACTTCGGTTCCTTCGTCACGGTATCCCTCCTATAATCTCGCGTTTACGCATCCTAAAAGATGCTCTGGGGGCAGTCCTTGATCGCAATCAATCCTTTTGCTTGTCGATCCAGAGCTGCTTCCACTAAAACACTGAAAAGTTTCCCCGCAAAATTTGATCACAGAGTATAGGTCCCCAATCGATGGAAGAGCAGTACAACCCCTCCGCAGTCGAAGCTTCCGCCCAGGAATTCTGGGAGGCAGAGAAAAGCTTTGAGGTAAAGGAAGATACCGGCAGGGAAAAGTTCTACTGCCTATCCATGTTCCCCTACCCCAGCGGCAAGCTGCACATGGGCCATGTGCGCAATTACACCATTACCGATGTTATTTCCCGCTATCAGCGTATGCAGGGTAAGAATGTCCTGCACCCCATGGGCTGGGATGCCTTCGGCTTACCGGCTGAAAATGCTGCGATCCAGAATAAAACCGCGCCAGCAAAATGGACCTACGCCAATATTGATTATATGAAGGGGCAACTGAAAGCTCTCGGATTTGGCTTCGACTGGTCCCGCGAGCTAGCCACCTGCCAGCCATCCTATTATCGCTGGGAGCAATGGTTCTTCACCCGTCTCTATGAAAAGGGTCTGGTCTACAAGAAAAACTCCGCGGTGAACTGGTGCCCCAATGACCAGACCGTGCTCGCCAACGAGCAGGTTGAAGATGGTGCCTGTTGGCGCTGCGGCACTACCGTGGAGAGGCGCGAGCTGGCCCAGTGGTTTATCAAGATCACTGACTACGCAGAAGAGCTGCTCAAGGACCTGGATAAGCTACCGGAGTGGCCCGAGCAGGTGCGCACCATGCAGCGCAACTGGATCGGCAAGAGCCGAGGTGTGGAGCTGAGCTTTAGCCTGCCCACCACTGTGGCTGGTATGGATCACTTCGATGTTTACACCACCCGCCCAGACACCCTGATGGGCGTCACCTATGTATCCCTCGCCGCTGAACACCCAATCGCTCTGGAGTTAGCAGAGACTAACCCCGAACTGAAAACATTTATCTCTGAGTGCAAAAAGCAATCTCTGTCTGAAGCCGATATAGCCACAATGGACAAGAGAGGCATGGACACCGGTCTCAAGGCTATTCACCCCATCAGCGGGGAGGAAGTCTCCGTCTGGGTAGCTAACTATGTACTGATGGATTATGGCTCTGGCGCGGTGATGGCAGTACCCGCCCACGATCAACGCGACTGGGAGTTCGCACACAAGTATCAGTTGCCTTTGACTCAAGTCATAGCGCCCGCCGATGGCCAGAAAATCGATCTCAATAAAGAAGCCTTCACCGAAAAAGGCAAACTGGTGAACTCCGGCAATTTTGATGGTCTGGATTTTGATGGTGCCTTTACCGCGATTTCCGAAGTTTTAATAGCAGCAGGCAAAGGCCGTGTGACCACCAATTATCGCCTGCGCGATTGGGGTGTATCCCGCCAGCGCTACTGGGGCGCCCCTATCCCCATGTTCAACCTCGCAGATGGTGGAGAAATCCCGGTGCCCGCCGAGAAACTCCCTATTTTACTGCCGGAAGATGTGGAGCTGGACGGTGTTCAGTCCCCTATTAAAGCCGATCCCGAATGGCGCAAGGACGAACTCAATGGTACGCCGGTCGAGCGTGAGACCGACACTTTTGACACTTTTATGGAGTCCAGCTGGTACTACGCTCGCTATACCTGCCCAGACTTCGAAGAGGGCATGCTCGATCCCGACCGCGCCAACTACTGGCTACCTGTCGACCAATATGTAGGTGGTATTGAGCACGCTATCCTGCACCTTCTCTACGCGCGCTTTTTCCACAAATTGATGCGGGATGAGGGCTTGGTCAACAGCGATGAACCCTTCAAGCAGCTGTTATGCCAGGGGATGGTGTTGGCTGAATCCTTCTACAAAGAAGAAAACGGCCATAAAACCTGGATCAACCCCGCCGATGTTGATGTCGAGCGGGATGAGAAAGGAAAATCCATCAAGGCAGTTGAGCGCGCAACATGTGAAGAAGTAATTGCTGGTGGCGTTGTGAAGATGTCCAAGTCAAAAAACAATGGCATTGATCCCCATGCTGCTGTTAAAGAATACGGTGCCGATACTGTACGCCTGTTCACAATGTTTGCAGCTCCGCCCGAACAAACTTTGGAGTGGCACGATGCCGGCGTGGAGGGAGCCAGCCGCTTCCTGCGAAAGCTCTGGAAAACTGTACAAGCACATGTTGCTGTAAGCACTAGCAGCGCTCAGATTGACCAACAGTCTTTGAGCGACCAGCAACAACAATTACGCCGAAAAACCCACGAGACGATTCAGAAGGTTGGCGACGACTACGGACGCCGTCAAACCTTCAACACGGCTATTGCCGCAGTGATGGAGCTTCTCAATGAGGTTGGTAAACTGGCGGATCGCAGTAATGAGCAGGGGCTGGCAGTGGAGAGAGAGGCTCTACAGGCAGCTGTCTTACTACTGGCTCCGGTAACTCCGCATATTTGCCACCAACTGTGGCAAATCCTGGGCAATAACAACACCTTAATTGATGCTCCCTGGCCAGTAGTAGATGAAAAGGCTCTGGTGCGTACCTCAATTACTTTGGTCGTTCAAGTCAATGGCAAAGTACGTGCAAAGCTGGATGCGCCTGCTGATGCGGACAAAGAGGGCTTGGAAAAACTCGCCCTAGCCGACGAAAACGTCCAGAAATTTATTGGCGATGCCACCGTACGCAAAGTCATCGTTGTGCCAGGCAAACTGGTAAATATTGTCGCGAAGTAAAAATTACTGCGCAGTTATATCCAACCAATAGCCGGGAGCATTATGCTCCCGGCCCATATCTGCAAACCCTTTATTTGCTGGCACTAAAGCCAGGTAGTTTATGAAAACATTTGCACGTCGTATCGTCCTGCTAGTTACCCTTGTGGCCACCGCCAGTTGCGGTTGGCACCTGCGGGGAGCGCCAAAAAACTTTCCTCCAGGCAGTACTATTTACATATCGAGTGAGAACCCTCGTAGTGATATTGCCGATGAAATTAGCCGTCTTCTGGAAAACGGCGGGGTCCCTGTTGCTCCATCCCCTATTGAAGCGGACTACCTACTCACCATTCATAAAGAAATAGAACGAAAATTAACTGTCGCCGTGGATTCTGAAGGGCGGGCTTCTGAGTACGAGTTGATTACCAGCGCGATTTATAGCGTGCGTACACACAGTGGCGAAGTACTGCTAAATAAAGCTCAGGCCGATGTCTATAGATCATTGGAGTGGAACGTCTCAGAAATAGTCAGCAAGGGAGAAGAGGAACGCCTCTTACGCGCGGAAATGCGCCGCGAGTTGATTAGCCGAATGATCAACCGTTTGCGCCGTATCGATGTCAATGCCCCCTTACAAGATAAGAGCTACTAGGTAGTTCTGTCATGCGTATTAATCCCCAACAGCTTCCCCAGCAACTACGGAAAGGGCTTGCGCCGGTTTATATTATCTCAGGCGATGAACCACTCCTGGTTCAGGAATCTTGCGACCAAATACGTGCGGCAGCGAGGCAGAATGGTTTCGCTGAGCGGGAACTTCTACATGCAGAGCATAACTTCGACTGGGGTTTATTACTTGCCTCAGCCGGAAATATGTCTCTTTTTGCAGAGAGGAAGCTTATCGAGGTACGCGCTCCCAGTGGAAAACCAGGGGATAAAGGCAGTAAAGCCTTACAGGAATTTGCCGCTCTCGCCAGTCAGGATTTGATACTACTGCTGGTTTTGCCCAAGCTGGACAAATCACAACTCAATAGCAAATGGGTTAAAACACTTGAGCAGCATGGTGCTCTCGTACAAATTTGGCCTGTTAGCGCCCAGGAAATGCCACACTGGATCAACCAAAGGATCAATGCCGTAGGGTTATCTGCTGAGAAAGAAGCTATACGTATTCTCGCCGAAAGAGTAGAGGGTAATCTGCTCGCAGCAAGCCAAGAAATCGAAAAGCTCAAACTTTTAAATAGTGACGGGACAATAACGGTCGAACTGTTAGAGCAAAGTGTAACCAGCTCTGCGCGATACAGTGTTTTCGATTTAATTGACAGAGCTTTGGCAGGAGAAGCCGAGAAAGCGATCAAAACGCTACAAGGCTTACGCTCGGAAGGTATTGAGCCACCTGTGGTGCTCTGGGCCCTAACAAGAGAGATGCGCTCATTACTGGAACTAATGGAGAAACTCAATCAGGGCCAGCAACTAGCACGTTTAGTTCGCATCCAAAAACGCCAACCACTTGTACAAAATGCCTTAAACCGTCTAACGCCAAATATACTGGAGGCTCTTCTTTTAAAAGCCAGAGCGGTGGATTCGGCGATCAAAGGTGGCAACACTCACCAGTCCCCATGGAATGGCCTTATGGAACTCACACTTAATTTGAGTGGACAGAAAAGCGTTTAGAAAGTTAGCCCAAGCAATCGGATTCTTTTAAACGCCGCTAATAAAAAACCCTCCCCGAAACGAGGAGGGTTTAGACAACAGTCAATATAGGCGTATTAGTTTTGAGAAACTGTAGCCATATTGCTGTTGCCGACCTGGTGCACACTGGCCATATTGAAATTGCCAGCCTGAGTTACATAGGTAGTGTTCTCGCTACCAGACTGTCCCAGGTGAGCACCGTGCTCAAAGCCATCCTGAGATACAACCATCAGGTTAAACTCACCCATGTCCTGATGGATCTCAGCCAAGTTCAGCTCACCGCTCTGGTCAACATCAACTGTGTTGGCCATACCTTCGCTATGGCCATAAGTGAAGTTGGCACTTCCCAGCTGATCAATATTAGCTGTATTGAGATCCCCAAACTGAGAGAATTCAGCTTCGTTATGATCACCCGTTTGTTGCAGAATTGCAGCATTATCATTGCCGTATTGGTACATATCGCCAATATTGTTGAGGTCATTCTGCGTAACGGTCATGGTGTTGGCATCACCATACTGACCAGTAACACTAGAGTTACCAGTGCCATTCTGAGCAATAGTATTGAAGTTATTGGCCCCATCCTGGGACATATTCAGATAGTTGAAATCACCTGACTGCACCAAGTTAGAAGTATTTTCAACACCGCCTTGATAAACAAAACCGACGTTACCTTCACCAACTTGGCCTCCTACGAAGCCTTCATCAGAGCTCATCCAGGTGCTGCTCCAAACGCTGTTTCCATCACCAGACTGAGTGCTGACAAACAGGTTATTATCTCCGTCCTGCTGCAGGGCAGCCATATTGTCATTACCCTCCTGAACCGCATCAAGGGTATTGTAATTAGCCTCACCACCATCTGAGCGGTACTGATCTAGATGCATAGTATTTTCACTACCCATTTGAGTAGCATAAGCTGCATTGCCATTACCGCCCCACTGATGAACAACTCCCCAGTTACCCTCTCCCTGCTGATAGGAATACGCTTGGGAGCTATTTTGATCGAATTGCGTGGTTTCAGAGTAGTTACGATTACCTACCTGAGTCTGGTCGATATAGTTAGCATCGGCGGTGGATTGACTTGCGTAAGCACGGTTGTCATTACCTTCCTGCCACTGATAAGCCGCATTATTGGTGGACTCGCCCATTTGATAGATATCAGCAGCGTTGTCATTTCCAACCTGCAGTTGATCACCATAATTAGCATCGGCCATTGCGTGACCAGCACCAACAAGCATTGCAATCGCAGCAGCAAGTGAAAGCTTTTTCATTTATGTTTCTCCATCAGACTAAGTAAACAAATACAAACAAAAAGAAAGCAGTGCTTTAATCGTGCTGAACGACCTGCACCGCATGGTTGTCACCGAACTGCGCGACAAATCCAAAGAGCCCATCTCCGTTTTGGATGATGTTGGCTGAGTTTCCATTGCCCACTTGATTTATTAGAGCAATATTATCTAAACCATTTTGTATAGCGGTAGCTTGGTTATAAGCTCCAGACTGAGAAATTGCCGCATAGTTATATTCCCCAGCCTGCTGAATTGCTGCTTCATTCGAATAGCCATCCTGAACCAAAAAAACTTGGTTGAACTGCCCAAACTGAGAAACTTCTGCAAAATTGTATTCCCCTGTCTGAACGACCTCAGCTAACTGACCAGTAATAGACTCATCCCGTTGCAACATGAGATCCAGCTTTCCCTGACCAGAAAACAGCTCATCATGATCATCTAAGTCACCAGCCCAGACAGAGTTAATACAGGTAAGGAGTAAAAATAAACCACATAGGCTCACTTTGATAACGCCCACCAAAATTCTCCTAAAGGTTAATTAAAGCGAGAGCCATTCCGCTCATCGAGGACCACTATAGGAATTTAAGCGAAAACAATAAATCAGAAAAAAGAATATTTTTTGGGGCGGGAAAACAATAAATATTTAAGACTTTTGTATGAAAGCCTTTCTAGAAAGTTGATTTAATACGAAGATGTAAGATATCGACAAGTAGATTTACTAAATTACACAAACTTACACAAAGATTCAACAAGAAAAACCGCCCACACAGGAATGTGAGCAGCCAGCAACCATTGCAAGACAAAGAAATTAGTCAGAATATTTAATAAAAAAATTATTCTAAAGAATTTTCACAGTTGCATCCGCATATTCACTCAGTACAGATGCAGGGAATTCATTGACATCCTGCATTGCCCAAATATTATTCGTCACACCATTGGCAATAAGGTGAATAACTGCAGATTCAATCGCAGAAAGCACACAAAGTTGAGCCGGATCATTGGTCGTCATTCCAGCCTCAATCTCTAACAAACGCTTATACTCAACAAATGTATAAACGTCTCCCTGAATCTGCCTTGATAGAATTTTCTTACTGGTTAAAACGCTATTTAAAACCCTTCCAGTTCTAACATCGACCGCACGCAAATTCACGGTCACTTCGTCTACTCGATATTGCTCAGAAAGTCCAATACCAAAATAACGCGCACCGGCTCCGCCGGTTTTGATATTGGTATCATAAGCGACTATACCGCCCTCCAACATTATATTTGCTGACATCAGGGAGGGGAGCTCAAAGGGTTGGGGAGTTTCTTGCTCTTTGATTGCTGCTCGTATGATTTTTCTCTCAGTAAGCAGGTTTTGCAGCCCTTCACGTTCAAGAGTAACAAACCAACCTGACTCGTTGAGTACTTGTACGAGCATAGAGGCAGCACCTTGTGTTACTGCAGTAGAAAAAGAGCTAGACGGTGCCGGCCTGTACTGGCCAGTTTGATCACTAAACCCATAAACCGCTACTACGATCTTCCCCCTCGGTAAGGGCAAATTCAAAAGATCTGCATAAGTACTCATTCGATCCGTCAAAGTGGCTTTTTGATGCCCTGGGCCAAACAACGCCTCTCCTGCATTTTGAAAGAAACTACAACCACTTAAAATAAAAACCAAAAATATAACTATTATTCTAACCACCATCACCACCACCCTAAAGAACAAACAATCTATTGACCAATTAAATCAGTTACCAGGATTTAGGCCAACGACTACGATCTCAGAAAGCTCTCCTGTGACAGCATCTGTAATAGTTATAGTTAGGGTACCATCTACATCGAGTATATTAACGATAAAGTCATCGGTTACGAGAGTACCATCATTTCCATCTCCAACATCTGTGAGCAACTGAGACAACAATCTGGATTCTAGTGTATCCGTAAACCTGTCAAGAGAAGATGAATCAGAGTATGGTGACTTACCAGCTTTAGGATCTTTTTTACTATTTTGAGCGCTGGCATTATTTAACAAATAATTACCATTTAATGGATTACCTCCAAAGGATGGATTTACTGGAGTGTAAATTAGCTCTGTCGAATAAGCAGAGACAGAAAAGAAAGATAAAACCAATAAAGCATACAACCTCACTATAATTCCTCCCCGGCCAAGTCCAAGTTTTGTGAAAATAACTGCTGCAGCCTTTGCTGTCGTACATTATTATTGATTTGAGCAACAGCTTGCTCAACTATCTGCCCAAAACGTCTTCTGCCTGGGTAAATAACAGTCCTGAACACCTGCTTATTCTCATAATTTACCCACACAACACTACCCCACCGCGCAGAAGGCCTTTCATACACAGTCAGGTTATAATCAAAGTCAGTCAAGTTGGATGTAATATACAACGATAAAGAGCGTGCGAACTCATGCCCTATGCCACTTACTGTGTTATCAATCACCAAACCGGTAAGGATTGACTCTTCGCTCTGAGCAAACTCTGACTCCTGGGAAATAACTGTACTAGAAATAAACCAAATAGAAAAAAATAGAATTTTTAATTTCACAGATTTTGACTCGCCCAACTACTTGCCTCCAATCTGTTTTTGCAACCAATCTTTTTATAAACCTTGTATAGGTGACTTTTAACGGTATGCTCACTGACACATAGTACCTCCGCAATATCTGCATTGGTTCTACACTCACAAATAAGCTCCAATATCTGTCTTTCTCTTTGTGTAAGGTTTGCGCTAGAATCCATCCATCTTTTAGGACGTCTATGCTGCCTTAAAAAGTTATGCAGAACATCTCTAGGGAACCAATATTCCCCCAGGAATATCTTACCTAATCGCTCCATAATAACCCCGGGCTCACATTTTGCCGGCATCAATCCTAGGACCTTCTCCCAGTGTAAGACAAAGTCAAACTCATTAGGGTCGTCAACATTTAAGAGAATAATGCCAGGCGAGTTAGTAGAAGCATGAATATCACGTAATAACTGATCAAGATCCGCTTTAAAGAGCCCAACACAGTCGAGCAAGAGATAATCAGCCTTAACTCCATCAAGTGAAAAAGATGGGACTCGCTGAACAATGGAGCATCTGGTTTTAAACTCCTCTTCAATATGCCCTGCAAAAATTGAACTCTGCAAGTTGACTGATGAGGTTAAGAAGGTAACAGCGGGACCCTTACAAACATGATCCTGCGAAACAACTTTGAGGCGTGCATATTCCTTATGCAAATTCATCTGGGTTCCCCCAATATGCAATCTCTTTAAGATTTTATCTAATGACTTCTTACTTTTTTATTATTTTCTATCCACATTCTCGATATTGAGAGCTAAATCTATTCGATCAACCAACACACTGCAACAGTAAGTGATACAGATAACAAAAATTCAATCTTAAGTGTGCCAGCGATTATTACAAATGTCATTTTTTCATACAAAGGTATTAAAGACGATTATTAAGTAACCAACTAGAAACATCCTTTTGTCTAAACTTAAAAAAAATAAAGCGTTTAAAAAACAGTAATAAATTTGCACTAACCCACAAAATTAATGGATTTATTTTAAATATTAGCATGAAAAAAAGCATACCTAGAAAAGTTAAAAACCTATAAACGGCACAAAAAGCCAAGTAGCAACAAAAATTAAAATTTAGCTAATCAATCACACTAAAATAATAAATACACTCTCTTTCATGAAAGTAATATTATTTTGGATAACCTATCGAAAGAAACCCTATAAATTATACTTATTAAATATTTTTATAGTGCGTAATAGATTTAATGAGTGCGCAAATAGTAATCAGGGTGGGACTACTTTATGATTTTGTATTGGTACGCTATCACCATGTCTCTTGGTACCTGTTTGGTGTTTTGGTACAAGTAGATGAATCAAAGAACATATAACTATGTTAACCATTGAGGCCCTGATCATGAGCGATCACCTTCACCCCTCTGCCCATGCAACCACTCATACGGTAAAGAATCAGACTTCCCCTCTCTCAGGGCACAACCTGTATGCCGGCGATCAGGCTCTACTCGATTCGGTACACCTTAATGGCGGACATTGGGCCGAAAATGATCTACAACGCTATGGCGAGGTTTGTGGAAGACCAGAAATGATTGAACGGGGTTATGCTGCCAATGAGTTTAAACCCATATTTGAAAGTCATGACCGAATCGGAAACCGTATAGACTTAGTTCGCTATCATCCTTCTTACCATCAACTTATGCAGCTTGCCTTATCAGAAGGACTACACAGCTCCCCCTGGAGTCATCCTTGTAGCGGTGCCAATGTTGCTCGAGCGGCAAAGAACTATCTGCATTGTCAACTTGAGGCGGGTCATGGGTGCCCAATCACGATGACTTTTGCCTCTCTTCCTTCGATAAAATTAAACCCATCAATCGCCAAGGAGTGGATCCCTAAAATTCTTAGCCGGGGCTACGATGGCAGTAATCGCCCCTACTATGAAAAACACTCTCTGACTATCGGTATGGGTATGACAGAGAAACAAGGGGGGTCAGATGTACGTGCCAACACAACCTGTGCAATCCCCATGGATGACGGAACTTATGAGCTACTTGGGCATAAATGGTTTATGTCTGCTCCTATGTGTGACGGTTTTCTAATTCTGGCTCAGGCACCGGGCGGGCTTTCTTGTTTTTTGGTTCCCCGATGGCGTCCGGATGGAAGTAAAAACCCATTAGAAATCCAAAGGCTCAAAGTGAAATCTGGCAATGTATCCAATGCCTCTTCCGAAGTGGAGATGCGAGGTGCCTTAGGATGGCTCTTGGGTGAAGAAGGTCGGGGAGTCAATGCAATTATCAAGATGGTCGCGATAACGCGTTTTGATTGTATGGTCGGTTCCTCTGGGGGCCAACGCCAAGCCGTATTGCAAGCGATATACCATGCATCCCATAGAGAAGCCTTTGGAAAAAAGCTAATTAATCAAGCCCTAATGCAAAATGTCCTGGCAGACCTGCAATTAGAAGTTGAAGGGTCAGTGGCCTTGACCATGCGCATGGCCCGAGCTATGGATCATGAAGATCAAGAACACGAACAAATGCTCCTAAGACTGGGAGCAGCTGTGGGTAAGTACTGGATTTGTAAGCGCAGCCCGCATCATGCCTATGAGGCGATGGAATGCCTCGGTGGAAATGGTGTTATTGAAAGTTTTATCACTGCACGACTCTACCGCGATGCTCCAATTAATGCCATATGGGAGGGTTCCGGTAATATCCAGGCTCTTGATGTGCTGCGTGCCATCACAAAAACACCCAATGTCGTAAATCACTGGCTGGATGAGATGGCAACAAGCATTGGTATGGATATCCGCTTCGATAAAGCTATAGATTCACTAAAAAAAGAGCTTGCTGATTTGGATCAATTTGAATACAGAGCACGCAGTATTATTGATCAAATGGCGATTGCAATGCAGGTTCATCTACTTTTACAGTCAGGCAACGAATCGATTAGTGATGCATTTATTCGATCAAGACTGGAAACTAGAGGAGCTCATAGCACTGGCAGTCTACCAAAGGGTGTTGACATTGAAACATTACTCAGACGCGGCGACCCGCTTACAATTGGTGTTTAACTGCTTTTGGGAGAAGCAACTCGACGACAACCGAGATGTTTCTCCTGTGCAAGATAAAAGATTAGCTAAAAAAAACTATAGCGAAAACCCAGTTGACCACGAACCCCATAATACTCAACTTGCTTTGGCCTATCTTTATTACCAATATAATAAGTTAAAGGTTCATTCGTAAGGTTTAAGGCCTCAGCAAAAATAACTAAATTGTCCCCAATCGTATAATTTGCACTCATATCCAGGCTTGTGTAAGCACCGTAGTACTGGTCTTCATTTTTATTGCCACCATGCTCTTCAATATACTCTCCCTTATGGTTTTGAGCTAAGCGAATGGAGAAAGCACCGTCATCATAATAGATAGAGAGATTATGTAATAAATCAGCCTGACGGGAAATCGGCACCGCACCATCACGGCCCGGAACACGCATTTCTGAATCCATCATGGTTAAATTTGTCGATACCCCAATATTTGAAAGAAATCCAGGGAGGAAATCCAATTTTCGCACGATATTAAATTCCAATCCCCCCAACCACGCATCTTCACCATTTTCCGGACTATAAATATCGACTCCTGACACCCCATTATATTCACCTTCTTTCACATCCTTAAAAATTGGATCTGTAATATCTTTATAAAATAGACCAGCAGATAAAATCCCGGAGTCATTAAAATAGTATTCATACATAAAATCCAGATTCCAAGAGTAAGTAGGATCAAGATCTGGATTACCTCCTATAAACTCATTATCGTGCTCGGCATAGTACCCTCCCGGATTCAGGTCACCAAAGTCCGGCCTGGCAAAGGTTCTGGTCAGCGCGAGCCTGATATTGCTATCCTCTGTGAGCGCATATTTTAGATGTGCCGATGGTAGAATGGATAAATACTCTTTATCACCATTAAACGGCACCAAATAGCCGTTATTAGCTTCATCGTTAACAAATACCTGGCTTTCCACCTTCGTTTGTGTCTGAGTGAGTCGTAATCCCATTACAAGAGTGGCTCTATCTGAAAGCTCATAATTACCCATACCATAAGCCGATAGGTGCCTCTCTGTTAGCTCAAAATTTCGCCCAAGAGCCCCTCCATTTTCAACTAGAGCTGATTCTTCGGGAATCAAAATGAATTTATCCCGGTTTTGGTTCCAAAAATTCTCCAATTGAGACATTGCAGCAACCTGAGAGAATTGGGAGTCATAGTTGATATCCAACTCTGATAGGAAATCATTTCTGCCAGGCTGATCAGACAAGGTAAAGTCAGAGAGAGCTGGGGCAGGCCCATAGTTTTCCTCATCCCAACTGTAAAATGCATCGGAGAATTCAGACACCCGTTCCTTGTCCCGATATTTCATTCCGAATTTTAATTCCAGCTCACTGGAAAACTGGGAGGTAAAGTCAAAAGTGGCTACCACTTTATCCTTTTCGTTGACATACACTTTATATAGTTCAACCCAAGATAGGCTGGACTGGGTTGGGTCCATTACAAAACCATCCGGGAGGTGAGTGGGTATATTTTCTGCTGGGTCAGTACCACCATCGATTTGGTTGTAAGCCAGCCCATCATCATCCAGACCAACATAACCTACTTCCGTTTGATCAAAACGCATTACAAAATAAGAGCGATCATCTTTATTGGGTGTATTCCCATAGCGGAATTCATTATCATAGCTGGCTAAATTCCAATTCAGCTGCTTATCATCACCAAAAAAGTGCTCTCCACCAACTTCAACACCTTGCATGCGTGTTATCAAAGTATTGTGGATATGCTGAAGTTCCATTCTATCTTTATCGAACCGCAACCTGTGCTTGTAATGTGTCTCCTCATCTTCTAATGTCCCAAACAAACCACGAGCAAAAATCTTACCTCCTTCTTCCAATCGGTATTCAGTAGCAAGGTTTAACCCCAGGGTATCTCTGGTTCCGGTATAATCCCGCAGTTCCAATCGATATATTCCCTCCCCTTTACGGCGAGGCTCATAGTTATCTGTTGCCCAATCCCTGCTCCAACCAGTTACATTGGCCAAAAATCCCCATTTACCACCTTCACTTCTATCCCCATAAAGAATGCTCATGGATTTAATATCACCGTCAGCTTTATCCGCATAGCCACCAGATAGGGATATATCCAAAGTGCGTTCTTCTGGGGCTGTACGAGTCACAAAATTAACATTGCCGCCAATAGAGTCACCTTCCTGATCCGCGGTAACAGCCTTAGAGACCTCAATACGTTCAATCAGCTCCGATGGAAAGAAATCAAACGCCGTAGCCCTGCTGGTAGTTTCCTCTTCTGCAGATGGCAAACGATGACCATTAAGGCTAGAAGAACTCCATTGGGACGGGAGGCCACGCACAGCGACAAACCGCCCTTCCCCCTGGTCACGCTCGATAGATACGCCTGCGACTCTTTGAACTGCCTCTGCGGCGTTACGATCCGGTAACTTACCTATACTATCTGCCGATACCACATTAACAATCCGGTTAGATTCCCTCTGTAACTCCAGGGAACGTAACTCTGTCTCAAACATTCGTCCAAGCACAACAATCTCTTCTATTTCGCTATCATCCTGGACACTCTGCTTACTACTTTCTTGTGCATGAGCGTAATTTACTTGTCCCACCAGCAGAGCAATCGTTGCAGGCAATAATTTGACATAATTCATTTTACTTCCCCTGTATCAATCAAAAAATGATTGGCAAATTTTTATCGACACAAATTAACTTGCTCGATCATCAACATAAATCTGGACTAGACCAGGATCCTAAATTGCCGCTATGACGTTTGTATAACAGGTGTGTGAATATTCCCTGCGAATATATAAATGAAAAATTTTTACCATCTGGAATGGTTATTGAATTTAAAAAAAGACTGTCACAAAAACGCAATCATAAGCACCTAAAATTTGGTCTAGACCAAATGGCAGCTATCGATAAAATGGAAAAAACCGGTAAAAAACAGGAATCTGATTCCAGTGAAGATTTCAACAGTGAGCTTTTCTTGCTACTCTTTTCCGGAGTTGCTGCATTCTTCACTTATTTTTGTATGTATGCTTTCCGCAAGCCCTTTACAGCAGCATCCTACGCCAACATTTCCGGCTGGGAATTCACTCTAGACTTTAAAACCGCACTTATAATTTCCCAAGTACTGGGTTATGCGTTTTCAAAAATTATCGGGATTAAGGTTGTCTCAGAGTTACGGCCATTGCAGCGGGGAAGAATGCTGGTAATTCTAATTCTTTTCAGTCATCTTGCCTTGATAGCATTCGCATTGATCCCCGCTCCTTATAATGTTGTCATGCTTTTTTTTAATGGTCTCCCGCTTGGAATGGTGTGGGGACTAGTATTCAGCTATTTAGAGGGGCGTCGTCTTACAGAAGCACTAGGCGCCATTTTATGTGTTAGCTTAATCGTCTCTTCAGGAGCCGTAAAAGCAGTAGCTGCATATCTATTGCTGGAATGGAAAGTGCCGGAAATCTGGTTGCCTGCAACCGTGGGCTTATTATTTCTACCTGCACTGATTCTATCGACATTTACACTCACTAGAATTCCCCAACCCAACCAAGCAGACATCCGTGCACGAAAACAAAGAGTACCAATGACGAATAAAATGCGTTGGACTTTCGTCAACGAAACGAATCTGGGATTGTTGGCTTTAATCATTGCTTATGTTTTCCTAACGGCATTTCGTGACTTCTCTGATAATTTCGCTGCAGAGCTTTGGCAAGCTTTGGGTCATGGTCAAGCACCCCAGATCTTCCTTACCAGCACTCTACCCGTGGCACTGATAGTTTTAGCATCCCTGGCGCTACTTATTTTTGTACGTAACAACTATCGCGCACTGCAGCTAAACCAGCTATTAGTCGCGGGTGGGGGAGTAATCTGCATAACTTCAACTCTCGCATTTGAGTTAGATATTGTGTCCGGGGCTGCCTGGATGATTGGGATCAATATCGGGCTCTATATAGGCTATGTTCCATTTAACTGTTTGTTATTTGAACGTCTGGTCGCCTGCACCAAGAGCCTAGGAAACGCAGGATTTGTGATTTATCTGGCAGATAGTGCGGGTTATATCGGCAGCATTAGTGTCATGCTCTATAAGACTTTCGCGCAACCAAACCTAAACTGGTTACAGTTTACTCAGCAACTTTCCTATGCTACTGGTTTTGCATGTATTTTGTTAATGCTGCTATCACTTCTTTTCTTTCGCCGCTTGCACCGTAATTCTTCTTCACGGTCGAGGCTTATTACTTCTCCAGTATAAAAAAGGTTATAGAGCAGTTATGAAATTTGATATTGCCATTGTCGGTGCCGGGATACTAGGCAGTTTTGCTGCTTACCATGCACTCAAATCCGGAAAAAAAATACTGTTAATTGAAGCCAGCACTAAGCCTCACGGAGCCACGGTACGCAATTTTGGCCAAATAGTACCATCTGGTATGAATCTAAAACTATGGCGAAATCTGGGGCGACGATCGCTGGAACTTTATGGCGAGTTGGCGACAATAATGCCGGACTCACTCTGGCAGCATGGCTCTCTCTACGTGGCTTCTTCTTTAGAAGAGGCCAATCTACTAGAGGAAATGCATGAGATTAATCGTGAGACTAACTACGTTTCCAAGCTTCTTACCTCGACGCAGTGTCACAAACAAATTAATTTACTAAAGCAGAGTTACTGCCATGGTGGCCTCTACTATCCACAGGAAATGAGTGCCGAAAGCTCCCTGCTAATGAAGTATTTTTGGAAACTACTTGAAGACACGAAAAATTTACATTTTAAGAAGGCATCTCCGGTAATAGCCGTAGAGGAAGTCAAAAATGGGGTCCAGCTTCGCTGCTCAACAGGTGAGTCTTTTATTTCAGAACAGGTAATGATTTGTTGTGGCCACCAACTTAGTCATTTATTTCCGCACTTATTACAAACAGAACAACTACAGCTTAGTAAATTGCAGATGTTACGCACCCAACAAATCAAGGGAGTCAAAATACCAGGGAACCTGCTTACAGGTCTGACAATACGCCGCTATGAAGCATTTAAAAGTTGCCCTAATTATAAAAATCTACCGAAGCCCCATATTGATCCAAGCTATGGAAAATTTGGTATCCACCTTCTGTTTCGACAATCTGCCGATGGCAGCATCATCATTGGCGATTCTCATGAGTACTTCACTGCCCAGGACTCAGGCACTTTGGACTATGAAATATGTCAGGAAATCAACTCACTGATGGTAGCCGAAGCCAAGCGTATTCTTAATCTACCCCATTTAAATGTTGCCAGGATTTGGAATGGCTATTACAGCCAGGAAAGTAGCCAAGGCGTATTCCTAAAATCCGCAACAGAAAATATTCATTTAATAACCGGTATTGGAGGAAAAGGTATGACAACCGGACCAGCATTAATGGAACGGGTGGTGAAGGGTATTTTGGACAAGATCCCTCTAGATGAGGGCTTACTCGATGAGAGCTAATGTTGTCGATAAAATTAAACAGTTATTTTTGCAGTACGGGTATTTAACACTTGGAGAAAAATGCACGCAGCTACAGCATGCTACCCAGTGTGCCACCTTGGCGGAACACTCTGGTATCTCCGATGAAATGACTGTTGCCGCGTTTCTTCATGATATCGGCCATCTCCACGCTATAAAGGAAAAAATACCCGGGACGGATACTGAAGGCTACAGTGCACATGACCTAATAGGTGCAGATTTACTCGAAAGGTGGGGTTTTCCCAATACAGTCACGAAGCCTATCGCCCTACATGTTCAAGCTAAAAGGTTTTTAATGAGTACAGATAACATTTATGACACACGGCTATCCGCAGCAAGCCACAAATCCCTAAAAAAACAAGGCAAAAGAATGACAGATAAAGAAAAAGATAATTTTCTTAATACCCCCTTCGCCGAGGATGCTCTGCGTCTGCGCGAGTGGGATGATTCAGGAAAAGTGCCTGGTTTAGGCGTAGCTCCTTTGGATCACTGGCTAAAGATCTGCTCAAAGGTACTTAGTCGATAGATATTTTACCGCTCAACTCCCTTATCAATTACCAAAAAGGAGATAATCCATGGAACCACTGCAACTTAAAGCTGCTATCCTCGACTGGGCCGGAACCTTAGTAGATTTTGGTTCCCGCGCCCCTTTACAAGCGTTTATGCAAATTTTTGCTGAGGCTGGAGTTACGGTCAGTGAAGAGCAAACCCGTATTCCAATGGGTACTGAGAAGAAAGAACATATTCGCCAGATGCTACAACAAAATTCCATTCAAACTGCCTGGCAAGTGGTTCATGGGCGCCCATCCCAGGAATCTGATATAGACGGACTATATCGCCGTCTGGCCCCGATACAGATTCAGGAAATCGATAGGCACAGCCAAATAATACCCGGAGCCGACAAACTATTTGTCCGCTTGCGTGAGCGTAATATACGTATTGGTAGCACCACAGGTTACAGTCGCATAATGATTGAGGGCATGCTGGCAAAAGCTCAACAACAAGGCCTAGAGCCCGACTGTATTATTGCAGCAGATGAAGCTGTGGGCGCAAGACCAGGACCCGCAGCTGCATTAAAGAACGTTATTGAAATGGAAATCCCGTCTGTCAGCCAATGTGTCAAGATTGATGATACCGCCGCAGGCATTTATGAAGGGCGAAATGCCGGCATGTGGACAGTTGCAGTGGTACTTTCAGGAAATGCTTCGGGATTATCCCTGGGATGTTGGCAAGCACTCTCGGAGGAAGAAAAAAGAAATCACAGTATTGGCGCTTATCAAAAACTTGAGAATTGCGGCGCTCATTATTTGATAGACGATATCAATAAGCTTGAACCCGTACTAGTCGATATCAATCGCCGACTCGCTCTTGGACAACGCCCCTGATAGGCTATCAAACTTCAGGAATACCAGTTTGGTAGCCCAGGCTTAAGACCGAGTTTCAGTCAAACCCAAGAGAAATACTGTGTCCTCCAGTTACGTAGAAATTAAATCACATATCCAACTGTTGATCGGTAATGGTCGCCTGGCCGCCAATCACAAGCTGCCCGCTGAGCGCGAGCTGGCGGAGCAGCTGCAAGTCACACGTATTACTTTACGAGATGGTTTAAACCGTCTTGAAGGTGAGGGGCTGGTGTACCGACAAAATCGCAGAGGCTGGTTTGTTGCACCAAATCGGTTTGTGATGAATCCGACACAAAAGGTAAATTTCAACTCCATGGCCCGACAACAGGGTTTTAGAGCAACCACCAAAGTACTTGGGGTCCGTAAGCTGACCGTAAGACACGATATTTATTCCGCCTTTAACGCCACTAAAAGTACCAGGTACTTTGAAATCCGAAGAGTCCGCTACCTGGACCAAAGGCCTGTCATGGTAGAAGAGAGTTATCTCTCATCAGAGAGTTTTCCTGAATTATCTGACTTCGATTTATCCGGATCTATTACCGAAATATTGCAAGATAATTATAGGGTAAATATCACTCACGAGCGCTGTAATATTCAGGTTGCTAACCTGGAGTTGCAATATGCAGAGCCATTGGGTATACACGCTGGTGCTCCAGGCCTGAGAATCTTAAGACTTCGCTATGATTCTGCTGAATATCTGATTGATTACAATATTGAATACTGGCTACCCCACGCCATAGAAATGGAAGTAGCCACTAGATAGTACTTATTTTTTACCGCACCTAAAAAATTCCTTGCTCTTTAATTTTAATGAGGGAGATTGGTTAGTTGTTAGCTTTTAAATAGCTGTCTTTTCTTTGCAGTATCGCTGTAAAAATCCCTTCATTGGGATTTAATAGCTATCGTCTATTCTATCATTACTGGTCTAGACCAGAAAATCATTGAAAATACGGGATATTCGATATGAAGACACTTATCTCCTGCCTGTTGTTAATTTCGTTTGTTTCCAGTAACCAATTCGTTTTTGCCCAGAATAATAAAAAGGTACTTCTAATTGGCGTTGATGGGCTGCAGTACGAAAAGCTCAAGGATATAGACACCCCCAATTATGATCGATTAATTCTACACAAGGCTTATACCGGTGGTATCAGTGGCTCTCAAAGTCAACAGGACACTAAAAGTGGCCCCGGCTGGTCCACTATCCTTACAGGAGTTTGGGTTGACAAGCACCAAGTCACGTCCAATGACTCAGGCCTGGCAAATGCAGAATTCCCCAGTTTATTCAAACGGATAAAGGAGGCTGATAATAGCCTTTGGGTGGGCAGCATATCCCATTGGAGCCCTATAAATACCAACTTTTTTACTACCGACCTGGCACAGGCTAACCTGGTTTTAAGTGGCCTTTCCGATGCGGATGTCACCACACGCGGCGTGCAGGAAATATCCTCAGGTCATGTGGATTTCCTTTTCCTGCACCTGGATGACCCCGATGGTGTCGGTCACAGCTCCTGTTTTGGCAATCACTATAACGAAAGCATTCGCACAAGCGACACTCAGCTGGGCGCTCTGTTAGATGCCGTAGATACACGTATTGCAAAAGGTGAAGAATGGTTAGTGCTTGTAACTACAGACCACGGCCGTGATTCTCGCGGCTGCGGGCATGGGGCACAAACTGCCAGCGAGAAAACAATTTTTATTGGCAGTAATTTGCCATTAAATGCTGAGCACAGCGAGTTTATTGGAGATATCCACAATGGAGATTTCAATGGAATTTATGGCCATGCTGCCCAAACCTCCATTGCACCAACGGTGTTGCGTTTTATGGATATTGAGCTGCAAACGAATTGGAAGCTGGATGGTAACCCACTGATTGGCAGCCCTGGAATACGTAAAATGATGGCTGCTGACAATAAGACAATTAAATGGTATTCCACAGATAGCGGACCCGTGGAGATTCACCAGAATGACCAGTTCATTGATGTCGTCGACGCTAGCTCACAAAGCTGGACCGACTATACAGAAGCACAGGGAGTCCTGGACTATGTATTCGTACATAACGATACCCCAGTTGCTTTGCGTAAATCGGCCCTGGAAATTACTGCTGGCCTGGACTGGAGCAGTGCACGTGCTTACTATTTTCGCGGTGACGATCAATATGTACGCTACAATAAAACCCTGGACAAAGCCTCTAGCGGTTATCCGCGCACGACCAATAACAGTACATGGCCTGGCTTGGGCGACTATGCCCACCTGATTGTTGCTGCATTTAAAGCCAACAGTGACAAAGGCTATTTCTTCTTAAATGACGGGCGTTACCTGCGCTATGACCTCAATGAAGATCGGGTCGATTCCGGCTATCCCAAATTGGTGGACAACAATACTTGGCCTGGTTTGGCTACCTACGCGACAACAATTCGCGCTGTCCTGAAATGGCCTAATAGCAAAGTTTATTTCTTTCTCAAAGACGGGAATTATTTACGCTATGACCTGGAAGAAGACCAACTTGACAGCGGCTACCCCCAACCTATCAATGACAGCAATTGGCCAGGACTCGGTCCTTATGCTAAGGAGATTACCGCAGCCCACCAATGGAACACATTTCGCGCATATTTTTTCCTCAAAAACCAGCGCTATATACGCTACTCCATCACATCTGATCAAGCATACAGTGGGTATCCGAGAACAACAGATAATGAAACCTGGCCAGGCTTGATGACCCCCTGATTCACTACCAGGGCAAACGGTTACCATCCCAAAAAAACAGATTACCACTATCGGCAGGCGCCAGCTGTTGTAGTACATCCACAATACGCCCGGCACTCAGTGCCGGGCTGTATAATTTTCCCGGCGCCAGATTACCCTGGAAGGGTTTGGAAAGTGCTGTATCCGTAGTGCCCGGATGAATGGCCACCACACAACTGTTTTCCAATCGGCGCCCCCATTCAATAGACAGGTTTTTTACCAACATATTGAGTGACGCCTTGCTGATACGATAGCTATACCAGCCCCCCAACTCATTATCGCCGATACTACCCACCTTGGCAGACAGGGATACCCATAGCAGCGGCCGCTTGCGTTGTAATTTTCTATCCAGCGCCTGGGCCAGGTGCATATGAGTGAGGAGATTGATACGCATAGACTGTATCAACCAATCATCCTCACATTGCGCTAGAGATTTTTCCGGGCCATGAAATTCATCGTTCAACAATCCACAACAGTTAATTACCCAGTCAGGCGGAGAGGAAAATTCAGAAAGGAAGGTCTCGACAGCTCTGATAGAGTGCTCGTCCGCGAGAGAGACTGTCAGGTGACGACGCTCGCCGGCGTGTCCAGGTACCCGATCTACTGTACCACGGCTCAAAGTCACCAAAGTAATATCGGGATAGCGCCGAACGATTTCGGCGCCGATCGCGCGAGCCAAACCGCCCGAGGCACCAGCCAGTAATACCATCCTTGGTTGATCAAACATACCGGCCTCCATGCCGGATAGCTCGTGTGGCTTTATTTTGCCTTTTTGCCGCCGGACTTTTTGTCTTTGTTTTCTGATTTCTCAGCGACTTCCTTGACTACACGCAGCATAGGTTCATCTGAGCGGAAAATCAGGCCGTGAATCTCCGTAGTATTCTGCCCCTGCAACAACTGCTGCAAGTACTGCACTATCTGCTCAGAAATCTCCTGGCCAGGTACCAGAACAGGGATGCCCGGCGGATAAGGCACTATCTCATCGGCGCTGGTGCGACCGATAAGATTCTGTGTAGCGTCCACCCCATTGTCCATCAACGGCAACTCTTCCGTATCGGCAAAGTAGGCATCCGCCGGCAGACAGGTGAAGCGGGTAAACTCAGGCAGGCGGCGCGGAGTACCGACATGAATACGCTTGTGAGTATTCCCCGCCAGCTGCTTCAGCGCATGAATCAAGCGCAACAATTTACTCTCAGTACTGCCCAGGGTTACCAGTACTGTGATGGTATTGTAGGTGGTCTTTTCCACTTGAATACCGTATTGATCAAACAGCTTGATCTGCATCTCGTTGCCCGAGTAACCGCTGCGGGAAATATCGATGGTTACCTTGGTGGGGTCTAGGCCGATATTGTCACCCGCTAGAGGCTCAGCAATCAGGTCGTCGCGGGTCAGGGCTCGGAATACTCCGGTTTCATTGACTGCACGGCGAAGGGTTTCCACCATCTGCAGACACTGCTTGAGACGTCCATAACCCTCCATCGCCATTTGCTTACGCGCCACATCGAGACTGGCGATCATGGCGTATTGCGGGCTGGTAGACGCATGCATGTTCAGGTTTTCGCGGAAACGGAATTCGTCGAAGTCCGGGTCCTGCACATGAATCATGCTGGCCTGAGAGAAAGCCGACAACATCTTATGGGTACTCTGGGTCACATAGTCCGCGCCACACTCGAGCGCGGTCGGGCGCAATTCTGGGTGGAAGAAACCGTGGGCAAACCAGGCCTCATCGACCAGCACCTTGACACCGCGCTCATGGGCGTAATCGATAATAGGTTTCAAATCGTAGCGCAGACCATCGTAGGTACAGGAAGTGATAACCAATAAGCGCGCATCGCTATGTTCATCAAGCGCCGCCTCGATATCCGAGCGCTTCACCGGGCCATAAATGCCGAATTCAGGGTGCAGTACCGACTTCAGATAAACCGGCTCACAGCGATTCATCACTATCGCATGGTGAACCGATTTGTGGCAGGCCTGGTCGACGATAATCTTGCCGCCGCCACCGAGTATCTGCTGAATCACGACCTTGTTAGCAGTAGAAGTGCCATTGGTCAGGAAAAAGGTATGGCGCGAACCAAACGCCTGGGCGGCAAGATCCTGTGCTTCCTGAATTACCGAGTGCGGTTCCAGCAGGCTGTCGAGTATCTGTACGGAAACAGACAAATCCGTATTGAATACATGCTCGCCCATAAAGCGGTAAAAGTCCCCTACCCAGGGGCTGTTGCGCAGGCTGTCGCCACCGGAGTGACCAGGAGTATGCCAAGCGTCACGTGCGGAGAATACATATTCCTTCAGGGTATCGGCAAAGGGCGTGGAGGCGCGGCGGGCAATAAACGCCTGTACCAGGCGGAACATATGGTTGAAATTGCCCTCTCGGCGATCAAACAACTCGTCAAAGCGGCGGCGCAGGTTGGTCAGTGACTTGACCCCACTCTTACCGGCAAGAGGAGTACCACCGGCGACATCACTTTGTGCCACCAAAAAAATATTGAGTTGAGAACGAAGTGCATGTATCTGGTCAGCGAGCAGATCGGCAGCTTCCAACCCCTGTGTATCGGTGCCACCATCTACGATAATCGCCTGAAGACGAGACTCCTCCAGTGCCAGTTGTTCCACATCTGCCGGTAACACCGCCTCAAACACCAGGCCAAAGGGGTTTTCATGCAGAGTCGCGGTGTTATTGAGGGCGCTAACCCAGTCTCCCGCTAATTTGCTGTCTGCGCTCACTAGCGCGACATGGCATTCCAGCTTCTGTACGCTGTGCTTCAGGTTGCCCAGTTCAGGCATCTTCATTTCCAAACCCATATTCTTATCCACCAGCATAGCCCGCAACTTGCTGAGGGCCGCTGCCTTAATTATTCAACTATTTGATTTTATTAACTTTTATTTAGTCCCCCGGCAAAAGCGGAGAATCTGGAGTTCTTGGGTAAAAAACCAGGACGCAAATACTAATGGAGCGGACCGGGGAATTCCGCGATGTCAGTGCTTTTGGCGAAAATCGCCAAAAGCGTGCTGACCGACCAGATCTATTGCCAAAGAAGGGGGTAAAGTTAGAACTTTGCGCTGCGAACAACGCCGTCGAATTCGAGGCAGTCCCTGACCCTCTGCCGTTGCACTTCGGAGAGGCGCTCAAGGGGAAAATAAGCTACCTCTGAGTGCTCACTAGAGAGGGTGATATGTCTTCTGTCGGTAAAGTGGGCGCGGAATATGAATGCATGAGAGTTGTAGATCTTATGGTAATAGACGCCGCTCAAGTATTCGATACGCACTTCACGCCCTAACTCTTCATGACACTCCCGCCGCAGGGCCTCGTGAATGGTCTCTCCGGGATCGAGTGCACCACCGGGTAACCCCCAACTGCGGTTGGCATAGGTCGCCAGCAGCTGCAGGACCTCACCAGAATCATTGGTAATCACCGCATGCGCACTGAGCCGATAGCTATCTTCAAATCCCATCGATTCCATCCCTGAATCTTTGCCCAATAGGAGTTAGAACCCCTGTGCCAGGGTGAAGCCGAAGCCAAGAGTCTGCACTGACTCATCGTAGTCGATCAGGCTTTCTCCGTAACCATTAAAGTAGCGAATGTAGCCATCCACCCGGTCACCCAGGGGAAAACCCCAGGTCAGTTCAAACGCACCGTGATTTTCCGAGCGCAGGTTATTGCGCACCATAACGGCTATGGTGTGATCGCCATCGCGGTAGCGGCCACCCAACTCAAAGTGGCCTAAATAATGCTCTATATCCGGATTGTCATCATCCTCACGATCCTCCTTGAGGCGATACCAGGGCTTTATACCAATCGAAAAATTATCCCGCTCAAAAATAAAGTTGGCGTATACCCGATTCCAACTGCGGGAGAAGGGTTCGCTGCGTCCATTGGACTGGTGGTTGAAAGCGATCTGGTTAGCAACATTCTGCCAGCCAAACAGGCTCCAGTTATTGAGCCAGGTGAGAATCAGCTCTGGCTCGTGGTTGGTCTCACGAAATGGTGCCGAGTTATCAGAGTTATAGGCTTGCCAAAAACTCCGGTTGGTGTAAGCCACGCTCATAAATGAAGCGCTGCCAAGAAAACCCCGCCATACCGGTACTTGTACTGATAACTGGAATTGCACCTCGATATTATCAAGGTCTTTCCCTTCGCCTTCGTAATCCGAGAGCCCACCCTTCTCAGGAGTTGGGTTATAGGTAAATGGCAATATGTAGTTGGTCTTGTGGGAGGCAAGTGTAAAGGGGTTGCTGGCGGCATCGCGAATGGCCTGGGCCCGGCCACCAAGTAAGACCTCATCCGTAGGCAATTCCTCAGAGTACTCCTCCACCACAGGGTCGACTTCGAAGAAATCCTCCTCCAGACCTAGCTGGGCTCTCACCCGATCGGCACAGAGCAGGCGAATATCCCTCAGTGTGGTATCGGCGGAGGAAATCAGCAGCTGCTCGTGCAAGCACTGCTCTTGTTGTTGCTCCGGGGTTGTGTCTAACTCCTTAAGCTCTATTTCGGTCTCACCATCAATACTTGCCAAAGCAACATTAAGCGGTAACTGTGAAGTCACAAATAAGATGACCGCCAGCGGCATACCCCAGCGCGAATTGGTTTTGGATAAAGGCAAAATGGCTCCCCCATTAGCACATAAGTGACGAAATCTTACACTGCGGTACTGAAAAAATCCCGCGGTATAAATTCCTCCGGCACTCTCTCAAAGTCCTGTTACCGGCGGTTGACTACGATGTGCATCAGACACAAAAAGTTCAAAATGTGGGAGAAAAGATATTTTGAGGGAATTCTTACCAGGCTGGAAAGGCTATAAGCCTCTGGCAGAGTGAATGATGCGTCAAATAATCATCATTATTCACTAGACTGATAGACCCAATTGTGTTCAAAGGGTATAAGTCCGGTGAACACAATATCGAAATAAAAATTAAAAAAGGAGACTGGTAAGACTAGGAGACCACTCCAGGTCTCTGAGGCGAACCTGCCACAAACGCCCGGTACTAGAAGGCCAATCATAACCGACTAGCAGGCTGCGGTTATCCACATAACAGTGCGCATCCCGCTCAGCCTCATCCCCCTGATAAATATAACCGCTGATATCTGGGCCCAGATCTTGAGAGCGCTGACTAGCCTGATCACCCGCCATAATTCGCGCCGTGCGATGGCTTACTCTGGGAGCCAATAGTTTTCCTCGCTGGGAGGGGTCGACAATATCTGGAGAAACCACTTCCAAACCCGCTTGGTGTTTTACCAGTGTTTTCAATAGCGGCCCCATAAAAACGCGCATTAGAGGGAATAGCAGACGGTTTTCTCCCCCCAAACGCAACTCTTGAGGGCCGTTAGGACCACTCCAGTTAGCCTCTATTTCATCTCCTAATCGGGGAGGCTGACCTTCAGGGAAACACAAATGATAATGCGCGCTGACCTCATCAACCTCATCGCGCCAATTCACTTGGCATTCACTCACCAAGCCATTATTTAGCAGCGCAAAGACCTCTATGCCGAAGCCTCGATCACCCACCAGTCTCTGGCTGACCAGAGAGCGGCGTCCAAGGGCATCAAAGCCCAACTGCCAGCTATCTTGAACAGGCATCTCACGCCCGTCACAGCTGTAATGATAACGCCCTTGTGCAAGGGTTGAGTTCAAACGCATTACAGATTTCCTCCCTGCTCACTGCATGCACCAGACCGATGGTTCAGTACCCAAAAAGTATTGCACAAGGTGGGTTGAGCACCCGGGCTTTGGCGCGAAAATTAACTATATATTTATGCGCTTGTACGGGGATTTCGGAGCGGAAATAAGAGGAGAAAAATGGATATATCTCATCGCTATCAAAACAAGTAACGCAAGTATTTACTAGCACTATTCCATGCTGGTATAGACTAGCTATTAAGAAAAATAAAGAAACAGCGACTGACAAATCCGACTCATTAATCTTTGATAATACCTATCGATCAGACACAATGCTTAATAAAAGTGAAATCCTGATTGATCCAATCCGCAATTCATTTATTTATAAGGCAACTTATTCATTGCTCCAGCACTGAAATTTAAAACCAATTCACCTGACATCAACTGAAAATTAATTCGAGCAAATAAAAACTTTTAACCGCCATACAAAACTACAGTCAGGAAAATAAAATTGACGCCAAAATGCAGTAACAAGCACCTACGTTAAAAGACCACAATCGCAAAAAAGATCTGGATTTTATTATTAACAAAAGGTATTAAACCTCGTGATTCATTGGAAGATTCAATAAAAATGAGTAACCGACATGCCAACCTTTGCCTATCAATCCATAAATTCAAACGCTAGTAACAATCATGATGTTGGCGCTTCCAACAGCCAGTATTTCACTCGTGTTACCCATAACCACCAAGCCGCTAATCAGAGTCCCTGGCTTTTGGTAATGCCAACCGCCAAAGGCCTGGACCCCCACACCCCGCTTTACGGCCCCGCCCAGCTGGTCTCCCAGGCACCTGTGGGTTATATGGCCAAGGGCCAACACGGCAACAGCGAGTTTCTCACTATGGTTGAGGGCAAGGCGCGACAGACTCACCAACATCTCTATCGCTCGCTAAGAAAAACTTGTGATCTATTGGTATATGGCGAAATGGATGGGGCTAATAGCGAATGGAGCTCCATGCAGCAACATGCCGGAGCGCTGGTGGGATCAAGCTCCACAGGCAAGGCCTGCAACAGTTTTAGTGTCCATGCCGCAAAAACTACCCAACACCAAGTCCTGGGGTCAGGTATGGGCTGGATCGCGGTGAAAACAGGCAATATCAATGCTGTATTTGTGCATGTCCCCAATAGCATTGCCAAGAGTGAAGGGCAAGCAACATTGTTTTATCAGAATATTAATAAATACCTGTTGCAGCAGGGCCACGGTGCAATTGACCTCGTGATGGGAGATACCAACCAAGGCAGCAACAGTTTTACCCCTTCAGTAATAAGCCGGGCAACAAACATGATCTTTCACGACGCACACCCTGCAAGCGAGGTAACACCCTCAGATTCCCATCAACGCAGTTTTTCTGGCACCAATAGTACTGCCAGTAAAAAATATGATGTAGCGGTTTACAATACTGCGACTATCAATATCGTAAATGTGGACTACTTATCACAGAGTACTGCAGTCAATATTGACGGTGTCAATATGGCTGCAGCTGTCACTGACCACATGGGTATTTTTGTTGACGTAACCAAGTAAGGCTGGCAGCCATTTCGGCTATAGATAGGATTGCAAAAACTTGTATATCCATGATCGACCTTATTGGTGGACACCTGGAGGTCGATCATGATTTCTCCCTCTATTTAAGCAACAGCTGCCTGCTGAGCTTGCGGGGTAATCCATTTCATAAAATTGCCGGTTTGCTGATTGTCATAGAGCGCATTACCGTGTAAATCATTCACTACTTGTGCCGCACGCCAGGCCGATAAGCTCAGCTGTGGCTCCGCAATGCCGTGACTGGTGCGACCAGTACCAAGGAAATACAAACGTCGACCACTCTCATCGCCGCTGAGTCTTGCCGCAAAAGCATCATCCAACAGCAAGCGACCCTCTGCATCGCGTGCAATGCGCTCTTGTAAAGGCGCCAGACAAGGAGGTAGAGCCTCACACAGGCCAGTGCATAGAATAACGATATCCGCATTAACCCACTCGGTACCATCTGCCTCACCTAGCAAGTGATTTTCCAGCTGCAGTTGATAGTCACCGCGGTGAGACATCTCCACCAGTTCGCGATTGGGCAATAATGCTACTCGTTCAGCATCCTTTTCCAGGTGCACAAGACGGTAGAACAACTGGTAAAGTTCCTTGAGGGTATCAGGAGATATACCATCAGAAGCCAGCTTCTGCTCTGCAACCACTTCCTCACGACGCTGAGGGCTCAACTGACGGAACACATCGACATACTCTGGGGTAAACCAATCATTGGTGAAGGGGGTCTCATCCAATGGCAAATAATTGCTGCGGCGGGATACCCAGGTTACCTGCTGTGGGCGGCCCCAGTGTTTACTCAAAAGATTAATAACCACTTCCGCACCAGTCTGGCCGCCACCGACCACGGCGACGCGCTTACCACTTACATCCGGATTACGCAGGGCAATTTCCAACGCGTGGAAGCAATTATCAGACAGGAATGGGCGGCTGCACTCTGGAATATTTGGTTTTTTACCCGCTGCAACACACAGGTTTTTGGTGAGTACCTGTTCGCGACCATTGGGGCCGTGCACGTCCAACTCAAAAAAATCCCCATTATCCACCACGCTCTGTACACGGCTGCTCATTTGGATAGAATCCAAGCGACGGGCAGCCCACGCCAGGTAATCGGCAAACTCGCGACGGGTTACGGTACGCTGTTCTGCGTGTAGAAAGTCATAGAAACGTTTATTTTCTACCAGGTACGCCATAAAGCTACAGGGATTGGTTGGATCAACCGGCGTTACCAGGTCTTTCAGGTAAGAAGTCTGCATCATAGCCCCCGGCAACATTAAACCAGGATGCCAAGAGAATTCCGCTTTAGCATCAAAAAAGCGATGGCTCAAAGATGTGTCCCGCATTAGAGCGGCCACAGCCAAATTAAAAGGACCGGCTCCGATACCGGCGAGATCTAGGAAATTGCTCATGATTATGCCTCTAAAGCGGAAGCGGTTGCTGGTTGGTGTTGTTGTGACTCTTGCTCTGCGAGCCAAAGGGGATTAGTCAGGTCTCCACCGACAATGGGGACCGGACGTTCAGCGCTGTCATCGTAACCTTGACGCAGGCGTACGCGATTAATACAAACGCGCTCGATATGGGGACGAAACAAATTAAACTGCTGGAAACGCTCCGCCATATCGCCATTATCTCGCTGTGCGGAATCTTGATATCGGCGTAGGACCTTGGCTAAAACTCCGTAGAATTTCCTTTCCTCTAGACCAATCTCTGTCATTAATTGGGCGGACAGATAGCGCAGTACTGTGACAAAGTGACCGGTAAACAGGTCGTGAATAATAAAATTAGCAGGCAATTGATCGAGAACTTGTGCCGCCGATTCCGGCAGGTCCGCACGATCGGGAAAATCACCCTGAGCGAGACGCAGATCTCCCTGGAAATCCTTCAGAAGAACACGAACAACTTTGTTGTCGCGCAATACCAGCGTTAGGTTTTGCGAGTGAGCTACCAAACCTATGCCATAACGGCTAAGCAGGTGATAAAGAGGCACCACCGTAGCGTCGAATAGCTGCTCAAGCCAAGCTTCTACTGAAAGGCCGGAGGCTTCAATCAGAGCAGAGATTACAGACTTGCCGCTGCTATCTTTCTGTAATAACGCGGCCATTAAAAGATGGCGCTCGCCCTCAGCACACAAGCTTGCCGGGCTCTGCCTCCAGGTAGCTCCCAGTAATTCACGGTAACGATAGGGCGCGCCCTTTATCGACTCTTGATGTAAGTGCGGTACATGCAGGCCAGCTACTTCTTGAAGAACACCGGTGCCCCGCGATTGTAATTGCTCATCACGCTCACAGAGTAACTGCATCCATTCAGATAACGCCGGTCCGCAGCGCATAAACTTGCCTGGAATTCCACGGTAGCAGGAAGTATTCAATACCGTTAATGGCAACTTCACATGGAGAGCCTGCGGGCGCTTCAAGTTGGACAAGGTACGTAGTGAAACCTGCGGCAAATATTCATCGCCAAACTCACCGAGTAAAACCAAGTCACCACTAAAAATCTGTTGTGCATAATGCTGACTAATATGATGCTGCCATTGCCATGGATGCACCGGCAAGGGCAAAAACTCTTGCCAGTTAACCCCTTTCTCACGACATTTATCGTCCAGCTGCTGTAACTGTGATTCACTCAGGCTTTCTGCCAATAGCTGAGGCCAATCCCACAGGTCGCTATTGCCACTCACAGCGAGATCCCGGCGAACAACAAGCCATAACAGCCTGACCCCCTGAGCGGCCTCTGTACCAAAGGCGTTAAACTCTTGTGCGCCCCAACCGATACGGCCTTTATTCACCATAGCCTTAGGATGACCATCCAGTAGGCACTGCAATTTTTCATCAGTTAGTGTGGCTAGGGTATGCGCTGTGAGCGATTCACGCTTTTGCAGCAAAGTAACATCCGCAACCAGGGTATTGGCCAGTTCGTGTAATAAATTGCCCAAAGTACTGGGGGAGGCTTCAAGATCCAGAGCAGCATCAATAAAAAACTGTGCTGCGTCATCCGCAGGTATTACTTGCCCATCACCTTCCCGCTCAATACTTTGCGCATCAATTAATAACCAATCCCACACAGTTAACTGAGCTTGGAAACGATAGATAACACCAGAAGCAAGTTCCACAAAGTAACGGGCACCCGTTTCTAACTTTGCCGTCAGAGCCTGTTCATAACAAAGCTCAGCCAGCGATTTCACCAGCAGGTTTCTATTCGCCTGCTTCCAATATTTATCGCCGCTCATATTCCCCCCATACTCTGAAAGAATTCGTCTCGCTTGCACATAATCAAAGCAGCTCTTTTGTGGGGAAAATCAAATTCTTTAACTTTTTTCCAGCCAAAAGTGCCGTTGATGTATTTAAGCAATGCGCGATTATCTGCGCGCGGCTCTCCAACCAAAGTTTCTGTGCGAGCATCATCCAGAAACATAAAATGGGTAACACCATTAAACCAAGCCTGAGCAAAACGGCCTCCCAGAAAGCGTTGGTCGCCAACCAACATATGTGCACCGCGATCAAATGGCTGGCAGTCATAGTAAGGTGCGATACGATCTTCAAGCGCCCAATAAATTTCAAAATAGGCAAAGGGCTCACCATCAATACAGGCGATCAATGGATGCTTATGGGGATCTTGAATAACAGAGTCAATAAACTGTCTCTGCTTTTCTTTATCACCTTCTTCTTCCCAAAATTTTGCGACACGCTCCTGGTTCATCCAGTTGGTAAAGCGCTCCAAATCTTTCTCTGGATCCAGGTGACGTAAACTGAAATCTATTCCCAGTGTGTGGAAATGACGGTGATAAACTTCCCCTTTAGGTGGTTCCGCACGGAGAGGGTGGCGAACTCCCTGCGTATTTTCTACCCATTGCAAAGGAAACTTACCGGCATTGTTACCTCGATACCAGAGCTCTGTACGTTGATAAAAATTGCTGCGGGAAACTCGGCTTACCACGGTATCCGCATCGACAACATCCATATTTTGCAATGCTGGATTCAGCGCAAAAAGCCAGTCGAACCAGAGATCTAACGCTTCTAACGAATTTTCACCAGACGACAGGATGAAAATTGCTATTTCCTGTCCGGGAACATATTCAATTTGAAAATAATTATCGCCATTTAACTGGCAACGATATCCTCCCACAGCAACTTGCCAAGAGCGCCCATCGGGAAGCTGACCGTGTTCCCCTAAAGATATTTCAAGCGCAGCTGTTGAGCTGGTCATAATTCTTTCCTTTCAATTTTTATCGTCACGGTGATCAAGCTTCGGCAACTTCAGCGTCTACTACCGTTCGCAGGGGGTTCGCCATAGTGTGATAGATGGAAAGCGGGTCTTCGGTGGTGGTTTCATTCATACCAATCACCGCACATTGAAAATTGCCCTTAGCCCAAATTTCATCGGCATTGAGCAAATACGCCAAACAGCTAAAGTCACGTCGCTGGCCTTCGTACAACAATTGCAGGCGCTCGCGCAGCTGGCGCAACAACTCCTGCTCGGAAATTAAACCTGCAGCGGAAAGCGCACAGATCAAACCAAAACAGCTATTAACAATCAGGTAATAAACAAAAAGGCGGTTGGCCATTTCTTCGTCAATGACATTCTCACTGTCCTGAGCCAGATTAGGCAGGTAGAGTTTGAGTAATTCCTCACCCAGGCGACTATAACCACTGCCTTGACAATCTCTGAAAAAACCAGCCACAGGCAGAGCACCCTCGAAGCTCAAAATCAGATTTTGTTGATGGGCGCCAAATAAAATTCCAAAATCGGCTTGGGCAATTAGCAAGGGCTCAATAACTGCATCGAGAAAAGCCTTAAACCAGCGTTTGCTAGCAGCCTCAATGGAAATATTTTCCTCTCCAGCGAGGCGCTGTACCAATTGCGCAGCCCGGCAGGGAGCACCATTAGGATGATCCTGAGTCAATGTTGCCAGCAAGCAGGTATTTTTTGCGGCTGTTTCCAAGAAAGGATTTTCCCGAAACATAACCAGGCTTTCTATAATCTGCTCACCTCTACTATCGGCAAGCATCAGGTAAGCCGGTTCTGCCAACACCTGGAAGCGCGGGTAGCGGCTGGCAAACTCCTGCCCCAGAGGCGTATCTCTTACTTTTAAGACTTCGAGACCACGCACCATTTCTTTTGGTTGCAGAGTACGCACCGAATTAGTCAGCCTCAGGCTGAGAGAAAACTTGAGCATATAAGGGCTATGAGCGCTGTAAATTGCGCGCAGTGAAGAGGTTGCCCGCCACGGTTCCCTGCCCTCACCCAACTCAAGAATTTTTCCACTCTCAAGTAATTCGGCCACACGTGGGTCTTGCCCTAGCTGACGCCACTGCCAGGGATGTGCCGGGATAGCAATAAATCCTTTCGGTGCCACCGGAGCACCATCCGTTGCACGCACCAGATCGGCAAACTGCGCCTCGCTAATTTCCGCTCCACTGGCTCCAAGCAAATATTGTGGGTCCACCCCCAGCCACATCAGGGCAAAACTATTGCCAAATTCCGGGGCGTAACATTCGGCATCCTTATCGGTAAATGGATCGCGGCTTTTAGGAGTCGGATGGATAGAGTGTCCGCATAAAAGTGCCTGTTCCGACTCGACAAAAGTGAGGGGCTGAGTAAATAGTTTCTCTGTATCTGCGTGACGAGCATCCAGTGCCTGAGCCATATTTTTCACGCTGGCCGAGACCCTGCGAGTAAATTGCGCTCTGGATTCTGCTGTGGCGCCAGGGAAAAAAGCAGGCTCCTGTGCAACCTGCTGCGCCGCATCGGCAAACCCAATAGTTTTGCTGGCACCCTCTGCGTTACGCAATATCATCGGCAGGGTAAACTGGTGCCTGCCACACTCACTGCGATAGGAGACACTCAGCCAGAGTTCGGCACCACTGGCCGGTAGAGGAATATGCACCGCCGGTACACTGATCCCTTGTGGAAGTTGCTCGCCAGCTCGTTCGTGCCAAATACCGCTATCTGTCTCTCGCAGTAGCGCATTGAAGAAGCAGTTGGCTGACATTCTTTCCGCAGCCATATTGACCTCCGTATCCCCGGCGGTCATAACTGGATTTTGAGCAAAAGCATCGCCGTCGACGCCGCCAGTGCTGGCTGCATCGGATTGAGGATTATTCATGGTGGTGATTCTTTATCGGCTAAATCTAAGTGAGAATGGTTTGCATTAGCCTTATGATGCAGGTAAATTTCTCGCACTTCAAGCCCATTGCCAGAGAAATTATCTGGCTGTGAACTCTTGCACAGGAAAGGGTCGCGTTTTTCTGTGATTTTTTATGAATTTGTTGTGGAGTCCCGGATGCGGAGATCCCTGAATCACCCCAAACATCACCTGCGTAAAATCAATATGGTGGTGGCCAGCCAGGGAGCTGCCCAGGTTGTTCTACTGACTCAAATTCCACTCATCGTTGAGCGCTGTGGGCTGAGTCTGGCCAGCATCGGGGGGTTAGTGGCCCTAGGTACTTTTTGCCTGATGATTGCCGGACCACTCTGGGGTGAAATGGGAGACAGGGTTGGCCGCAAGCCAGTACTACTCGCAGGGCTGACTGGAGCACTGCTGGCCCAGTGCCTCTTTGTGGCCCTGTTGGTGGCCATGTCCCAGGGGTACCTGGAGGAAAGTAATGCCCTAATAGCTCTGGCAATCAGTCGTGTCATTTATGGGTTGAACGCTGCGGCCATCTACCCCTGTTGCCAGGCTTGGGCTATTGACCTGGGGGAGCCGGAAAAGCGTTTATCAATTCTTTCAGGCTTGAGTGCGGCGGCTAATCTGGGACGAGGACTCGGGCCACTACTTGCCTTGCCGGCTCTCCTCGCTGGCGCTCTTTGGCCTCTGGCGTGGCTGATATTGCTACCATTCATCACCCTCGTTTTAACCGCCGGTCTGCCGAAGGGAAAGAGCCATATTGCAGAAACAGAATCCTCTGAAAATTCCTCCCTCCCTCCTGGTGCTCTAGCCCTTTTTGCCACCGCTCTGCTCGGTACCGTTAGTGTTGGTCAGCTGCAGGTTGTCATGGGACCTGCTCTTAAAGATCTCTACGGTCTCAGCGCCATGGGCGCCTCATCAGCTACTGCCGTATTGTTGGCTGCAGTGGCGATTTGTGGGTTCCTGGTTCAGATTGGTCTGGTGCGCAAACTCAAGGCGCCGCAGATGAGTTTTATGTTGGGCGTAAGCTCCCTATGCACAGGCACCATCTTGCTCTCCAGTACCCTAGGTAGCCTGCTCGCAGCTGCCGGCCTGCTGATCTTTGTGGTGGGGATTGCCTTTTTGGTACCGGGCTACAGCGCACTTTTGAGCCAAGCGAATCGACGCGGAGGCCGGCTATTTGGATTTCTATCACTGATGCACACCGGCGGTTACACTATCGGTTTTGCCATCGGTGGCTGGCTTTATGAAAGGGATCCGCAGCAACCTTTAATGGGATTACTGGTCAGCGTCTCACTTATCGCGCTTTTTGCACTACTCAGCAGCATAATCAGCAAGAAAAAGAAAGTGGGACAGACCCAGTACACTGCCAGGTAACAAAGTTATTGCTTAATTTGAAAAAGGGTGGCCTGTGCCACCCCTAAAGATTCAGAGATACCGCTGCCAGAATTCGGCCTGCCCAAACTCTTCATCCAGCGTATAAGGCTTGAACCCCGACTTGCGATAGGCATTCTTCGCGGCAAAGTTTTTTTCCAGTACTTCCATAGTCAGCTTACAGCCCCCTCTCTTTTTTGCCTCTAACGCCACAAAGTCCATCATGGCAGCGCAAACGCCCTCCCCCCGGGCGCGCTCACTGACGATAACATCGTGAATATTTATCAGCGGCATACAGGAAAATGTGGAAAAGCCGGTGAAACAATTAACCAAACCCAAGGCCTCATTATCGCTATAGGCGAGCACGCTGAAAGCACCGGGAAAATTTGCCAATTTAGATACCAGCTCATTGCGACAAGGCTCTGGCAATGGCCCCCCTCCACCAAAAGGATGGCGGGAGTATTCATCCATTAAATGGATAATATCCTCAGCCTGATGGCTGTCCGTATAATTTGCCAAAACTACACGCAATGCGCTGGAAGTCTCCGGGGTAACCAAGGCCATTATTATTCCTCCGACTTTTTCCACCTGGGAAATGCAAAAGTATTGAAAAGCGAGTATGTAAACAAATTTTTGTTAATTTGACGATTATTACTGTCAAATAAAATCCACACCGCTTTTAAGCGCTCTTTTCATTTCCTGGTTAATTTATCGGAAACAGCAAAACTCAAGCCAAGGGCTCTCTTTCCAGTTCTCGACTAAAGGGGTCCTCTCCACCATTCATTGGTTCAATAGCTCCTTCCTCTTCATCAGAATAAGAGGTGTATCCACGCAGCCGAGTCCGCCGCGCCTGTAGCTGGCGCATACGCAAACGGTGCCGATCAGCAAATCCAGAGCGCAAGGATGTGCGCTGTCGCCTACCGGGACCGGAGTGATTCCTTCTCGCCATCATTTCTCCTTAAATTGAGACCCAATGCTAAAACATAGTCATCTTTCAGGTTAGCCCATACCCTCTTGGCCCGCAGGAATAAAGCCGCTATCCTCCCAACATTATGTCCAATTAGTCATATCAGGATACAAACCCATTGCACCCGCTAGATCATCTATTAAAAAATAATCAGAACTGGTCCGAGGCCACCCACAAGGACAACCCGGACTTTTTCTTAAAGCTTTCAAAGCAGCAATCACCGGAATACCTTTGGATTGGCTGCGCAGACAGCCGTGTGCCCGCGAATGAAATTGTCGGGCTTTTGCCCGGTGAGCTGTTCGTACACCGCAATGTCGCCAATGTGGTGGTGCATTCTGACCTCAACTGCTTATCCGTTTTGCAGTACGCGGTAGAGATTTTGAAGGTCAAGCATATTATCGTGTGTGGGCATTACGGCTGTGGTGGCGTACAGGCGGCACTACACAACGAACAGCTTGGTCTAATTGATAACTGGCTGCGCCATATCCAAGATGTTCGCGACAAGCACCATACTCTGGTTGACTTATTCCAGGAACAGCAGCGTACAGACCTACTGTGCGAACTCAATGTCTTGGAGCAAGTAATCCATATTTGCCAAACGACAATAGTGCGCGATGCATGGCGCTCAGGGCAGTCACTCTCTATTAACGGTTGGGTCTACGGGCTAAAAGATGGGCTCGTACACGATTTGGGGATTTCCATTCGCCACCCAGGAGAGATTGCAGACGTCTATCAAAATGCACTGACAAATATTTCCCAAGGCAAACACGATTAGCAGCACCCTCCGACATTCTCCCTTATATTTGCCCTAAGCCGGTTGCCCTACAGCCGGCTACTGTCTAGCTAGCACGGGGGCACCATGCCAGACTATCGCCAATGGGAATGTCAAATCTGCGGCTGGATCTACGATGAAGCCAAGGGCTGGCCTGAGGATGGGATAGCCCCTGGTACCCGTTGGGAAGATATCCCCGAAGACTGGTACTGTCCCCAGTGCGGAGCGCACAAGCAAGATTTTGCAATGTGTGAGCTGGATAAAAAGAAAAGCCCCCCTTCTCCACTTGATACCGCGCTTGACTCCCAGTTACCAACTCATCAGGGCACAGCTACTTTTCGCCTCTGGGAATGCATGGTGTGCGGATGGGTCTACGACGAAGCCAGGGGGTGTCCAGAGGAAGGCATTGCTCCCGGCACCCGCTGGGAGGACATCCCCGAGGACTGGAGCTGCCCGCAATGCGGAGTGGGTAAGGAAGACTTCGACATGGTGCTGGTGACTCCGGCATCAAAACCTATAGAAAATGACACTGAGCTAAGTGGCGGTGAAGCTTCCAGCGAGAATCAAGCCCCACTAGTGATTGTCGGCACAGGCCTGGCCGGCTATCACCTAGCCTTGGAGTTTCGCAAGCTCGATACTGTAACCCCCCTGGTTCTGATTTCCAGTGATGATGGGGCCTTTTACTCTAAACCCCTTCTATCAGCCTCCCTTTCCCATGGAAAAACAGCCCAGCAGTTATGCCAAACCAGCGCTGAAGAAATGGCGCGTAAATTGGACGCACAGATTCTCGTACATACCCGTGTGGCTTCAATTTCCCCCCACAGCAAAACATTACAGTTGCAGCAGGATAATGATAACCACGTAACAGATATTCCTTACGACAGGTTGATATTGGCGACTGGTGCCCACTGCCGCAAACTGCCGGCTATCGCGGGCAATGCCCACGCAAGGCTATTTAGAATTAACAACCTGACAGACTACCACCGCTTTCGCACCGCGCTCGTTGGCTGCCAGCGGGTCCTCCTGATTGGTGCAGGTCTGATTGGTTGTGAGTTTGCCAATGATTTGGTGCAAGCCGGATATGAAGTGGCTGTGGTAGATCCTCAGGAGTGGCCGCTCGCCTCTCTCTTGCCAGAAGCTGCCGGTCGCGATCTCCAGGAGGTGCTCAATAACAGTGGCGTTCGTTTTTATCTGGGGAAATCCATTCGCTCCCTGAATCAAAATCCTAAAGGTATTGAAGCCCTACTGGATGACGGTGAGACGCTAGTGGCAGATATCGCCCTGGCGGCACTGGGTCTAGAAGCCAATACTGCCCTGGCTAAAACTGCGGGACTGAAAATTCAGCGGGGAATTGCCGTAGACCGGAAATTACAGAGTAGCAATCCGCATATATTTGCCATTGGCGACTGTGCGGAGGTAGAGGGGCACCAGCTGTTTTACGTCGCTCCCCTAATGACTTGTGCCCGTGCCCTGGCTCAAACCCTTAGCGGCAATCCCAGTCCCGTACACTACGGCGTTATCCCGGTTGCGGTTAAAACAACCCTGCGCCCCACAACCCTCTGCCCTCCCCATCCAGGCGCCAAGGGCCGCTGGCAAGTATCTCAAGACACAAAAGGCGTCTGTGCCGAGTTTCGCAACAGTAGGGGAGAACTGCTCGGTTTTGCACTGACTGGCACCGCAATTACAGAAAGGGAGCGACTGATGAGTGAGTGCATGCCGCTTATGGACAATAAGTCATTCGAATAACGATATTCGAGCTTCTTTTACTAGCTTGCGAGGCAAGACGCGCAATCAGTACGCTTTTGCCGTAAAATGGCTGGCTAGCACAGTTTTTGTACAAGCAACCATCGTATGTCGACAGAAAGAAGCTCCATTATCACTCCCTCCCCTCAACAAAGCCGCCTGCTGCGCGATACTCTGGGCCAGTTCGCTACTGGGGTCACCGTTATTACCACGCAGGACTCTGAGGGACAGCCTGCGGGGATGACCGCCAACAGCTTTAATTCAGTATCTCTGGACCCCGCACTGGTTCTATGGAGTATCGACAAACAATCACTGGGCTACGAGGCCTTCACCAGCCGCGAACACTTTGCAGTACACGTACTGCGCGCAGATCAGCAACACGTTTCCAACCTGTTTGCCGGTCGCGGGGCCGATAAGTTTGGGCAGATTCAGTGGAGCGAGGGCCCAGATGGAATACCTCGACTGGAAGAGTGCGCCGCCTATTTCCACTGTCGCCGTGTCCAGTGTATTGAAGGTGGGGATCACACCATCCTGCTGGGAGAAGTTTTGGAGTTCAGTGCTTTCGGCGGCGAACCCCTAATATTCCACCGCGGACGCTATCGCGCCTTGTCTGGAGAATAAAAAATCCAAAGTCTCCACCATCAAGACTTTTAAGGGGGCACTCTGCCCCCTTTTAAATTTTCCAAACCTATAAAGGTATTTGCCTGTCTGCATGGGTTAACAACCGATAGACTTAAATCACCCTTGCCTCATCATTTAATAATAAGCTTTTAAAAATTATCGGGGGGAGTTAAGCAACAATGAGCCCAAGCACACTTTTCTGTTTTGCCCACCGGGGGTACCAACGCCAGGCCAGTGAAAACACTTTACAGGCCATCAGCCAAGCATTGGCGTTAGACGTTGATGGTATTGAAATCGATGTCTGGAATATTGGTGAGCAACTCTTGGTAACACACGATAGGCGCCTGGGTAGACTACTTTCCGGCAATGAGCTGATAACTGATCTACATCCAGATGCCCTGCGCCAACGCCTCCTACCCTGCGGTAATAAGATTCCAACCCTGCGTGAAGTACTGGAGTTAATCGGTAGTAACGCCCAGCTCAATATAGAGATCAAGGGTCCAAATTCAGCTGCCCTAGTAGCCAAAGAAATACAAACATTTGTCAGCGACAAGGGCGTAAGCTTTGATCAATATATTGTTTCCTCTTTTGATCACCGACAACTCCACGAGTGCTTACAACTGATACCCAATGTGCGCCGCGGAGTTTTATTCAGTGGTATTCCCCTCGACTTAGCCGCGAGCACAGTGCCTTTGAAGGCTTATTCCCTGCATACCAGCTTGGATTTTATCAGTGCTGATTTGATTGCCGATGCAAAACAGAGAGGCTTAAAAAACTACGTCTTCACGGTTAACAGCCCTGATGACCTGATACTCCTAGCCTCACAAGGTGTGGACGGTGTTTTTACTGATCAACCAAAGATAGTACTGGACTTCAATATGCAGGTTATTACGAGCGGAAAATAGATCTGAGTCTTCATAGAGATTGGTCCATGAACAAAAAAACCCGGCAAATACCGGGTTTTTTATTGCTTACAATAAGTACTTCAGAGTAAATTTTGATTGGCAACGGCTATCAATTAATGAAGGCTTGATACCAGTCCCCAATCAAAAACCCAATCCACTAAAACTCTGCACTCGCACGGAGATACCAAAAGCCGCCGTTAAAACCAAACGGTGATGTCAGAGCATTGCGAACGCCTAAATATTGCAGAGTACCGTCTTGTTCATCATCGGGCTGCACATCAAAAATATTTTCACCACCTATGGATAATTTATAATTTTCATAGAGAGTAAAGGTCGCCTCCAAGTCCACCAAAATTTCACTACCATAACTGTAGGTATCCGTAGCATCACCAGGACCAAACAAACCACCAGTAGACTCCCAATCACTGTAGCGATTGAATCTTAAGTAGCCGCTAAACAAATCACCTGTATCAAAATCAAAAGTCAGAGTTGTGCGATCACTGGGCACCTGATTTTCCAGGTCGAAGACTCTGGAGGCATTAATCGTATTAGTTTCTACTTTACTCACTTCTTGCTTATTGTGGTTGTGACGTAAATCCACAACCAGTAAATTACCTGCCACTTCAAAATCACTGGTAATGGCCAAGTCGATACCTGAAACTTCTGAATCGTATGCATTGACAAAATAGTTGGCATTGCTGTCTTTCAATAAGGCAGCATCCTCTACCCCTGCATTCTGTAGCAGCTCGATTTCTTCTGCGCCGATTTTATTGTTGCGCAATGCAAGGCGGTCTTCGATGTCAATGTTGTAGTAATCAAGAGTGACGCTGGTATTGCTAAACGGCGTAAACACTGCCCCTAAGGTAAAGCTGGTCGACTCCTCTGGCGTCAACTCTTTTGCCCCCAAGGCCATTGCTACCGGATGGTCCACCGGATAGGTACCACTCGGAATCAGGTTACCACTGGAATCTGCAGTTGTAGTGACATTAAGGGTATTCACTTGCCCAGGTGTTGGTGCACGGAAGCCCGTATTCACTGTCCCGCGTAGAGCAAGGTTCTCATTGACATCGTAACGAGCTGAAAGCTTCCAGTCGGAGGTGGAACCAAACTCATCATATTCTTCTAAGCGCAACGCCACGCCAAGGGTTAATGCATCAGTAACATCCGCTTCGAGGTCGATATAAGCGGCAATACTCTCAATACTGAAACTACCGTCTGAGTCTTTGGAGAACCCCTGAAAACCATCTGAGCCAACACCAAAATACACCGCCGTTGGGCCAACCTCAGTAGATGCAGTATCACCAGCTCCAATTGAATAGGTTTCCTCACGCCATTCAGCGCCAAAAGCAACATTCAGTGGGGAGGCAAAGACGGCAACATCAATAGGTTTCACAAAATCTGCATTTAGACTGGACTCTTCCTGGGTGAGGGTGCCCGGTTTGAAACTAGTGGGTGACAAAACCCCGAGGCTGGGATTAATAGAGTTTTTCAATACATATTCCACCTCATTCTCTGCAACACGAGCACGCAGATCCCAGGTCAAACCATTTTGAAATTCTCCACGAGCACCTATTACAGCGGAGATATCCTGAATTTCTGCACCAAATTGTGGATTGTAACCACCCGGGAATTGAGTATAAATCGGGTTGCGCAATACATAGCCACTGGGGCTGGAGTCATCCGCTACCAGGTAATCGGACGGATTTAAGCCTTGAGCAACAATATAATCAATCAGTGACTGAGGGGCTGGATCTGGCAAATAGTCAATACTACCCGGATCTGCAGGGTCATTGGGCATATCAACTTGTAAAGTGCCACGAGCGGTAAACTCATGTTCAGGATCTAATACTGGACCACGATAAAAGAAGTCTGAAATTGTTTCATTATTCGAGTAACCAAAATTTCCGTACAATTCGAAATTGTCATTAATTTCAAGGCCGCTGTTGACGAAAAATTTCAGTGCCTCCACATCCGGGTCACCCCAACGTTGGCCGAGCCCATCAAGGGGAACTAGGTTTTCACCAACTACAGAACCCACAAATTCCGCATCTGGGCGAGCAACCCCCCGCCAAGTTTTATCAGCTTTGGAATATTCTACAGTGGCATTAGCAAACCCCTGATCAAAAAGGTTGAAACCAGCATTAGCGGCAAAAGAATTACGAGTTCCATCCCCCTCAAAATATTCACCAGTCTGAGCAGAAAGAGCAAAACCTTCAGCAGCATCCTTTAAGATAATATTAACCACGCCGGCAATAGCATCGGAGCCATACTGGGCCGAAGCACCATCACGCAGCACCTCGACTCTTTCGATAGCCAGTGAAGGCAACGTGGAAAAGTCCACCGCCTGAGCTCCCTGATTGACCGTACCCAGAGGAGCGAGCTGTAAATTCACCAAAGCAGAACGATGCCGACGAGTGCCATTGACCAGTACCAATGTTTGGTCCGGGGACAAATTGCGCAGGGTTACTGGACGAATAAATGCCGTACCATCGGCGATGGGAAAGCGCTGGGTATTAAACGAGGGAGCAATTTTTGCCAGAGACTCGGTGAGGTCAAAGCCTGCTTGATCTGCCAACTCCTCTCCGCCAACTACGTCAACCGGTGAAAGAGTTTCTGTTGGGGAAACACCTTCCTTACGGGTACCGGTAGTAATCACCTCTTCCATAGTACGATCATCGACTGTCGAAGATTTTTCATTCCGATCCTGCGCAAAAGCACTTGGAGCAGTCAGCGCGATGGCGATTGCCAACGATAAAGGTTTTAGCAAATGGGTTTGCATATTGCCCGTCCTCTCTTCTCATTATTAATTCGGACAGCACACCACAGGTTACCCCTGATAAGTGATGCACAGTAATTTTCATGCGCACAATTTCAATAACTGTGCGCGACTTATTTCTGTGGGAATATGTCAGTTCGCCAAGATAGCTGCAAATTTTGGCGTCAGTGCTAAAAGACTTTCACTTTTTGGCATTTTCCCTCGTTCGATTAGACAACAGTTACTCTGGAAACCAAAATCCATGGCGTTTAAATTAATTTATAGCAATGACTGTCAGAGCCGACTGCCAGCCTTAACTGCCAATCATGTCATTTTTTTGCTGATATTTTAAAATCGAGGATGGAGATAATAGGCCCAGGGAAGAAAATTCCCTGGGCCCTCTTTTTTTATTGCGGGGTATAGGTGACATCCAGCTCAAAGTTGGAAGTTTGACGGCTGTATCCGCGAACCATGATGAAAGCTTGACTATCACCGCTCGGCACTTGTAGCGAACAATTTTCAGCTGAACCATTCTCGTAGGGCCGGCAATCGTAGTAGCGCCAGGTCGGGGCTGCTCCAAACCGCACGTATAGATCAGCGTCATTGGTGCCGGTCATATCCGCAACAAAATTGGTTGCCGGTGTCACGCTAAATGGCCCGTAATGCTCCTCTCCACCACGAGTCACACTGCCAGAGAAACTTTCCGTTTTCTCCTGACCTGGATCGGGATCCGGGTCGGGATCAGGACCTGGATCATCACCAATGGATCCCTTGGCCAGCTCTGCCACATAAGCGGCAGCCAGTTTGCCGAACTTCACAGCGTGATTTGCATCGCCACCACTGTTGGCTAAAGTGTCATTGACAGTGTGGATATAAGGATTAGAGCCATTAAATGTGGCCTCGAAAGGGAAAGAGGCCGCGAAGCCCTGGTTGTGCCAGGAGGCATGATCCGAACAAGCATAGCCACAGGTAGTTGTGCCGACACTAAGGTTCCCCAGATAGGTCTGAGCAAGATCTTTCAGGAAGGCATTCTGTGAGCTGTTGGTGTAATCACCAATAATATAGATATCACTGTTTGAACCATAATAATTGGTCATATCCAGTTGTAGAACACCAACCACATTTTTATTTTGGTTCTTGTAATCCGTAGCAATATCATCGGAACCACGCAAGCCAACCTCCTCTGCCGCATACCCCATAAAAGCCAGAGTTTTTGCAGGCTTGTAACCTGTTGCCACTATGGCATTCACCACATCGGTCAGAGTGGCGATACCCGAGGCATCATCATCGGCACCCGGTGCCCTGGTGCCTTCCCCGGTACCCCAGCCAACGGTGGAATCCAAATGCGCCCCCAATACCACGATTTCATCAGGGTTTGTTTGCCCCTGAATAGTGAGAATGACCGAAGGCTGAGCCCAACTATGGCTATAGAGCTGCACAGATGCATCGCTGCGAGAGCTAGTCAATGCTTGCCATTTATCCCGAATCCATTCAGCACCAGCTACGCCTGTAGTAGTGGTGTAATAGCGATTGGTAAAATTGGAAAGGCTGGTGATTGTCGAGCGAATATTTGCCTCAGAGATTTCCGCCTGTAGGGCATTCACCACATTTTCATTATCAATGGTATAGCTGGCAATACTCGACACAGTGTTAGCCAGTGGAGAGAGCTGCGCAGTTTGCGCCTCCTGCAGGGAATCATGCACCATAAAGCCACCACAACGATTGTGGCTATTATGCATTATCGTAGAAATTTCGGATAAATTATCCTCATTCACCTTCAATATGGTTATACCATTGCGCTCTCCTAGTGCATTCAGGGGCTCCTTAGCCATTAACGCACTGCTTTTTTTCAGGGATTGATAACCGTCACTGCCGATTGTTATCCACAAGTCCTCAGCTAAAGTTACACCGGGTACCACCAGTAACCCTAGTAGCGATGTACAAATCATTTTTTTCATTATCTTCTCCACATTGATTGATTCCCCCAGCGTAAGTCGGCAATTTCCCAAAAAACGCAGGGAGGCACTGAAGACTCATGCAAAATCCTTGCACAAACAGCATGTACCGATGCTGACGACATTAAAAAAACCCATAAAAAACGTTCTTAAATACGCAACCTGACTCAAGAAGAAATACTGTACGACATATGGATTTATTTTTATTATTTAAACTTTGATAAACGCCGGGGTTAACAGATAGAAAAACTCAATAAAAATCAAAGAAACAAGCACCAACAGAAAAATGGTACTTGAACAATTTAGCACCACTCACCAAAAAACAAATAATAATTTTTAAGACTGAAGAGAACTTAAAAAATTCTGAATATAAAAAGTTTCACTATTGTGAATAGAGAACGACAAACACCAGGCGAATTAAATCCAATAAAGGGCTATTAGAAAACGATCGAAATCACCCAACATAATGAACTCTGTTGGATTAGACAGGGCCTATCGGGCAATGAATTACACTGCCTTCTTAACTCTATGCCTAAACTCTTACCCCTCTTCATTTTCATCTTATGTAGAGAGTGCAGAGACACTTTGGCATCGCACAAGGTTTATTGAGCCTTTAACCCATTCCCTTCAGCTTACAGTCAGGTTGGCTCAGGTAAGTTGCCCTTTTATCCCGATCATAGGAAACAGCAGTGAAGCTTAGATTTGGAACCCTTTCTTTGGTCGCCATCACGCTCTTAAACACCGGTTGCGCCACCATGAGCAAAGATGAATGCCAAGTAGCCGACTGGCAGGCACTGGGTTATGAAGACGGCGCCGAAGGAAGAGGATTGAGTTACATGGGCAAACGACGGGAGTCCTGTGCAAAGTATGGCGTTCAGCTCAATACCAGTTCCTACCGCAACGGGCGGGATGAGGGGTTAGAACTTTTTTGTACAGAGCTACGCGGCTTTTCTGAAGGGCGTTCAGGGGAAAACTACGCCGGCGTTTGTCCCGCGGGCCTTGAAGGGCTCTTTCTGAAAGGCTATGAAACCGGCCGGAATCTTTTCATTGCCAAAACTGCAGTTGAAGAAATTGAAGCGGCTATTCACGATCGAGAGCTGGAACGTGAGCACCTCCTAGATGACATGACTGAAATAGGTGCCCAACTGGTTGAAGATGAAGCGACACGCGAAGAGCGGGTCACCATGCTGGCCGACATCGCACGCCTTAAGGTGCGCCATACAGAGCTGGGACTAGAGATTGACGACCTACTATTCGAGCTGACACAAAGACAATTGGAATATCAGGATTTATTGGCTATATCTCCCTACCCACAATAAGTAACAGGGTAAACCCAGGCGGAGGAGAAGAGAAACTGTTCATTAAACGACCTGGAGCATGGACAAATTAGTTATTAACGCCACTCTTCAAATAGTCTTATCTGTAAGGAGTTATTATCTTCCGTCTTTAAATAAGTTTCTAATGCAGAATCCAATATAATTTACTGGCAGTATAGTTTTATTTTATTTTTGTTCTAAAATAAACGACTGAAACAAAACTCTAACTGTATCCAGCTAACACTAAATTCTCTGGGCCCTGTCTATTTAGCTTCTATAAAAACAGTCATTATAAAAAGAAGACTAAAGAAATTGCTTACTTAGTCCCTAATTTTTCCCCGCATCGCCTTTACTTGAGAGCGGCGATTTTTATTTTTCAGGCGCCGCTCCTTTGAGCCTCGACTGGGTTTCGTCGCTATACGCGGCTTATCCACCCTGGATACCTGCTCGACCAATTGCTGTAAACGTTCCAAAGCATCTGCCCGATTTTTCTCCTGGGTCCGAAAGCGCTGCGCCTTAATAACCACAATACCATCAGCTGAAACTCTCTGATCACGTAATTGTAGTAGCCGGGACTTAACCACCTCAGGCAGAGAAGAGTTTCTAATATCAAACCTTAGGTGAATTGCACTAGAGACTTTATTTACATTCTGACCACCCGCCCCCTGGGCACGGACAGCGCTGAACTGCACATCAGCCAGGTTAATCTTTAGACGGGCACTTAACATAATTTCAAATCCAAAACCAACTCGATGACCATCAGGGTGAGAACTTATATTTTACTGAAATTCATCACTCTTTAGGACACTCTCCTTTCGGTACTCTGGTACCCCTCATTCTTAGAAAAACACTTGCCCTTCCCATTAATCAGACGCACCATGAATCGAACGATTAAAAAGCCATAGCGCATTTACCTAAAAAGAATCATTCAGTACTATTGCGCCACTTTGTGCGTGCCTCAAGGCCCCCCAATTTTGGGATGACCAAGCAGCCAGCCACTTAACCCGTGACTTATTTTATTGTCTGGGTCAAATCCGCTAGTATTGCCAAGCTTCCTTGAGGTACAGGAACAAAAAACAATAAAGATGCACGCCCAGTTGTTTCCTCTGGATTCCTCCCGATGTCTCCGCGGGTGTGCCATTACCGCGACTAGGAGAAAACCATGCCTAACGCCAAGCGCAGCCTTGCGGCGGCTATTGCACTTGCATCCCTTACCAGCGTTTCTGCAATTGCAGAAGAATCGGCCTTCAGCCAGGTTATTGCTTTTGGTGACAGCCTCACCGACGTAGGCAACTACGATGTATTCACTAATGGTGGCGATGCAAATGATATCGCTATCAATGTCATGTCCCAGAATTTGGGGCTGGGTCCTGTTACTCCCTCTTGCGCAGGCCTATCGCTGTGCCTCCCTGAGGTCAATGAGAATTTAAGCCAAGAAGAACTGCTGGCCTCGGCTAAAGCACAAGTAGCCAATGCTTTGCCTAATGTTGGCACTGGCTGGGCCGTAGGGGGTCATAAGGCAGCTGATGTTCTTCTTAATATTGTTGGTACCGAAAATTACCTGGCTTACTTGGAAGCTAATGGGCTGACCTACAACCCCAACATGCATAGTTTCGCTAGCGCTCTACTGCCAGACCCCACACGCGAAACTGCGACTGGACTGTATGCGGACTTAGACCAATTGGGATTATTGCTGCAAGGACCTACTAAGGTTGCAGAGCTCCTTGCAGCCGCAGAGCAATATGAGGCCGCTGGTGATGCTGTAAATGCGGCAACGTACAAGGCTATGGCAGATGGCCTACAAGCAATGATTGATGCCGCACCCGCCGCTATTATTGCGGATTCAGGCACTACCGGTAACCCTCATCCCACTGGACGCGGTTACTTGGAAACCACACTTGGTACCGTTGATGCCAATGCCCTTTACTGGGTAAATGGCGGCGGCAATGACTTGCTGAGCGGCTTTACAAGTGTCGCTAAAGGTGAAATGAGCATTGAGGAAGCCACTGCAAATGCAGGTCTGGCATCCGTGATGCTCGCGAGCGCTGCCGGCGCTTTATCCAACGCTGGGGCTAACTATATTCTGGTATCCAATGTGCCGGATATCAGTAAGACCCCAGTAGTTTTCGCAAAAGTTTCTTCTGACCTCAAAAAAGCTGTAGAAGCAGGGCAATTAACTCAGGAGCAGGCGAGCGCTCAACTTGCATCCACCCTGGAACAAGCTAGCAAGGCTTCCGAAGACTTTAATGCCAATCTGCTGGCTCAAGCCAAAGATATCGACGGCGTACTGATGGTCGACCAAGCCGGCCTGCTCAAGGTGGCCCTGAATAATGCCGGTCAACTGGGCCTGTCTACTGAATTCGAACAGGGCCAATATTGCTATGACGGCAGCGGCGGTGAGTGTATCGAGCATGAAGTATACGGTGCAAATGGCACTAACCCCGATGCTTCCAAGCTGATCTTCAACGATACCGTTCATCCCACCCAAGTTGGTCAGCAGGTTCTTGCCGACTACTACACCGCTATTGTGAATGCCGCTCAGGTCGCCGGTCAGCTGCCTGACATCGGCGCTCAGGCTGCTCGCACACACATTAACAGCCTGGATGAAAACCTGGCTGGTGTACGCTATAGCCAGGCCCAAACCGCAGTATTTGCTGGTGGCATTTTCGGTGATATCGATTACGACAACGGCTTTGCCGCCGATATGAGCGGCGATAGTAATGCCAACCTGATCGGTATGACCTACGCCCTTCGCGACAACCTGGAACTGGGCTTCGCGGTGAGCCGCTCTGATATCGATGTGGATAACGCCCGCTCCGATATCGAGTCCACCTCTACCAACTACAGCTTGTTTGGCCGCTTCCATCACGATGTATTCTTCGTTGAAGGTAGCATGACCCTGACCGATGTAGACTTCGACCAGGCAAACCGCGCCCTGACCCTCGGCAATAATTTTGCTTCCGAGCTGGAAGGCGATACCTCCGGTGAAAATACCACCCTGAGCCTGACGGTTGGTGCCAACCTGTTTAGCGAATCAAGCTTCCAGCTAGGGCCCTTCATCGGCGTAACCCGAGCGACCATGGAAGTTGACGGCTATACCGAAAAGGCCATCGAGGGCTTTACTTACACCGACTCCATGGGTAATGAGTACGATCCCCTGGGCATGAATTACGGTGACCAAGAGCGAGACTACAACACCTTGCGCTTCGGTGCTTTTGCCAATAAGAGCTGGAACACCATCAATGCCTACGCGCAGGTTTGGTATGAAGATACCAACGGTACTGACACAGATACCCTTGAGGTAGGTGTTAAGTCTATGGCTGGTAACATGAACGCTATGCCCAGCTATTCCAGCGTGGACCAAGGCCTCTTCGACGATGGTATGGGCCTGATTGCTGGTATTCGCTGGCAAGCGGCTGACTCCCTCGCTTTAAGTGCCAATGTGACCTCACGCCCAGCGGCTGAGCAAGCATCGGTCAATGTTACCTACCGCTTCTAATCCAGCTATAGGGCTAACACTCGCGCCCCTCAGGGGGCGCGACTCTCTTCCCTCTCCTAACAATTAAGTTCCTCCCGAGCCTCCTTCTCGCTATATAAACAGCTTACCGGCACAATACAAAGCCACCCCTCATTGTGAAAAAAGCCGGTATGTTTCAAATCACAACACCTAATTTAGTGATCAGTGAGCTCTGTGAAAGTGACTCGAAACTGATGCTCAACCTACTCAATGATGAGGACTTCGTGAGATATATTGGCGATCGCGGAGTGCGCACTCTTGAGCAGGCTAGTGATTACATTAAAAAAGGGCCAATAGCCATGTACCGCAAGTACAACTTTGGTCTCTATAAAGTTGAACTTGGCAATGGTATCGGCATCGGTATATGCGGCTTAATCAAGCGGGACTGTCTCGATGATGTAGATATTGGCTTCGCTTTCTTAGCAAAATATAGAGGCAGAGGCTACGCGTTAGAGGCAGCACAAGCCGTGCTGGAATATGCTCAACACCAATTAAACCTAGAGCGAATTGTCGCGATCACGCTACCCGAAAACACATCCTCAATAAAGCTGCTGAATAAAATTGGGCTTCAAGTAGAGAAAAATATTGTTTTACCAGGGGAAACAGAAGAGCTTCTCCTAATGGCATGGGAAGCTTAACAGAATGACAGAAGTCATTTGGTATCCCAAAATACTGCAACCAATAATGACCAACTCGTAAAAAGTGACTGGATAGAGTGCCTCTTCTGAGCCGACAGTTTCAACCACCGACTCAGCGGCCTAAGCTTAGCCTCTCCAGCTTGGCATCAGGTCCAACTTCCAACCATCTTGGCTTTTTATTATTCTGGGGGCATTGATTTTATATTTCATATCCATGTACTCCATCGTAATAACAAGTTTTGCCCGCTCAACGCCAAACTTAGTTTCGATAGAGTAGTCAATAGACTCCAGATCAGCCTCATCCCAATCAAAGGAATGATTTTTACTTTTCAATAGGATTTTCTTGTAAGCGGTTTGAATTCTACTTTTCTGGGTACGTATATAATCTGCACCCTGCATCTTCTCTACCAACTCATTGGTTCGCTTCATAAAACCTTTTTTACTGGATTCACGAATATCAGCATTTAGAGCCAACTCAATCAAACCTTCATGATCTTCCGCTGTCATAAATAAATCGTTGTAGCCTTCCTGATCCTGGGAGGTTAGCGCATCTACAAGATCCTCTGCCAAATCCTCTGGTGTTGAGTTTTCTCCACAGGAGGCTAGAAATATGACAGATAATACCAGCACAGCTATTTTTTTCATTTATCCCCTCAATCTAAAGACCATGAACAGGGGGCGGATAGTAGGCATGAGAACAATACCAATCAAGAGATTTTATGCTGACAGTAATCACACGTAATGACACTGATTGACTACAGCAGTAAAACTTCAAGATTGCTATTCTTCATTTGAACCCAGAAGTCCCTTCTCTTTATATCAGAACTCCAAACCAAGTTATGAACTGCGTTGATTGGTAGCTTATCACCAGAGACAAGTCCAATCTTTACCAGATATCGCTCCTACAAATCCAATAAAAATACAATTAAAAAATAAATTTTTACTCTTGAGCTTTTCGATTAGTCAACATCTAGGGCTGGCATCCAGGCCAAAATATTAAATAGTATTTATTTGTAGAAACATTGCATCTGAAGATATAGCCGACACGGTCAAGAATCGTGAAATTTCGAAAATGAATATAAACAACTAATTTTGAATCATAATCATCTATTTAAATCATTTCCATTGAGTAATTACACTATCAATTCAAGACAAATATGATAAAGCTTTAATGCCTTACAAAAATCATGGTTTCTTTATTGACATGCCACGGCGCTAAGCTAGTCTCCAACTTATTAATCTAGGAGAAGAAAGCCATGATAATCGCGACAGATATGCCTGAAGTGAGCAAATGTGCCGCAACTCAGTGTGCCTATAATGCTAATGATGCCTGCCACGCCAGGGCGATAACTATAGGTGAAGGCGCGGACCCAGATTGCGACACTTTCTTCACTAATTCCAGGCACACCCGCAGTTCCCGCACCGCGGGTGTTGGCGCTTGTAAAATGGAAGACTGTAAATTTAACGATGACTTCGAATGTTCAGCGGACCGTATAGAGGTTGGGCGCAATGGCAACTCAACAAATTGCCTAAGCTATACCCACTGAGCCTGGATCAGCTGGCAAGTTCCTCCCCAATAATAAAGCCCGAAAGCTATCCGCTATCGGGCTTTTTCTTTTAAGGCATTACACGATCTTAATCTACAGCTTGTAAATCCCGTTGAGACTTCTCTTTGATATCCCGGGGCTCCCAAACTACCCCTTGAGTAGTCGCATGCTGCTTAAAGAGTGGTTGATAATGGGATTCCAGCACTTTGCGTTTAATTTTTAGAGTGGGAGTCAGAAATTCATTTAACGGAGTCCACTCCTCCTTACAGATAAAAATTGCCCGGATACGTTCATGGTACGGTAAACGCTCATTAACTGACTCCAGTATACGTCGCAACTGTTCATTGACCTCAGTACGAGGAAGCTTTTCCGCAGATTCCGATATGGTCGCCAACATCACAGGTTGATCCATACCATGCCCCAACACACAAAGTTGTGCCAAAAGGGTCTCATTACCGAAGTGTCCCTCCAGTAAGCTAGGCTGAATAAATTTTCCTTTACTCGTTTTAAAAGTTTCAGAGATCCTGCCTGTAATATGCAGTAAGCCCCTCTCATCGATAAAACCAGAATCCCCGGTATGGTAATAACCATCCCGAATGGCTTCTGCAGTTTTCTCTGGCTCTAAGTAATACCCTTTCATCAGAGAGCCGCTTTTGAAAAGGATTTCACCCTCATCAGAAATTTTCACCTCGCAACCGTGGTAAGGTTTACCCACCGTACCAGGCACTGGGTCCTCACCCGGCATCACAAAACAGCCATAGATAAAGTTTTCCGTCATCCCATAGCCATCAGCTATCTGCATCCCCATACGCTCATACCAGCGCAATAGCTCGATGGAAATTGGTGAGGCACCGCTTACCAGCATTCGTGCCTGATCCAGTCCAAGCCCGGCACGTACCTTATTTTTTAACCAACTATTCAGGCCCGGAATTCTGAGCAGTACATTTTGCAACGCAGGCGGAATCTTCTCGTCAATTCCCTCCTTAAACTTGGTCCACAATCTGGGAACCGAGAAGAACATAGTTGGCTTGGTGCGCTGTAAGTCTTCGAGGAAAGTATCCAGGGACTCCGGAAAATGTACCGGCGTACCTGAATAGAGACAGTGGAATTCCACCAAGATTCGCTCTGCGGCATGGGCCAAAGGCAGATAGGAAAGCACGCGGTCGCTCTCATTAAAGCCATAACCACGAATCATATTGGGTACTACAAAGACTACCGACGACCATGTATGCATCACGCCTTTGGGATTACCGGTAGTGCCAGAGGTGTACATAATGGTGAAGAGGTCATCCTCATTAAAAACGGGACTTTCCTCATAGCGTTCATTAGAGGCGATAACAGCTCCCAACTCTTCATCGCAGTGTATTTCACAGCGCTGAATCGCTACCGAAGGTAGAGTGTCCGCCACTTCCTGAAGAGCGGCATTGTTATCTGTAGCTCCACAAAAAAGCAATTTCGACTCGGAGTGCTGCAAAACATAAGACATAGAGGATGCGGATTGCCCAGGATACAGAGGCACGCTAACCATACCAGCAAGCAGGATACCTACATCAACAATGATCCAGTCAGCACAGTTTTTACCGTGAATTGCAATTCGATCGCCTGGTTCGAATCGGCTGCGCAGGTAGCCCGCGATACGTCTGGCCCGATCCATTACCTCACGCCAGGTGTAGTCCTGCCACTCGCGGCGCTGCATCTGACGAAGAAATACCGTTTCCGGTTCTTCCGCCTCTCTCTTGTAGAGAAGCTCCAATGGCTGCAGGCCCTTCACTTTTTCGTATCGCTCTTCTGGAGTCATCGCTTTCTCTCTCATTATTGTGTTTATTATGGTTTGATATTGGATAGCACTGTTAGACCCTGCATTTGGGTACTAGCAGCGACTTAAATTCCAGATCGCCAATTCAATTGACCGCGCACCTAAATCACCATTTTAGTGCACTCTGACTAGCAGCTTTCTAAGAGGTGCAGTCACAAATATATAGGTCAACGTCAGCTTATCGTTATTATTTAACTTAAAGTTACTGAATATGCTCGCTTAGTGCAATTACTAAGCACTAGGAAAGGATGTACCACTTCAGCAAGAGTGTAGACTACCCAGTCCGTTGCAATGAGGTTGCAATAAGATAGTATCTGGTGCACTTTTTGTGGAAAGGCAAAAGCTTGAGTTAATGAAAAAACTTAGAAAAGCTTACGGCGCAAGAGATGACTAGCTAGTACCAACTATAATCACGGTAGTCATAATTGTGAATACTTATATTCTTATACTTTCACACTTTAAAAAATCTAATTACTTTCCAGCCTAAACCGTCAAAGCAAATGTGTGTTCACATAAATGACAAGAGCTAAACAGTATCGTTTTTTAAAAGATAAAAACTGGAATTATAATCGAATTAGCAGACCATCGCTGACTCTGACTAAAGCTTCGCTAGAAACACTCAACCAGTGAAAAATATTTACTAAATTAAAAGTTATTTTAAATAACTCACTGCTGCGAAGAACTTTATGCGCAATAGAGTTGAGAGGATAAAGGATGAGGAAGATAAAAGTTACAATTAAAGTATCTTAAAAAAGAGGAAAGCTCATCCAACTCTCCCCTCTTTTATTTACTTATTTTTAGCTTACTGTCTCACCATGAGCCTGCTTATCTGCATGGTATGAAGAACGCACCAGCGGACCACAAGCGGCATGCTTAAAGCCGATTTGTTCTGCATAACGACGATATTCCTCAAACTCATCCGGATGTACATAGCGCTGCACGGGCAGGTGCTCTTTACTCGGCTGCAGGTACTGACCGATTGTGAGCATATCGATATCATGCTCGCGCATATCGTCCATTACCTGGAAAATTTCTTCCTTTTCCTCACCCAGGCCCACCATCAAACCTGACTTGGTTAGTACATCCGGGCGACGCTTTTTGTACTCTTGCAGCAGCTTTAGGGACCACTTGTAATTGGCACCTGGGCGGGACTCACGATAAAGGCGCGGTACGGTTTCCAGGTTATGGTTGAATACATCCGGTGCCTGCTTTTCAAGGATATCCAGTGCAATATCCATGCGCCCGCGGAAGTCGGGGGTGAGGATTTCCACTTGCAGGTTCGGGGAGAGCTCGCGAGCTTCGCGGATACACTCGGCAAAATGCTGAGCCCCCCCATCGCGCAGGTCATCCCTATCCACCGAGGTAATAACCACGTAACGCAGACTCATGGCGGCAATGGCCTCCGCCAGATTCTTGGGCTCTTCCGGGTCCAGAGGGTTGGGCTTACCGTGGCCAACATCGCAGAAGGGGCAGCGGCGGGTACAGATTTCCCCCATGATCATGAAAGTGGCAGTACCGCCACTAAAACATTCACCCAGGTTCGGACAGCTGGCTTCTTCACATACGGTGGAGAGTTTTTGCGAGCGCAAGATACTCTTAATTCGATCCACTTCTTTTGAGGCTGGCACTTTCACCCGGATCCAGTCGGGTTTGCGCAGCACAGTATCACTGGCAATAACCTTGACTGGGATACGCTCTACTTTGTCACCATCACGCAGTTTCTCCCCCTGTTGAAGGCGGCGGGTGCGCTTTACCGGCACCAGATCGGGTTTATCAGCCATTACTCAATTCCTGCTGTTCCGCGCTCAGTTGCGCCAATACATGTTCTTCTAGTGGCTGCCACTTGGCCGAGGGCAGCCCCAAGGTACGCAGTAATTCGCGCACAAAAATTTCCGCCACCTGTTCCCAGGAGGGTACCTGTGGCAATAACTCGGCCATCTGCACCATTTGCATGCCGGCATATCCACAGGGGTTAATTCGGAGGAAAGGGGCCAGATCCATATCGATATTGATGGCAATACCGTGGAAGCTGCAGCCGCGGCGCACACGCAGGCCTATGGAAGCAATTTTATTGCCACTGCGAGGCCCTTCCGTGAGATAGACCCCTGGTGCATCAGCACGAGGCGCAGCCGCTATACCCAATGTTGCCAGCATTGCTACCGTAGCTTTCTCCAAGGCCGTCACCAGATCGCGCACGCCGATTTGGGCGCGACGTAGATCTAGCAATGGATAAACCACAAGCTGGCCGGGGCCGTGATAGGTCACCTGGCCACCACGGTCCACCTGCACCACTGGGATATCACCGGTATTCAACAGATGCTCTGCCCTGCCGGCCTGCCCCTGGGTAAATACCGGTTGATGCTCCACACACCAAATTTCATCTGCGCTACTTTCATCACGAAGATCGGTATATCGGGACATGGCACGCCAGACGATCTCGTAGTCCCGCCGGGCTAGGTTGCGGACAATGGTCATCAAAGCACCATATGAACCGCAGGATGTACTTTCAACTCCTCAAAGAGGGCCTTGAGCTGGTCCTCACCTGTAGCGAGGATAAAAAAGGTCATCGAGGTAAACTTCCCACTGCTACTATCCCGCAGAGTAACGCGCTCCTCATCCAAACCGGGGGCATGGCGACGCATAACTTCCAGAACGAACTGATGCGCGTCCTCATTGGCATCGCGTACCACTTTGACCATATAGTCTTCGCAAGGGAATTCAATCTTCGGGGGTTTCTGATTGGGATCTTGACTCATACCACTCTCCGGGATCGGCCTTTGGACATTAAGAAAAGCTTAGGTGCAGCCGGGCGGCGATTATACAGTGAGCGCAGGGCAGTGGACAGGGAATGACAGAGGAACTAGTCAGGGAACCGGGCGAGCCGGCCAGGGAGGCAAAATTGCCACCCCTGGCTGGTCAAAACTGAGCAAATTTAACTGAAGAAGCCCATAACAAAGCGCTTAATAGAATCCCACATGCGCTTGAAGAAACCGGCTCGGTCTACCTCTTCTGCGGCGACCGCTTTAACATCCGCGACAGTTTCACCATCGAGAGTCACAACAACTTTACCAACAGACTGACCCTTCTCGACGGGAGCTTCCAGCTCTCCATCCACAATCAGGTCGGCCTTAATACCCTCTTCGCCACCGCGTGGGATAGTTACAAAAATATCCTTCTCAACTGCTATGCCAACACTGGGTTCTTTACCACCCCAGACACGCTCGGTCTGCAGTACTTCGCCCTGCCCATATACTTTATGGGTCTGGTAGTAGCGGAAACCATAAGCCAGTAGCTTCTGGGTCTCTGAAGCGCGTTTTTCATCGCTATCGGTGCCTACCACGATGGCTATCAGGCGCATACCGCGCTTCATGGCAGAAGCCACCAAACAGTAGCCAGCCTCTTCGGTATGGCCTGTTTTAATGCCGTCTACTGCGGAATCGCGCCACAATAGGCGATTTCGGTTGGGCTGGTTGATACCGGAATAACTGAAATACTTCTCGGAGTAGATGTCGTAGTGTTCCGGGTGGTTGGCAATCAGAGCTCGTGCGAGAACCCCCAAATCCCGGGCGGTGGTCACATGCCCCTCAGCCGGCCAGCCGGTAGCATTGACAAAATTGGTGTTCTCCATCCCCAGCAGTTCGGCTTGCTGATTCATCACTTCAGCAAATACCTCCTCACTGCCTGAAACATGCTCAGCCAGGGCAATACTGGCGTCATTACCAGACTGGATAATAACGCCGCGCATCAGGTCCATAATCGGTACCTGGTCGCCAACCTTAACGAACATCTTAGAGCCGCCCTTGCGCCAGGCTTTCTCAGAGATACGTACCTTATCATCTTCTTTAATGCTGCCTTTGATCATCTCTTCCGAGACAATGTAGGCCGTCATCATTTTTGTAAGGCTGGCAGGAGGAACCTCCTTATCAGCCTCGTGTTCCACCAATACCTGACCGGTATTGGCATCCACAAGCAAGTAGGAGGTAGCCGCCAGCTGGGGCGGCGCTGGAATAAGTGATTGCGCCTGGGCTAGGCCCGCACAAAGCAACAGAAAAGAGCAGGCGATAATCCGTGTGATCATAGGTGAGAGTCTCGTTAATCCTCGTGTTCGTTGGCTGGCTGTTAACCTATTACTTATTTTAAGCGATTAATTCACAGCGAAGGCTTATCACCTTATGCCGTGAGCCAGTAATAAAGACAAAATACAAGAAAATTCGCGCCATTGCGCAGTATTTTGTGAACGGTCGTTCCTATGACCGTCAATTCCATTGGTGATCACTGACGACTTGCTATCCCTCCTGTGCTGCCGGCACAGCTGATGACGGGTTTTTCAGCGAGTTCGAGAAAAGAATATCGTCAGGAATTTACGGCTCTCCGGTAACCGTGACCTTTCTCCACAAACTGGAATATTCACCGTTCGGACCGCACTTTTACCGATGGGTTTTATTCATACACAACCTGGGGCTCTCCCAGCTGGTTCTTCTGCACAGTTTCCCGTGCATTGGCCAGGGCCCGCTGTTGGGAGATTGGGCCTATGCGCACCCGATAAAATTGCTTGCCACTGCGCTCAACCGGACTGACAGAAACAGGATAGTCAATTGCTGCAGCCAAGCGAGCCCGAATTTTCTCGGCCTGGGCTGGGCTGCTATAGGCTCCCACTTGCAAGAAGGTATTTTCCGGCAGGCGGATACTGGCATCCTGGGGCAGGCCGCCAGTTACATCGCCAGCCAATAGGGTTTCCGTAACCGGTGGCAGGGTATTTGGGTCCAGCGCTTCTACCTCAACACGGGCAACACCCTGATTCACATAGTCCAACTTTTGCGCTGCTGTATAACTCAGGTCGATAATTCTGCCGTGAACAAAGGGGCCGCGGTCGTTAATACGCACAATAATACTGAGCCCATTATCCAGGTTAGTTACCTTGGCATAACTGGGTAGCGGTAGGGTTTTGTGCGCGGCGGACATGGCATACATATTATAAATTTCGCCATTGGCAGTGCGTCGCCCATGAAATTTGGTGCCATACCAGGAGGCCTTACCCTGCTCTTTGTAGCCCTTAACCGCAGGGCGTACGTGATAGGTTACACCTTTGACTTTATAAGGGCTTTTATTGCCCGCCGGTCCGATTGGTTCCCGCACGGGTGTGGGCTCCGGCGTAGCGAGCATATTTACCGGTTTGGCTGGGCCGCTATCCTTAAGGCTATCGAAGTCCTGCTCGCCCTGCTTATTCGGCTTAATTTGCGGGCCGCCACAAGCGACCAAAAACAAAGCGGCGAGTAGGAACACTCGCCGTATATTGCGCTGAAACATAATCCCCCCGGCGCGCGGCAACCTAAGGCTGCCGTCTCCAAGCCGCTGTTATCTATAACTGCTCAGTAAAACAGAAAATTATTGATTACCACCATCACCATTAGTTCCCGGCTTTGGCAATTATTCTCAGGAATTATTTATCTCCAACTCAGCTCTTTCCGCCGCGCGCTTTAACAATCTCCTGGGCAAGTTCATTCACTGCCATGGCGTAGAGGCGGCTGCGGTTGTAAGTCGTAATAGTGGAGAAGTTATTCAGGCCTAACCAGTACTGCTTGCCCTGCTCAGTCTGCAGAGAGAAAACAATCGCGGGCATTTCAGGTGCCACTTGGCTGGTAGCATTAAAACCTTTTTCCGCCAGCTCACCCACTGTCCACTCGGGCTGTAGGGTATCGTTGACGATGGTCATATCTGCATTGGGGCGCGGGTTGGCTAATACAGTCGTTGGCTCACCGGGCTTCCAGCCGTGCCTGGCCAGATAGTTAGCCACACTGCCGATCGCATCGGTTGTATTGGTCCAGATGTCCACCTTGCCATCTTCACTGAAATCCACCGCATAGGCGCGGTAGCTTGAAGGCATAAACTGGCCGTAACCCATGGCACCGGCATAGGAGCCCTTCAGCGCGAGAGGGTCCATACCTTGATCACGGGTTAAAAGCAGGTAGTTTTCCAACTCCTTGGTAAAGAACTCAGAGCGGCGCGGGTAATTGAAGGCCAGGGTGGAGAGTGCATCCAGTACCCGGTAGCCTCCCATATTGCCACCGTAGCGGGTTTCAACCCCGATGATCGCGACAATAACCTCAGCTGGGACACCATACTTTTTCTCAGCTTCCGCCAGGGCCTCAGCATTCTTATCCCAAAAATCCACACCGCCGGCAATGCTTTGCGGAGTTAAAAATAGCTTTTTATATTGATACCAGGGCTTGGCTTTTTCTGCGGGGCGCTTGATCGCCTTGAGGATAGAGTCCTTGCGCTTGGCATTGCGCATCAGTTCCTGCATTTCGTTGCGGTCAAATTGATGTTCTTGCACCATATATTCCACAAACTTTTGCGCGTCGGCATTATCGCCGTGGCCGGGCTCCTGCGCACAAGCTGCAAGCGCTAGCCCCATACCAACCAATAGTCCCGAGGTCCACTTCAAAACCACCGCTCCTGTCTTCATCTCGCGTCTCTACATCCAGTTTTTGATTTGCGCCGCTGGTTCATCAAAAATGTACCCTGCGCCGCTCGGTCCCTACGGCCATGAGAATACCGAATCCCGCCATTAAGGTAATCAGTGAGGTTCCACCGTAACTGATTATTGGCAAGGGTACCCCCACCACTGGCAACAATCCCGTAACCATACCAATGTTTACAAACACATAGACAAAAAAAGTGAGGGTAATACTCCCCGCCAGCAGGCGCCCAAATAGATGTTGCGCCATAAAGCTAATATAGATGCCGCGGGCGATCACCAGCACATAGAGTAAAAGCAGTAATAGGACACCGCGCATCCCCCATTCCTCAGCCAACACCGCGATAATAAAGTCGGTATGGCTCTCCGGCAGAAAGTCCAGCTGCGATTGGGTGCCCTGCAAATAGCCTTTGCCATACACTCCCCCGGAACCTATAGCGGCTTTAGAGTTGAAAATGTTCCAGCCAGCACCAAAGCGATCATCGTGAGGATTCAGAAGTGTCAGGATACGCTGGCGCTGGTAGTCCCTGAGCCCCCACTGCCAGATTGGCCAAGCGGAAACCACCAAGCCCATAGCCGCCGCTCCGATCATCTTCCAGCTCAACCCGGCCAAATACAGCGCGAACAGGCCGGAAGCGGCGATCAGGATAGAGGTCCCTAAATCTGGCTGGCGCACAATTAAAGCGGCTGGAACCGCCACGATGGCCAGAGCCCCAATGACAGTCACAAGGGACGGGGGCTGGGCGCGCTGGTGCAGGAAAGCCGCCACCATCATCGGCACTCCCAACTTCATCACCTCCGAAGGCTGAAAGCGGAAGCCGGCAATCTCCAGCCAACGTTGGGCGCCCTTGGCACCGGTGCCAAAGAGCAACACCCCCACCAGCAGAGCGCAGCCGCCCAGATAGGCCCAGGGAGACCAGCGCCGATAAAAATCCAACGGAATCTGCGCGACAATAAACATGCCGGTGAACGCCAGGCACATAAATATAGACTGGCGCCGCACGTAGTTCATATCGCCGCCAGAAGCACTGTAGAGCACCCCCAGCCCCACAGAGGCAAGCACCAATAAAAGCACCAGCAGTGGCACATCAATGTGTAGGCGCCTCGCCAGACTCACCGGCTTTCGGAGACTGCCGTGAGCATCGGACAGCCGGTGAGAAAAATCGCGGCTAGCCATTATCCACCCCTTTGCTCAATCTGGTTTTCTGTGCCGTATTCTCTTGGGTGTCTGGTCGTGGCACCCACTCGGCAAATAATTCCCGCGCCACAGGCGCCGCCACGCCGCCACCGGCTTCACCATTCTCGACCAAGACCGCTACAGCAATACGCGGTTTATCCACAGGAGCAAAGGCGACAAACAGGGCGTGATCGCGGTGGCGCTCCTGAAGAGCCTCTGAGTCGTAACGGGCACCCTGGGCTATACCCACCACCTGGGCGGTGCCGGATTTTCCAGCGACACGAAAGTTCAGGTCTTTACCCGCGCGTTTGCCCGTGCCATAGCTGCGATTGACCACCGCCTCCATGCCCTCGAACACCAGGTCCCAATTATCAGGGTGCGCCTCCAGGTTATGCAGAATTTCCGCCGGCTGTTCGACCCCGTTGATGGTTTTCACCATTTGCGGGCGATAGTGGGTACCGCGATTGGCAATGGTAGCGGTCATCACCGCCAGCTGCAGTGGCGTCGCCAGGACAAACCCCTGCCCCAGCACGGCGTTCAGACTATCGCCAGGGAACCAGGGCATACCCCGCGCACCGCGCTTCCAATCCCGCGAGGGGAAGAGGCCGGAGCGTTCCATCGGCAGATCGATACCGGTCTTGGAACCCAGGCCGAAGTGAGCGGCCATATCGTGCATGCCATCAATATCCCAGCGGTGAGCCATATCCCAGAAATAGACGTCGCAGCTCTGCGCCATAGCCTGAATCAGATCCACCTTTTCTCCATGGCCCCAGCGCACATGGTCGCGGTATAGACGTGGATCATTTGGCAGCTTATAGAATCCCGGATCCTTAATTTTGGTTTCACGGGTGATCAGTCCAGCCTCGAGCCCGCCTAACCCCATCAGCGGCTTCAGGGTCGAACCAGGCGGGTATTGGCCCTGTACCGCACGGTTAAACAGCGGCACATCGAGGGAATCACTCAGGGCGCGATAATCAGCAAAGCTGATTCCGGTTACAAACAGGTTGGGGTCGAAGGAGGGCTTGCTGACGAAGGCCAGCACCCCACCGGTGTTCACATCGATGGCGACAACTGCACCGCGGCGATCGCCCAGGGCATCGGAGGCCACCTGTTGCAGGTGCGCATCAAGATGCAGGGTAAGGTCAGCACCGGGCTTGGGGTCCTGGCGCTCCAACACCCTCAATACTCGCCCGCGTGCATTGATCTCCACATTTTCATAACCTACTTCGCCGAGCAGGGTTTTCTCATAGGAGCGCTCCAGTCCCACCTTGCCGATACTGCGGGTGCCGCGATAGAGGCGCACGTCCTCTTTAGTGAAATTACTCAGGTCGCGATCACTGATACGCCCCACGTAACCAACACTGTGGGCAAACAGGTCTCCCAGGGCGTAGTAGCGCACCAACTCGGCCTCCACAGAAACTCCGGGCATGCGAAACTGGTTCACGCTGATCCGTGCGATTTCCTCCTCACTCAGACGAAACCTCAGAGGCACCGGTTCAAATGGACGGCGGCGACGCAAGCGTTTGCGAAATTTGGCCACATCGCCGTCACCCAGACGGACCAGATGGCCGACCAGTTCGAGGGTTGCGTCCAGGTCTTTCACCCGTTCACGCACAATAGAAAGGTTATAACTGGCGCGGTTATCCGCGAGTAATATACCGTTGCGATCGTAAATCAGCCCGCGAGTTGGAGCGACGGGGCGTACCTGAATACGGTTATCATCGGATTGGGTGCGGTAGTCATCGTAATCAACCACCTGCAAATTATAAAAACGCGCAATCAAAACCCCTAGCAACGCGATGACACCAACAATGGCCACCAACATGCGGTTGCGAAACAGTCGCTGCTCCGTGTGGGGGTCCTTGAGGTGATGATCGTGGGGCATTGGCGTTTTTTAAACGATTATGACTGGCGCGGGAAAAAACTAATTCGGACTACATTACCACAGCGAACGCACGGAGAGAGAATTCCAGTTGGCAAATCTCTCCGCACTTGGTCGCAAATGTCTTATTTGTGATAAGGGTGGCCGGCAAGCAGGGTCCAGGCGCGATAAATTTGCTCGGCCAAAACCACACGAACCAGAGGGTGCGGCAGGGTCAAAGGTGACAGAGACCAGCGCTGACGCGCCCTGCTCAGGCAGTCCTGCGAAAGCCCGTCTGGGCCGCCAATCAACAGGCTGACATTTTCCCCTAGCAGCTGCCAATCGCGCAGCTGGTCGGATAATTGCTCTGTACTCCAAGGCTTGCCCTTAACATCCAGCGCCACCACATGATCGCGCGGGCCGAGAGCAGCGAGCATGGCCTCGCCCTCTTTCTTGCGCGCTTTATCAATCAGTGCCGCAGAGCTTTTCTGGCCCCGCTGCCCCAGGGGAATCTCCACCATTTCCAGAGCAATTTCACGGGGCAGACGCTTGGCGTATTCGGCATAACCCTCCTGGACCCATGCCGGCATTTTGCCTCCGGCGGCGAGGATGCGAACCTTCACTTAATCAACCCTGATGGGGATCGCTACCATCCGCCTCGTCGCGGGTATTTGGAGTCATAGACCAGAGTTTTTCCAAGTCGTAGAAATTGCGCACATCCGCGAGCATTACATGCACTACCAGATCCCCATAATCCACCAGTACCCACTCGCCCTGCTCTTTGCCCTCAACACCAATCGGGCGCACACCCTCTTTCTTGAGTTCGTCCACCACATTTTCTGCCAGCGATTTTACCTGGCGGCTGGAGGTACCGGTGCAGATCACCAGGTTATCCATCACATCAGAAAATTCGGAAACATCCAGAGCGACAATGTCTTTGCCTTTCAGATCTTCCAGAGCATTTAGCGCGATATCTTTAATATTTGTCATAACACCTTGATTCATTACGGGTCACCAGTGGCAACCGATTCTGTGTAGAGTTGATGGTCTTCAATATATTGCAACACCGTTGCTGGCAGTAAGAAACGCGGAGACTGACCGCTGGCCAGCAACTGGCGAATCTGTGTAGCGGAAATTGGCAGCAGGGTTTGCTCGCGCAAGACCAGGCGACCTGAGGCATATTCATGTAAATCGGCCAGGGTGCCGCGATGCTGCTGCAGAAATTTCGCTAGCTCGGCATTGCCAGTGGCTGCGCTCGCTTCCGGCAAGTGCCAGCCGGGTCTGGTCACAACGACCAGGTGAGCCAGCTCCAACAGGCGTTGCCAACGATGCCAGCGATGCAAGGTCAACAAGGAGTCAGTACCCATACAGAAACTGATGGACACTTGTGGCCCCAATTCCTCACGCAGCGCTTCGAGGGTATCTACCGTATAAGTGTCACCACCGCGCTGCAGTTCCCGCTCATCCAGCTGCAATTCATCACAACCAGCCAATGCCAGTGCCAACATTTCACTGCGCTGGCGTGAAGAAACTCCCGGACTCTGACGGTGGCGAGGCTGATGGCTGGGTAGCAGACGCATTTCATCGAAACCCAGAGCCTGGCGCAGCTCTAGCGCCATGCGCAAATGGCCGAAGTGCACCGGGTCGAAAGTGCCGCCGAATAAGGCGATGGTCTGCCGCTTAGTTGCCAAAATTACCTCTTTACTGGCTGCCGGGCCCGAAAAACTATCGGCGGATATGCCCGTCACCGAGCACAATCCACTTTTGCGAGGTGAGCCCTTCGAGCCCCACCGGTCCACGGGCGTGGATTTTATCAGTACTGATACCGATTTCCGCCCCCAGGCCGTATTCAAACCCGTCGGCAAAGCGCGTGGAGGCATTAATAATCACCGAGCTGGCATCCACCTCGGCAAGGAAGCGACGACTGCGACTGTAATCCTGAGTCACAATAGCCTCGGTGTGGCCTGAGCCATAGCGGGCAATATGATCCATTGCGCCATCCATATCCGCCACGACGCGGATAGCGAGAATGGGCGCAAGGTATTCCTCACTCCAGTCGCTATCACTGGCTACGTTAATCTGTGGCAATATCTCTCTGCTGCGTTCACACCCGCGCAATTCTACGCCCTTCTGCGTATAAGCCTCGGCCAGCCGCGGCAGAATTTTCCCAGCAATTGCCTCGGCCACCAACAGCGTTTCCATAGCGTTACAAACGCCATAGCGGTGGGTCTTGGCATTCAAGGCGATCTCAAAGGCCTTCTGCTCGTCAGCCAGGTCATCGATATAGACGTGACAAACGCCGTGCAGGTGTTTGATCACCGGCACACTGGCCTCGCGACTGACTCTTTCGATCAAGCCGGTGCCACCACGTGGCACTATGACATCCACATAATCGGGCATGGTGATCAGGGCGCCCACTGCAGCGCGGTCGCTAGTATCCACTACCTGTACTGCCGTTTGCGGCAAGCCGGCCTCGCGCAGCCCTGCACTGATGCAGGCGGCGATAGCCCGGTTGGACTGCAACGCCTCACTACCGCCACGTAAAATAGTCGCATTACCGGATTTCAGGCAGAGACTGGCCGCATCGATAGTCACATTGGGGCGAGACTCGTAAATAATGCCCACTACTCCCAGGGGCACACGCATCTTGCCCACCTGAATTCCGCTGGGGCGATAGCACAAATCCTCAATTTCCCCCACCGGGTCCGGTAGATCGGCCACCTGTATCAGCCCCTCGATCATACCGTCGATGCGCTCATCATTGAGTTCTAATCGGTCGAGCAGTGCCGCATCCAGACCGCGCTCGCGTCCGGCCTGCATATCAGCCGCATTGGCCTTGGCCAGTTCGATCCGATTGGCTTCCAACTCGGCAGCAATTGCTGCAAGGGCACGGTTCTTGACCTCAGTATCTGCGCGCGCCATTGTGCGAGAAGCTTCTCGAGCGGCTCGCCCCATCTGTTCGAGTTTGTCGCGGGTAGATTGCTGATCAGTGCTGGCTGTCGTGGTCACTTGGCTCTCCGTGCGAAATCCGGTCGGCCGCGCAGTATACCCCAGCAGCCGGGGGTTTAAACGGCATAAATGGATTCCTACTGTTGGGTTACTCCCTACTCCAACGATCCAGGTTCTCAGCAATATTGGCGAGACGAGCCAAGGGGTCTTCCAGGGCCAGCAAATCCACTCTCGCTTTATCCTCAAGGGGTAACAACTGGGCCAGTTGCCAGGACAGGGCATCGGCGGAGTCGACATTATCGAACTTGAGTGAAAGATCCTTGGCACGCTCCTTTAACTCTTCCAGCACTGCCATTAGGCCATCGCAATCTGCAGGTATCGGCCGGGGGGCATTATCTGGCAACCACTCAACATCCCCCAGTAACAGGCCGTCTTCAGCCCGCTCGGTGTGACTGATGCGGAAGCGCCGCCGCCCTACTACCTGCACATGCAGCAAGCCCTCCTCCCCCTGACTCCAATCGACAATATGCACATAGACCCCAAGGGGCCAAACCGAGGCGTTGCCCACCTCGCCGCCAGAGCGAATCAAAACAACACCAAAGCCGCTCTCATTTTTCAGAGATTCGCTAACCAAATGCAGATAACGCTGTTCAAAGATACGTAGAGGTAGCGCAACACCTGGGTAGAGGGGCACGCTCAGGGGAAAAAGGGGGATCTGTTGCAAAATGCTCTCTCGTTGGGTGGGTTGAAGTACTAAAGATAACACTGCCAATAGGATCACCGAGATTACTGGCGAGGCCTTTAAGCGCCAATCCAATTGTTTGAGTGCAATATTCCACGGAATCCCGGTAATTGTCGGTGGCAAGCACGACCCACAGCCATTAAGCTGCTGCGGTTTATTAACGAATGGAGACTATTCATGCCTAAAGCAACAGCCCGCCATATCCTGGTACAGACCGAAGACAAGTGCCTGGAACTGAAAGATCAGATCGAAAATGGCGCCGATTTCGGCAAAATCGCGGAGCAGTTCTCCCAATGCCCTTCCGGCCGTTCCGGCGGTGACCTGGGTGAGTTCAGCAAGGGTATGATGGTGCCGGAGTTCGACAAGGTCGTTTTCTCTGAGGAACTGAACAAGGTACACGGCCCAGTAAAAACTCAGTTTGGTTACCACCTTCTGGAAATCACCAGCCGCCAGGATTAATTCTCCGCGAATTAATCTGCTAATAAAAAGCCGGGCAATTGCCCGGCTTTTTATTGCTAGCTCTAAAAAATATTCCCTCAGGCCTTGGCTGCACCCTCTGGAATTTCCACCTCACTTCTATCTACAGAACCGGCACCCAGAGGCTTGAATATCACCAGTAACAGTGGCAACAAAGTCAGTGAGCCCAGCAGTGCCGCGGACATGGCCGAGGCGGTCAAGAGGCCAAAGTAAATAGAAGGCACAAACTTGGACAGCGCCAGGATCGAGAAGCCGGCAATAATGGTGATTGCCGTGTAGAACATGGCGCGACCGATAGTTGCATGGCTGCGATGCATGGTGGCCAGGTAATTGCCGTCTTTGGCAAACTCGGCGCGGAAGCGGTACAGATAGTGAATCGCATGATCCACCCCAATACCCACGGTAATCGCCGCAATGGTGATGGTCATCATATCCAATGGAATACCGGCGAGCCCCATACCACCGAGTACCACACAGGCCGCCAGCATATTCGGTACCAGCGCGATAATGGCAATCGACAGAGAACGGAACAACACCAGGAACATTAACAGGATGCCCACAAATACCGCCCCCAGAGTCAGGATTTGGGACTTAAACAAGCTCTGCAGCATATTGTTGTAGAGCACCAGCAGTCCTGTCTGGTGGATGTTTTCCGGCGCTATACCCATTTCATTATGCGCGTAATCGTAAATGCGCTCGATCAATTCGCCACGGCGCAGATTCGGATCAGTCTCCATCACCCGCAGGGTAATGCGGGCCTGATTGTTCTCAACCGAGAGGTAAGGGTCTACCAATACGCCGCGGATTTCCGGCGGCAGGCTGGTATTGGCCACCGCCAACTCAAAGTCATTGAGCTGACCACCTTTCAGGTCACGAGCCACTTTGTACAGAGTGGCGAGGGACTGCACCTTGCCGATCTCTGGCTGTTCTTCCAGGTAATCGTGCAACTGTTCCAAGGTATTGAGACCAGCTACGGTAAACCAATAACTCTGCTCCTGAGACTCCTCTTCTCCGCCGAAAGGGTCATCTGAGGAAAAAGGATCTTCTTCTACCGCAAACGGATCTTCCTCCGCTTCCATGGCAAAAGGATCCTCTTCACCTTCGAAGGCAGGCTCCTCTTCCACAGGCTTGTCGAGGATAATATCCAGGGTCACAGTGCCGCCCAGGCGGCGGTCAATCACCAGCATACCCTGGTAAATTTCGGTGGAATCATCGAAGTAATCGATAAAGCGGTTTTCCACTTTAAGCTGCAGCATTCCCGCCACACTGATCACCGCAGCGGCCAGGGACACCCCCAACACCACAAACTTATGGCGCTCGGCAAAGCTAGAGAAACGCAGGGTAAATGCATGGGAATTATCCTCACTCACTTTGCCCTGGCGCTTGGGCAGGATCATCAGAAAACTGGGGATAATCAGGAAGGACAACATCAGGGCTAGAGTTACCCCCATCGTCATCATCCAACCAAAGTCGATAACCGGGCGAATACCACTCACCACCAGCGATACAAACGCAACGATAGTGGTCAGGGCCGTGTACAGACAGGGCTTGGCCATAAACCGCACTGTCTGCAGCACCAGTGTTTCACGGCTCCAGTCGGGGTTTTGCGCAATATATTCGCGGTAACGCACCGCCAGGTGGATAGTGATCGCCAGGGTAATAATCAGCAGCAGCGCGACAAAGTTTGCGGAAATCACAGTCATGCGCCAGTCGAGCCAGCTGAGCAGACCCAGGATCATCACTGCGGTGGTGACACAGGTGAGCAGCGGTAACAGCACCCAACGGGGCTGACGGAAGATCAGCAACAGAGTCAGAATAATGAAGACGAGGATGCCCACACCAAACACTACCAGATCACTTTTGATAAATGTGATCATGTCCGAAGTGATCATGGTCACACCGCCGAGGAACAACTCTGCCTCGCCTTTGTAACCGGCGAGAATCCCCCGCACCTCATCAACTCGCGCCCGCGCTTCCAACTCCTGAGCCGTGCGGTGCTGCAAATAGACGGCACTCACCTCTTCCAAGCGCGCAGCCTCTTCCGGGCTCAGGCCCTCACTATTGCGCTTACGGCGCAGGGCATCGCGCTCGCGTACCAATTCTATACCGTGGCTATCCAGCGTCAGATTGGCGAGCAGTGCGGTGGTCTGGCCATCCGGGCTCAGAATCAATTCGCGGTAAATAGGGCTGGAGAGAAACTCCTGTCGGGCCAGGTCTCGATCAGTATCTGCCTGGGACAGGGTGCGAATCTCATCGGTGATATCGGTTAAAGACAGCTTGGGGCTGTACAGCAAAGGGACATCGAGGATGGTCTGTACACTGGAAACGCCATCTACTCCGGCCAGCTCATCGCGTAACTTGGCCAGAGCTTGTAGAGATTTATCGCTAAACAGGTCGCCATCCTCATAGCGATAGGTGACCACCAGAAAGTCCCCGCTAGCGTAGCGCTCAGCGATCTCACGAAAATAATCCAGGGACTCATCGGCCTCCAGGGTGAGGGAGTCCGCCGAGGCATCGATCTTGAAGCGGGGCAAGCCCATCGCTGCCAGCAGGGTGAGCAGGCCGATAACTACCAACACAGCCAGTGGCCGCTTGGTTACCAGGTATTCATACGAGTTCTTGAAAGCTGACAGCATAGGTTTTTGCTTCTATCCAATAAATCAGTGGGCCGCAGTACGGCGCATATTTTGATCGCCCCGGCAGTGCTGGTGCAAATACAAAATTTGCGTTTACACGGCGCTATTGGAAATATTTTCAGGGAGTATCGATATGTCCCAGATCACGCTCGGGAAACAATAGGTCCCGCACGCGCCGCTTGAGTTCCTTTGCTCCGGGAAAACCGCCATCGCGCTTGCGCTCCCAGATCAAATTTTCACCAATGCGGATTTCGAATACTCCTCCAGTTCCGGGTTGTAATGCAACCTGTTGTAGATCATCCGCAAAAGTGTGAAGCAACTCCTGGGCCATCCAGGTAGCCCGCAACATCCAATTGCACTGCACACAGTAGTGGATGGTTATGCTCGCTTTCACTATTTTTTATCTCCCTGTGACCTACTCACCCCAAGCCGGCAACAACTTTTGTTCCACGCCCAACTGATCGAGCAGTCTCGCCACCACAAAATCGATTATGTCTTCGACCGTGCGCGGCTTCTGATAAAAACCGGGGCTAGCCGGCAGAATCATCGCGCCCATGCGGGTGAGTTTGAGCATATTTTCCAGGTGAATCTCCGAGTAAGGCGCCTCGCGCGGAACCAAAATCAATTGGCGGCGCTCCTTCAATGCCACATCTGCAGCGCGCTCAATCAGATTGTTGGAGGCTCCACAGGCAACGGCCGACAAAGTACCGCCGCTAGCCGGGCAGATCACCATGCTAGCCGACGCTCCAGTGCCGGATGCCACCGGCGAAAACCAGTCGCGCTTGCCAAACAATTTCAACTGGCCCTCCTGCGCGCCGAAGCGATCGGCGAGAAAAGCCTGCAGTGTGTCATCGTCGCCCTCCGGCAGTTGCAGGTCGGTCTCTGTATTGATCACTACCTGGGCCGCCTCAGACATCAACAGCCAGACGCGCACGCCAGAAGCGAGCAGGCACTGCAACAAACGCAGGCCGTATTGGGCCCCGGAAGCCCCAGTCATGGCCAGGGTAACGGTTTTATTAAATGTGGCTTGCTGCAAGATCACTTCCCCGATCACTAAAATGCTGACTCTTTTCAGGTCGAATAGTTATATTTTTGCTCCAGGGCTCCAATCAAACGCTGATGGATACCACCGAAGCCGCCGTTACTCATCACCACGATATGACTGCCCTCGCCGGCGAGCTGCAGTGCCGATTCCACACCATTCTCGATAGTGTCAAAAATCTTGGCCGGCACCGGAGAGTGGTGAGTAACTTCATTCAGAGACCAATTCATCCCTTGGGGCTGATACCACAACACCATATCCGCACCGCTACAGGCACTGGCCAACTGGCCCTGATGCACGCCCATACGCATGGTGTTGGAACGGGGTTCAATCAAGGCGATGATCTTGTCCTTGCCCACTTTGGCCCTGAGGCCCGTAAGCGTGGATTCGATCGCAGTTGGGTGGTGGGCAAAATCATCGTAAACGCGGATACCAGCCACTTCGCCCAGGCATTCCATACGGCGCTTTACGCCTTGAAAACGCCCAAGGGCAGAGGCGCTTAGCTCTGGTACCACGCCAACATGACGAGCTGCAGCCATAGCGGCGAGACCGTTGCGCACATTGTGCATACCGGTGAGATCCCACTCCACGCGCGCCACTTCGGCACTCTCGAATAGCACGGTAAAACTGCTGCCATCCGCGGCGATATCCACCGCTCGCCAGTCGCCGGCACTGATTCCCGGCTGATCCTCACTGGCAAAGCGCTGAACTTCACTCCAGCAACCCTGCTGCAATACCTGCTCCACATTATCTTCTGCGGCGCTGACAATCAGGCCGTTGCCGGGCACCGTGCGAACTAGATGATGAAACTGCCGCTGGATCGCCGCCAAATCGTCGAAGATATCGGCGTGATCGAACTCCAGATTGTTGATAATCACTGTGCGTGGGCGGTAATGCACAAACTTAGAGCGCTTATCGAAGAAGGCGGTATCGTATTCATCTGCCTCCACCACAAAGAAAGGGGACTCCCCCAGGCGCGCCGAAACACCGAAGTTACCGGGTACACCGCCAATCAGGAAGCCGGGCTGCATATCCGCCGCTTCCAGAATCCAAGCCAACATGCTGGCAGTCGTGGTCTTGCCGTGAGTGCCCGCTACTGCCAGTACCCAGCGCCCGCCGAGGAAATGGTCACAGAGCCACTGGGCACCGGATGTATAGGCCAGCCCCTGTTCAAGTACCGCTTCTACGGCGGGATTACCGCGGGACATGGCATTGCCGATAATGACCAGGTCTGGGGCCGGCTCCAACTGAGCCGGGTCATAGCCCTCGGTGATCTGAATACCCGCCTGCTGTAGTTGAGTGCTCATGGGGGGGTAAACATTGGCATCGCTACCGGTGACCCGGTGTCCTTCGGCCACCGCTAATTGGGCTAGGCTGCCCATAAAGGTGCCGCAAATACCGAGAATATGGATATGCATGGCGAAAATCTGTACTCCTGGGGGTTGCGGCGCAAGCTTACCACGGCAAAACAGGCCAGTAATTGCCAAATGCCCCGTTTGCCATGCAATTTACTCGCTATTCCATTAGACTCCGCCCCCGCACAGATCGGCCTCACCCCCGTTAGGGTGGTAGGAATTTTCCAGCTACGGCCGACACCCGATACGAGCTCCCGGAGTTCCCCACTGGCGCCGCCGAAGAGCGTCCGGCGGACAACCGGATCGGGTCACTTCCCAAGATCTCTATGAAAACAGGATAACCATGTCGAAGAAGAACGCCTTTTACGCGCAGTCCGGTGGTGTGACTGCCGTAATCAATGCCTCCGCCTGCGGCGTAATAGAAGCTGCCCGTGAAAACCAGGACAAAATTGGTAAAGTCTATGCGGGGCTGAACGGCATCCTCGGCGCATTGCGAGAGGAACTGATCGACGTGAGCCAGGAAAGTGTGGAAGACATCGCCGCACTGCGTCACACTCCCTCCGGCGCCTTTGGCTCCTGTCGCTACAAGCTGAAGAGCCTGGAAGAGAACCGCGCAGAGTACGAGCGCCTGATCGAAGTATTCAAGGCCCACGACATCGGCTACTTCTTCTATAACGGCGGCGGCGACTCCGCTGACACCTGCCTGAAAGTCTCGCAACTGTCTGAGACCATGGGTTATCCAATCCAGGCCATCCATATTCCCAAAACGGTCGACAACGATCTGCCGCTAACCGACAACTGCCCCGGCTTCGGCTCCGTAGCAAAATACGTTGCAGTTTCCACCAAGGAAGCGGCCATGGACGTCGCCTCTATGTGCGCCACCTCCACCAAGGTCTTTATCCTCGAAGTAATGGGTCGTCACGCGGGCTGGATTGCCGCCGCCGGCGCCCTGGCCAAGGAAGAGGAAGGCGATGCACCGCACATCATCCTGTTCCCGGAAGTGGCCTTCGATAAAGAGAAGTTCTTGGCCAAGGTGCAAAAGACCGTGGACGAGAAAGGCTACTGCGTAATCGTCGCCTCCGAGGGCGCCCAGTACGAAGACGGCACCTTCCTCGCCGATGCCGGCACTACCGACGCCTTCGGTCACAAGCAGCTTGGCGGTGTGGCACCAACCCTCGCCAATATGATCAAAAGCGAGCTGGGCCTGAAATACCACTGGGCACTGGCCGACTACCTGCAACGCGCCGCCCGCCATATCGCCTCCGCCACCGATGTGGAGCAGGCCTACGCCGTCGGTCGCGCCGCCGTGGAAATGGCGGCAACCGGCAAGAATGCGATTATGCCGGCAATTATTCGTGCAGAAGGTGAAGAGTACAGCTGGTCTATCGCGGAAGCGCCACTGTCTGAAGTGGCCAACGTCGAAAAATTTATGCCGAAAGAATATATTAGTGAAGACGGCTTCGGTATTACCGAAGCGGGACGCGAGTACCTGTTACCGTTAATTCAGGGCGAGGACTACCCCCCCTACAAAAACGGCGTACCCCAGTATGCGAAATTAAAAAAGCAGCTGGTGGAAAAGAAGCTGGATACTGAATTTAAGGTGTAATCTTAAAACTCTTTCATCCAGATTTTAAAAAGCCCCCGAATAAAACCGGGGGCTTTTTTATTGAATATTGTTTAAGCGCTTGTTATTGCTACTCAACACCCAATCAAAATAAAAAATCATTACTATACAATTTAGCTAAATGAAACGTCTGTTCCTGATTTAGCTCTTACTATCTTCAACTCTGACTGCCTGGAGCTTAAATGCCACCAACCCCCCTTTATTCTCATTTTAAAATCCAAAATATCTTATTGACACCACCAACCTGCCACTAAAGCCAGAAAAAACCATCATCCTAAACCCTCTAAAATTACCGCTGAAAATATCTAACAAGATGCTCTTTTCTTTGTGGTAACTTTATATTTATTCATATCTCTACCAGCCCCTAGTATGTAAACACAACCCGCCCAAAAAAATCAGCCACAACCGCAGAAATCGCCTCTCCAGCTCACCCACCAAACAAAAATAAAATCAAAAATCCTGAAAACAACAAAAACATACCCTCCCATTTGGTACAGAATTCTTAAAAAAACTTCCAAACAGCAAGTAGCACCAGAGTGCAAAATTCACAACATTCGAAAACATAATCTATAGAAGCCCGCCAATTAAAAAAATTTTATGAAAAAATAAAATTATAGAAAGTAATATTTGAATTCCCACAGATACAAACTGCATAATCAGGCGCCAAAGATAACCAGTCAAAAGTTATGAACAGAAAAATTATAAAGATCTCCCTAATTGCCTTACTCCTATCCGGTTGTAGCGGTGGCGGATCTGGTAGCAGTAGCACCGGCGATACTGCTGAAAAAAATTCACCGGTAGCAAGTACCCCTTCAACAGGAGACGGTACTCCACCGGCAACAGAAGATCCCTCAAATGGAGGTGACACCTCTATTGCACCAGAGCAAGTAAAGCTAATTGCTTTAAGTTTTGAGGCAATAAAGAAGTTCCGCTTCGCGTGGATTGATGCTGAAAATGCCAGCCACTATCATTTACTGGAAAACCCCGATGGGGTTTCCGGTTTTAGACGGGTTGCTGAATATATTCCCCAAGGTAATGAATCCCTAACACTAAAACTAGAAACAGCACTCTATTCCCGAACTAATGCGCAATATATTCTACAGGCCTGCAACGGTGAGGGATCTCAAGAAAGATGTAGTGATTCAACGATACTTTCTGTTGACGATTTTTTACTGACCGGAAGCATTGGCTATTTCAAAGCGAGTAATACAGATGCTCACGATGATTTCGGCAAAGCAATCAGCCTTAGTGCTGATGGCCAGACCCTAGCAATAGGGGCACCTCGAGAGGATAGCAACACCACAGGTGTTAATGGAGATGGAAGCAATAATGATGCAGATGAATCCGGTGCGGTGTATATATTTACTCGCAGTGAAAGCGGCTGGCAACAGCAGGCCTACCTTAAAGCCAACAACAATAGAAAGTGGGAGTATTTTGGTTCAGAACTCAGTCTGAATGCCGATGGCCAGACTCTTGCAGTAGGTACTGATAGTGGTGTTTATATCTTCACCCGCAATGAAGATGACTGGCAGCAACAAGCCTACCTTAAGGCCAGTGATACAGATGCCTCTGAAAACTTCGGTGATTCACTCAGCTTTAGTAGCGATGGCCAAACTTTAGCTGTTGGGGCTTCAAGAGAGGATAGCGGAGCAGTCTATATCTTCACCCGAGATAAAGGCACCTGGCAACAGCAGGCCTACATAAAGGCTAGCAATAGCGATGAAAATGACCTTTTTGGTTATACTGTCGGCCTCAGTGCCGATGGCCAGATACTCGGAGTGGGCGCACCAAATGAAAATAGCAGTGCTACCGGTATTAACAACGATCAAAGTAGCAATCGTACATATAATTCTGGTGCGGTGTATATCTTTGCCCGCAGTGACACCGACTGGCAACAACAGGCTTACATAAAAGCTAGTAACACTGATGAAGGTGATTATTTTGGTTCTTCACTCAGTTTAAGCGCAGACGGCAAGGTCCTGGCCATAGGAGCTACAGCTGAGAGTAGCAATGCTTCCGGTATTAATGGCGATGCAAATAACAACCAGGCAACGAGTGCTGGCGCAGCTTATATTTTTATTCGCAACAACGATACTTGGCAGCAACAAGCTTATATTAAGGCAAGTAATACAAATTCTTATGACCGATTTGGTGGATCTCTCAGTCTTAGCGCCGATGGCCAGTCCCTAGCGGTAGGAGCCATTCGGGAGGGTAGCAGTGCCATTGGCATTAATGGCGATGAAGGCGATAATAGTGCAGATTGGTCTGGTGCCGTGTATATCTTCGCCCGAAGTGAGGACAACTGGCAACAGAAGGCCTACCTAAAAGCCAGTAATACCGAAAAGGGAGACTATTTTGGTTTTGGTAATATCAGCCTCAGCGCAGATGGCCAGACCTTAGCGGTAGGGGCCTTTCAAGAAGATAGTGGCGCCACGGGCATCGGCGGCAATCAGCAAGATAATTCAGCATACTCTAGCGGAGCAGTATATATCTATTAGCGCTTAATTAGCCGATGAGAAACAAACTGAATTATCAGCTTGAGGGCTCAGCGAAAATTTCTTAGCACAAAATCAATAAGCCCCCACGGGGGCTTTTTTATTGGTACAACCTAAAGTTACTGTTTCTCTCCGATATCTGACCAAACCGCAAATTCATTGCCGCTGGGCTCGGCAAAATGAAAGCGCCTTCCTCCGGGGAAAGAAAAAATAGGTTTGACCACCTTAGCACCGCACCGCTCGACTTTTTGTAACGTATCTTCCAGGTCAGAACTATAGAGTACTACCAACGCGGCACCATTCACTGTTGAGCTGTGCATATCCGCCTGGAAAAAGCCACCGTCCAAGCCTGCGCCGGAGAAAGCGGAGTACTCGGGTCCATAATCTGTAAATTCCCAGCCAAAGGCCTCAGTGAAAAAAGCCTTGGTTTTTGCCAGGCTCTTAGATGGGAACTCTACATAATTAATTTTTTCATGATTATCCATACCAAGCTCTCCCGATATTTTAATTTAATTCTCCCCTAACCAATGACGGGTTTTTCCGGTGTATCAACCACCCGAAAACTGCCATTGGCCAGCGCGAGGGGTTGATCGTTATGCATAATAACGGCACGATCCATCATCAGGTCAAAATCCAACATGGCGTAAAGAACAACTCCACGCCGCCCCTGGTAGATATTCGGCCGATAAACCAGTGCTGCCATACGTACTCCCATAGGCGCATACGAGTAACTGGCTTCACATACCAGCTTGCCACCGGCAGTGATATAGCAGTTGGATTCTGACTCATAACTGACAACATAGGTGGAGAGATCAGGGAAATCTCCCACCTCGGAATAATGGGTGCCAGTCCACTCCAGGCTTAAACCTACGAGACTTTTGAATGCACACGACATAAAGGGGCGCCCCTATAACCCAACAAGACAGAACCTAGTATGGTCCTTCTTTCTCCCAAAGGGGGTCATCAGCTTAAAAACAAATGGGGGTAATTAATTTTTTAAGGAGAGCGAAATAAAAAAGACCGCACCACCAGGGTGCGGCCATTCGCTTCTAGGGAAAAGCTATCAACTCAAAAAATCCTGGTGAAGCGACGACAGGGAATTCAAAACCCCAGCGCCAGGGCAACCAGAATATTTATTATTAATCAAAAATTGACATATATCATCGTGGCCAGGAAATTTTTACTACTTGGGAGGCGCTATCTTCAGCGTCCTCACCATCACTCACTGTGAGAGTAATTTCGTAATTACCCGTTTGTGCGTAGCGATGTAACGCCCAACGACCGTTGCGCTGTACTCCATCCCCAAAATCCCAGTGGAATTGCAGTTTATTATCACCGCTGTATTGGCTGCGATCTTCTACCCATACCCAACGGAAAAAGCGATGCATTTTAAAGTTGGCCTGCAGTGAAATCGCATCATCCGTCACTTCAACAATCTGCTCCTGTGTGGATACCGCACCGCGATCGTCTTTTACTTGCAAACGTACCAAGTAATTACCCGGCACATCGAAAGTGTGGCTGGGATTTTGCTCGCTACTGGTTAAGCCGTCGCCAAAATCCCAGGACCAGCTCAACAGCTCACCATCTGCATCACTGCTGTTATCGATAAAATTAATCAACAACCCTTCAGACTCCCAGCTGAATTCTGCCGTGGGCGCTAGGTTATCTGCACTCAGATCCAGCTCAACAATTAAGGGATCGTGATCGGATGCACGGAAGGGGCCTGTAGAGTAGAGGTTTTCCTGCTGCTCTAGGCTCTTGTGTTCAAGGTTGTAATCCAGCACTCGCGGTTCATCGGCATTGATATGCCAGTCCATAGCGGCAGTAACCAACGGAGCCAGTGAAGGGCTGGCCAGCGCATGATCCAGGTAGCCAGACTGGCCGTCATAGACATAGGAATAAGCCTGTCCCGCTCCGTACCATTCCAGAAGGTCGGTATAACCCGCCCCTTCAAGAGCCGTAATTGGATTTTCCATGGCGTAGCTGTTGAGGTCGCCCAGCACTAAAACACGGTCAATTCCAGTTCCGGTGGGGTCATTCTCAACCCAACTCACCAGGGCATCGGCAGCCTGAGTACGCAGAGCATTCCAGCAGCCCTGACCATCCCCCTGATCGCTGTTCAGGCTGCCATCATTTGGACAACTTCCCTTGGATTTAAAGTGGTTCACCACCACGGCGAGACGCTCACCGGAGGAGAGTTCGGCAAATGCCTGTAACAGCGGCTGGCGGTTACCGTCATCAAAAGGATAATCCTGCAGAGTAACGGCGCTGCCAATCGGCATAACGCGGTCGCTGCGGTAAATCATGCCCACGGCGATTTCATCACTGCCCAGCTGCGTGAGGTCCGGCTGCACAAACTGGTAGCTGTGCCCTGATGCTGCAGCATTGAGCCCATTGACCAGATCCTGGATGGCACTATCGACACCGTAGCCGTCGTTTTCCAGTTCCATCAAGCCGACAATATCGGCTTCCATGCGTAGGATTGCAGAAATAATTTTCTCTCTTTGGCGCTCAAACTCTTCCAAAGTATCGGCACCGCGCGAAGTGGGAAAGCCACCTCCGTTACCGTCACCGTTGAAGTAATTCAGCACGTTAAAGCTGGCAACGCGCAGGCTGCCATCACCCGGTAAGATGGGCGCTTCATCGCGTAGATTGACCGGGGTAAATTGGGGGACTTCCACAGGGTGAACACGGTAGGCACCAAAGCCGTACCCCATCACTCCGGTAAGCCCCTCCAGAGTATCGCCACTGCGCAAGGTGTTAGAAGCGCTGAGACCCGAGGCCGGATATGGCATTGTCTCGGGATTTTGCACTGTGGAACCATCGTCCAGAATAATCTGGTTGAGTGCGTTGGCTTCCACTTGAGCCGCCGCTGCAGCGCCCGGCATATTGTTGTGGGTGGGGATGTACAGGCGGCCATTGGATAGGATCACTTCGCCATAGCGGCCCAGGTTGTAATGTCCGTTAACGGTGAGGCTCTGCGGGAATTCAACCAGCATCCCTTCGAGCTGCTCCTGCTCTGCCACAGAGCCAAACGGCATCTGTACATTAGCCGCCGTTACCTGATAACCGCTTCCGCAAACGCTGACACCATCAACCTGATTCAACTCAGTGAAATCAAAAAATTCATCGACGATACCCCCTACGCGCACCAGGTCGCCAACTTGCACACTCACACCGAAGCCATTGTCGTGTACAAACAGTCCTTCTGAAGTCGCATCCACGCCATCCTGATCGCTGTCCTCTTCCTGTAGGAAGAAACCGGCCAAGCCGGTATTGGGATCTTGGAAATTGCCGACAACCACCGCCTCGATTTCGTGGCGCTCGCCTTCAAGCGCACTCGCGCTACCGCTGCCCTGTATCTGGCTGATTAAGGTTGCCGCATCGCCACAGGCCCCCAGCTCGATACCGCCATTACCGTCACCGTCACCATTGCCATTGCCATTGCCATTGCCATTGCCACCATCGGCGCCGTGCCAGCCCAGGTGATCAAAATTATTCAATCCCTCACTGGACCACTCCAGAGCGGGATCGAAGGTGCTGTTGCCATCGGAGCGGCCTGTCTGCACATCCAGATTGCGTACCAGTGTTTGGTTTTGTGTGCCGAGGCTGCTATTGCCCCACTGGCTGCCAGGGTCAGTACCAATTTGGCCGATCACATCAACAAAACCATTGGGACCTACAAGTGCTACTACATCGTCACCATTAAACAGGCCACTGGTGTAAATCTGGTCGGCCTGATCCAGCAACACTGTATCGGCACTGCCGTGGGCCAGAACAAATACCGCACCGCCCTGCAAAGTGCCACTCAAAGAAATGTTCGCGGAGGCGCTATCGGAACCATTGAAAAAAAGCTGGATGGCGTAATCACTCAGATCAATCGCAGTTTCACCGCCATTAAAAATTTCCAGCGCTTTATTGTTACCACTGCCCTCAATGTACTCCGAGATAATGAGGTCGCTGGCTTGGACCTCTGCAGCCATCAGTGGAAGACCCAGGGCTGCCAGAGCAGCCAAGCCAAATTGTTTCATCGTCGTTATTCCCAGTTGCCTGATACGGATTAAGCGGCGCAAAGAGTGGCGGGGAATTCCTAAATTTCGATGAAACAAATGTTAAATTTCGGTTTCAATGTATGTTGATTGGAAAGGCTTGGCATTTGCCGGCAACTTAAAACTGTGTGTCCGCGATCAAGCGAAGGGTTAACGGGTTCACAGGAGGTTGAGGAAATGCCACAACGTAGGGAGATACTCTACAATCATTTATATAAGCACTTATATAAATTCAACACTATGAAATACAGCCAGCTGGGTACTCGCCTCAGGCACTTAATCGAATTACTGGACGGCGATGTCGCAGATAGTTACCGCACCTGCGGTATTAAAAACTACAAGCCGCGTTATACACCGGTGATGCGAGCCCTTATCCACAAGAGCCCGGTCACCATCAATGAAATAGCGGCCAGTGCCGCAATCTCCCAGCCGGCGGTCAGCCAGACGGTCAGAGATATGGTCCAGCAGGGATTGTTAGAAATCCTCACCGGGGAGGATGCACGCCAGCGCAAGGTCCGCCTCAGCCGTAAAGGCCAGCGCTTACTACCAAAGCTTGAAGTCCACTGGCAAGCCACCGTTGAAGCGGAACGTTCATTAAATCGGCAACTGTCTGCACCTCTAACAGCACTCGTCGAAGAGGCGATTGCCGCTCTGCAGGAACACCCCTATCTCGATCGCATTCAGCAGTGCATTGCCAAGGAGAATAAAAAGCCATGAAACTGATTGCCGCCTTCAGCCTGGCCCTATGCCACACCATCTCTTCAGCGACTTACGCAAGTGACAACGATGAGGATTGCCAGTTTAATCCCACCGTAGTTATCCAATCCGCCGCCAGCGCTATTGCAGAAACTTATGTACTCGCAGACAAAGCCCAGAGTGTTTCCCTGGCGTTGTCTGAGATGGCCAGCAGCCCTGAAGCTTTGCGCCTTTGTCGGGACTCCCAAAGTTTTGCCAAGCTAATTACCGAGAAAATCCGAACACTGTCCGGAGACAAACATTTCTATTTGGAGCCGGTAAGCCCTAACGAAGATTCCAACAACTGGATAGCACAGTGGCGGGCCGAGGCACCCAAGAACAACTATGGTGTAAAGAAACTAGAGTTATTGCCCGGTAATATTGCCTACTTCAAACTCTCTTCATTCCACACTTTTGAAAATGCACGGCAAAGCCTGGCAGCGGCATTTACCCTGTTGCAACACAGTGACGGTCTGATATTAGACCTGCGCAATAATGGCGGTGGTGATAGTGATACAGCCACTGCCATCCTCGAATCCTTTGTGGACCCCACTAACCCCCTGCCATATGTCATTGAAACCAGAGAGAAGCAACATTCCCCTGAACGCATCAAAGAACTTCCCTGGCCAGCCTATGGCACCCAGAGACCCATGGTAGTACTGATCAATGGGCGCTCCTTCTCCGCATCAGAAAGCATCGCCTTCTCGCTGCAACAACTGGGTAGAGCCACTATTATCGGTAGTGCCAGCGCCGGCGGAGCCCATATGATGGATGCGCCTCAGACCCTGCCATTTAGCTTTGAAATTGGAATTCCCTCTAGCCGCCCGGTTTCGACTTTATCTAAGGAACTGGTTAACTGGGAGGGTCAGGGGGTGAGGCCGAATATTGAAACCAGCGAGCAAGAAATTTTACAGGTGGCGTTAGAGGTTCTTAAAAAATAAACTGCGTTTTAAAGCACACCTAAACTTTAAAGCAATGGAATTGTAGAACTCAACAATGCGTACCTCTTTACAACCTATAACCCAGAATAACTATGAGGCGGTCTGCGATCTGGATGTCGCCGAAGCGCAGCAAGAATACGTTGCCTGCAATATGTGGTCACTGGTGGAGGCACAGTTCAATTCTGGATATGAAACCCGTGCGATTTATATGGGAGAAAAGCCCGTTGGTTTTCTTATGTGGGTGAAAGAGAGCCGTGAAAAAATTTCCATTTGGAGATTTATGGTTGACCAGAAGCAGCAGGGGAAGGGGATAGGTAGGGCAGCGCTTCAGCTAGCCCTACAAGAAATCCGGCAAACACCCAATATCGAGCAAATAGAAATCTGCTACAACCCCAAAAACCCAGTGGCTAAAGACTTTTATTCCAGTTTTGGTTTTACTGAAGTGGGTATGGATAAGGACAACGAAGATATGCTTGCCATTATCAACTTCACCAACAAAACTCCTGAAGAGGCTGATGCTATCTAAACGGGCAGGCGGGCTTAGTGCCAATCCAAACCGGTAAATCGAGATCTTCTTTATTGTCTGATGGCGCCCCTGTGCGACTTTTAAAAGAACCTTCCTCTATGGTCAGGCGCATCAGGGCCGTACCCTTGCGCTCCTGAGGATTTGGAGCGCGCACCTGGTTCCAGCGGCCGGGCTCGATATCTTCGATAATAGATTTGAAAACCGCATCAAACTCCTCTGGGTCCTGTACCCGCGTACCACGGCAAAACAAAACTGCCGAGCGATAGTTGGCACTATGATGAAAGGCGGATTTAGCCAGGACCCATTCGTCATAGTGGGCAAAGGAAATACACACCTGCTGCCCCGAATCCAGTAATTTCTGCAAGCGGCTTTTATTGAGCACATGAAAATACAAAAAGTCCCCATGGCGCCATACCGTCATGGGAATAACAATCACTTCACCATCCTGGGTAAAACCAATATGTCCCAGCTTCAGTTCATCGACCAAACGATAAATATCCTCGCGACGATAACTGGCCCTCTTGGCAGCACGGCGCACCCGGCTTTTCTCAGTTACCGGCAGTTCACTCTTTGCGGAATCTGAAACTACCATTCTTAAAAACTCCCACAACGATTTATCAACAACAGATATCGCCAATATAGGGAGTTGCTGGTACTCTGATTAGATCCAGTTTTAATCAGTTAATGGTGCCAGTTTGAGCAGCCCCGATTTTGCCGACTTAACCCTGGACCCCAGGCAACCGTTACAAAGCCAGCTATACCGCAACCTGGTGGAGTGGATTTGTAGCGGCCGTCTCGCAGCAGGGAGCAAGCTCCCCTCCTCTCGTAGACTATCCTCCACCCTGAATATCAGCCGCAATACGGTCACACTGGTGTTAGAGCAGCTCAAAGCAGAGGGCTTTGTTACCAGCCGTGTCGGACAGGGCGTTTTTGTATCTAGCGCCCTACCCGCTTACGTACAGAAACCACAGCACCAGGCATGGCATTCCCAAGGCTCCGATGGTACCGCTCCCTTACCAGGGCTCTCAGCCCTTGGCCAAAAGCTGCAGACTGCAACGGCATTTAAAACCGACAGCGGCGTATCTCTACCTTTTTCACCGGGTATACCGGATCTCAATGCCTTTCCTTTAGCTATTTGGTCCAGACTCTACAGGCGCCACAAAGATAGGTTTCCACTGCTTGGCTATGGGCACAGCCAGGGCCATCCACCCTTACGCCAGGCACTGGAAGAATACCTGCGCAGCTGCCGCGGAGTGCTCTGTGATGAAAGCCAGATCATCATAACCAATGGCGCCCAGGAAGCCTTGAGCCTGTGCGCACAAGTGCTACTAAGCCCCGGAGATACCGCCATCATGGAAAACCCTGGCTACCGCCGCGCCCGATGGGTGTTTCAAGCCTGCGGCGCCAAGTTGGCATTGGCAGAATTGCAAAGCGGCTATTTAGACGTGGATGCACTGATCAAAAGCAAACTGCATGGCAGAGTCCTCTACACCACGCCAACCCATCAGTACCCCATGGGCGGAGTCATGCCTGCCAGTGAACGGCTAAAGCTGTTGGACTGGGCCAGCAAGACGCAATGCTGGATTTTAGAGGATGACTACGACAGCGAATTTTCCTTCAAGCACAAACCTGTCGCCGCTCTCCAGGGAATGGCAGAGCATACCCCGGTTATCTATATGGGCAGCTTCAGTAAAAGCCTGCAGCCCGGCCTGCGTTTAGGTTACATGATCGTTCCCAAACCCTTTGTACAGGCATTTGCTCGAGCAAAGGAAATACTCTCCGGCCACTCCCCCCTACTTGCCCAGGCAGTTGTGGCCGACTTTATTGACGAGGGACACTTCGTACGACACCTGCGCAAAATGCGCATCAACTATCGGGAAAAATGGCTGCATTTTTGCAATTTGGCAAGAGATAAACTTGAACCCCAGGCGCAACTCATCGCAAGTAGTGCCGGAATGCACTTGGTACTCGCCACGCCCGGCAGGAATGACCTAGAACTGTCAAAGCAATTAGCCCAGCACCGCTTCGGTAGCACGCCACTTTCTTTTTTCTACCCCGATAAATCATTGAACCATGGCCTGGTATTAGGGTTTGCCAATACCAGTAAACAACAACGAGAGGACTGTATAGATCTTCTGCAGAGTTTTTTAACACACTCATTCAGCTAGCAAACTTTCAATATCATTATTATTGGCAACAGCATTTCTATGCCATGGTCAGTAGAAAATATTGTTAGTGTATTTCTTATATACACTCACCCCGCATATGCCTGGCCAGCCCTAGCCTGAAGTTATCCACGCTTTCCTATTGCCGATAAAGACAACAACTTGGATGGAAACACGCTGAAATAGCGAACTTTTTTTGGCACAAGGATTGATCTATGGGGGTCGAATTCAACTAGGCTGGGTTTATGCACAATTCCAGTCAAACTTTAGATACTAGCCAAACAAAAGCGGCAACCTCGCAAACTGCATGGCTAGCCATGATAAGCCTTTTTTTAGGCGCCGCCTGTATCCAACTGGTCATTATGCGCTACCTGAATGGCGAGATGGCTCCGCTGGCCTTTGCAGCCGTATTAGAGCAGCTTATTCGAACGGAAGAAGTCCCCGCAGCTATTCAATCTTTAGCCATATTTTTCACCCCGCACATCACCAGCCTGACTTACTCACTGCATTTTGTCATTCTACTTGCCGGGGTACTCTTAATATTGCGGGTATTAATGACCCTAGGCGCCCTACTCATGTTTGTGAGCTTCATAGTATTATGGGGCTTTACTTATATGGGCGAAAATAGCTGGTTCTTTGAGTTTTTATCACCGGCTTTATATGCATTAGTCTTAGCGGTAAGCAGCTGTAGCTTCACCCCAAACATTCAGAAACCATCCGATCAAGCCTCATCTCATCCTACGCCCTATCACCAGCGTCTATTGGGTAGTATTCTGGCACCCGATATAAGCTTTTTGTCCTGGTGCCTCTGGGTGATTGTGGCATCTAGCGTGTTGTTTGCGATATTTTTGATGTCGCGCAACGGCGGCAATCACATACTTCTAGCCAGCCTTTTATCCAGTATCACCATTGCCGCCCTAGCGATACTTTCAAAATTTTTAGACCGATATCGCATGGTCTTACAGACAGAACAATCCAACCTACTGGTAGGGCGTTGGATTAACCTGTTCACCATCACCATAGGTGTTATGTTGATTTTCCAGGTTTATGAAGACAGCTTACTGAACTGGTTTACCGTAGAGGGCTATAGAGGGCTGGTGAACTCCTATGTAGAATACGGAAACACCCCGCTATGGTTTCGCAACGCATTAGCCTGGGTTGCAGAGCATGCCAATATTTTTATGCCCATTCAAAGGGTTTTCGAAGTCTCTGCCGCAATCTGTATGGTCATATTAGTTTTTCGGTTCCCTATTGTTCTATTAACTACCGGACTATTCGCCATTCTCTCCTTTACCGAATTTGGAGTAACCAATGTTTGGCCCCCAGCCCCTGGCAAGCCCCCGGCCTGGGTGTTTGAGCTACTACTCACAACTTTAGTGAGCTTAACCTGTGGCCTTTATTATCTTTTTGATGCTTTGAAATGCAAATCCTGGCGTTACTGGCTGCTTGGTTCCAAGGTGTTTGAATCCATATCTAAGCTGGATAAACATCTATTGTTTATCTTGTTTTTCATCCTGGAAATAATTGTATTTTCAGTGAGCCCATCCAGCAAAGAAAACGATATAATAGCATTGCACTTGGCAGCACTCACACTGATTCCTTTATTTTATATATTGATACTTATAGATATTTATAGAAAAGACAGCACAAAACACTAATCATCAATCCGACTTAATCTTGGTCAAACTGATAAGCGTCCATTCGCGGCTCTCTACTCTTTTATCCACATAATTTATTCACACAAAAATTTAGCACAGGAATCAGAAAAACCTAAACAAAAGGCTTGGATAAAAATTAAACATCAAAAACAGGTTACTAAAGAATTAAAAGCTTGTTAAAGCTGAGCACAGAATTTCTATATTAAAAAAAGACAAACTCTGAGCCATACAACTTGGTTGTCAATAGAGGCTTATCTTTATTACTTGAAACCAAGTGAGAAAAATTAAGCTATTTATTTAAAAGACACCCCACCTAGGATTTCTCTATAATTTATTTCAAAATTTTAAATACAGTTTAGAAAGGAAGACATGGACATTACTTGCCATGCCCTAACTTTAAAACTAAACCAAAATATGATTCAAGAGATAACTTAGCACCTCATCATCTTCGACAAGTAATCTTTCAAGTAAATCAAGATGATCACGATTATTTGCAATAATAAAATGACAGGGATTTCCGGATTTTAATAGCTTTTCTTGATACTCCTTTGTCTGACGAAAAAACTCAGGAGTATCAAATTCAGGTACTATTAAATGTAGTGGACAGAGCTTTCTACCTTCACTTAGCGGCATTAACTGTGGGCTTACCTTCTCCGCCGACTCCATTGACATATTAATCGTGTCATTGACAAAGCTATTCACCAGTGGACGGATATCGAAAAGCCCAGCCAGAGAAAATGCGCCTTTGAACTTATCCTGCGTAGATTTTGAAATATCAAACTGGCTCCAATCTGTCTGATGTAACATCCCTACTAACTGACCACCTGCCGAGTGCCCCATCAGGTAAACTGCAGGCGCACCTCTCAGCTCTGCCTCCTTAAGTACCTTAGCCATTGCATACTGTGTCTGTTTTACTATGGACTCCATAGGCACGCCATTATTCCAATCCTGGGCCATACGATAACCAGGCATATAAACAGCAATCCCTTTTCTATTAAAAGGCTCAGCCAGGAAAGAAAACTGCTCTTTTGAGAACCATTGCCACCAACCTCCATGGATATAAATGACTATGGGTGCATCTTCAGCAACATTCTCAGGCCTAAAAATATCCATTGAGCCTGATAATTCCCCCTCCCCAAAACTAACTGTTTGCAGTCCACCTTTGATCGCCTGTCGGTAATTGGAGCTGTGATTCTCTGTGAATTCTACATGAGCTGGTAACAATTTTTCTGGCGGCAAACGATGATTCCACAGAGTCGGATTGTACTGTTCGTCAGTTTTTTCCCGAGTAAAACTATTCCAATATTCGTTCATGTTATATCCTTTCACTTCGCATTTTTGTCCAAGGCTTCAAAATGGTCCTCTCGCAGGCGCATTGTGCCGTCCTCCTGGAGAACCCAGAGCTCTCGTGTAATTACTCCTTGCGCGTTATTCATTCTCCAGTTGCTGGAAAGTACGGTTGAAGTGTCATCTATTGCCTCGATTTTTGTATCCAGGTAAGTCACATCTGAGAACCCCTGAGCCACAAGATTTTCCCAGAAAGCCTGTATCTGCTCCCGCCCCTGGAATAGCCCAAATGGCTTGGCCATCATTTGCGCATCCTTTTCGTACATAGAAGCGCAGCCTTCTGCATTTCCTTGGTTGAAAAATGACTTCCAACGCTCGCTGGCTATTACAGTTTTCTCAATTAATGCCTTATTCAAATCAGATTCCTCTTCACGATAATTAAGTATTAACTTTCTGCAAGCATAGTGCCCCAGACACCGCCTTTTGATAAACAGCCATAAAGTTAAATTAGTGTTTAGAAGAATTAAACAATGAAACCCTAACTAGAAGATATGCAAGTATTTCTAGCTGTTGTTAAAATGTGCAGTTTTACGGCAGTGGCTAATAGCCTGTCACGTACTAGACCGGCAAAGCCAAACGGTAACCCAACTGGAAAGAGGTCTGGGAATGAGGCTACTATACCGAAGTACCCGAGTGCTCTCGTTAATGTAAGCAGGCACGCAGTTCTACATTACTTGCCATAAAATAAGTATCCACCATTTTTATGGTCTAAATAAATCAACTGGTAGATCCTCTCCTGATGTAACGATACACCGCTATATCTCTTTAAATAGATGGCTGTCTGCTGAAGATTTAACTCTTTCCGAGTTAGGCTGTCTATTTGTTGCCACACAACACCAATCACTTTCCGTGCCCTATACGCTTGCAGGCTTCTTAGCTCCTCAAACTTGTGTGCTTGCCCTAGGCGATATCCTCGCAATCCAGTATTGCCTCATAGCTCTCAACTGATCGTCAGAGGGTACCTCATCAAGAGCTTTGCTATTACTTTCTGGGAGTGTCCAGCTTTTCTTAGGCTGTAAACCTGGTATCGCTGATTCTCACTCAGTTGATAGCAGCTCATCAGCGCCGATCTCTTGGTTGGGAGAAGTGACGATTCTATCAACTGGGCCCACCCTTACCAATTGCACTTATTATTCGAAACCAAGACCAGATGGGATTGCCTGGAATTCCATCTATAAAAACGCCCGCTAAAGCGGGCGTTTTTATAGAGCTTTTTAGTTCTTACTCTCCAATACCATGGAGGCTCCAAATTCTTGACGCAGTAGTATCACTACAGTCTCCTTTTGAAAGAGCGCCGACACCTTTAAGAGTACTCAGCTCTACTGTTTTCAGGCATTCACCAGTAGCTCTATTCTTAATACTGAAATGGTTAACCCCTGAATAGTTATATGGTCCAAGAAAATCCCAGGTCGTAGAATCACTCGGCACACTGCTTGGCACTAACTGTTCATATTTACGAATGTCGGTATCGTTACTGTCTTCGATATACTTGTCATTAGTGATATCATAGATCATGTAACCACCATTATATTTTACGAGTGCCATGTCTGTCAGATCACACGACCCATTGAAATAGGCAGTCTGACCCGTGCCTGTGTTTGCGGTATATCTTTTACCCATACAACGACCAACAGTCGATGTATTATCCTTTAGATAGATTCTCTCGGCATTTGAGGAATTGGGTAAATCTACAATATCAAATGCAAACAATTCACTTACCGCCGGATCAAGGCTGCACTCAACTGCAACTAGGCTTCCACTCTGGTAGTCAAGGCACTGTTTGGTATCTCGATTTTGCAGTCTAAAAACGCCATCACTATTAAAGTCTGAAAAATTCCAAGTAACAGAATCTCCTGTAGCAAGGATAAATGCTATTCCAGCATCTTCCGTATCTGCCATATACCCTCCACTACCATACACAGCATAACCACCATTTTGCGGAAGAATATAAAAGAAAACAGATTCAATATCACAGCTTACCGGTGTACCGGTGTTGCTAATACACTTTCCTTCTCCGGTATGTCGCATACTGACAAAGGAATGCGTATCAGGGATATCGACTCCATCAATTTCCCAGATATCATTATCTATTTCATCACAATTAACTGCAGTGAGGCTGGCATTATCATCAAGAGCTAAACATCTTCCTGTGCTTGCATTAACAAAATTAGGATAAGGATCTAAACCAAAAGGGCCTACTCTTTCGGCTATCCATTTAGAGTCCAGCCCTTCACCAGACCGAATAACAAAGCCATCAGAGTCTTCGCCTTTGTCTTTAAAATTCCTGTTATCAGATATCCGAGTTATTTTAAATCCATCTTCAAATGGTCGGAACATAAAAATATTTTTACTGACATCGCAAGTATACTGTGCTTTTTTATCTGAACCGACACATAAATCAGTATCTCGGTATTTCAGTCTCACACCACTATAGGTTGGCACTGCAACAAGTTTACCATGTCGCATGGTGTCTTCATCTAGCTGGGCCACGGCCTCTGGACTCGCGTGACTATACCAGTCCCAAGAGTCTACAACCGCTGCCAAATTATGAAGAATATGGTTTCTTTCTGCTTCAGCAGGATATTTAGAGTCTTCAGAATATACTCCCGTCGGGGTAATATCCTTTTCCAAATAGCTTGTTCGGGCAGCCTCACAGGAACTTGACCCTGGAGCTGTATAAGAGTGGCTATAATAATTATCTGAATATTTATAACGACTATCACACTCGGTTAGCATTAGCTCTCTGTAGGCGCCCAATTCTGAACTATATACATCTACAGCTGCAGAAATCATACCCGGTATTTTTGTACTTTCAGTAATGAAAATACCAAGCATTTCCAGTACCGCTTTGTATGAGTCAAACTCGTCACCGATTACCCGATCAAAAGTTAAAAAAGTATTAAAGTCTGCATTACAGTTCGCTACGGAACCCTCTGGGGTAGTTAAATAAGAATCAATAAATTCTGAAGTGTCATACTTAATTGTTTTTAATAATTCAAGATCAACGAGTTCATCGCTATCTATACCATTCCAGGTTGGATAAACTTCCTGGCTAAAACAGAAACGATTAAACTCTCTTCTGTGCAACAATTCCATTTGAATAATGGAAACAAAAGCTGGCGCAACATTGTTAATCAAAGAGTCGTACTTAGCTTTCGATATTACTGGATTTTCTACGTTCACTTCATTTAGAGTATTTTTTATAGTTGTTCCCAGCTTTACTGCCAGCTCTTGATAATCATCTGCAATCTCGTCGTGGTAATACAAGTTACCTAAGTCAATAATTTCTGATTTTGCCCGTGATAAAATTCGATTTAGCTCGTTAAGATCAGCTTCAACAAAGGCCGATTCCAGATCAGAGATCCTATTATTGAATTGCTGCAAGCAACCAACAAGTTCTGGATCTGCCCCGTCTGTGGTTTCTGTGACAAACCCCCCAGTTATTGAACCATAAACAACTGGATACAAGCTTTTTAATATTGGAAAGTTAGAAGCGCCAAGCGTTGTGTTTATTACATTGTGGGCAACAACCATTCCTATCGCTTGACCATCAAGCCTCACAGCTGAGGTGGGTTCTCTTGAAGCATAGTCATAACAAGCGCCTGTTAGTTCCGCTGCGCTGGCAGACTGGTAAGCAACAGCTAGGGCAACACCTGCACATAAGCCCACCCTTTTCATAATTTTCATTTACTTAGGCCTCTTAAGAGATTTTTTACATTTAAATTAGAGCAAATTCCCATTTAAATTTAGCCAAATAAACTCAATAAAAGTAAGGTCCAGTTTGGAAAAAATCATGGTGCCAGAAACAAGGGTTTTTAATTTTGAAAGTAAACCTTGAAGTGCAATAAATTAACTCAACAATATGGTTTCAAATGAAACCAATTGTCGCATTGATACTTCACAGTTTAAAATTGTGAAACCTATCAATTTTTTGCTTTGTATTTTTTAAAGAAACTTAAGCAAATAATCATTTGGCGACACACTCTAGATATAATACAAAAAAATAATAGAATTTAAGTTTGAATTCTTCTTGGTGCAGGTAGTGAGTGCTCCAGACCTTTTTGACCTATCTCTTGATCGAAATCGCCCCCTTCAAAAGCAGCTCTATCAAATATTGATGGATTGGATAGTGAATGGGCGACTTACCAAGGGTACAAAGCTGCCCTCTTCGCGCAGAATGTCTGAAAGCCTGAATATCAGTAGAAACACCGTTATCCAAGTGATTGAGCAATTAAAAAAAGAAGGATTTCTTGTTAGCGAGGCATGTAAAGCTATTTACGTCTCCAGCAACTTAGATTTCAGCACCATTGAAACAGCCGAAAATTCTACTCTGAGCGAGAATAATCCAGAGCTCTCCTTACCACCACTCTCAGATTATAGTGAGACAATAAAATCTCGACCTAAACTTAAGTCGCGCTGGCCCATCCTTCTTCCTTTCTCACCAGGTGTGCCAGATTTAAAGTTATTCCCCTTTGCTATCTGGAATAAAATATATCGACAACACCAGGATAGGATACCAATTAGCGGGTATGGAGATCCACAAGGATACTTAGCACTAAGAGAGAGGCTAGCACAACATTTACTGGCCTCACGGGGTGTTCGTTGTACAGCGGAACAGATCATCATCACTAACGGAAGACAAGAAGCTTTAAATATATGTGCCCAAACAATACTTAATAGTGGCGATACTGTTTTAATGGAAAATCCGGGCTATAGAGGAGCAAGATTTGCTTTTCACACAAAGAATGCAGCCGTAAAGTTGATTGAATTAAAAGAAAACCGACTGGATATAGATCAATTAGTCAGAGAAGATAAACAAGCAAAACTCATTTATACAACAGCGACTTATCAACACCCTATGGGTGGGGTTATCCCACTTCAAGAAAGAAGTAAGCTACTCAATTGGGCTGAAAAATCGAAGTGTTGGATATTAGAAGATGAAGCCAACGGTATATTTTCATTTGAAGAAAAGCCGATAGCCGCCCTACAAGGCATGAAGAAAAACACTCCAGTTATATTTATTGGCAGTTTTAGCCGAACACTTTTGCCAAGCTTACGTTTGGGCTATCTTATAGTACCAAAGTCTGTTGTATCCTCTTTTGTAGATACTAAGTCCATACTTTCAGGACCATGTAACCAGCCCCAGCAAGCAGTATTAGCCGACTTTATTAATGATGGGCACTATGTGCGGCACATTCGCAGAATGCAAATAAACTATCAAGAAAAGTGGAAACACTTCTGTCAGCTAATTCATTTTCATTTAGAGCCAGATGTAAAGCTTATTGAAAGTAGTGCGGCTATGCTTGTAATTATAAAAACTCCAGGGCACGATGATATCTATTTGCATGAGAGGCTTAACCAGAGAGGCTTCGGGAGTACCCCATTATCTCTAACTGACGCCAACAAATCGAAAATATCCGGCCTAATATTAGGATGTGCCAATACCACTCACCTTCAACGTCAACAGTTCGTTGAATACCTATCGAAGCTTTTAAAAAATCAAGAGTAGCTATTCTAAAACTATTAATCTTGAGCTGGCACTTACTATAAAAATAAACATAATAAAACTATTAAAAATCACCAGCTAGGATATTATTACTGATGCCTCTTAACAATGGGTTTCATCCACCTTAACAGCAGTGAAATTCACACCCCCACCCAATACAAAACTGTTGCTCACCCAATAAAGAAAACTTCAAACCTTATCAAGCTAAAATATTTAAGCATTATTTAAAGAGCATAATACCGCAATTATAAACTTCTAGATATTTACAACCGCATTAACTTATCGCACAGAATTATAAGTGATTGCACTTTATAAAACTTTGCCCACCCCAAAACAAGTCACTGTATAAAATTATATATTGCACTATTCGCAAATGGGCGCATCTCGACTATATAAGTTTTTCTCACACTATAAGCCCGCCCCAATAAGTCACCTAACTTTAACATAGGGAAATATCTTGCACTCCTAAATAAACAACTAAAAGTTAAACCGCTCCACTTACATTAAAACACCTTGCCATAATAATACCGAAATCAAATTCAACAACAAATAAGGCAATTAAATCAATTACAAACAAAAAAAGTAAGGTCCAGTTTAGAAAAAATCATGGTACCACCCGCTGGAAGGTTTTCTAAGGTGGTAAACTTGGCAAACTAATTTATGAAAAAAAATAAACTCTGAAATCCATACTGAATGATAACACTCCATATCTCCAATCATATCTGAAAGGAAGTGCAATAAGATTTAACCATCAAACATTATTGAACCAATAATAGATCTCTTAAATTTACACATACCATCCTAATTTAAAAAAATTGTACAATAATGCAGCATGTAAAGCCTCACACAACCTAGATCAAACAGATGAAATTAAACTTGAAAGTTATCATTCTCCTATAAATTTAATTTTATTTAATGGTACCTACGGTGAGTGCCCCAGATTTTTCTGACTTAATCCTAAATCGAGACAAACCTCTTCAGAAGCAACTCTATAATGCCTTAATGGCACGAATAATTAATGGGCGTCTATCACCTGGAGTTAAACTCCCTTCATCCAGAAGAATGTCTGAATGTTTACAAATCAGCCGAAATACTGTCACGCAAGTAATAGAACAACTAAAAAATGAAGGATTTCTTTTTAGTGAAGCAGGAAAAGGGATTTTTGTTTCTTATCACCTACCACATTGTGTAATAGATTCAAACAAGTCAAATTTAGTCAGTGAGAGTGGCAATAACAACAATGATCTTCCAGAGTTATCAAACTATTGTGAGATGTTAAAATCTCAATCTTCTCTTATGGCACGCTGGCCACCAACCCTCCCTTTTTCTCCAGGCATGCCCGATTTAAGAGCTTTTCCTTTTTCTATTTGGAATAAAATATATCGACAACATCAAGATAGGATTTCCATTAGCGGATATGGTGATCCAATTGGATATCTCCCTTTAAGAGAGAGACTTGCAGAATATTTACTTTTATCTCGGGGTGTTCGCTGCAACCCAGATCAAATCATTATCACAAACGGGAGGCAGGAAGCCTTAAATATTTGCGCTCAAACCATATTAAATCATGCTGACCCTGTAATTATTGAAAACCCATGCTACAGAGGTGCAAGAATCGCTTTTGAAGCCAAAAATGCAAAAATAAATTTTATTGATCTAGATGCAAATCGATTGGATGTAAGCAAAGTTTTACAAGCTAATATAGAAGCAAAATTAATCTATACAAGTCCAACTCATCAACACCCAATGGGTGGCGTTATTCCAACTTATGAAAGAGACAAGCTCTTAGACTGGGCAGAAAAATCTAATTGCTGGGTATTAGAAGATGAATCTAATAGTGTGTTTTCATTTGGAGAAAAGCCGATAGCGGCTTTACAAGGAATGCGTGAAAACAGCCCAGTAATATTTATCGGTAGTTTTAATCGTGTATTAAAACCAAATTTACGCTTAGGCTATCTTGTAGTACCTAAGCCCGTAGTATCTTCTTTCACATATACAAAAGCCACACTCTCCGGACCTTCAACACTACTTTATCAAGCAGTAATAGCTGACTTTATTGCCGAAGGACACTTTGTGAGACATGTGCGAAAAATGCAAAAACATTATCGGGATAAATGGAAGCATTTTTGCGAATTAATCACAAGTAAACTCGAACCAAATGTTAAGCTAATTAGAAGCAGTGCATCTATGTATGTTGTTATTAGTACACCAGGCTTAAATGACATCAAACTTGCACAAAAACTCAACCAGAATGGATATGGGAGTTCAGCGCTTTCCCTATCTTACGCAAATCAACCAGCCAAGTCTGGATTAATTATTGGTTGCGTGAATACAACACAGACTCAACGAGAGCAATTTGTGGAGCATTTAAAAAATCTACTAAAGGACAAGATAAATTATATTTGATATAAATTATACTGCTTCAACTCATTGATTTCACCCACCCTTAGACTGTATTTATATTAAATAGCTACAGTCTAAGATTATCTCCTGATAATATATCCTGCAATACCTATCCGCAAAATCCCACTACTACATCGCCTTATAATATGTATTACAAGCCCTATAAATTATGGCCACATAATTGTGGAATATTATTAGTCCGTAGCAATAATTTAAATATGCTTTTCACCACTGACTTGGCACCGAGCTCCCCCAAAAAAAAGAAGTGTCCCCCGGGAAGGGATATTGAAAAGTGGCTACCAGAAAATTCAACTTGTTCTTGAAGACACTCCCAATGACTAGAAGAGAGGTCCTTCAATGCATTATCTCCAAGCACCCTTTTAATAAGCACTCTATTTCTAATAAACGCCCAGTTAGAAGTATTCAGTAATACGTTTTCCGCATCAGATATCGAATTACCATGAATAATTACAGGAAAAGGATAATCGTCGTAATTGAAAGTGTTCGCGGACCTAAGGCTCCATTCTAAGTCTTCCACAAACTGGCCATTCTTATACATCAGGCCCGTGCCAATCAATCCCACAGGGGTGGCCCCCAGGATCCTCTGCCGATAAATATCTTTTGGGAGAATAGTATGGCCGTTATAGGTACTTTGATCTTCCAGTGCCTGAAAAAACCAGGGGTATAAGCTCTCCCGGTTTGCCAGCCCTTCTGGTGTCATAGCGATATTTTCAGCATTTGCTTTTGGCAAGAAGCCTGGAACAGCGGGATCTCCCGACATGGCAACAAACAACACTATTGAGAAGCTCTTACCAATCGCCTCCTTCCCAAGAGCTCCGGCAATCTTGCATCCCATACTCCAGCCACAGACGATCACCTCTTGCTGCAAGCTATTCTCAGAGACAATCTTGTCAATTACTTCCGAAACCTGCTTACCCCAGTCTGCGATGGTGAAATTGGGGCAATATCCCTCAAAGGCCTTATTGGCGATGGGGAAGGATATAGCAAGGAAGGGGTGGCCTGAACGATGTACCCAATAACTGATAAAGTCTTCTTCCCTGGCCTCGGGGCAGCCATAAAAGATACGTGCCAAGTGAGAGTTACCCGGCACAAATACCATTAGAGGTTTGGATTTATCTGCAGCAATATAGCGATAAAGAACGGGGAATCCTGCTGCAGTGCTCATTACCTCCCCTTCTTGCAACCTGCCAGATTCGGTGTTCTCCATGCCGTTTACCACATCTGAATTATCCTAGTCAGCAGACTTATTCGCTTAAGGGCACCTCTATTTAAGAGATCAAAAAACACCCCAAACTCTTCAGCTCTTGCTCTTACCTTTTCCCCAAACTTCCTCAAGCCGCTGATCCCGCCCGCAGCGAAAGCGGTAGTATTTATAGCGTAGGGGATTGCGCTGATAATAATCCTGGTGGTAAGCCTCTGCCGGATAGAAAGTAGCGGCAGGCTTTATCTGGGTGACAACTTTCTTACCCAGCTCGGCCTCTACTTTCTTCTTACTCTCTTCGGCCAGCTTCTTCTCTTCTTCATTACCGTAAAAGATCTCAGCACGGTACTGGTCGCCCCGATCACAAAACTGGCCACCGGCATCAAAGGGGTCCACGTTGTGCCAAAAAATATTGAGTAACTCGGAATAACTCACTTTGTTTGCATCATATTTAACTTGCACCACCTCGGCATGGCCGGTGCCACCAGCAGAGACCTGATCATAGGAGGGGTTCTTTACATGACCACCGCTGTAACCTGAGGTGGTTTCCAGCACGCCATTCACTTTGTCATACGGCGGTTCCATACACCAGAAACAGCCTCCAGCAAAAATAGCGGTTCGTATATCAGGAGAATCCTGGGCATATCCGAGGGTGGCAGCCAGAAGAATAAACAGAGTAAAAATACCGCGCATAACGAATTCCTATGGAATGTTCTATTGATGGTTACTCTTCTGTCGACTCATAGAGGGAAACTCTTACAGTGTGACACTACCCTGGCAAGCACGCAGGAAAATATCGCGATATTTCACTGCACTAAACGACATAGGATTACTGGCTGCCGAGGGATCTGCCGCAGCCATATGAGCGATTCTATCGGCGTCTTCGGCTTTGATACCGATTTCAACCAGGGTGTGGGGAATATTTAATTGCTGACGCAGACCGAGAATCCAATTCAGCACGGCATCGAAACCGCTCTCGAACCTATCTTTGCCGGTCAATTGCAGTGAGAGGGCCAACTGCCCCATGGGAACCTCTATAGCAGGCCGGTTGGCTACAAGCACATAGGGCATCAATATGGCGTTGAGTAAACCGTGGTGCTTGTCATATAGGGCACCGAGCGGATGTGCCAGGGCATGAATAGCTCCCAAGCCACGCTGAAATGCGGTGGCTCCCATACAGGAGGCTACCAACATCTGTTGACGGGCTTTCAACTCAGTGCCAATCATGTAAGCACGGGGCAGATAGCTCTTAATCAGACGCATCCCCTGTAGTGCGATGCCCTCTGCCATGGGGTGGTAAATAGGGGAATAATAAGCTTCCAGGTTATGCGAGAGTGCATCCATACCAGTGGCCGCAGTAATCTGGGGGGGAAGATCCAGAGTCAGCTCGGCATCCAGTATGACGATATCCGGCAATAGTTTGGGATGAAATATCAGGCGTTTTACCTTCGCCTGCTCATCGGTTATGACCGCCACCCGCCCAACTTCCGAGCCAGTGCCCGCAGTTGTAGGCACGGCAATTACCGGGAGCATGCCGTCAGGGTCAACCCGCTTATAGTTATCGCCAATATCTTCAAAATCCCAAATGGGACGACGCTGCCCGGCCATTAGGGCAATCGCCTTACCGGCATCTATAGCTGAACCACCACCGAAGGCGATTACGCCGTCGCAATTTTTATCTCGTAACAGCTCGACACCACTGTCAATATTCTCACCATTGGGATTCCCCTTGATTGAGGAGAAAATCTCCACCTTCAGGCCGTATTCCTTACAAGGCACCAATGCGCGTTGAAGCAGTGGTATGCCTGCAATACCGGGATCCGTTACCAGTAAGGGGTGCTGCATATTGAGATCAGAGCAGGCTTTGGCAAGATCTGATATCCGGCCGGGACCAACCCAAATATTGGTAGGAAAATTCCAGTTTACCCGGTATTTATCCACATTATCCTCTCTGCCTTTACCGCCTAACCATTTAAAATTTCTAGTTATCCACAGTCTCTATGCGTTTAACCGATAGGATAAGGTTAAAAACAAACTTCTGTTTATGACCTCACCGCTATCTGGATATCCCACCTGTAAAAGCTCGGGGTTATTATCCATAGGCCAAACTACAGCTGAAAAAAGCGCGATTGTCATTTTAGTAATTGGACCTATAAAACCAGCAGAATCATCATTAATCGACTACATCTTCTAAGGGCTCGATAGATTCAACTAACTTAATCACTGGAGTAAAATCCACTGAATGACAGTCACCTTGATAGGACGCAATCAGTAGATCGCTCCCATCCCCCAAAAACCAATTTGCCGAACACTTCCCTTCCGATGTAAAAGTGACAAAGTAACCTGAATATTTGCCAATCTGTACCGAAGAAACTGGATGCTCCAATGGGTGCATTTTTAAGAACGCACTGGGGTCTCCTCCATTAACCAACAACCCTTTCCTAAGAATTAAGAACATCAGGTTACCCGTGCGCTCCTGTCTAAAACTAGCCCCTACATTATTATTGTAAGGATCTTTGTATTTCGACCAGCCATCAGGAATCTCTAAAGTAATATTTTCATAAAGGTAAGGTTCCGCACTTGACGCCAGAGGGTAAATTAAAAACAATCCATAAATACAACAATTAATCCACCTCACAAATTTTCCCTCTTTACTGGTTTACTAGCCCCCAACTTTAAAATGAAATGATTTGGGCCTGGTTAGCTGCTCAAACCCGACTCTGGACAAAGTACATCCTCTGCCAGACTGTTTAACGCCGCTCCAGGCCAATTCCGGGTCTAAATAGTCGCAGCGATTGAGAAACACTGTGCCCACTCGCAAGTGATCGCCAATTGCCAGGGCAGTTTCTTCATCCTGTGAAAAAATAGCTGCCGTCAAACCGAAAGGGCTGTTATTCATTAATTCTAGAGCTTCACCATCGTCATGGACTTTTTGCACCCCCAAAACCGGGCCAAAAGATTCATCGCGCATTACCCGCATTTTTTGTCGCACACCAGTAAGTAATTGTGGTGCCATATACTGAGTACCGCGCCTGTCCATGGAAAATTTACTGCTGTGCAGGTGGGGCTGGGCGCCCTGGGCCACTGCTTCGTCAATTTGAGTGCGCACTTTGTCGGCAGCCTCCGCATTGACTAACGGACCCAGGGTTGTTTGAGGATCATCGGGGCGCCCCAGCTGGTAATCACCCACTAGTGCCACGGCGCGTTCGACAAATTCTTCGAATAGATTTTCCTGTACATAGGCACGTTCAATACCACAGCAAGACTGGCCGGAATTAAAAAAAGCACCATCTACTACAGCCTCTACCGCCAGTTCAAGGTCCGCATCTTCACGCACATAAGCGGGGTCCTTACCACCCAGCTCCAGTCCCAACTGGATAAATCGGCCGGCAACGATACGCTCTATATTGGCCCCGGCATCCACAGAGCCGGTAAAAGCAATATGCTGGATTTCTTCGGCACAGGCTAAACGTTGCGTATTGGAATGATTGAGGTGCAAATATTGAAATACTCCGTAGGGCAGACCCACTTCCCTGAAAGCCTCCACCATACGCTCGGCGCACAAGGGCGTTTGTGCCGAGTGTTTTAATATGACCGCATTGCCAGCCAGCAAAGATGGCACCAGTGCATTTACCGCGGTTAAATAGGGGTAGTTCCAGGGGGCGATCACCAGGGAAACCCCCAGTGGTTCACGGCGTATAAAGCGGGAAAATCCCGGTTTAATTGGCAAATGGATATCTACAAGGGCCTCCTCTGCCAGATTTGCCATGGCCGTAGCGCGCTCCGCAAAGCCATCTATTTCCCCCGGTGCAAAACGAATGGGTCTGCCCATCATCCAACAGAGTTCCTCAGCCAGACGATGCCTGCGCTCGGTAAAAAACTCGACTGCACGATGGACAATGGCAATACGCTCCACCAGAGGGGTCAATCGCCAGGCTTTTTGTGAAGCCGACGCCCTATCCAGGGCTACACGAATTTCAGCCTCGCCGGCCAGGGCCCGCTCCAGATATACACTGTTATCGACAGGGGAAATACAGCGCAGGTGGTGCATATTAAATATTCCTTATCCACGGCTTATTTTGATTTCCTTACCATCCAAAAAATCACAAAAGCGGGCTTTTAAAAGGGCCATTTAAATAATTTCAAAATACCTATCCAGCTCCCAGTCAGTAACATGGCGACGATACTCGCGCTCCTCCCATTCCCGGCTGGCGGCGAAATGTTCAATAAATTCACTGCCGAATAATTCATGAGCCGTCTCGGAATTTTTTAGACGCTGGGTGGCATCCCATAAAGTGGTAGGCAACGCCTGCTGTGCCTCTTGTGTCAAGGCATAGGCATTGCCCTCGATGGGCGTACTGGGCTGCCACTGCTGCATGATTCCGTAAAGGCCGGAGCCCAGGGCGGCGGCCAGCGCCAGATAGGGGTTGGCATCTGCAGCGCCCAGGCGGTATTCCACCCGCTGTGATTTTTCCCCGCCGGGGATGGCACGCAAGGCCGTGGTGCGATTTTCCACGCCCCAGTTCGCACCGGTAGGCGCCCAAAAACCCGGAACCAGGCGGCGGTAGCTGTTGATAGTTGGCGCGAACAGGGCCAGGAATTCTGGCATCAGGCGCTGTTGGCCGGCGATAAAGTAACGCATGGTCTCACTGATTCCCTGGGGCTGAGAGCCATCGAAAAACGCGGCATTGCCGTTATTCAAATCGCGCAGCGATAAATGAATATGGCCACTCTGCCCGGGAAGATCGCTAGACCAGCGCGACATAAAAGTCGCCATCAGGCCCATACGCTGGGCCAGCACTTTCATAAAGGTTTTAAACAGTGCGGCTTTATCCCCAGCAGCCTCGACCCTATCCACGGCGATTGCCGCTTCGAGAACCCCCGGTCCGGTTTCTGTATGAAGCCCCTCCAAAGGAAAGTCCATACACTCACCCATTTCGAGGATTTCCCGGTAGAGTTCGGCATGAACCGAGTTGCGCAGCATTGAGTAGCCAAACCAGTCCGGCGTGAAAGGCTTCAGATTGCGAAAGCCCTTTTCCCGTACCGACTCGGGTGTTTCATCAAATAAAAAGAACTCGTATTCCAAAGCCGCGAAGGGCTCAAATCCAATAGCCCGACAACGGTCTACCACCCGCTGCAGAGCCGCACGCGGACACACGACCTGAGCCCGTTCATCAAACTCCGCCAGAAATAACAGCATATTGTCTTCAAAGGGAATATCGCGACAGCTGTGCGGCAGGATGCGCACCGGCGCGTCTGGGTAGCCCGTGTGCCAGCCGGTATAACGGGTATTGTCATAGAGCTGGTCTTTGACATCCCAGCCCAGCACCACATCACAGAAGGAAAACCCCTGCTCCAGGGCAGAGAAGAATTTTTCACGGCTCATATATTTGCCGCGCATGACCCCATCCAAATCAAACAGGCCCACTTTCACATGACTGAGACCGCGCCCCTCAACGATAGCACGAGCCTCCTGAACGGTTTTTACCTCCCGCGCTTTGATCATGGCCATCCCTGCCCATTGTTGTTATCAATGTCCTACAGGATAGACCCGCCAGCCGAGCCTTGACGCCCCATATTTCCTTTAAGGGCGTGACTTTCAGCCGTGCCGAACTGCATATATAATCCGCGCTCCAAATTTTTCGTTTTACCCAGTTCAGGACCAGCAATGAGCTTCGACAAGATCCCCGCAGGTAAAGACCTGCCCAGCGATATCAACGTAATCATCGAGATCCCTGCCAACTCCGACCCCATCAAATATGAGGTGGACAAGGACTCAGACGCCGTATTTGTGGATCGTTTCGTTGCCACTCCCATGTTCTACCCAGCCAACTACGGTTATGTACCCCAGACTCTGTCCGAAGACGGCGACCCCCTGGACGTACTGGTAGTCGCACCCTACCCGGTAATGGTTGGCTCCGTGATCCGCTCTCGCGTGATCGGCGTTCTGAAAATGACCGACGAATCCGGTGTTGACGCCAAGCTGCTGGCGGTACCTCACACCAAGCTGACCAAGCTGTACGATCACGTTCAGGAAATTGGCGACCTGCCCGAGCTGCTGCTCAAGCAGATCGAACACTACTTCGAGAACTACAAGGCTCTGGAAGCTGGCAAGTGGGTGAAAGTGGAAGGCTGGGCCGACGCTGAAGAAGCGCGCAAAGAAGTGCTTTCCTCTCGCGAGCGCTACCTGAAAGAAGAAGGCTAATCACAGCTTCTCTTAAGCCCGGCACGATTTTGTATTGGCCGGGCTGACAGGCAAAAAAAAACCGGCATCTAGCCGGTTTTTTTTTGCCTGGGCGCTGCAATCAACGCGAATCGCAGAAAATCTAATTGAGATCCCATTGGGGAATATTGACTGGTGCAGCAACTGTTTCGGCCCGCTCACTCTCATCCAGTAACAACCCCTCCGCCGCGCGCAGGCTGATATGTTCGGTGGGCACCTGCACCTCCGCTATCGACTCGCGTTCGTGGTCCTTAATCAGATTGCCCTCCATTGGCGCGAGCGTCCAGTTTGGAACGCGAGGACCCTCTGGCTGAGGTGTTTGACTCGGCTCGGGCACCGGAGGGATGTTTTCAGGGCCACCCTCGCTTTTCAGATTGACCTGAGCCCCAACCTTGGCCAAGGTCGCTTGAAATTGCTCCGCCTGGGCGCGGCTCAACCCCTTGCGCAGCACCAGCGGTCGACCACTAAACAGTTTTTCCACTGCCTGCGGGCTGCTCTTAAACAAGCGCGCCAAATTGGCCTTCACATCACCGGCAGTAAACCCGGCAATCAGGTCGCCGCGGAAAATCAGGCTATAGGTGGCTTGGGTCATCACTCAATCCCTATGTGTAATGCTGGTTGGATAATGCTTGCTGAAGTGAGTTTATTCTTCGGAATCCAGGGTTTGATCCATGGTAAACGCGGGGGCCTTTTCTATCCGGCCACCGACTTGACGCGCGGGGACACCGGCCACTGTGGTGTGGTCGGGGACGTCCTGTAGAACCAGGCTACCCGCAGCAATCTTCACATCCTCACCCACCCGCACAGGCCCCAATATCTTGGCGCCGGCACCGATCATAACCCCGTGACCAATCTTCGGGTGGCGATCCCCGGAACCGCGACCGCTGCCGCCCAGAGTCACCGAATGCAAAATAGAGACATTGTCGCCCACCACCGAGGTCTCTCCCACGACCAGGCCCGTAGCGTGGTCAATCATAATGCCACTGCCAAATTGAGCTGCGGGATGGATATCCACAGAAAACTGTTCCGACACACGGCTCTGGAAGTACAGCGCGAGCGTCGTGCGGCCCTGCTTCCACAGCCAGTGGGCAATTCGGTGCGACTGCAGTGCATGAAAGCCCTTGAAGTAGAGAAAGGGGGTGAGGTACTGATCACAGGCTGGATCGCGATCGTACCAAGCACAGATATCCGCCAGCATACTGCGGGATATCCCTATATCTGCTTGTAATGCCGAAGCGATCACCTCCTGCAAAGCGGTGGAGGTGAGTGCATTGTGATCCAGGACTGAGGCTAACTGGTCGGCGATTGCGTGCTCCGCCGACTTGTGGCGCAGCACCGTATTGTGAAAATAACTCGCCAGAATCGGTTCATCCCTGGCGGCTGCTGCAGCCTCTGCGCGCATAGCACTCCATACGTCTCTGGGCTCAGTTTGGCTGTCGATATTCAGTTCCTCACCTGTCGTACTCATTTTCCCGGCGCTTTCCTACTGTATTTGATTTGTCTCACACTACTTTGCGCCATTGGGCCCGCGCAGCTTCGCAGGAATACCAGGGCCTTTCAAGCGCCATCCGGCGGTGAAAATAAAGCGTACCGATTTACCTAGATTTTGCTCAGAGCGGCATATCTGTTGGATAACAGTGATCCGGAATCCATACAAAGCGCGTATAGATGTGCTCCAGCTGCTCGCAAACCGTGTCACACAGCGCCAAGTCGCAGGAGCGCAACTGCGCCTCCAGGCGTTCGGGTGTCAACAGGTGCTGTAGCTCCAGGGCTCGCGGTGCATAACTCAAATGCCAGCGCTCCGGTGCAACGCCACCGAGATCTTCGGCATAGGGACGAAACAGGCCGTAACTTTGCCCCGCGGCTATACGCTGATCCAGCCATTGGTGAAAAACGCCAAAAACCCCATCATCGGCCACTTCCTGTGGGGTGAGCTGTACCTGGTAGTCCTCGGCTACAGCGGCGGCATCGATAATGTCGAAATCAGTACCCCAATGGTGGCGCGAGGCACCGGGCAGTGCCGACCAACGCAGTATGGCCAGCACTAACTCCTGCGGTGGCAGCTCAGAGACTTCAAGCTCTACGCCATCGGTGTTCAGCACTGGACGCAGTCCTTGTGCCTTGTTATTCCAGATGGTGCGCTGGCGCTCAAAGCTGCGAAAACCTGAGACCACCTTGGGGTCAAAACCGGCATCTCGCGCATCGCGCCGCAGGCGCTGAAATGCCACCAGTGCCTCAGGGTGCAGCAGCTGTCCTGAGGGTGGATCGAGGATAACGTGCATATCGGTTAGCCCGAAGAGCATACTCTTAAGCGGTGTGGATAACATTTGGCTCCTATAGACAGGCGATTTTCAAAAGGCGGGCTAAAGTGAGTAAACCCCCAGCTATTACTCTACCAAAGAGCAGCATGGAATAAGTGGCCACTGGAAATGCTAGGCAAAGTAATAGGCGCTGTCTTAGGCCATGCGGCGGTTATCTTTGTTGGCAGCTTGCTAATTTATGTTAAGTTCAGCCCCGCGATTGGGGATTGATCGTGACTACTGGACGGAAAACCTTGCAGGGAAAACTGAATGCACCCAAGTCAATCAGAACTACTTAAGCTGAAAAATTTGGGGCTCGCCTCCGTTAACATCCTTCACTCCATTGGTATTCGCACCTACGAAGACCTCCATCGTATTGGCCCGGTTGAGGCCTTTATCAGTATTCGCAACCGCGGGATCAACGCCTCGCGCGTCATGCTTTATGCACTGCAAGGTGCTCTACTTGATGTGCACTGGAACGATCTGGACCCAGATCTTAAACAGCAATTGGTGACTGAAGCCGACCGCCTGCTGGCTACACAGAATTCAAACTAAAGCCTGTCACCAACAATTTTAGAAAGGGAAAAGCTACGCTGGGGCCCTTGCGCATCTGAGTGCCTGCGCAAGATGTACCGAGACGTTCGCACAGGCCCTTAATGCCTTACCCCATGCTACGGCTACGCAATAACTCGAGCTTTTGTCACACAAACCACCACAACCTATCTAAACTTGTCTAAGGGCAAAGAGACGGAGAGAGCCGATGTTGCGCATTGGGCTATTCCTGCTGACCAACCTTGCGGTATTAGTTCTGGTTGGCATCATCTTCAATATTTTTGGCATCGGGGGCATCCTTCAGGCCAACGGGGTCGACCTGAATCTGGGGGCACTGTTACTCCTCTGCGCTCTTTTTGGGTTTGGTGGTTCGTTTATATCCCTGTTTCTCTCCAAGACCATCGCCCGCATGAGTACCCGCACCCAGATTATCACCGAGCCGCGCAGCGCCGATGAGCAATGGCTGGTGGAGACTGTGCGGGAGCTTTCGCGCAAGGCCAATATCGGTATGCCGGATGTGGGTATTTTTCCCATGCCCCAGGCCAACGCCTTTGCCACCGGCTGGAATCGCAACAATGCCCTGGTCTCTGTAAGCGCCGGATTACTGCAGCGCTTCAGCCGCGAAGAGGCCCGTGCGGTGATCGGCCATGAGATCGGTCACGTGGCCAACGGCGATATGGTAACTCTGGCGTTGATTCAGGGAGTGGTGAATACCTTTGTGATGTTCTTCGCACGGCTGGTCGGTTTCTTTGTCGACCGGGTGATACTGCGCAATGAGCAAGGCCTTGGCATCGGCTATTACGTTACCTCTATCGTGATGGATATAATTTTTGGCTTCCTCGCCATGTTTATCATCGCTTGGTTCAGCCGCCGCCGGGAGTATCGCGCAGACCACGCCGGTGCCACCCTCGCCAGTCCCAATTCAATGATCGCCGCACTGCAACGGCTCAAAGTGGAATCTGAACGGGGTCACGAGGAACCGCTGCCAGGCAATATGAAAGCCTTCGGTATTTTCGGCAATATGGGCGCACTATTAGCCACCCATCCGCCCTTGGATGATCGTATCCTGGCCCTACAAAACTTCCGTAAGTAATACCCTGATTGCTGTTGGCACGTTTTAGGGGCAGGTTTTAATTCTTTGCCGCGCCCCCATCTTCACTCCCTCACAACGAGCAAAGTAAACTTTTCATTAAAGTGCTAAAGCGAAGACAGCGACCATGACACCGCTTAAAACTCTGCCCATTATTCTGTCGATCCTTTTATTCATTCTCAGTGCTCCCCTGTACGCAGAGGTACAGGAGTTCGCCACAGATGATGAACGCAACACCATGCAGGTGTTTAATTTTGCCAGCCCCTCTGTGGTGTATGTCACCAATGAAACCCTGGTTCGCGATCGCAGAACCCTGCGCCTGCATGCAGTACCCAAAGGCGCCGGCAGTGGATTTATCTGGGATGAACAGGGTCACGTTGTGACCAATTTCCATGTCATCGAGGGCGCGCGTAAAGTCACAATCACCCTGCAGGACCGCAGTGAGTGGCCCGCCACTGTAGTGGGTTCCGCTCCAGAAAAAGATCTGGCGGTGTTGAAAATCGAGGCTCCGAAAAAATTACTTAAACCACTGGTTGCCGGTACTTCCAGTGAACTCTCTGTGGGCCGAAAAGTACTCGCCATCGGCAACCCCTTTGGCCTCGATACCACCCTAACCACCGGGGTGGTCAGCGCGTTGGGGCGTGAAATCGAGGCCGCCAACAACCGCACCATTCGCAATGTGATTCAAACTGATGCCGCCATTAATCCCGGCAACTCTGGCGGTCCTCTGCTCGATTCCCTCGGCCGTCTGATCGGGGTAAATACCGCTATCTATAGCCCCAGCGGTACCAGTGTGGGCATCGGTTTTGCTATTCCTGTGGATACTGTAAAGAAAATAGTGCCGCAACTGATTAACTACGGCCGCCTGGTGCGACCGATTCTCGGCATTGAATCCGCACCGGATCAGTGGAGCAGCCGCTACGGTTTTGAAGGTGTGGCGGTGCTGCGCACAGCTCCTGGTATGCCGGCGGAAAAAGCCGGGTTGCAAGGCATTTATCGCACACGCCAAGGGGGCTGGCAGCTCGGAGACGTTATCGTGGAAGTCGAGCAGCAACCCGTCCGCAGCTACGACGACCTGCTCAACGCACTGGAGAAGTACCGCGCCGGCGACCAGATCACTTTGGGGATAATGCGCAACGGGACAATCCGCTACACCTCGATTACACTCGCGGCGCCCCAATAAATCGGGGCAGAATCTGGCGCAGCTTCTCCAAATCAACCTATCTGAAGAGAAGGCGCCGCAATAACGAATAAATAATTGCGCCTAAGGCCGACCAGTTATGCAGAAATACTTCCTGTGCCGTTACGAGGAATTAGCGGAAGGGCAATCCAAGGGCTTCTCCCTCGGTGACACCGCCGCCGGCACCGACAATGTGTTTGCGGTAATGAAAGGGGGCGAGGTTTTCGCCTATAAAAACACCTGCCCCCATCGCGGTATCAATCTCGACTGGCAGGAAGACCAGTTCCTCGATCCCGATGGCGCACTGATCCAATGCGCCTCCCATGGGGCGCTGTTCACCATTGAAACCGGCGAATGTATTGCCGGGCCCTGCACCGGCGATTCACTGACTCCCATCCCCGTGGAATACGCCCAAGACGGCCTCTACGCCCTGCTGCCTGAATAAGATTTTACTGGCTGGGTGGCCCCCACCCGGCCAGTTACTCTAAATTCCCTCAGCGAAACGGCAGAGCTTCGCCTAAAACGATTTCATCGGCGCTCATCCGCGCCCGGTAAGCGAGCACCTGCACACCGGCTGAGACAGCACTGTCGAGAGCTTTAGCATAAGCCGGGTCGATTTCTCGCGCTGCCTCTACGCTATCTATGCCACTGTGCTGTACACAGTAAAAAAGCACTGCACGCACACCACTCTCAGCCAATTTCTGTAACTCACGCAGGTGCTTAGCACCGCGAGCACTCACCGCATCGGGAAAATAACCCCGCGCACCATCCGCCAGGGTGACATTCTTAACCTCCACATAGCATTCGCCAGCATCGCCAGACAACAGAAAATCGATGCGGCTGTTTTCTTCGCCATAACGCACTTCCCGACGCAGGGATTCATACCCTTGCAACTCACTAACCACACCGGAATTTATTGCCTCTTCCACCAGGGCATTCGCGCGCCCAGTATTAACGCCGGCCAGAGATCCATCCGGTGTTGTACAAATTTCCAGCGTGTGGCGGTACTTGCGCTTGGGATTGCCCGAGTCCGAATACCAACAGGCGCCGCCTTCGATCCAGCAATTTTTCATAGAACCGGTATTTGGGCAGTGGATGGTAAATTTCTCGCCATCAGCCGTCTCCACATCAGCAAGGAAACGTTTGTAGCGGCGCAACAGGGTGGCCTTTTGTAACTCAGGGGAAAACTTCACTGGCTGGCACTCTTGTACATTTCAGCGCCACAAAATAGCAGACAACTATTTGTGGCGCGAATCGCGCAGATTTGATAGCTTCCTCGCTCTCGGTCGCCGGGGTACCGGCAATCGGGGCAAGGATTAGCCTGCCACCGCAACTGATTTGATAGGTGAAAAAAGCATCACCCAAAAAGATTCCGGTCTAGGCTAGATTGAATTTGGTGGTATCGCCCCCATTATCGGGGGCCCGTAAAGAAAGAGAGGCAACGACTATGCCCAAAACTGCTGCGAGCACCGATTCTCTGCACGGCTTTGAGCCCTACAAGGAGACTAAGGGCGAAGAGTACATGAATGAGAAGCAGCAGGAGCATTTCCGCAACTTGCTGTTGGCCTGGAAGGCCGAACTGATGGCGGAAGTGGACCGCACCGTTTCCCACATGAAAGACGAGGCTGCAAACTTTCCCGATCCCGCTGATCGTGCGAGCCAGGAAGAGGAGTTCAGCCTTGAACTTCGCACCCGCGATCGCGAGCGCAAGCTGATTAAGAAAATCGACGCCACCCTGGAACTGATCGACCAGGATGATTACGGTTTCTGTGAAGCTTGTGGGGTCGATATTGGTATCCGCCGTCTTGAAGCACGCCCCACCGCAACCCTGTGTGTGGACTGCAAAACCCTGGCGGAAATCAAAGAAAAACAGCTTTCCGGCTGATTTTTCCCCATCGTATTGCGGCGATCACCCTTGATCGCCCAGCTCGACAGGGCGGTCGACGGGACCGCCTCTATCACTTTGAATAGTAAAACGCCCTATTTTGGTCGCTTCGCGCCTTCGCCGAGCGGTCCTCTCCATTTCGGCTCGCTAGTGTGCGCACTCGGCAGCTATCTGGACGCCCTTGCGCATGGTGGGCACTGGCTCGTGCGTATGGAAGATCTCGACCCCCCGCGCGAGGAGCCCGGCGCAGCCACTCGAATACTGAAATCCCTGGAATCCCATGGGCTGCACTGGCACGGCCCTGTGGTGTGGCAAAGTAAGCGCCACGCCCAGTACGAGGCAGTTCTGTCACAGTTACGCCAACGCGGACTCCTATATCCATGTTATTGCTCACGCAGCCAGATCCGTCAAAATGGTGGGCACGACAATCAAACCTGCCGGATAAAAGATGGGGGCACAGGTGCCTGCGCCCTGCGCCTGTCCTGTGCCGGAGGTGAGGAGCACTTCGAAGATATCTGGCGCGGGCCCCAATCCCAGCCAGTGCGTGAAGACACCATTCTCAAGCGCCGCGATGGCCTCTACGCCTATCAGCTGGCGGTAGTGGTCGATGATATTGCCCAGGGCATTACTCATATCGTGCGCGGAACGGACCTGCTCGACACCACCGCTGCACAAATTCGTCTGTTTCACCTACTCGATAACAGAGCACCGATCTTCGGCCACCTGCCGCTGGTCATGGGACCGGGGGGGGCGCAAAAACTCAGCAAACAAAACCACGCACCGGCTATCGACGACAACCGAGCCGCCAGCAATCTCTGCACCGCACTGGATTTTCTCGGCTTTCATGTCGCGGATGGGCTGGAGGGCGAGGCGCCAGAACATATTCTCAAGTGGGCTGCTGCACGCTGGCAGCGTCATCAGATCGATAAACGCGACCGACAATTGCACTGATCGTTGGAGGCAATTAACATTTTTGCGCCAGCCGACAGGCTCGCCATTTAACTTTTCACCCTCCACGCGGATTTACATAACAACCTATGAGCAACCGCACCCTGCTAATCCTGCTCGTGCTGGTGGGCTATGTGTTCTCCCCCACCATATTTACCTGGATGATCAACCCCGTTGGCGCCTGGTACCGGCCCTTTATCCTCTGGTTCGTTTTGATCCTGCTGGCGATTTTTATCCAGTGGAGGCGCAACTCGAATGAGCTTTGAGATCGCCCATATTGCCCTGATCGGGGTTGCCTACATCGCTACCTTGTTCTTTGTCGCTTTCGCCACTTCCAAGGGCTGGCTGCCCGCACGCTGGGTGCGCCATCCACTGGTGTACGTACTCTCGCTGGGGGTCTCTCTATCTGCCTGGACGTTCTATGGCATTGTCGACCTCGCCTGGCAATACGGCTACGGGGTGCTTGCCTACTACCTGGGCACCGGTGCCATGTTCTTATTTGCTCCTGTGGCATTGGAGCCCCTGGCGCGCCTGGCCCAACGCTACCAGCTCTACTCCCCCGCAGATCTACTGGTTTTCCGCTACCACAGCCGCCAGGTGGGCACCCTGGCCACCCTGTTTATGCTATTGGCGCTGCTACCACTGGTCGCCCTACAGATCCAGGCGGTATCGGAAACCTTGGCACTGTTGTCACGAGACAGCGTCGCCGCCCTCGGCCTGCCCGACAGTGGTGTTTCCAGTAAAAACCTAATCGCCTTTTTCTACTGTGTGCTGTTGGCAGTCTTCACCAGTATGTACGGCGCCACCCGTGAGCGCGGTGAGGGCCTCGCCAGTGCCATGGCACTGGAATCCCTGGTTAAACTGGTGGCACTGACCGCGGTCGGTGGTTATGCCGTTTACGGTGTGTTCGGCGGTTTCTCAGGGCTCGACCAGTGGCTGCTGGAAAACAATGATATGCAGCAGCTGCTCTACACCCCCATTGAACAGGGCTCCTCGCATACACTGCTGTTAGTCTTTATCGCTACCGCCGTGGCCATGCCACATATCTTTTACCTCAGCATCGCCGAGCGCCCCACCGGCCAGGCCCTGCGCACCGCCAGCTGGGGTTTTCCGCTTTTCCTGTTGCTAATGGCGCTGCCGATCTTTCCGATTATGTGGGCGGGCTTCGCCCTGGATGTGACTGAACCGGTACAGTACTTCTCGCTGGCGGTGCCGCGTGCCAGTGGCTCAGCGTTGCTCACAACACTGGCCTTTATCGGCGGGCTCTCCGCCGCTACCGGCGCACTGATTATGATCACCCTGGCATTATCTACCATGGTCATGAATCACTGGCTGCTACCGGGCACCCGCTGGGACTCCGAAGACAATATGTACCGCCAGTTGGTGTGGCTGCGCCGCGCTTTAATCGCTGCATTGTTTATCGCGGGTTTTGCCTTTTATCTGCTGCTGGACAATCGCCTTTCCCTGTCGGATTTAGCCCTGCTGGCCTTTATCGGTTCCCTGCAGTTTCTACCGGGTATCTTCGCCGTTATTCACTGGCCGCGAGGCAATCGACGTGGCCTGATTGGCGGACTTCTGGCGGGGATGTTGATCTGGGGTTGCGGCCTGTTGCTGCCATCGGTGTTCGAACTAACCGGTATCACCCTACCGGGTACTTCTCTGCAGATACCCCTGGGCATGTCCATCTGGACCCAGGTCACTACCCTGTCTCTCGGTGTCAACATACTTCTATTTGTCAGCCTCTCGCTGTTCACCTCGACAAGCAGCCTGGAGCAATACGCCGCTGACCTATGCAGTGACGACACCATCGCCCAAGCGCTACGCCTGGGGCTCGATGTGCAGTCCGCAGCGGACTTTCGCCTGCGCCTGGCAGAGAGCCTGGGGGCGGCCACCGCCAACACCGAGGTGAAGCGCGCTCTCAATCAACTCAACCTGCCCGATAACGAGCGTCGCCCCTATGCCCTGCGCCAGCTGCGCAATCGTATTGAATCCAACCTGTCCGGACTGCTCGGACGGGTACTGGCCGGCCAGATTATCGATCGCCACTTTCCCTTTCAGAACAGCGATCAGCCGGCCAACAAGGATATCCACCTGATCGAGACACGCCTGGGGCGTTACAAGCACCAGCTGACCGGGCTGGCGGCAGAGCTGAACAATTTGCGGCTTTACCACCGGCAAATGCTGGAGGAGCTGCCCATGGCCGCCTGCTCTCTGGGGCGCGACGGCGAGATACTGTTGTGGAATTACGCCATGCAGGATCTCACCGGGATTGCCGCCGTTGAGGTAATTGGCTCCAAGCTGGAATATCTGGCAGAGCCCTGGCGCAGTCTGCTAGCGGAGTTTGCCGAATCCAGCGATGCCAGCCGCTTCAAGCAGCAAGTCAGTCTCGGCGGCAACAGCCACTGGCTCAACCTGCACAAAACCCGGCAGAAACGCAGCCGCAGCGGGCGGGCCCGCAACCAGCGTGGCGATGGGCAGATGCTACTGCTCGAGGACATCACCGAGACCCAGACACTGGAGCAGGAGCTGATTCACAGCGAACGCCTGGCCTCGGTGGGACGCCTCGCCGCCGGTGTCGCCCACGAGGTGGGCAACCCAGTGACCGGTATCGCCTGCCTGGCACAGAACCTCCAGTTCGATTGCGACAATCCGGAAGTGCTGGAAACTGCCGACCAAATCCTCAGCCAGACCCAGCGCATCAGCCGCATCGTACACTCACTGGTGAATTTTTCTCACAGTGGCAGCCAAGAGAGCGAGCGGGCTCCGGTAGACCTCTACGCCTGTGTGCAGGAAGCGGTGCACCTGCTATCCCTGCAACGGGATAAAACCGAGGTGCGCTTCGAAAATGCAGTCCCAGCAGATCTGATCGCCCCCGGGGATAACCAGCGTCTGATCCAGGTATTTATCAACCTGCTCAGCAATGCCCGCGACGCCAGCCCGGATGGCGGTCTCATCCGCATTGAAGGTCGAGAAGCCAAGGGTTGTGCCTGTGTGTCAGTCACCGACGACGGCCCCGGTATCTCTGCCCAACACCGCGAGCGTATTCTGGAACCCTTCTTCACGACCAAGGAACCCGGAGAAGGTACAGGCCTGGGCTTGGCCATGGTGTACAGCATTGTTGAAGAGCACGGAGGGCAGCTAGAGCTGGAGAGCCCGGCCAATCCGGAGACCGGCCGCGGCGCCAGATTTACTGTACAGCTGCCCTTGGCAGGCTAAGACTCCAGCCGGCAAACCGGCCAGGAACTGGGCAAAAATAACCCGGTTATCCGTTTTTGAGTTGCATCGAAACGGCGGCCGGGTAAAACTAGGCGTTTATTGAGCATTTTGTAACCAGGCGTAACATATGAGCCACATCCTGATCGTCGAAGATGAAGCCATTATTCGAACGGCGCTGCGCAAACTGTTAGAGCGGCACCGATATAAGGTCAGTGAGGCGGGCTCAGTTAGGGAGGCCCTTAGTAAGCACAGGGTCAATGAAGTGGACCTGGTTATCTCAGACCTGCGCCTACCCGGTGCACCGGGCACCGACTTGCTCAAACATGCCGGTGAAGTACCGGTATTGATCATGACCAGTTACGCCAGCCTGCGCTCCGCTGTGGACTCCATGCGCATGGGCGCCGCGGACTATATCGCCAAGCCATTCGACCACGACGAGATGCTCGCCACCGTGCGCCGCGTCATCGGCAAGGCCGAACAAAGTCGCGCCCAAGCGCCTTTGGATAAAAGTAACCCAGGCACTATCGCCGGAATGATCGGCGACAGCATGGCTATGCGCGAACTCTATAGGCGCATTCACAAAGTGGCACCCACAGACGCCACCGTACTGGTGCATGGAGAAACCGGCACCGGTAAAGAGCTGGTGGCCAAAGCTATCCATGAAGAGAGCCGCCGCGCTGGCAAGCCGTTGATCTCGGTCAACTGTGCCGCCATTCCCGAGACATTGATCGAATCGGAGCTGTTTGGTTACGAAAAGGGCGCTTTTACCGGCGCCCAGAGTGCCCGCGAGGGATTGGTTGCCGCCGCTGATGGCGGCACCCTGTTTCTCGATGAAATCGGTGAACTCCCGCTAGAGGCTCAAGCACGGCTATTGCGAGTGATACAAGAGGGTGAGGTGCGCCCAATTGGCTCTATCGAGTCGCACAAAGTGGATGTGCGCCTGGTTACCGCCACCCACCGTAACCTGCGTCAACTTGCCGCTGAACGCAAGTTCCGCGAAGACCTCTACTACCGCATCAACGTGGTGCAGATGACTCTGGCACCGCTGCGCGAGCGCGGCCGCGATGTCCTTGCACTGGCAGAGCACCTTCTCGAAAAGTTCTGCACCAAAATTGAGCGCCCACTGCTGCGCCTCTCTCCCGAGGCAGTTCAGGCAGTCACCACGTACACTTGGCCTGGTAACGTTCGCGAGCTGGAGAACGCCATACAACGCGCGGTCATCCTCACCGACCGTGACAGCCGGGAAATCGACCACAAAACCCTAGATATAGACTTGGACCTGGTCCCCGTGGAGGAGGCCATCGGCGAGCCTCGCCCGCGCAGCCTGCATACCGATCCCCGCGAGGATCTCTCGCTGGAGGACTACTTTGCTCGCTTCGTAATCGAGCACCAGGACACCATGAGCGAGACCGAGCTGGCGAAAAAGCTGGGGGTCAGCCGCAAGTGCCTGTGGGAGCGTCGCCAAAAACTGGGCATTCCCCGCAAGAAAACCCGCCGCAGCGCGGTTGCCGAAGCCTGATCAACTTTCTTGGGGGCTCAGCCCCCTCCCTCACCTACGCCACTCTTCCTCAACAAGTAGCCCCTTAAACTTCTCTTCAACAGGCTTTAGCCGCGTCCATGACCGCTGTCCCACTTTGTTACATCACTGGTAACAGAGGGAAGTGTTACCCAAGACCTACCTCAAGTAACAGTTGCCGCACCTTACGTAACGCAATGCCACCCAGAAAAGTTCCATCAATTTTCGTAAAGATTGTAACTTGTTGATTTATAAGGATTTTTAAAAGTTGGCACACTAAATGCTTTACACTTAGTACAAAAATTAAAAACGGCCAACAATAAAAATAAATGACCGTTAAAAGCCCTATAACTACTCAAAATAAGTGGGCGAAACACAATAAAAATAATGGGGCGGCCGATAACAAAAGCAATGAGTGGCCAAAACCGCAAGAACAACAATAAACAATAACAATAATTTCGAAAGAAGAATAAAAATAACAACAAGCGCGTTGCAAACTGACTGATTTATACCTGGGAGAGGGTGTTTGCTTGATAGCAAATTAAGAGCGCAAGGAAGCCGCTGCCTTCATACCTGTAATAATAATTCCCAAACTTTTCCCCAACTTTCCGGCACCCGCAGATTGCGGGCGCATTGCTTTGCGTGTGTTAGAATCGCGCCAGCGAGTCCTCCACACTGACAGCAGATGCCATTGCCGCCCCCTGTTTTGGACTTCGCCCCCTGGGCCCGCCCAGGTACAGAGGCCCCAGTAGTGCAACAACATGCCCCAACTCCGTTGGGGAGGAAAGTGCAGGTGTAATGCCTGTCGCCACCGGAGATGTGGCCTCAGCACCAACAGGGCATTTTCGGTCACCAACAGATGGCAGCAGTCAAGACAGACAGCCGTATGCTCAATAATTTGATTAGTAGTATCAAACGCTGGCGCAAGCCGGCCAAGAAAGGCCCCAGGGTTATCGCCCGCAACGACCACAATATCTCCCGCCGGGATATCAGCCGCGCAGCCCTAACGGTCATGAAACGCCTACAGGAAGCAGGTTACCAAGCGTACATTGTCGGGGGCGGCGTGCGGGATCTAATGCTCGGCGGCCACCCCAAAGACTTCGATGTTGCCACTGACGCTACACCAGAACAGGCTAAAGTACTGTTTCGCGGCGCACGCATTGTCGGTCGGCGCTTTCGAATCCTGCACGCGCGTATTGGCCGCGAGGTTATTGAGGTCACGACTTTTCGGGGCCACCACAGCGATGGCGAGACGCACGAAGCAAAACAATCCGAACACGGTATGTTGCTGCGTGACAACGTCTACGGCGACCTGGAAAGCGATGCCATGCGCCGCGACTTTACAGTCAATGCTCTCTATTACACCACCGATGGCTTCGCTGTTCACGACTACACCGGGGGTGTTGAGGACATTAATAATCGCCTGATCCGCATGATCGGGGCTCCCGCTACCCGCTATAAAGAAGACCCTGTGCGGATGCTGCGTGCGGTGCGCTTCGCAGCCAAACTGGATTTTGCCATCGAACCCGCTACCGAGGCCCCGCTAAAAGAGCTGGCTCCTCTACTGCGCAATATCGCCCCCGCGCGCTTGTTTGACGAGATCCTCAAACTGCTGATGAGCGGCCAGGGCGAGCGCACTTTCGAACTATTGCGCCGCTATCATCTGTGGCAGCACCTGTTCCCAGATAATGCAGCCCAAATTGAAAAAAACCCCGCAGCACTGGAGCTGACAAAGCGCGCCCTTCGTAATACCGACCAGCGCATCCAGGCTGATATGCGCGTGACCCCCGCCTTCCTATACGCTGCCCTGTTGTGGCCGGCTGTGGACGAGGAGCAGAAAAAGCTCATCGAGAAAGGGATTCCACCGGCGCCGGCACTGGCCCAGGCGGCTCAAAAAATTACCAGTAACCAACTGGCCCACACCGCTATTCCCAAGCGCTTCTCTATCCCCATGCGCGAGATATGGGATCTCCAGCATCGTCTGCCACAACGCGGCGGCAGTCGCGCCCAGCGCCAGCTGGAGCACCCCCGCTTCCGCGCCGCTTACGACTTCCTGCTATTGCGCGAAGAGTGTGGAGAAATTGAACCCGGTCTGGGCAACTGGTGGACCGACTTTCAGCAAGCCGATGATGAACAACGCCAGCAAATGGTACGCAAACTCCAGCGCAGCGGCGGCAACAATCGACGTGGCCGCAATTCCCGTGGCGGACGCCGACGCAAGCCAAAGGCTGCCGAATAATGGAAAAGGTTTTTATCGGGCTCGGAAGTAATCTATCTGAGCCACAGAAGCAGCTGCGCAGTGCCCTGGCGGCCATGGAGGAAATCCCCGACTGCCGCCTGCTGCGCTGTTCCAGCTTTTATCACAGTGCGCCCATAGGCCCTGGCGAGCAGCCAGATTATGTCAACGCCGTGGTTGAGCTGGAGTGCGCACTAACGCCCATTGAGTTACTCGACCAGCTGCAAACGATTGAGCAGGCTCACGGGCGAGAGCGCTCGGTGCGCTGGGGAGCGCGAACCCTCGATTTGGATGTTTTATTGTTTGGCGAACAGCAATTAGACGAGACGCGTCTGCAGGTACCGCACCCGCGTATGGCTGAGCGTAATTTTGTTTTGCAGCCACTCGCTGAGCTCGATCCACAACTGCAACTGCCATCGGGGGAGCGATTGCAACAGTTGCTGCAGGATTGCCCACAAAACCGCCTGGAGAAATTCTAGACAGCCTCAAATACAGCGCTAAAAGTACTCGACTGGCCGCCCCGCTTGATAGTATTTTGGCGCCTGTAACCCATCAGGGAAGACGCCCCAACCAGAGGAGTCGAGCACGTGGTTATCGACAACAGCGAAACCAGTTCGTGTGAGTTTGGCCAGCCGGAGAGAACACCACCGAAATTTATTGCCGTTGAGGGTAATATCGGAGTGGGCAAAACTACCCTCGCCAAAAAACTGGCCTGTACCTTCAATTACGACACTCTGTTGGAGCTACCCGAGGAAAACCCCTTTCTCGAGCGCTTCTATCGCGACCCCAAAAACGCCGCACTACCCACCCAGTTACATTTTTTGCTGCAACGCTCTCAACAGATTCAGGCCCTGCGCCAGGATGATTTGTTTGAACCCGTGCGGGTGGCAGACTTTCTTATCGAGAAAGACCAACTGTTTGCCCAAGTCACGCTGGACGCGGATGAACTCGCGCTCTACCAACAGGTATTTCAGCACCTCACACTAGAGGCCCCCAAGCCCGACTTGGTTATTTATTTACAGGCCCCACTGGAAGTCCTACAGGCTCGTATCCGCAATCGAGGCGTCCCAGCTGAACGGGTTATCAGCACCGAATATCTGGCCACACTCAACGACGCCTACACGCAATTTTTCCACTTTTACGACAGCTCACCGCTGTTGATTGTCAACAGTGAGGAAATCGATATCGTCGATAGCCCCGAGGATTACCAACAACTGGTGGAGTATATGCTCACCGTCACCAAGGGCCGTCATTACTACAACCCGGGAAGTTAACCGCTATGTATGCACCTTCAGAATTAGAAAAGCTCGTTACCGTGCAAACCCTGCGCAAAATGAAAGCGAACGGCGAGAAATTTATTACCGTCGCCCTCTACGACGCGCCCATGGCGGCCATGGCGCAGAAAACCGGCGTGGAAACTGTGCTGGTAGGCGACTCCCTCGGTATGACCGTACTGGGCTACGACAGCACAGTGCCGGTCACCATGGAACAGATGATCTACCACGTGGAAGCAGTGGCAAGGGGCAATAAAAAATCCCTGATCATGGGTGATATGCCATTTATGACATATGCCACACCGGAGCAAGCGCTCACAAACGCCACTCGTATCATGCAGGCTGGCGCCCATATGGTGAAGATTGAGGGCGGCGCCTGGCTTGCCGACACAGTCAAAATACTGACAGACCGCGGTATCCCGGTTTGTGCTCACCTGGGGCTCACTCCTCAGTCCGTTCACAAGCTGGGCGGCTATAGGGTTCAGGGGCGCGACGAAAAACACGCAGAACAAATGTTGGAAGATGCGATCCTCCTAGATCAGGCTGGCGCCGATCTGCTCGTGCTCGAATGCGTGCCCAGCGCCCTGGCCAAACGCATCACAGAATCAGTTTCCATGCCCACAATCGGCATCGGCGCTGGGCGCGATACCGATGCCCAAGTCCTGGTTATCAACGATATCCTCGGCCTTACCGAACAGCCGCCGAAATTTTCCAAGAACTTTTTAGTGGAGGCCGGCGATATCCCCGGTGCCCTGCGCAAGTATGCAGGGGACGTTAAACTCGGCGTATTCCCAGAAGACAGCCACACTTTCAATTAAGTTTCTACGGGGCCACTTAACGACAGTGCTGTGGCCCAGACACCTCCTCCCGCGGACTGCACAAAGCCCGCTCTCCCAGCGGTAACACTATGACTTTTGATGAACTTCTCCTTGATTGGCGCGATAAACATGGCGCCAATGTGGTACCGACAGGCTGGAGCCAGGGCCGCGCTACTTTTGGCGGCCTGGTTGCAGCCATGCTCTATGAGAAAATGGCAGCGGAGGTGATTGCAGAAAGCAGTTTACGCTCACTCACCTTCTCCTTCGTCAGCCCGGTTAGCGCGGATGCGGTAAAAGTCGAAGCGCAGCTACTGCGCGCAGGCCGCTCCGTCACCCAGGTGCAGGGCCAATTACAGCAAAATAACGCAACTGTGCTCGCTGGACTTGCCAGTTTTGGCAGCGGCAGGGAATCCTCCGTTAAAGTCGACACCCCTGCTGCTCCTGAGTTTGCCAGCCCGGATAAATGTATCGCCCTACCTTATATCGAGGGTGTGGTGCCAGAATTCACTCAGAAATATGACTATCGCATCGCTCGTGGCCAACTCCCCTTCAGCGGCACCACGGAGCGGCAACTGGGTGGTTGGGTGCGTTTCAAAGACGGCAGCGAATCTACTATAGGCATTAGCCATCTACTCACACTCATCGACGCCTGGCCACCAGCTACTCTACCGATGCTAAAAGTTCCAGCACCGGCCAGCTCGCTCACCTGGACGCTGGAGCTGATGGAACCGCTACCACAACGCAGCGCATCGGATTGGTGGCAATATTTGGCAGAAGTGGAGCAGGCTGAAGATGGCTATGCGGTGATCCAGGCGCGCCTTTGGGATAACGCGGGAAGACTCGTCGCTTTATCCCGGCAAATGGTGACTATTTTTGCTTAAGCAAACTCACAACTGACTTCCCTTCTTTTAGGCGCGCCATATAGAAACCACACCCAATACCACGCAGGGCCATATTCTAATAAAGTTAAAGAAAGTGCTCTGCGACTAGGTTATTTCCTTAATTGCCAACCAGAAAATACTGACGCAGAAAAACCTGTGAGCAATCGTGTAGCTGGCGCCGCTTTATTGTCAGGATAATCTCAACTGACCGGCCTGTTAGTGTCTAACTTTTCTGACGCTGAGTATTTTCCTGGCAAAGCGTACAAATTAACGTCAATTAAAGTAAAAAATAAAATAAAAAAAACCTTCCTTACTCCAATTTGTAATCTACGCTATCCATTATCCCACCCTCGAAAAATCAAAGACCGAGACAAAAAGGCCACGCCTTTTTAATTTCAATCCACCGGCGATAAGAACCATGGAGAATAAAAAATGATAAAAAAAATCTGTATATCCCTTGCTCTACTGATCAGCTATCCCGCTAGCGCGGCAGATTTTGAGGATGTATGGGATGCGATCACCTCATGCAACTGGTTCGAATTTATTGATGATGTGGATGACACGGGCTCAAAAGATCTGGATGGCTACGAGTATGGTGACACCAGCTTCGAAGATGCCAACTCAGGCAGCTTTGACATGATGGTGTATAACATGGATGGATTTTTACAATGTATTGGTGGCAACAGTAAGTCAGATTTCAAACAAATTATCCGCACTTTTAACGATGACCCCAAGGATCTCTGGTTAATGCAGGAAGTGTGGAGTAAAACCAAAGCCAACTACCTGGATGACGATGACAAACTGAGCAACGATACGGTTCCCTATCGTTCAAAACACTGGAAAGGTGGCGGCACCTCTTTTGGTAACGGCTTGCTGACTTTTTCCAGATTCCCCTTTGACCGGGACAATCGCGACGATAACGATTATTCCTTTGCCACTTATGAAGAGGAAACTTTTGATAAATGCTCAGGCAACGATTGTGATACCGAGAAAGGTTTCACCGTGGCCAACGTTGAAGTGACGGAGAACTATCATGTGCATATTTATAACACCCACATGGATGCGGGCCATCAAGATGCCGACCTAAACGCCAAGGCAAAGCAACTTGATCAAATCGCCGATATGATTGTCTCCCACTCAAATAATGCCACTGTTATTTTGGCAGGGGACTTCAATATGGCATTCGATGAAAATGATGATGGCTGGCGCGGCGTTAACTACCAAACCTGGAAGGCCTTTTTCGAAAAAACCGGCGGTAAGCACGCCTGCCAATATATGCTCTCTGGCAATGACACCAGCCTGGAAGCCTGCTCCGATGAGCTACAAAATGACACAGACCATGTAGTAATCATCAACAATAATCCCAACTACACACTGGAAGTCACTGATTATTTTATCGGTTCTGCAACCTATTCTGGGTTAAGCGACCACGACCCAGTTTTTGTAGATTTTTCCTGGGTTAAAAACTAATCCCTAAAAGGGCTCCTTCCACTGCAATGTGGAGGGAGCCTTAGAGCCATTTTTTCCAATAAAAAAAGGCGATTTGTCCGGCAAGTGCAGCTACTAACAAAATACAAAATACCAAGAATCCCTCTCGAGCTTGAGCCCAAGGAATCCCACCAACATTAATTCCAAACAATCCAGTTAAAAAGCTCAGAGGCAGGAAAATTGCTGCAACCATCGACAATACATACATACGACTATTCAGCTGTTCGGAGCTACGGCTTAGTAGTTCCTCCTGAGCAATTGCCGCCCGTTCACGAATTGTATCTATATCATCGATATGCCGCTGCAGGCGCTCATTAATATCCGCTAGTAGGATATGGCTCCCTTCATCAAACCAGGGAGCCGACTCCTGCTGCATACGAGTTAAAACCTCCCTCTGTAGGCAGAGGTATCGGCGCAATGCTATTGTCCTCTTACGAAACTGAACCAGATTCGCCCCCAGATCTTTCACCGACCATTCGAGTAATTGATCCTCAAGTTCATCGACCTTTTCCTCCAAGTCATCAACCCGGTCTCCCATACGCAGCACTAGTAAATCTGCCAGGGACACTACCAATGCCGCTGTCCCCCGTGGCCCACAACCACTGCTCAACCGGGAGATCAAATCCTCCTCAGCCAACAGGCGTCTCTTACCAATACTGATGACACGATTCTCTTCCACCCATATTCGAATAGAGACCCGGCTCTCTCTCCGTGCTTTATGCTTTGGATCGACTCCACACAAAGCTAGAAATAATCCATCACCTACAGCCAGGGTACGCGGTCGCACCTCTTTGGCCAGTAATGCTTCTTTAACCACAGTAGGCAATTCACTACTATCGCTTACCCAAGCTAAAACCTCTTCGCAAGCACTATCAAAATGGAGCCACAACACCCCCTGGCGGGGATGCCAAGACTCCACCTCCGGCCAAGCCACTTCTCGGCCCGATCCATTTCGATCGAGCAAGGTTGCACGAACGTGCTCAGATTCCATGGACATAGATTTCCATTTACTGAACTTTCATTTAAAAAATTGCACCCCATAGGAGCGCTCTTAAACCTCACCCAACAAACAAAATTAAGTTACAAGAACATCCAGGCATAACGCATACGGATTACTCGGCCTGACTCAAGTGCGCTAATCCCGCAGCATTCTGTTCCCAGTTTTGCCCATCAAATGGCTCGACTTCTAATTCCTGCGGCACAATATCGAGACAACGCGCATTGAGGCTGTAACCATCGGGATTGGAGCGCGGTATGTAAAAGGGTTTTACACCGCAATGACGGCAAAAATAGTGTTTTGCCACACCCGTATTAAAAGTGTAACAAGTGAGGGCTTCCTCTCCCCGCTCCAGCTGGAAGTTTGCCGCAGGTACGATCAGATGTAAGTAACCCACCTTTTCGCACATAGAGCAATTACAGGCGTGCGCCACCAGCGGCTCTCCATTTTGGCGACGATGTATCGCACGAAAGCGCACAGCATCACAGTGGCAACCGCCCTGCAGCGGCAAGATAACTTCACTCATTATTAGATTGATCCAGATTAAATAATGGACGTGCCCACAATAGAGATAAAATTGAGAGGGCAAGAAGTAGGTGGAACCAATTAGTACGGGCAAGGCCCAACAGTCGTGAAGCTCCGGTGCCAATAAAGAGCCCATTGAACACTACTAACAGTGCACCAGCGCCAATTACCAGGGCTTGGTTGCGCTTGAGCCGGCGCGGCGCTATCAGCTCCAATAATGCTACCAATAACCACAGTACCAGCCCCACAGTAGAAAATAGGTCGATCACTGTAAGGGCTGACATGCTGGTACTTTGCGCGAGACCAATTGCCCCAGCCAATATCAAAACCATTACCAGATAAGCCGGTGCGCGAGTATCTCGGCCCCAAGATATTTCCAGACGTGCCCAGGCAAGACCTATGCCGATCAACAGGAAGGAGGCAAAACCTGAGATCTGCGCAAGTGCCCGATGCAGCTCTGTCACTCCAGGATCAATGCCATAGCGATAAGCGCCCACCAGGGCGGCCAGGGCCATAATCATCAGGGCGGCCACGATTATCAGAGCTGCCGATTGAAAGCGCGCGCGGGTGAGATACCAATACTGGTTGGCAACCAGCAGGCTAGCGAGACCAAGGAGTGCATCGAGAAGCCAGTAGTTGTGCAAAATTTTCCCCTTTTTCGACAAATTCTAACCGAAAAATCCCTGGGGCAAGTGCCTTTATTCCGTGTGAAGCCACTTTGAACAGCTACAAAAAAACCCGGCACTGGGCCGGGTTTTTTCAGGCTTCATCAGCTCGAGAGGTTTATGCCTCTTCGGAACCCTGTTTCGCCTCTTCGGAAGCGGCTTGGTCAGCCTTTGCTTCCTTGATGGACAGCTTGATACGTCCGCGCTGGTCAACGTCGAGCACCTTAACCTTAATCTTCTCACCTTCACTCAGGTAATCAGTTACGGCATTTACACGCTCTTCAGCGATCTGGGAGATATGCACCAGACCGTCTTTGCCCGGCAGGAAGTTAACGAATGCACCGAAGTCTACGATGCGTACCACGGTACCTTCGTAGATAGCGCCAATCTCAGCTTCCGCAGTGATCTCCTCGATGCGGGTTACCGCCGCTTCCAGGCTCTCACCATCTTCACCGAAGACTTTGATAGTGCCGTCATCTTCGATATCAATGGAAGCGCCGGTCTCTTCAGTGATGGAGCGGATAGTCGCACCACCCTTACCGATCACGTCGCGGATCTTGTCTGGATGGATTTTCAGGGTCGCGTAGCGCGGTGCGTTCTCATTCACGGTGGTGCGGGAAGAGTCGATCACCTTGTTCATTTCCGCCAGGATGTGCAGACGTGCGTGCAGGGCCTGCTCCAGAGCGGTTTCCATGATCTCTTCGGTAATACCTTCGATCTTGATGTCCATCTGCAGCGCGGTCACACCAGAGGCGGTACCCGCTACTTTGAAGTCCATATCGCCGAGGTGGTCTTCGTCACCTAGGATATCGGTCAAAACCGCATAGCCTTCGTCTTCCTTCACCAGGCCCATAGCGATACCGGCTACCGGTGCCTTCAGCGGAACACCCGCATCCATCAGCGCCAGGCTGGAACCACATACGGAAGCCATGGAGCTGGAACCGTTGGATTCAGTGATCTCGGAAACCACACGTACGGTGTAGGGGAAGCTGTCCGGGCTCGGCAGAACCGCAGCGATACCGCGACGAGCGAGGCGGCCGTGACCGATTTCGCGACGACCGGTAGCACCGACACGACCCGCTTCACCTACAGAGTAGGGAGGGAAGTTGTAGTGCAGCATAAAGTAGTCTTTGCGCTCACCTTCCAGGGCGTCAATGATCTGTGCATCGCCAGTGGAACCGAGGGTAGCCACTACCAGAGCCTGGGTCTCACCACGGGTGAACAACGCAGAGCCGTGGGACTTGGGCAGAGCACCAACTTCCACTGCGATCGAGCGTACAGTTTTGCTGTCGCGACCGTCGATACGGGGCTCGCCGCGCACTACAGCGCCGCGCACCAGTTTCTTCTCCAGCTTGCCGAAGTAGCTTTTTACCAAATCGGCGCTAATTTCTTCAGTAGCCAGGGCTTCAGCGGCTTCGCTGCGCAGTTCCGCAAGGCGGGTGCTGCGCTCTTGCTTGTTGGTGATGCGGTAGGCTTCGGCAACCTTCTCGCCAAACTGACCTTCCAGGGAAGTTTTCAGCTCGGTATTTTCTGCAGGTGCCTGCCAGTCCCATTGGGGCTTGCCCGCTTCCGCTTTCAGTTCTTCACAAACCTTGATGATGGCCTGCATCTCTTGGTGTGCATACAGCACAGCACCGAGCATGATGTCTTCCGGCAGCTCTTGCGCTTCAGATTCCACCATCAACACAGCGTCTTTGGTACCGGCAACCACCATGTCCAGCTCGGAGGTCTTCAGAGCTTCATAACCCGGGTTTAACAGGTAACCGTCTTGCTGGGTGTACCCCACGCGCGCAGCACCGATTGGGCCTGCGAAAGGAATACCGGAAACAGATAGCGCTGCAGAAGTGCCGATCATGGCAGCGATATCCGGATCCATGTCCTTCTCAGCGGAGAGAACGGTACACATCACCTGAACTTCGTTCATAAAGCCATTCGGGAACAGCGGGCGGATCGGGCGATCGATCAGACGGGAAGTCAGGGTTTCTTTTTCAGACGGACGGCCTTCACGCTTGAAGAAACCACCGGGAATTTTGCCAGCCGCGTAGGCTTTTTCTTGATAATGCACGGACAACGGGAAGAAGCCCTGATCTGGCTTGGCTTCTTTAGCGCCGACAACAGTACACAGGACGACGGTCTCACCCATGCTAACCAGGGCAGCACCGGTTGCCTGGCGCGCGATGCGGCCGGTCTCGATGGTGACTTGGTGTTGTCCGTATTGGAAAGTTTTGCTTACTGGATTCACTAGTTTTTTCCTATTTCCTTACGGTTACTGGCCCATTCCAGTAACCCCTACATAGTTGCCCGGGAGAGAGTTCCGAAAGCCTCACCCGAGGCGGCACGGGGATGTGCCACCACCGACCTGGGGTGGCCGGTGCAAACACTACACATCCAGCTCGGGTTGTTTTCCGCTGGCCTGTGCAGTGCGACTTCTGAAAAATGACAGTAAGGCCACTTTTCAGCAAGCATTAAAAAAGAATGCCCGCCAGAGGCGGGCATTCCAGGGTCTTAGCGACGCAGGCCGAGCTTGGCGATCAGCTGTGCGTAACGATTCAGATCCTTGCGCTTCAGGTAGTCCAGCAGCTTACGACGCTGGTTTACCATGCGGATCAGACCACGACGAGAGTGGTGATCCTGCTTGTGCGCAGAGAAGTGACCCTGCAGTTTGTTGATGTTAGCGGTCAGCAGGGCTACCTGGACTTCCGGAGAACCGGTATCGCCTTCAGATTGGCCGTGCTCTTTCAGGATGGCTGCTTTTTCAACTGCAGACAGTGCCATAACGAATTACCTCGTCGTAATATGCTTTAAAAGATTCGGCTGGCCCGTGCATATTTACAGACCAGCTAATCGTGAATGCGGCTGCGCCGCGAGGGCACCTTGCGGGTTACCAAATGTTGGCTTTCACCAAAAAGCAGCTTCCACTCAGGTGCCACTTACCAGACGTCGTGGTGCCACGCACCCTTCGTCGGTAATTTCTCCTACGCCCAGAAAATCACCGTTTTCCAGGAAGAGGCGCACCATATCACCTTCTGTACCGATACGGTAGACCTGCAAATCCATTACCGGTTGTCCCTGACGCACATAGTAACCAGAGTCGTCCGGCAGGACGAGTTTGGGCAGTGAGGACGCTGGAGAATCCATCGGCAACAAGTGGTGATCGAGCACTTCTGCCTTATCTTCACCGCGCTCTTCTGCAAGCTCATCCAGGGTCACTGCGTCGGCTTCATCGAAGGGACCGGCGGCACTGCGGTGCAGTACTTCCACATAGGCGCCTACACCCAGAGCTTGGCCCAGGTCCTCGGCAATACTGCGAATATAGGTTCCCTTGGAGCAGTGCACCTCAACTTCCGCACGAGGCTGTGCACCCGGCGTAAAGCTCAGCAGTTCAAACTCAAAAATTTCCACTTCACGCGCTTCGCGTTCCACTTCCAAGCCCTGGCGCGCCAGCTTATATAGAGGCTGCCCCTTGTGCTTAAGGGCGGAATACATGGAGGGCACCTGTTTGATGCTGCCGCGAAAGGCTTCCATGGCCTTGAGCACTGCTTTTTCGGTCAAACCGGAAGCATCTTTGGTTTCCAGTACATCGCCATCGGCATCGCCACTGGCAGTGGTCATACCGAAGACAAAGGTGCTGCGGTAACGCTTGTCAGCATCGAGCAGGTACTGGGAAAACTTGGTGGCTTCGCCAAGACAGATCGGCAGCACACCGGTTGCCAGTGGATCTAAGGCCCCGGTATGACCGGCGCGATTGGCAAAAAAGAGTCGTTTGGCTTTCTGCAGGGCGTCATTGGCGGTAATACCGGCGGGCTTGTTTAATAACAGCACGCCGTGAACCGGCCGGCCCCATTTTGGTCTGCGGCCCATGGATCAATCTTCGTTAGAGTCGCTGTCGTCTTGGTGCTTGCGATCGGCGCGCACCGCCTTGTCGATCAGAGCGGAGAGCTCCTGGCCGCGCACCGAGGTCTCGTCGTAGCGGAAATACAGACGCGGGATGGTGCGTATCTGGATGGCGCGCGCCAACTGGCTGCGCAGAAAACCTGCGGCCTTGTTAAGCACTTCCATCGAAGTATTGATCTTACTGCGGTCGTCCTCACCCACAAAGGTGACAAACACTTTTGCGGTGGTCAGATCACGGCTGACTTCAACATCGTTGATATTGACCATGCCCAGACGCGGGTCGCGCACTTCCTGCTGAATCAGCTGGGCCAGTTCGCGACGCATAGCATCGGCGACGCGGTCGGCGCGTTGGAATTCTCTTGCCATTGTTTACCTATTGAGAATGGCGGTTTAAAGACAGGAAAACCCGCACGGCCAGAGCCGCGCGGGTTTTCCTTCACCAGGTGCCGGAACGCTTTACAGTTCGCGGGCAACCTTGACGATATCGTAAACTTCGATCTGGTCACCGGACTTAACGTCGTTGTAGTCCTTCACCCCGATACCACACTCCATACCGTTGCGCACGTCCTGCACATCGTCTTTGAAACGGCGCAGGGATTCCAGCTCACCCTGGTAGATTACAACGTTGTCGCGCAGTACGCGGATCGGCTTGTTGCGGTAAACGGTACCCTCGGTAACCATACAACCGGCAATGGCACCAAACTTCGGTGAGCGGAATACATCGCGAACCTGGGCAATACCCACGATCTCTTCGCGAACTTCCGGCTCCAGCATACCAGACAGTGCCTGCTTCACTTCGTCGAGCAGGTTGTAGATCACGCTGTAGTAGCGAATCTCTACACCTTCGGTCTCTGCAGTTTTACGCGCTGCAACATCGGCACGGGTGTTAAAGCCCAGTACGATAGCACCAGAGGTCAGTGCCAGGTTGATATCGTTCTCGGCGATACCACCCACACCACTGGAGACTACATTTACGGAAACCTCTTCGTTACCGATATCCGCCAGTGCACCCAGAATAGCTTCCAGGGAACCACGCACGTCGGCCTTGATGACTACCGGCAGCACCTTGCGCTCGCCAGCTTCCATATCCGCAAACATGTTTTCCAGTTTGGCCGCCTGCTGACGCTGCATACGATCGCGTCGCTCGCTGTCAGCGCGCTGTTCAGCCACCTCACGGGCCTTGCGCTCATCGGCAACCACCATGAACTCGTCACCGGCATTCGGGGTGGAATCCAGACCCAGCAGTTCTACTGGGGTGGACGGACCAGCTTCCTTCACCTGCTTGCCGTGCTCGTTGGTCATGGCACGTACGCGACCATAGCTCTGACCAGCCAAGATAATGTCGCCGCGCTTCAATTCGCCATTCTGCACCAGCAGGGTAGCAACAACACCGCGGCCTTTTTCCAGGCGGGACTCAATCACAACGCCGGTGGCCGGTACATTTACCTTGGCCTTCAGCTCCAACATTTCCGCTTGTAGGGACACCGCTTCCAGGAGGTCATCAATACCCTGGCCAGTATGCGCGGATACGTTGATGAACTGGGTATCGCCACCCCAGTCTTCTGGGATTACGTCTTTTGCAGCCAACTCATTTTTCACGCGATCGGGATCCGCGGCTTCTTTGTCGCACTTGTTCACGGCAACAACCAGCGGTACACCGGCGGCGCGGGCGTGATTCACGGCTTCCTCGGTCTGCGGCATAACGCCATCATCGGCGGCCACTACCAGGATTACCACGTCGGTGGCCTGAGCACCGCGGGCGCGCATGGCAGTAAAGGCGGCGTGTCCCGGAGTATCCAGGAAGGCGATCTCGCCCTGGCTGGTTTTCACTCGGTAGGCACCGATATGCTGGGTAATACCACCAGCCTCACCAGAAGCCACCTTGGTCTTGCGGATATAGTCGAGCAAAGAGGTTTTACCGTGGTCGACGTGCCCCATTACGGTTACTACTGGTGCGCGGGTAACCTCGGTGCCCTCTTGAGCCTGGGCATGCGCCACCAAGCTGTCTTCCAGCTCGGTCTCGGAGCGCATTACGACTTTGTGGCCCATTTCCTCGATGATCAACTGTGCAGTCTCACGGTCCAGGCTCTGGTTGATGGTAGCCATCTCGCCCATTTTCATCAGGCGCTTGATCAGCTCCCCAGCCTTCACATTCATCTGCTTGGCCAGTTCTGCGACGGTGATGGTATCGCCCAACTGTACTTCGTACACCTGCTTCTCCGTGGGCCGTTTAAACCCATGAGTCGGTTTAATTTTCAGATTCGGACGAGACAGGGAGCGCGTGCTGCGCTTGCTGGCTTCATCTTCCTCAAATACTTCCAGTGCCTGCTCGTACAGAGAGGTTTTGCTGGACTTCTTCGGGCCGGACTTGGAGCGGCGACCGCGGCGTTTGCGTGGCTCGTCCTCAGTGCGATCTTCGCTTGGAGCTGTTTCCAGCTTGCGACGCAGAGAGGGTTTAACCTCTTCAGCTTTCTCTGCAGGCTTAGCGGGCTTAGCGGGCTTAGTCTTGGCTGCCTGGGCAGCTTTCTCTTTTTTCTCCTGAGCTGCGCGTCGGTCGGCTTCTACTTTCGCCTTCTTCTCTTCTAGCTCGCGCTTCTCTTGCTCAGCCTGCTGCTTGCGACGCTCCATCGCGGCGATACGCATCGCCTCAATGTCATCTACATACGTTGAGCGGATGGGTGCGGCGGGTTGCGCCTTTTTCGCTACATTATCTACGGGTTTACCCTCTGCCTTTTTATCGGCTTTCTGTGCTTCTTTAGCGGCTTCTGCTGCGGCGGCTTCCGCGCGAGCCTTCTCTTCTGCCTCGGCAGCGGCTTTCGCCTCTGCCTCAGCCTTCAAACGTGCTTCCTCTTCCTCAGCAGCGCGACGAGCGGCCTCAGCTTCAGCAGCAGCCTTGGCTTCCGCTGCTGCTTTAGCTTCAGCGGCTGCTTTGGCTTCCGCTTCTGTGATAGCAGTAGCATCCGCACCCTGAAGAGCCTCTTCCACCTCGGCAGCGCTCTCGGTACCAGCTCCTGTTTCAAGCTCAGCCTGTGGACGCTTCACATAAGTGCGCTTCTTGCGCACTTCCACGTTTACAGTTTTACGGCCGGTGCCAGAGCCGGTTTTCAGCGTGGTTGTGGTCTTGCGCTTCAAGGTGATCTTGCGTGGGCTAGCGCCCTGCTCCCCGTGACTGCTTTTCAGGAAACTGAGCAGGACCTGCTTTTCCTCATCTGACACCACTGCATTCGCAGAGGTGTGAGGCAAACCCGCTTCTTTCATCTGCTTGAGCAGACGGTCTTCGGTGGCACCAACCGATTTGGCGAGTTCGCTAACTGTTACTTCGGCCATTCTCTCTCCTAAAAGTCACTTGGTCGGAGGGGGTTACTTATACGTAATACTTATTGCGGTGTGTTTAAGCCTGCTCGCCATCATCGTCGGCAAACCAGGGCTCACGCGCCTTCATAATCAGCGCTGCGGCGCGCTCCTGATCGAGACCCTCGATATCGAGCAGGTCATCCACTGCTTGTTCCGCCAGGTCTTCCATCGTGGAAATACCGCGACTGGCCAGCTGGAAGGCCAGGTGGCGCTCCATACCATCCATATTCAACAGATCTTCCTGGGGCTCAGACGCATCCAGCTTTTCTTCAGAGGCCAGGGCCTGGGTGAGCAGGGAATCCTTGGCTCGGGCGCGTAACTCTTCGGCGATATCCTCATCGAAGCCCTCGATTCCGAGCATTTCTTCGATGGGCACGTAAGCCACTTCCTCTAGGGAGGTAAAGCCCTCTTCCACTAGTACAGCGGCGACATCTTCATCAATATCCAGGCGATCGATAAACACCTGCATGATGGAGCTGGATTCAGCCTCCTGCTTATTCTGCCACTCGTCGGAACTCATGACATTGATTTGCCACTGAGTCAGCTCTGAAGCCAAGCGAACATTCTGGCCACTGCGGCCGATAGCCATAGCGAGATTTTCCTCAGCTACCGCCACATCCATAGAGCCGGTGTCTTCGTCGACAACGATGGATTCAATTTCCGCCGGCGCCATGGCGTTGATTACAAACTGGGCCGGATTTTCGTCCCACAGCACGATATCCACACGCTCACCAGACAGCTCATTGGAAACTGCCTGAACACGCGCACCGCGCATGCCCACACAAGCACCGACAGGATCGATACGGCCGTCATTGGTGTTTACTGCGATTTTTGCACGCAGGCCGGGATCGCGGGCCGCGCCTTTAATTTCGATTACCTGCTCGGAGATTTCCGGCACTTCAATGCGGAACAATTCGATAATCATCTCCGGGCAGGAGCGGCTCAGCATTAACTGAGGGCCGCGGGCTTCCGGCTGGATTTCCAACAGAATTGCGCGCACACGATCACCGAGGCGGAAAATTTCGCGGCCAACCAGCTGATCGCGGGGCAGGCGCGCTTCGGCGTTATTCCCCAGGTCTACAGCGATAAAGTCGCGGGTCACCTTCTTCACAGTGCCGCTGACCATCTCTCCGACGCGATCGCGGTACTCGTCTACAACCTTGGCGCGCTCGGCTTCACGTACTTTTTGCACGATAACCTGCTTTGCGGTCTGTGCAGCGATGCGGCCAAATTCTACATTTTCCACCTGCTCGCGGAAAACGTCACCTGCTTTCAGGTCAGCATCTTTTTCATGGGCTTCTTCCAGGGTGAACTGGGTACCCAGCTCCGCCAGAACTTCATCACCGACTACTTCCCAGCTGCGGAAAGTCTCGTAATCGCCCGAACGACGATCAATGATAACCTCAATGGTTGAATCTTCGTCGTAGCGCTTCTTCGTGGCCGTTGCCAATGCCGCTTCGATGGCCTGGAAAATAATCTCCTGGTCAACGCCCTTCTCGTTGGATACCGCCTCGGCTACCAGCAAGATCTCTTTGTTCATGCAACTGTGCCTCAAAATCGCCTGAGCTCAGGCTCCTACAGGTTACTTGGTAAATTGGGGAATAATATTTGCTTTCTCGATGCTGTCGATCGGCAGCAGGTATTCATTTTCACTGTCCACGCGCAGAACGACTTCATCCCCTTCCACACCGGCCAGCAGGCCGCGCCACTTGCGCTGACCGTCGAGCGGCATACGCAGGCGCACCTCGATTTGGGCACCAGCAAAACGCTCGTACTGCTCCAGCTTATACAGGGGACGGTCTAGTCCTGGGGAGGAGACCTCCAGGGTATATCTACCGCTAATGGGGTCTTCCACATCCAGTACGGCACTGGCCTGGCGACTGACTTTCTCGCAGTCCTCCACACCTATGCCATTTTCAGAATCGATATAGATGCGCAGCAGCGCGTTGCGACCATGGGTCTGATAATCGATCCCCCACAGTTCACACCCCAGCGATGCCACCACCGGCGCCAGAAGTTCTTCCAGCAATTCGCGTTTGCTCGCCATTTACGTCACCACATACAAAAAATGGGCCTGCGGCCCACTTCGAAAATTATCTGCAACTTTTCTTGCAGATACGAAAAAGCCCCTGACGGGGCTTTGACCGCACATTCACGCAGCCAGTATGCATGAATGCAAAATTTGGTAGCGGGGGCAGGATTTGAACCTACGACCTTCGGGTTATGAGCCCGACGAGCTACCAGGCTGCTCCACCCCGCAACAACACATGCGCATCAAAGCTTTTATAGAAAAGCAAAATTGGTAGCGGGGGCAGGATTTGAACCTACGACCTTCGGGTTATGAGCCCGACGAGCTACCAGGCTGCTCCACCCCGCAACAACACATGCACATCAAAGTTTTTGCTAAAAGCAAAATTGGTAGCGGGGGCAGGATTTGAACCTACGACCTTCGGGTTATGAGCCCGACGAGCTACCAGGCTGCTCCACCCCGCAACAACTCCGAGAAACAAAGCCTGGTTGACCTTTGTTTCCCTGCGGCGGGACCAGCCCAACCACTCAAGAGGCTGCGCATTCTATGGTTAGCGTCCCCATGAGTCAAGCCACAATTGGCATTTGTTTTCCCCTTCAGTCGGGAACAGCCTCGAATATACCTCGCTGATCAGTATAGAAAAGGAAGAAAATCCCGCAAATACAGCCCACTGCATATGCCGATTCTTACTTCCAATGCCACGGCCCTGTGTGTATTCATCACATCAAGCCTTGCTGTTTAGCGGGTGAGCTGGTGCACTATGGCACGCCGTACCGGTGGAAAATGTTCACTGATACGCAATATCGCTCTGCGTAATAATTTCGCTGGCAGTCGATCATCGGTGAAAAGGTCCACAACCCGGTTAGTACCGGTATAAATAGGGTGCGAATCCAAACGGTGCTGAGCCTGATAGCGAGACAATGCTAGGGAGAGCCCCGCCGGCTGATGCAGCCGCGTTACATTATGCAATTGGCTAGCCAGAGTATTCGCGCCGGCCAAGCCCAGGTTAAAACCGTGCGCCGTAACGGGGTGCATCCCCACCGCAGCATCTCCCACCAGGGCAAAGCGCTCAGCAAGAAATCGATGGGCATAAACTGCCACCAGCGGGTAACAATGGCGCCTACTGAACGCCTCAACAGCCCCAAGAGCCCCAGCGCTCTCTCTCTGTACATGGGCCGCAAATTCCCTATCGCTGTAGGCCATCATTTCCTCGGCACAATTGGCGGATACCGTCACTACCGCCGAACAGGTTTGCGCATCGGACATTGGCAGTAGAGCAAGGGTTGAACCGTAGCGAAAACACTCCCGGGCAACGCCACCATGCTCCCGCTCTGTGCGCACCGGACCTAGCACCGCAACCCTGCCGAAGTCACGCATGTCCGCGCCAATCCCAGCCATACGACGCACCTCAGAAAAGCGGCTGTCCGCCGCCACCAACAAGGCCGCAGTAACAACCTGCCCCCCTTCAAGCTGTACCAGTCGCCGACTCGTCTCGCAACGTGTGCCAATCACCTTGCTATTAGGCAGCAGCTGTATATTGCTATCCTCACGCACTGCCTCATAAAGCACCCGCCGAATTGCAGCATTGGGCACAATAAAGCCCAGTGGACCTCGCCCCCGAGTATCAAAGTCCAGGCTAGAGGGGGAATCGCCATCCACCACCTGCGCAGACTGCAGCGAGCTCTGCTCCTCGGGCTTCAGCCGCTGCCAGGCTCCTAGAGACTGCAACAATCTTACGGATTTGTGAGTGAGCGCAATTTCCCGCCCATCGTTCGCTGGACACGCCAGCATTTCATCATCCTGGCGCTCCAGCAACGTTACCCTGCAATCCCGAGCAGCCAGCATAAGCGCCAAAGCCAGACCCGCAGGGCCCGCCCCTACAATCGCGACATCTGTGTGCAGCATCCTCCCCCCTAGAACATCCCACTTCAATTTCTGCTTGTGATAAATAACTTTTGTTATCGACCGATCGAAGCTCACTGTATGCTGGAGTAACAGCGGGGCAACTGATACAAATCAGAAAATCTCAAGGCAGGCGCAACAAGAGAATAGGCACATACAAAGGATCGTATATGCAGGTAGAAATCGATATCGTCGACGCTTTCGCCAGCGCCCAATTTGGAGGTAACTCTGCAGCGGTGATCATTACTGAAGAGTGGCTCAGCAAATCCTTGATGCAATCCATCGCCGCACAAAACAATCTCTCGGAAACAGCATTCCTACTCAAGCGTAGCGACAGCGAATATCATATCCGCTGGCTTTCTCCGTTAACCGAAATCGACTTTTGTGGCCACGCCACCCTGGCCTCTGCTTTTGTAGTCTTTCGAAAGCACCCACATTTAAAGGTTTTGGATTTATTTGCTGAGACAGTCGGTGAGATGCATATCACTCACAGAGTGGGACGGCCTGATTGCTATGAATTTTCCCTCCCGCACCCCACAGCCATTAGCTAACATTCCCTGTGATCTGCTCGAAGGGCTATCGATCACACCGAGAGAAGTTCTGCGCAACAATCAAGCCTACTTTGCCATTTACGCTGACGAAGAGGATATTCTGCAACTGCAGCAGGACCCCGCCAGGCTGGCAAAACTCGCTCCCTATGATGTGGTAGTCACCGCACAATCTAGGCAATACGATTTTATCTCCAGGTATTTTTGGCCCACCAATGGCGGTGCTGAAGACCCAGTAACCGGCTCCATTCACACCGGACTGGCACCCTACTGGGGAGAAAAACTGGGAAAATCAAACTTGATAGCCTTCCAAGCCTCAAAACGCGGAGGCCTGCTACACTGCCAGCTTGATGGAGAGCGAGTGATCATCTCCGGTAACGCAGTGCCATACCTTAGCGGCGTGATTGATGTAGTCGAAAAGGACAAGTAGTTTTTAATCACTGCACGATCGTCAGATTTTACGCACAAAAAAATAAATGGAGAAAAAAATGAATCACAAAGGCTCATGCCTCTGTAATGAAGTCCAGTTCACAGTGGAGGGGGCTTTTGAAAGCTTCTTCCTTTGCCACTGCGACCACTGCCGTAAAGACACTGGTTCCGCCCATGCCGCCAGCCTCTTTTCCACCTCGGCCAAGCTCCACTGGAACCACGGGGAAGAACTCATCAAGGTCTTTAAACTCCCTTCAACCCGGCACGTAAAAAGCTTCTGCGGTCAGTGCGGGTCCGCCCTGCCCTTTGCCGACAAAGAAGCAGGATTACTGGCAGTGCCCGCTGGCAGCCTTAACAGCCCCATAACCATCAGACCCAATGCACATATCTTTATGGCCAGTAAAGCCGAATGGGACAAGGACCTTGGCAAAGTACCAGAACTCGATGGTTTCCCCCAGGTTGATAAAGCCGACACCCCCTGAAAGGAACAACGGTGCCGCTTGCAAATAAGCAAAGCAGCACCTCACAACCTTTTGTAAGTTTTAGCCTGGGTGACCATCTACTCTGGGTTGAAATAGAACTGGGGTGTAGTAAATCAGGAAAAGTGAGTAACCCAGCACCCAGGCAACAATAGCAGCGAGAAAGCCACTGGGAGCCGGCGCCCAGAAAATACGGGCCAGGGCGGATAACGCCAGTGCGGCAAACGCCAACGGCATAAGACGCGGCGCCTGTAAAATACGGCCGGTATGCCCCAAACTCACACGACTGGTCATAGCCAGAATCAAACCACCAATGCCACCCACCGCAAAAGCATGTAGCGCTGGGCTCTGCCAAGCGGGTGCGATTCCACTCCAGGCCAAAGCGGCGAGAAAACAACCCAAAATCACCAACCAATAACTGAGGTGTAGGGACCAAACCATGGGCTCCGCCCAGATCTTGGTGGGATGCCAGCGCAACACTCTTACCAGCTGCAAAACACCCAGGGTAATGGCCAGCAATGCCCAAACTATCTTGGGCAGATCCAAGGCCACACTAAGCAGTAGGAGTACGACCGCAATATGCGTGCCCCATTCCACAATGGGTAACTTCTCACGCGGGCTCAAATGGAAGCGTCGCGCAGTAAAGAAAGGAATAACCCTGCCACCAATCACCAAAATAATCGCCGTCACCAAGAGCAGAGCCATCAACGCCACCCGGCTCTGCGCAGCGGGTAACAACCAGTGGCTGGCCGCCAGTCCAGCAAAGGCCAACATAGCCGGCAGTACAAATAAGTTGCGCCATTGCTTGGTGCGCAGTACACGCGCCCCTAACAAGAATGCAGCCAGCAGGAAGAAAGACACCTCGGCCACGACCGGCATCCACAGAGGCACTGCCGCAAAGAGATATCCCAGGCGTGCCAGCAACCATAAACCCACCAGGCTTATTAGCTGAGTCCCCTTTGGTGAGGGAATTCCGGTCCAGGTTTGCATGGCGGTACCCAAAAAGCCCACCACTACTGCCGCGGCAAAGCCAAACAACATTTCATGGGAATGCCAGGCAACCCCCACACGTAGGGCGGGCAGCTGCCAACCGGACAGAGAGGCCTGCCAGATCAGTAATGCGATCATGCTCCACAGGGCACCACCCCAAAAGAAAGGTCGAAAAGGCATGCGCCAGAAAGGGGCGATGGATTCCGCGCTCGCGCGGTCGACAATGGGTATCACAATCTTTTCTCCTTAAACAAAGGGAGGTTAATTCTCCCGGGGCAGGTATTTGCCTTCACAAGGCTCCATCCACAGTTAACACGCACTGCACAGCGTCATTATCACTGCTTCGAAATCAGCAATTTAAACGCAGGAGCCAAGAAAGGGGTTAGCACCAATAAGTCCCGTTTCTACTCAATGCCCAATGTAATGCCAGCCTGATGATTCATCACGATGTGAATTAACATCTGAGAGTCCATTCTAAGAATTGAGCACTCCGCTTATTTTCCCCCAATCAATCCTATTAGTTAATAGGCAAGGGGCATAGTTTTTAAAATTTATAACCCTATGCAAAAAGCGGGCATTTCCCCATAAAAAAATCAAATAATGATTGACAAAAAAGCAACCTCAGCAAAAAACCGCTAACTTAAAGTTCAACTTTAAGTTAGTAAGCCAACAACTTTATGCAAAGAATTATCATTGGCTATCGATAAAATTTATAAACACCGAAATATCAACAATTAAACAACTAGGATTTATATTTTACATTTTGTTATCTGCAGGCTTTCCACGTACAAACAGAACACATACCAGCAGCGCCAATAAAGCCAAGTAAGCATTAACCACAAACGCACGATCAATACCTGTGGCTAAACTCGGGGCCAAGGATACTATGGTGGTATTCATTGCCAGCCCTATCGCTCCACCAATAATCTGAAACATAAAAATCAGGGCTGCAGCAAGGCTAGCTCGATCAGGGCCCACTGCAGTAACAGCAGCAGTGGTAATGGTGGGAAAAAATAGACCCAGCCCAATTCCTAGAGAAATTAAGCCAGGTACTAAATGAAAATAACGGGTGTGCTCCAAGAGGTTCGATAACAAAAACATCCCTCCACCAAGAAAGATAGCTGCCGCTGACAAAATCACTTTGGCCCCAAGCATGGCATATAGCCTGCCAGCAACATAGGAAATAATTCCATAAGTAATCATAACCGGCAGCAAGCCGGCACCAGACCAGACAGCGGAGAGTTTTAATTCTTTTATTAAAAATTGTGGTACATAAAGCAACATCGAGACAAAAATCACGGAGAGTAACAGCGTGGTAATGCCCACAGTAAAAAATCGCCCATTTGTTGCCACATCCGCAGGGATGAGTGGGCTTACCCTCGCATGAGCCTCCACCCAGGAAAAAGAACAAAATGTAATAACAGAAACGATAAGCAACCCCAAAACCAAGGAGCTACTCAAGCCCATATCCACAACAAAATCCAGAGCCAGCAAGAGTGTTAATAAAGAAATCGACAGGAAAATAATTCCTGCATAATCCACCTGCTCACCAGATTTTTCTGGACTGTCATCATCAATTACTCGCCAGCTAATCAACATAGCGATAAGCGCAATAGGGAAATTAATAAGAAATATCCAACGCCAACTAAGGAAATCAGTAAGCAAGCCTCCGAGTAGCGGCCCAACCGAATTGGCAAACCCGCAAACTGTCATAATCAAACCACCAGCCTGTCCAGCTCGATCCTCTGGCATAATCTGATAGGTCATTCCAAGAATTGCCGGCCACATCAAGGCCCCACCCACCCCCATCAGCGCCCGGCTGCCCAATAGCATCCAGACATTCACCGCAAAGCCACCCAATAGAGAAAACAGAATAAAAATACTGCTGCCAATAAAAAACAGACGGCGACGCCCAAACATATCAGCCAGGCGACCTCCGGTGACAATCAACACACCGAATACCAGTGCATAACCGTTAATTACCCACTGCATCGTAGAAATATCTGCCTGGAAATGTCTCTGCATAGCCGGTATTGCCACAGAGAAAGCTGTAAAGTCATTGGCGATTAGAAAAATCGCAAAGGTTAATGCGATTAGAGCAATGATCTGTTTTTTTGAAAGTGCCTCTTTTGCCGCTGCCATAGGTACTCCAGGCTGCCAATAGCTGAATTTATCGGCTCAATCTATTCACAATTTTAGAAGTAAAAAGTTGATCTCAAACTTTAAAGGAGAGGATTCAATTTGACATTTTAAGAGCTGGGATCTAATTACTGATAACAAAGTCCTATATTACTGAGAAACTCCCCTTATAAACTGTAGCCACCCAATAGCCTCCTACTTTCTTCCCAGGATTTCTACACTTCTCTCTCATACCGCCTTCCCGTTTTATCACCAACACTTACCCATGTAACAAGGTGAGTCCGTAAAGTTACTCTCAGAAATGAATTAGGGTATCTCACGGCACAGTGAGAACGAGGCAGTAGAATTCGGATTTTAATCCTATGCGCCATGAATTTAATTTATCAGGATGAGAATAGTGAAACCCATCCTGATTCAAACTCCGCCATCGGCCGGCACCTAGGTAAAGACAAGCAGTAGTGCCATTAACAGTGGTTTGGGAAGGGTTCTATTAAGCTGTTCTGGAACTGATCCGCCACTAAAGCCGATCCAATGCAGTAAACCGACTTCAGCGCCAGGCAGAGGCGGAAAGTAGTCGCCTGCGCTTGAAGTCGGACTTTTACGAACAAACAAAAAAATAATACATAGATCTCAGTGCCAGCTGTGAATAACATCCAGTGTACACACTGTAACTACAATGGCTCACACTTACGATATAACCCCGCTTACTTAAAGCGATTTACCGTCATAGTTAAAGGTTTAGGCCAGACTACACTTACAGTCGAGCCAGGCAAAAGTAATAGGGCTGTTATTCTATAGCAACCACCCTAGCTGTCTTTTTGTACTCACCATTTACTGTTACACCATATACGATCCCCGTGCGCTATATTCATATCTGCCAGCACTTTATCGAAAACACTATTAATCTAGTGGAGAGCTACCGATATGCTCGAACGGAAAACTGTCGAAGAGGTATTCAACGCTCTCCGTACCGACCCCCAACCATTTTTAGAGCGCGTTGCGAACAATGTGCACTGGGTTGTAAAGGGCACCCATGCTATGGCTGGTGAATATTCCTCCAAGAAAGAATTGGTCGAGCGTGCCTTCCATGGAATTGGCAAGGTACTCCAAGGAGGTAAGGTAATGATGGAGGTCAAGCGAATACTAATCGACGGGGACTATGCAGTGGTTGAAATGGAGAGCACCTGCATCGCATTAAATGGTAGAAGATACAACAATACCTACTGTTGGATTGTTAAATTTGAGAATGGCTTAATTACTGAAGGCACTGCCTATGTAGATTCTGCACTGGTACAGCAGGTCTTGGACGAAAACTCTTAACCCAATTTTTTATTGCCGAAAAACTTGCTTTGGCTTCAGATTGTATAAAAATTATCTGTACAAAGCCCGGTAGCAATACTTGCTACCGGGCCCACTGATCAGTAAAGAGCCGCATATTTACGGCCCCAGATTTTAAGTCGCCACTATTGCCACTATTAGTTAGTTTTGGTAATCGATAGTCATATCAAAATTACCCTCTACACATTTAGCGTAATCGCCTTGATTCAGTGCGGAGTAGGCGGTTTGATAGTTCACCAACTGACAGGCAAAACTCTCATTATTGGGATTGTCGGCAGACCAGCCCCAATCCTTATCCCAATAGATACTCAGGGAGGCAGCACCACCGGTCTCAAACTGACCCATATTGGCACATCCCAACTCTTCATTCGCAGGAATGTTCACACCCAAATAGTCGGTGAAACTTTTGTAGTAATCCATGCGATTCTGAGAGCGAGCGTCCTCTGAACCCTTACTACACTCGATAGCGCCGTTCACAATATTGGTAGTGACACCAAAACCGGAACTCAGGTTATTGGCCCGGTCAACACTATTGGGCTCCCAGGTCCCATCAACCACATGCAACATGCTCGGCTTGGGCGGCTGTGGATACACGAAGAAGAAAATAGCGCTCGCCAAGTTCAACCAGGTATCCGCAACCAGCTCCGGATTTTCCAGCAGTGTATAAATATCACCGTACATAGCCTGGGAGAAAGGCCCGTAGTTATAGTTCCAGCTCAACTGCTTGGCACCGCGGCCAAAATAACTCTTGTAACCGCCATCGGTATTGATGGCACAGGGCCACACATCCGCCGCCCAGCTGCTGCTGGATTCGCAGGCGCCATAACCACCGGAGGTTTCCTCAGTCCAACCAATCTCTCGAATCCAGTAGAGACCCTGACGCCATTCCGGCTCATCCCAGGCCGCCGCATGGGCACCGGTTTCCTGGCCAAAATGGGCAAACATTACTGCCAGCGCTTTACGGCAAATAGCATCGGAATTGCGACCATCGGTGTAGTCACCGCAAAAAGCCGGAAACTTGGCCACTGCGCGCAGGAAATTGGTGTAAGTGTATGCATCGGCCCGCAGGGGGAACAAATAGTCCCAGGTATCCTCAGAAATAATACTCTCAACACGCTGAACATTTGTCGGGTTGGCACTGCGACCGGGTTGAACCGCTTCCACAATCGCGTTATCTCGGGTCTCAACAGTATTTTTCACTTCTTGCAGAAGCGAATCAGTGGTACGGGCACTCTCCTCCGCCTTCAGTTCACTCAAGCCCATGACATGACCACTTGCGGAGGCACAACCCGTTTGATTGATGCTTACCTCTGCAACGTCACTGGCCGCAGAAGAATCGGTAGCCGTCAGCTGGAAGGTGTAGGTCACATTGCTGTAAACCTCAGACAATACCGCCTGAGTGGAGCTACCCACGTAGTTTGAGAGCTTGATGGAAGGGCCACCTGTCTGGCTCCAGATATAGCGCATACCGCTACCACCGGTAGAGTCAGAACCACCCAGAGTAATGCTGCCGGTACAGCCCACACTATTGGCAGAAGCGGAGATCACCGCATTCACTGCACCACCTGAGTTGCCATTATCATTGGCGTCATCACCGTTACCAGCGTCAATGGCGAGGTTTTGCACTGTAACCTGCGCCTCCTCACTGGTTTCACCATCGCTGACAATCAGACTAAAAACAAAGTTCACATCATAGGTTGTGGCCGGCAGAGTCACAGAAGTCGAGGCGCTTGTCGCTGAGGCGATATCCGCTTTAGGAGCGCTCGGTGAGAGCTGTGCCCAACTATAACTGAGCACGCTATCACCGCCGGAAGCACTAGCGCTGAGCTGCACCGTACCACCACCAGTCACTTGCGTTTGTGAAGTAGACAGGTTGAGAGAGATCGGAGTATTGCCGGTATCACCGCTGTTACCAGTATCTCCTCCACTATTACCGCCGTTATTACCGCCAGAGTCTCCGCCGTTTTCGCTTCCATTGTTTTCATCGTTAACGCTACATCCATCAGCCTCTTTGCGAACCCAAGGTGAATCCCAGCTATTTTCCGCTGTCAGTGCATCAGAGGGTAAGTCACTGCCATTTGCCCACCATTGCGCAACAAAAATATCGCCGGCATAGCAAACTTCACTACCCTTGCGATAGCTTTGCCCGGATTGGTAAGCGGCTACGTCACTGGAGCTATCACTACCGGAATTATCTGAACCAGCAGAATTTCCGGAATCAGAATTGTCGTTGTCATTGTGATTATCGGAATGATCACTGTCACTACTATCATCAGAGGCGTCGCAGACCCCTGTTTCTTGCACGATCCAGGGGGAATCCCAGGTGTTCTGCGCAGTCAGGGCCTCAGCTGGACGCTGTTCTGCAGTAGCCCACCACTGCGCTTTAAAAAGATCGCCGCCATAGCAAACTTGGCTACCTCCCCGGTAATGCTGGCCTTCCACATAGTCTTCTGCGGGCTGATCGGCTGCCACAGCCTGGGCACCAATGATCAATGCCGAAGCAATCGCTGTACGAATAAAAAGGTGGCTCATGGAGTCTCCACTATTCATTTTTAGGGTTCTATTCAAAAATGGATGTATGCAAGGAGGTAGTGCAGCACGCTAGTGTTATTACAAGAAGTGCGGGCTAAGATTTTATCGTTAAACTCTATAGTGGGTTTTCAATTTCTAATTATGTGGTCAGAATTTATAAACCATCTGACTTTAGCCCCAGGCATTGAGAGGAATAATATTCCCATCCAATTAGACTCTTATTTCGGCACAGATAAACTGAGCCATGTGATACCTTCAACAAATACTTAAAATTTTTCTGCGCTTTATAGCCAAAACCCCATACATACACTGCAAATTCGATAGAACCTTCTCAGAATGGTTCCCAACATAAAAAACAATTCTTTACAAAACAGCCACCTCAAAACACGCATAAAGTACTAGGAAGCGGAAGCAAATAGGAAAGCTATTCCAAAGCATATGAGAAACACCTCAGCCTAGAGCCAACCCAGCCCATCTTAAATAGAAATTTAATTTTTAATAAAACAGACAAATCAATACACAAAAAGCACATCAATATCATCCCACAGATAATTTTTTGCATATTTCTTCCATATTTATATATTTCAGGCTGTCGGCAAATGTAAAAAAATAAATGGGCCAATATTATTCTCCAGAGCAATTCCTCCCGTACTTCCAACAATCCAGCTTAACAGCCCTTCCTTTCCCTATGAGCGAGCTAGAGTCTCAATAGAAAATCTCTTATAAAACTCTCAATTCCCATTCAGCCTCAACTCCAACTTTACAATTGAATCGGCTATCGAACTTATCCCTTCAACCTGCAGCCCAGTTTGAGCCTCATCCGAATTACCCTTAAAGGACAACCAGGATTACCTAGCAACTGTTTCCCCACCATATGAAAAAATAGAAAAAAACTAATAGATCAAAGAGCAAGATATTGGTGCTTATCGCACTCAAGGCATTAAGTCATAATGCCAAGCTTAGCATCAATGACCCCCCGTAATTAGAGCAACCTCTGATGACTCTGAGATTAGCAATCGTTAAAATAAAGCAGCATTAAGAAACTTATTTGGAATCTAATCGATATAAAGATAAAGACACGAGCCAATAAGGCATCGGATGTATCACAACTTCTATTTCTCTTCCAGGCTCTACCCACTAAGTAATGAAGGGTTGCCAGCGGGATCAGTGAAAACTAGGATACAACTTCAAGTCTGCTTGAGGTCAATACAGATGAGTGGTCAACAGGATATAGATATTCGCGAAGTCGCGAAACGCAGTGGGCTTCCCTCCTCTACCCTTAGATATTATGAGGAGAAGGGTCTGATCCAATCTATCAGTAGACGAGGTATTGCCAGAGTCTTCCATATCAGTGTGCTGGAGCAGCTCTCTCTAATAGCTCTGGCACGCTATGCGGGCTTCTCTCTCGATGAGATCGCTAGTATGTTTACATACAACGGAAAACCCAATATTGATCGGGAGCAATTGCTCGAAAAGGCCGATGCAGTGGATAAGAATATCCGCCGCCTGGAAGCTATGCGCGATGGTTTGAGGCATGTGGCAAATTGCCCAGAGGACAATCAGCTGGAGTGTTCAAACTTCCAAAACCTTGTGAAAAGAGCAATGAAATTACAGCAAGAGCCTAGTGATGACTCTACCGAAACGACTCAGAACAAGCTAAGTCACAGCCAATAATCTGTTGTTCTCTTAAAGATGCCACCCCACTAACCTGTTGAGAAGCTTGTAAACGGTTAAAGATTTGATAGAGAGCTAAATGAATCACTACATAATGTGATACCTATAAATGCACCTTCCAAAGAAATCAATACTGGCAGCCCAAGATCTTATTGAGGATGCCGCCAGTTCTGAAAACAAGAAAAGCAATCTACAAATAAAACGATTAATGACCGGTACATTTAAAAAAGTCATGAAGGTATCGATTCACAGCCACCCATTTTGTACTTTACCAACCAGATACTTCCCTTGAGAGCTGTACTATCGTTGTGATAAGGAAAACAACAGCTTGCTATTATGAAGGTACTGATTGTCGGTGCGGGACCAACTGGTCTTACTCTTGCCGTGGAATTAGCACGCCGGAATATATTTGCCAGGATTATAGATAAACGTGATAGTGCCTCTACTCTGAGTAGGGCCGTTGGTATTACCTCTAAAAGTTTAGAGCTACTATCACACTCAGGTGTATCTAAAAGGCTGATTGAAGAGGGGGTGCCCATTCAAAATGCTTGTATCTATCAAGATAACCACCTTACTTTGACCTTGCCGCTGCATTCAAGTACCTCTTATTTTCCTACCATATTGGGGTTACCCCAAGACCGCACCGAAACAATCTTAGCGGAGTCTCTGGCCTCCATGGGTGTGGAAGTCGAGTATAAACTCGCACTCAATGAGCTTCATGAGGAAGCGCAATCCGTTATAGCTCAATTATCCAGTGGAGAGGAGAGTAGCTTCGATCTGATTATCGGCGCAGATGGTGTTCGCAGCGCAGTTCGACAAGGTGCAAATATCCCCTATCCCGGATTTGATTTAAATGAAGACTGGTCAATCGCCGATGTGGAACTGGATGATTGGCCTCATCCACAAATGTTCACCCTCACGCAGACCAAGCCGGGAATAGTGGCAGTGTCAGTCCCCATCGGTAAAAATCGCTATCGCTTTGTTGGTAACTGCGAGAAGGTTTTGGAAGTTTTTCCGCTGCCGCTAAGAATTCACAAGGTGAGGCGGGAAGGGGTCTTCAAGATATCTATCCGTCAGGCACAGAGCTACTCCAAGGGCAGAATACATCTAGCCGGTGATGCTGCACATTGTCACTCCCCAGTTGGCGGACGAGGTATGAATTTGGGTATCGCCGATGCAGCCGAGCTAGCTAAATGTATTGCAGAAGGCCAGCTAGATGGTTATTCGGCGCTACGCCATCGGGAAGATAAGAAGGTTATAGATGTCACAGAGCGAGGAAGAAAAATTGTCACTTCACAATCATTTCTCACCAGGCTCGAATTTTCTGCCTTATTAGCCGCGGCCAATCATCTACCATTTGTTCAAAGAAGGCTCAGTAGGTTTGTGGTTGAGTTTTAAGGAGAGCAATAATCCCGCGCGGCCCTCTTTACTAGGCCACACTAAACTCTGTCATCATGCCAGAGTCCTCATGTTCCAGAACATGGCAATGCACCATGTAGGGCATATCCGGCATCGCCTCCAGAGGAAAACGTACATAGATTTCTGCACTACCGGCATTGGATATAGGCACCGTATCCTTCCAGCCACGCATATAGGCCGGCGGCGTAGCATCGTTAAATTTAACCAGCCGAAACTGGCAACCGTGAATATGGACCGGGTGTAGCATAGTGTCTTTGCCCTCAGAAATTCGCCAGTGCAAGTCTGTATTAATGGGGGCCTTGAACCCAGGTTCAGTGAATGAAAATGAAACACCATTAACCGCATTAGCGGTCAATTGTGCTTTCAAAGGCAACGCCGGCGCCTCAGTGATGAGTTTGAGCACCCTGGCTACCACAGCAGGGTCCGTTTTTCCCGAGGCTACCATTTTTTCCAGTCCTGTCGCATCAATAAGTTTGTCTGCGATCTGCGAGCGATTCATCTGCATTACCGACTTCTGGCTGATCGGCGGCAGCTTAGCCGGTATTTCAGGCATTGATACCAGCCGCTCAGGTAAAGAACCCCGCCCCTCCTCACTAGTGGGCACCACACTAAGAAACACTACAGGCCCATCGAATGGGGGCAACCGCATCACCTGTTGGGGCACTGGTAGAGTTATAAAATCAAAGGGCTGGCCATTGCGAGCGTCCACCATTACCTCGTAACGCTCCCCGGCAGCTATGGGTAATTCTTTAACCTCTACGGGTTCTGGTAAAAATCCACCGTCCGTGGCAATCACAAAGATGGGCCGCTGATCACTAGTGGAGAGTCGGTAGTTACGAGCGTTTGATCCGTCCAGAATCCTGAAGCGCACCCATCCTCTTGGGGGATTAACCACCGGATTGACCACACCATTGGTAAGCAAGATATCCCCGCAATAGCCCGCTGCAACCGTAATCTCATTAAAGCGATGAAAGAAGCTGCCGTCTTTGTTAAAGCGCCTATCTTGGATAATCACAGGGATATCATCCACCCCCCAACGCTTCGGCAGAGGCAAGGCATCACTATTTTCATCATCAATGATAATCAGCCCTGCCAGCCCCTTAAGTACCAACTCGGCAGTGGTGGGATAGAGATGCGGATGAAACCAAAGTGTCGCCGCCGGCTGGATAATCGGTAATTTTGCAGTCCATGTATGGCCCGGCTTGATGGGCATATAAGGACCACCATCGGCATGACCCGGTACAATCAGGCCATGCCAGTGTGCAGTTACATTCTGGGTCAACTGATTATTTACGTTGGCCGTTACCGTTTCACCCTTGCGCAAGCGCAAAGCCGGGCCTAAAAAGGGGCCATTAAAGCCATAGGTCGGCGTTGTTACTCCCTTGAGAAATACTTTCTCCGCTGGCTTGGCTACTAGATTGATTTCTCCGGCTGAGTCCGCCCTCAACTCCGGAGGAATTGGCAGCACAGGCCTTGCAGAGGAATCCCTGGTGCCATTGATTTGCGCCCTCATATTAGAATTAGCCAATAGAGATGCCGCCAAGGTACCAAGACAGAAATCTCGACGTGATAAATGAGACAAGAAGAATCCCTCCTCATAATCTTAACGTTAAAATCTGGTAATACTCTGGCGGCTTAAACCTCTCGCTAACTACACACCTTTAATAAGCCCCAAAGCAGCATAGACTGCGGTGGCATCAGCAATAAATGGTTACAAGAGTTGGGGTTAGGTGGCCTTACGTTTATCTATATTTATATACCAACAGCATTACTGTCATTTGAGATACAGGCCGAACTCTTATTTTCCTCAGTACAACAATATCCATATCCAGACTCCAATGCATATTAAAACCGCTGGCTTTATCATTTAACCGAAAAAAGCTGGGGCGACACAATCAAAAACATGGCCTCTCAATAGCGCCTCAATATAATAAATCCGCCAGTGCACATATAGAAATAGACACTCAACAAATCTAAGAGAATATTCCTATACAGTTAACTCAAATAATCAATAAAGCGCCTAAAACTATAAAACAATCCGTAGAATAAATTGCCAAATTTTTTTCAGACCTTCACTCTAGGCATATGCAGAATCACAAAAAAAGCAACATACGCCAAACCCATACTTTTTTCTCATAATTTCAACACTTATTTCCCATGGCGGATAATCTGACACCTATAGATACTTTTATGAGAAGATTTACTTAGAAGGCAGACCAATCGCAACGCTAGATGGAACACTCTCCTACAAGCGGGGCTCCCTCTAAATTCACGAAGGAGATCATTTCAACCTTATTTTCCACTTAAAGAATCCAAAAAATAATTAGATCTCAATATAGACCTGCCATTTATTTCAGACTCATGCAGTAAAGGAGTCACACATGAAGCCATATTGCAACTTATTCACAGGGATAATTACATTTATTAGCATTGCAGCCTTTGCCGCAGGGAATCATAACTCTCAGGATCACTTACAAACAGATTTCAACTCCAGCAGCGATCAACCAGAAAAAAATAACAATAATTTCAGGGCGAGCATTCAAAATGGCAATAAGAATATTGTGAATACCCAGCAAAATGAAGAAACACTTGGAAGCAGCATACAACCCATTCAAATAGGCGACTTAAATCAGGCAAATATTTCTCAGCCAGGAACCATAACCTCATCCATTATTAATCGCCAACTTGGCAGTAAAAATATTTTATCTGTCACCCAGACTAACAGCATCAACAGCAACATATTCATTAATCAACAGGGCAACCAAAACTATTCAAACACAAACCAAATTTCTGGAGACAAAAATAGAGTCATCAATACTCAGATAGGAGGTTCAAATTATTTCATTGCCAAACAAGAAGGGAGCATATCCAGTACTATAAAAGTACATCAAGAAGGCAATATTCAGCATACCGCTGTAGAGGAAAGCAAATCTAGCTTTTTCAATACTATCTCCATTACTCAACTGAACCAAAAAAATTCTACATTTATTAATTTAGTTACAACAAATAAAAGCAATGTCGATATATTTCAGCAGGGAGCCAAAAATCATGCAGGAATCTTACAAAGCTTATCTGCTAGGAATAGCTTACAAATTCGACAGATTGGGAACTCTAATGCGGTCTTAATCAGCCAGGCTAGCAGTTTTGACAACACTTCCAGTATATTTCAGAAAGGGGATAACAACCAGACTTCAATTACACAAAATGGTAGCAACAACACTATTGTCTTACGCCAGAGTGGAGACCACACATCTGATAACCCAAGCCAGAAATCCATTGAAAAAAGCAAAGACATACAACTAACCAATTCCAACAATCAAGTAATTGTCAATCAGCAAGGTACTGAGTTAAGCAGCATTAACTCCAATCAGTTTGGCTTAGCTAACCAACTCACCATTAACCAGAGCGGTCAAAACATTAACACTTCTAATGAACAACAAGGCAATAAAAATGTTACAGGCATTGATCAAGCTGGAGAGAACCTCACCATCCTTACTCGCCAGATTGGCAATGAAAATCAGTCAACCTTTCATCAAATGGGAAGTGACCTAAACATAATTGCCAAGCAGCTTGGCGATAGAAATAGCCTTTCAATTATTCAGAAAAGTAATTTTAGCGTTATTGAAAGTGTCCAGATTGGAAATGGGAACCGACAAAAAATAGTGCAAAGCAACTCTAGTAGCCGGGCCTCATTGCATCAAGTAGGGCAAGGTAATGCTAGTCGGGTATATCAATGATGGCCAGCTATTACTGATCACTTAAGCCTATATTTTGTATCAACTACTCCCTGTCTTGCTTAGTTTGTAGTGCTCTACTAAACCCGAACACCAATTTAGGAAGTAAAGTTGCCACCGCAGATAGAGGTGTTTAATAAGTAGACAACATCGATCCTTTTGCCCAGAATTTAAACTAGATACTGCCCACCTAGCAGTAGATCAAGGCTATTCAACCCCTAAATCAGCCCGGTCACTGGATGTTGACACAACGGCTATCCCACGAGCAACTAGAGACAGAGCGTGGTGGAGAGATACCTACAAGTAAAGCGCTTACCATTGAGCAATAAAATTAAGGAGCTTGAAGCCCGTATCAATCGTCTGGAAAGGGAGAAAGGAATACTAAAAAAGACTACCGCTCTCTTGATGTCCGACGAGATAAATCATACGCGTTTATAGACCGATTGAGTGAGCAGGAGTCCGTGGAACTGGTCTGTAAAGCTTTTGAAACACCTCGATCATGCTACCACGAATATAGGAAAAAGAAGAGCTCCGCTGATGTACCCAGAATGCACCTTCGCTTCAAGGTCATTGAACTCTTCGAGCGCTGCCGTAGCTCTGCAGGAAGCCGTACAATCATAGGTTTACTTTATGCGCAGGGAGTACCAATAGGGCGCTTTAAAGTTCGAAGACTCATGAGTGAAGCGGGTTTGGTGTATAAGTAACCTGATCATCATAAGTATAAGAGAGCAATCGTAGAGCACTTAAGTATACCAAATAAATTTGACCGCCAGTTTAATATAGATAAACCCAACCAAATGTATGGATACCGTCTCTTGATTACACATCCATCACAGGAGTAAGGCGAGACATCAGACATTACCTGATGACTTACTACAATTGGGAGCGTCCCCACCAACACAATGACGAAATACCGCCCGTGAAAGCAGAAGAGAAGTTAACCTACTGTCCGGAAATAATTGACCACTACCGAGGCGGCCCTTGAGAAATTTAAGTAAGCCTAGCTACTCAATGATGCATGATAAAGTGCTTTCTTACTGCTGCTCCGCGGGATATATCTGACAACTCGCTTTGGATTGGCTGTAGTGGCCAGTCCAATTTATGTGAAGCCTCACAATTCCTTTTGTGCAAGGGTCCACGAACTATTCGTAAAGCTAGTGTGAAATCAATTTGCGCAATTGCTTTATTCGACGATCAGTTTCGCCTGCTCTACATAATTGATAAAGCATTGGCCAGATTGATCCTCCAGCTGCTTCTTCATTTGTTTGTGTAAGACAACTAGAATCACGTTTATTAAGCCATAAACGCTGTTCAGTACGTAGCTTTTTTTGTTTCTGTAGGGTTAGAGAATTTATAGTTTTTTCATAGACTACATTTAACTGATTATTACTAGATAGGAATTGCTGATATGCACATTGATTAAGCTCAAGTTGAGTACGCTCCCTTCCACACTGCTCTTCCCACTTACTCCAGTTATACTCTATCGCAAACAAGGGGAGAGATATAACGATGGATATTAGTAGTAATATTGTCTTCATAGATACTCCTTAGAACAAAGCTTGATCTAGTACACTATAAGCGGACACACTCCAGTGTATTTTTTTGTGACTCGTACTGTACCAGGCTGATATAACCCAAGGTGTTTTCACCGTTTTTATTGTAGTAGCCTTCAATTTATTCAAACACTGCTTGACGGGCATTTTCTCTATTCAGTAGTGAATCATGGCAGATGGCTTCTATCTTCAGAGAGCGGAAAAAGCTCTCAACATAGGCATTATTCCAACAATCCCATTTCCGGCTCATGCTTTGGGGTATCTTGTGTTTAGCAAGAATTTTTCGGAATTTAGCAAGCGGTACAAAAACTTCATACTTTATAAAATACTTCGGTTCATGTACTCCTTTTGTCTATTCAAAAATTCTGAGCCCAGTAACGTTCTCTTATGCGCCAGTTCCAATCCTTCCAGCCCCACTCCACATACTCTGAAAATCGCATGGCTACTGGGCTTGAAGTTTTGTTGTCCTAAGGTAATATTTTGCCGGTGTGCTGGTTTTTTTAAGGTTATATGGGGCACTTTAAAGGGCTTATAAGGGTCTTTAAGTAACGATCACTACCAACAACCTAAAGAAAGAAAATTAAAAGCTTTGAAAGGGTATCCCTGGAAGGGAGGACTTTTCTATGAACGAAAAAGGTAATTCTAATGTACCATTAGGAGACATAGCCTTTGATGGCTGTAGTGGTCTACCAAATCCGGGCACCAATTTAGATGATAAAGTTGTCTTCGAAAATAGAGGTGTTAAATGAATAAACAGCGTCGATCCTTTTCTCCTGAATTTAAATTAGACGCTGCCCGCTTGGTAGTAGAGCAGGGCTATTCAATTGCTGAAGCAGCCCGATCGCTGGATGTTGGCACAACGACTATCCGCCATTGGGTGAAGCAACTAGAGGCAGAGTGGAGAGACGCCTGCAAGTAAAGCGCTTACCACTGAGCAGCAGAAAATTCAGGAGCTTGAAGCCCGTATCAATCGCCTGGAAAGGGAGAAAGAGATACTAAAAAAAGCTACCGCCCTCTTGATGTCCGACGAGATGAATCGTCCGCGCTGATAGACCGATTGAGTGAGCAGGAGCTCTATGAGTAAGGGTCGCCCTGAGCTCCATTGCTTAGAGTATCGCTTCCTCGTAGTCACGATCCTCAAAGGCCGCTTCAAAACACGCCCCAATAGCAAGTATTTGAAGCACCCTAAGAAGCGAGTCTATTTCATTCGCTGCATTATCCTTTTTGACTAGATTAACAAGCTCGCAAAATGAATTTGGGGCTAAAGTGCTTGCTTTCTCCTCATTAGCAATTAAACCCTCACTTTGAAGAGAGGAGGAAATCTAACTCCTGAGAAGAGCAAGGAAATCTTTTAAGTTTTCTCCCGGTGCCCAAGTATTTCCTTCAAATCCTCAATATCGCGGACAATGGCTATTACATCTTGGGGCTGAAGATCAGCTATAGGCCTTTGGCCAATTCGAGGGAAGGTATTATCTCGTAGCCTAGTCCATACACGGTTGGCATGGCCCTCTGTCCAGGTTCCTTTCTGGTGGTTCCACCACTCTTCAGCAACAGCAGCAAAACTCCGGTCAATACTGACTCTGGCTTGGTACTTCTCAACTCGTTTCTGTGCTGAAGGGTCACGATCCTCTGCTAACAGCTGTTTTGCTCCAGCTACTTTTTGCCTCGCCTGTTTGAGACATACAGAGGGGCAAACGCCCAAGGCCAACGTCTTTTGCTTTCCTTGGAATCGACATTTAAGCCGCCAATACTTGGAGCCAGTAGGTTTGATCAACAGGCGCAGTCCCTGTCCATCCGTAAGCCACTGATCCTTGTCGCTTGGTTTGGCCTGCTTGATTTGAGTATCTGCCAGAGCCATGGTGGTGCTACCAGTTTCTAAATTGAACTAGGTAGCACCAAATGTAGCACCAGATGACAACAAACGAGAGCGGAGGGCTGTGTAACCTCCAGATAGCAAAAAGCCCCGATTTACGGGGCTCTCTGGATGATTCCGAACTTCTTCGGATCTTGATGTGGTGCCCAGGGCGGGACTTGAACCCGCACGAGCATAGCTCACTACCCCCTCAAGATAGCGTGTCTACCAATTCCACCACCTGGGCAAAAATCTTTACTGCTGTTCCTCTGAATCAGTTTCCTGATTTACAGCTGGCTCTTGCGAATCGCTGCTTTCAGTCGGAGCCTGAGGAACATCACCGGCTTCCAGATCTGATTCAAGTTGCGGGATATCGCTTTCGATTTCTGGCAACTCGTTGGCCGGTCCAACTTGCTCAACTGCAGCAGGTATTTGCGGCAGATTTGCATCGACATCGGCATCTGCGTTTTGGCGAGCCAGAAAGGCCAGCCCCAAACTGGTGACGAAGAATACAGTAGCAAGAATTGCTGTCAAGCGGGAAAAGAAATTTCCGCCACCCTGACTACCAAAAACTGTCTGAGATGCACCTGCACCAAAGGAGGCACCGGCCTCGGCACCCTTACCTTGCTGCAATAAAATCAGGCCGATAATACCCAATGCAACCAGAACGTGTATACCTAAAACAATTTCTTCCATTTTCTGGAAACTCTCTACCGGGGTTGTGCTAACCCGTTTTTAGTATTCCCTAATCCGCTCGCTGAATATTATTCAGCAGCGCGACAAATTGCGGCGAACTCTTTCGCATCAAGCGAAGCGCCACCCACAAGGGCGCCGTCAATATCAGCCTGCGCAAACAGGGCGCTGGCATTAGCGGATTTTACACTACCGCCATATAAAATCTGTACATGCTCACCTACATTACCGAGCTCACCCCGAATAAATTGGTGAACGTCCTGCGCTTCTTCAGGCGTTGCAGTTTTACCTGTGCCTATTGCCCAAACAGGTTCATAAGCCACAACTGAATGCTTCCAGGTATCACTTTCGATGATGTCGCTAACAGCTTTAAGCTGGTTTGCGATCACCTCGAGAGTACGCTCCTGCTCACGCTCTTGCAGGGTTTCCCCGACACAAAGGATCGGGATCAAACCAGCCTGCTGGGCAGCCACAAACTTCTTGGCTACCAGCTCGCTTGTCTCCCCATAGAGACTGCGACGCTCGGAGTGCCCAACAATGACATAGCGAGCATTCCAGTCGAGTAGCATTTCAGCGGATATTTCACCGGTATACGCGCCACTGGATTCCTGACTGAGGTTTTGCGCACCAACACTAAAGCGCTCCCTATCTTCTGCTACCTGGGACACCAGGGGAATATAAGGAAATGGCGGGCAAACAACCACGTGAGCGGCAATAGCCTGCAAGTCGAAGTCAGAAAAAAAACGTTCGGCAAAGGCTTTATTGCCGTTCATTTTCCAGTTAGCTGCTACCAGCGGTATTCGCATGTGTGCTCCTTTAAGGGGCGCAAATCTTAGCGACATTGCCGCCAACATACAACCAAAAATATACGAGTTTGCCTATCTCACTGATGGCGCCCTATAGAACGCCTCAGGAGCCCCCCTAATGAAGGGCTCAGCCGCCCCCAACCCTTTGTACTACAGCGGAGATCTGCTGTGCCAGTTGCTCTACCTGTGTGCTATCACGGCCTTCCACCATTACCCGGATAAGGGGCTCAGTACCAGAGGGACGCAGCAGAACACGACCATTGTCAGCGAGCTGAAGCTCCGCATCACTGACCGCTGCCATAACTTCCGGATGGTCGAGTATACCATCGCGATGTCCAAGTCGCACATTAATCATGTGCTGGGGAAGCATCTGCATGCGCGCCTTGAGCTGGTGCAGAGGTAGGCCAAATTCAGAAAGGGCTCGAAGCACCTGAAGAGCAGCAACAATGCCGTCTCCGGTTGTTGAAGCATCGGCGCAGATGATATGGCCAGAAGATTCACCACCCAGCATCCAGCCATTGGCCTTCATTTTTTCGAGCACATAGCGGTCGCCAACTTTAGCGCGCTCAAACGGGATATTGCGCTCCCGCAAGGCCAACTCAAAGCCGTAATTACTCATCAGGGTACCGACAATGCCCTTACAGCCCCCAAGATGCTCCTGCTGGTAAAGGCCGATAATAAAGAGCAGCTGATCCCCGTCGACAAGATCACCATTGCGATCAACAAACAAAACCCTGTCGCCATCACCATCGAAAGCGATCCCGAGATCAGCACCTTGCTCCACTACTGCGCTCTGTAGCTGCTTGGGTTTGGTGGAGCCACATTCCAGATTGATATTTAGCCCATCCGGGCTAGCACTTAAGGCAGTCACTTCTGCCCCCAGTTCTCGAAAGACCTTTGGTGCTATGTGATAAGTGGCCCCGTTTGCGCAATCAAGAACGATTTTGAGACCACCCAAGGAAAAGTTCCAAGGTGTGGATGCTTTGCTGAATTCGATATAACGCGAGGCCGCATCATCTACTCGATATGCCTTGCCTAGATTTTCCGCCGCTTCCATGGGAAGCTCGAGCGCAGCTTCGATCTCGCGCTCTACTTCGTCGGGCAATTTGTAGCCTTCGGCACAGAAGAACTTGATGCCGTTATCGTGAAAAGGGTTATGCGAGGCGCTGATTACGATTCCCGCCCGAGCGTGGAAAGTGCGAGTGAGGTAGGCAATAGCAGGGGTAGGCATGGGGCCCAATAGGCCCACATCAACTCCTGAGTAGATTAAACCCGCCTCCAGGGCAGCTTCAAACATATAGCCGGACACTCGCGTATCCTTGCCAATCAAAATATAGGGGCGACTGGACCTCTTACCCGCAGACATCTTACCCAGTACCTTACCAGTGGCGTACCCTAACCTCAGCATAAAGTCCGGGGTTATTGGCCCCTTTCCCACATGTCCACGAATTCCGTCAGTGCCAAAGTACTTTCTTTCCATTTCTGTTCTCTACTGCAGCTAACTACGCCGCATTTAATTTGTAAAAATTTTAAAAATGCCTCTACAATTTTAGGAGGCTAATGTTTGTAGGAATTAGGCTTTAAACCCCTCGACAGCTTGCTGTAATCGCAGAACATCAACTGTCTCTGCAACATCGTGCACCCGTAAAATCTTTGCCCCTCGCTGGGCTGCTAGCATAGCAAGTGCAAGGCTACCTGGAAGCCGATCTTCCACCTCTCGCTGCAACAGGCGCCCAATCATCGACTTACGCGACAAGCCAGCCAGTATAGGGACTTCCACTGGGCCCAGTTGCGACAAGGCACCCAATAAAGCCAGGTTATGGGCGTCGGTCTTGCCAAAGCCAAAGCCTGGGTCCAGCAAGAGGCGCTCTCGGTTAATTCCCACCGCACCACAGGCCTCAATACGGCCCGCCAGGTAATGGGCGACTTCCGTTACTACATCTCTATAATTGGGGGAAGTTTGCATGGTATCCGGCTGCCCTTGCATATGCATAAGACATACCGGTAAATCTGTTTGCGCGGCAGCCTCAAGTGCCCCCTCTCGCTCAAGCGCACGAACATCATTGATAAGCCCAGCTCCCACTTTAGCGGCTTCACGCATCACTGTTGGTGTACTGGTATCTACCGAGACGACAATATCCAGCCTCGTACAAATAGCATCTACCACGGGGAGCACCCTATCGAGCTCCTCCTGCTCAGAAATAGGAGAGGCTCCAGGTCGAGTGGACTCACCACCCACATCAATAATTGCGGCCCCCTCGTCTAGCATTTGCTCGGCCCGGCGCAAGACAAGAGACAGGTCTAGCATGCCAGCCTGATAGTAACTGCCGCCATCGGAAAAAGAGTCTGGGGTGGTATTGAGAACCCCCATCACTACCGGTGAGGAGAGGTCTAGTGTGTGTTTTCCACAGGTGATTTTCATATACAGAGATAAAAAAACGGAATGTCGAACCGGGGTGGACTGACGCCATCCCGACCTACATTCCGTTTATGCCATTTGAATGTTTCGCTGAGAATCAGTGCTCGTTTAACGGGCCACCAACCGGGTTACTCTTGTCTGCCTCAGTAGAGGCCTCAGATGTATCCGTTTTATCCACTTCATCGGTTGAGCTGTTGCCACCGGAGCCAAAATTGTTGTCTTCCCAGTCTTTAGGTCGACGTACTTTGCGACGAGCCATCAGGTCGTCCACTTGTTCTGCGTCCAGGGTTTCATATTCCATCAGGGCATCTTTCATCGCTTCAAGGATATCCCGATTTTCCTCTAGCAACTGGCTGGCACGTTCATAGCAGCTATCAATGATACGGCGAACTTCTTCATCAATATCATTAGAGGTCTTGCCGGAAACCGGGTTACCCTGCCCGGGCTGGCCACTTTCATCTTCTCCATAGTGCAAGGGACCAAGTTTCTCAGAGAGTCCCCATTTGGTCACCATACTACGTGCCAAGTCGGTAGCGCGCTCAATATCGTTGGACGCGCCGGTTGTCACACCATCTATACCCAGGGTCATCTCTTCGGCAATACGACCACCAAACAGTGAACACAACTGGGATTCAATCGCACGTTTGGAAAGGCTGTACTTATCCTCCTCAGGCAAGAACTGGGTAACACCCAGTGCACGGCCGCGAGGGATAATGGTGACCTTGTGTACCGGATCATGTTCTGGGACCAGGCGACCAATAATCGCATGACCCGCTTCATGATAAGCAGTATTCACTTTCTCTTTCTCATTCATCACCATGGACTTGCGCTCGGCACCCATCATGATTTTGTCACGGGCACGTTCAAACTCTTCCATGGTCACCGTACGTTTGTTGGCACGGGCAGCAAACAATGCGGCTTCATTGACCAGGTTGGCCAAATCGGCACCGGAGAAACCGGGTGTACCCCGCGCAATAGTCTGAGCATTGACCTTGTCATCCAGTGGTACCTTGCGCATATGCACAGTCAAAATCTGCTCGCGGCCGCGGATATCCGGTAGGCCGACAAATACCTGACGGTCGAATCGACCGGGGCGCAACAGAGCATGGTCTAGTACGTCCGGGCGGTTAGTGGCGGCGATCACGATCACCCCTTCATTGCCTTCAAAGCCATCCATCTCTACCAGTAGCTGGTTGAGTGTTTGTTCACGCTCGTCATGACCACCGCCAACACCGGCGCCACGGTGGCGGCCTACGGCGTCGATTTCATCAATAAAGATAATGCAGGGAGCTTGCTTCTTGGCCTGATCGAACATGTCACGGACGCGGGAAGCACCCACGCCGACAAACATTTCTACGAAGTCGGAACCGGAAATAGAGAAGAAGGGCACTTTTGCCTCACCGGCAATGGCCTTAGCCAGCAGGGTCTTACCGGTTCCGGGAGGACCACACATCAGTACACCACGGGGGATATTACCGCCCAGGCGCTGGAATTTAGTGGGGTCTCGTAGAAACTCTACCAGCTCCTGTACTTCTTCCTTTGCTTCATCCACACCCGCAACATCGGCGAAGGTGGTCTTGATCTGGTCCTCGCCTAATAGGCGCGCTTTACTTTTACCAAAAGCCATAGGTCCGGAACGGCCACCAGCACCGCCCTGCATCTGGCGCATGAAGAACATAAAGACGGCAATAATAATGAGGATCGGGAAGCTCGCTACCAAGAGTTGCTGCCAGATACTGGGAGATTCAGGTTCACGGCCAACGAACTGGGTATTACTGCGCACCAACTCATTGGTGAGTTCATCGTCAATAATCTGTGGCTGGATAGTCTTGAAACGACTGCCGTCGGCTTTTTCGCCAGTAATCACCAGACCATCCACAACGACGCTTTTCACCTGTCCCGACTGCACATCCTGAACAAAGTCGGAATAACTGAGAGCCTCATCCCGTGTCTGCGGCTTAAAATTCTGAAATACCATCAGCAGCACCGCCGCGATGATCAACCACAGTACAAGGTTCTTTGCCATATCATTCAAAGGGATAGCCCTCTCGCTTTCGCACTCAAAATCCGTTCATTTTGCTGTGCCGATCCTATCTATACCCATCAAATCAGTATAGGTGTAGGAGACAACAGCCCTGCCGCCCAATAGGAATAATGCTTATACCATATCGAGCAGGCAGACTAGAAATACGCCTTCGCGCCTAATTGCCCTTAAAGCCCCTGGCCACCAAATAGACTTCGCGAGAGCGAGGCCTGGAGGCGCCAGGCTTACGAGTCACAACACTGTTGTAGCTCGCGCGCAAGTCGCGGATCAGCTCATCAAACCCCTCTCCCTGGAAGACTTTGGCAACAAAAGCACCGCCGGGCTTTAATACCTGCCGGGCCATATCTACTGCCAACTCTACCAAATACATGGAGGCGGGCTGATCAACATCGCGTATCCCACTCATATTGGGGGCCATATCGGAAATCACAAGGTCTGCCATCTCATCGCCAAGATGTTGCAGCAGCTCGTTGAGCACTGACTCCTCAGTAAAGTCACCTTGCACAAAGTCCACACCGGCCAGGGGGTCCATCGGCAATATATCAGACGCCAAAACCCGGCCTTTGTGCCCCACTAGCTCCATCGCCACCTGAGACCACCCTCCCGGTGCAGCGCCCAGGTCGACAACCGTCATGCCTGGCTTGAACAGACGGTCCTTATCCTGTAACTCCTGCAGCTTGTAGCTGGCACGGGAGCGATAGCCCTCTTTCTGGGACTGTTTGACGTAATGGTCATTAAAATGTTCACGCAGCCAGCGGTGGCTGCTCTTAGATCGGCCCATCGGGTACAATGCCTACAATCACTACAGCTTATTAGTAAGAGCGGTCATAAGCCGCGATCGGGTCAGCCAAACAACTGCTGACGAAGATCGAGGCTTTTGGTCACTCCCATATCGATATCCACAAAGTGGTAATGGAGTATTGTATGCCTTTAACCGCCGACCGCAAAAAAGCACTGCGCTCTCTCGGTCACAATCTCAAACCTGTCGTGACTGTAGCGGGCAATGGGCTCAGCGAGGGCGTGATGGAAGAACTGGAACGTGCACTGGAAGATCACGAGCTGATCAAGGTAAAGCTGATGATCGCTGACCGTGAAGTCCGACATCAGATTGTAGGGGAGCTCTGCCAGAAATCCTCTGCTGAACTGATCCAGGAGATTGGTAAAATCGCTTTAATCTATCGAGCTGCGAAGAAGCCGGATGTACGCAAGTCTAACTTGCTGCGCTGATGTTTTATCAAGAAGCGGCCTTTGCCGTTTCTTGATAATCTCCATCAAGTATCTTCATCAACAGCAAGCTCACAGGGTACAGACAGTTCCCACATCTCATCGCTAGAAAGTCGAGCAAGCCAACACTTCCGCCCATCCGTAAGTAACTGGAATTTGATGGGCTTCGCCATATCTCGACCAATTAATGCCATATGCTGCCGATTACGTTCAACGACCAGAATACTTTTTTCTACAAACACTTCAGAGCCCAGAGTAACTTTAACCCCACCCAAGGCTTCTGAAACCAGCACTTGTATCTCCGCAGTAACTTCTGGGCTAACCTTTTTCAAAAGCGCCGGTTGGACATTCTGAATATTTGACTGAGAGGCGCATCCCAAGCATATAACGGCAAGACAGCAGTAACCTATCAGGGCTGCAATTTTCATTTTATCTCACCATTATCCGATTGCTACGAGAAGCTTCTTTTGGCACTTGAACATTTGATACTGGAATGCGTGAATTGATACCAGACTCAGAAAATGCACTAACGGCTATATCACCACACTCCCCTGTTTCAATATAGTTTAGGGCTGCCGCAAAACGAGCCTCATTGGCATCACCTAAAAGATGATAAAAGTCATCGCCGATATGACAACCCGGCAAATCAGCAGCTGTATTATCGGTACCATTAGGGGCAAACCCATCTGAATAATCGCCAAAGCCTTTAGCATTCACAGCAGAAAACTGAATTGTGAAATAAGTAGTACCACAATTATCCAACGGATAAAAACCATAGGGCTTGCCACAAGTAGTTTCACCAATCTGAATAACCTCTATATCTACTCCGCGCAAGCCATTAATAATAGCTTCACTGGCCGAGCAAGTATTCTCACTGGTCAAAACAAATACACGTGGAAGGTTCAATGTAGGCAAAGGGGCTCCTTTCAAACCCTCATCTATAAGCCCAAGCGCAGAGGTATGAAACGGGGTCGAGTCAATTGGTTTCCCTGTGATTGGGTTTGTCTCTGGATGCTTATTATTAAACTTGGTCCGCTCAAAGGGCTGGCCAATTGTTACTGTACCAGCAATCATATAGGCTAGCTCTGCGGCAATATCTAAATACCCACCGCCGTTATAGCGTAAATCCAACACTAAATCTTCAACAGAAGCAGTATCTAACTGGGTAACTGCATTAATTAATTCCGCCTCAGCTGTTGCAATATGATCATTGAAAAGTATATAGCCCACTCTGCGACCGGAGCCCGTCACCTCGGTCTTTACAAACTGAACTGGATCAGACTTCACTGCTGAGGCAACTAGAGTAACCTTTTCAATCGTGGAGGAGCCCACTTGCCTAAATTCAAAAGTGTGGGATTCACCTTCACTCTCAGGCCACAGGCCATTATTTAGCGTATCTATATCTTCATCATTGGCCAAGTCGACTCCATCCACACTGATCACCTCAGCACCCCGAGTAATAATACCTGGCAAACTTTCATTGCCTTCTTCATCTAGGTAGGCGACTACTGCCTTTCGTGGTGGCTCACTCGATAGAAGTGCCCACTGAAGTCCATAGCCAACATAGACTCCGGACTCGGTTTGCGATAACCATTCGCTGGTCGGAATCGTGTAGTGAAAACGATCCTTATCTCGGCCGGAGGGCGTCTTCTTAAACGTTTTCAGCTGATCAAAGTAAGCCAAAGAGTCATCAAAGCTTGCCGGATCCTTATCTGTAATTTCATCGTACCAAAGGTAGACTTCATTACTCATGGAACGAAGCCAGTTGTTTTCGTCGACGCGTGTTCCCAGCTGATCGATATATTCGTAGCCAGTTGCTGGGTCGGTACCAGTTCTTGGTGAGACGCATCTAGCTACAAAAGTCGAGGATGGCAAAAAGTTATTCTCTACCCAAGATGCTCCAGCCGGGGTAGGAAGCTCTGCATTACCAGCAGTACCCGTAGCACTCGTTCTTTCAGGCGTATCATCTCCGCTGCCGCCGCCACTACCACAAGCAATCAGAGCAAGCGTTCCAAACGCCATCATTCCTTGCAAGGCAAGTTTACGAAAACGGGTCCCCATCCCCCAGCTCCTTTAATATTTTTGTCTAATACTATTAAAGTAGGGGAGGTTATCACTATTAATCAAAGCCAGCGATAGTCAAAGTAATTTAAGAATAATTTCACTCTGAAAAAACAAATGGAGCTGAAACATCCAATACCAATCTGGTATCAGTGTCTCAGCCCCATTGGGTAATAGCCACCTAATGATTAAACATCAGGCGCTATTTTATTAGTCGCAAACCCTCCCAATTACACCCTGCAGACTGTCTTTGGCATCGCCAAACAACATACGAGTATTCTCTTTATAGAACAGGGGATTTGCCACACCCGCATAACCAGAGGCCATAGAACGTTTAAGCACCACCACTTTGCGCGCTTTCCAAACTTCCACTACAGGCATTCCAGCAATTGGAGAGCCGGGTTTTTCTACGGCATCGGGGTTTACAGTGTCGTTGGCTCCGATCACCAGTACCAAGTCGGTGCTGGGGAAGTCGGGATTAATTTCATCCATCTCTAACACTATGTCGTAAGGCACATTGGCTTCGGCCAGTAAGACATTCATATGGCCCGGCAGTCGCCCTGCAACAGGATGGATACCAAAACGCACTGTTTTACCCATACCGCGCAGGCGATCGGTCAAGTCGCTGACGGCTTGCTGCGCATGGGCAACAGCCATTCCGAACCCAGGCACGATAATGATGCTATCGGCGCTCTTGAGGTCATCGACAAGTTCCTGCTGGTCAATGGCAATCACCTCACCCTCGACTTCCTCATCGGAGACTTCCCCACCGTCAGAGCCAAAACCACCGAGAATCACACTGATAAAAGAGCGATTCATACCGCGGCACATAATATAGCTGAGGATCGCACCGGAAGAACCAACGAGTGCACCAACTACGATAAGCAGATCATTGCCTAGCATAAATCCAGTAGCCGCTGCGGCCCATCCTGAGTAACTGTTCAGCATGGAGATAACCACCGGCATATCAGCCCCACCGATAGCAGCCACTAAGTGGATACCTAACAATAAAGCAATAGCGGTCATCACTAGTAGATTGATAACCGTAGGCCCACTCACTTCTGCAGGCACAAAGAGCACACCTAATACGATACAGGCCAGGATAGCAATTAGGTTAAGCCAGTGCCGAGCCGGCAACATCAAGGGCTTACCGGAAACTATGCCCTGTAGCTTACAAAAAGCAACAAGTGACCCCGTTAAGGTGATAGCCCCAATAAACACCCCAAGATAAATTTCTGTGCTGTGCACAACATGTGCAGAACCATGGAGATTGACTCGAGGATCGAGAAAGCCTCCCCAACCAATTAAAACTGCCGCAAGGCCAACGAAGCTGTGCAGAAGGGCTACCATCTGCGGCATCTGTGTCATAGCCACGCGTTTTGCGAGTGACAGGCCTATTACAGCCCCCACCACCATGGCAATAATCACCAACCAGTAAGCGCCGGAGGCAATACCGGAAATAGTGGCTATTATGGCAACCGCCATACCAACCATTCCGTAGATATTCCCCCGGCGCGCAGTTTCATGACTGGACAAACCGCCCAGACTTAAAATAAACATTACCGCGGAAAAAAGATAAGCCATTGCAATCATACCGTTCATCACTTATCTCCCTTCTTAACGACGAAACATCTTCAACATCCGGTAGGTAACAAAAAAACCACCGAATATATTGATACTAGCTACAAGTACACCAACAAAGGCCAGCAAGGTTACAAGCCCAGAACCAGTAGCTCCCAATTGCAACAATGCCCCCACTACAACAATCCCAGAAATCGCATTAGTAACACTCATCAATGGGGTATGCAGGGCATGGGTGACATTCCAAATTACCTGCCAACCGACAAAAATGGCCAGCACAAAAACGGTAAAGTGTGAAACGAAGTCTGATGGAGCTACCCGGCCAAGCCAAAGAAGTAATATTCCAGCGATTGCCCAGAAAACAAAAATAGATAGGGGAGATTTGCGCTTTTCAACTTTTTCTTCGAGGGAAACCTTGGTTTCCTCTGCGGCTTTTGTTGGCTTCTGGGGCTGCGCAGAGATCTTGGGAGCGGGAGGCGGCCAGGTGATCTCCCCTGACTTAACCACAGTCGCTCCACGAATAACCTCATCCTCAAAATTAAGATCTATTTCACCATCCTTTTTCGGAGTGAGTTCACTGAGTAAATGGGCGAGATTGGTGGAGTACAATCGGGAAGACTGTGCCGCTGCACGGCTGGGTAAATTGGTGTAGCCAATGATTGTCACATCACTATGTACTGTTTTCTGGTGAGGGACGGTGTAATCACAGTTACCCCCCATTTCTGCCGCCAGATCCACCACCACAGAGCCAGGCGCCATGCTGTTAACCATATCGGCAAGCCATAGTTTTGGTGCTGGTTTACCGGGTATCAATGCCGTCGTAATAACAATATCCACATCCTTGGCCTGTTCGCGAAACAACGCCATTTCCGCTTCAATAAATTCCTTCGACATCTCCTTGGCATATCCGCCAGAACCCGAGCCCTCCTCTTCCACCTCTACTGTGAGAAACTCGGCCCCCATGGATTCTACTTGTTCGCGCACCTCGGCTCGGGTATCAAATGCCCGAACGATGGCTCCCATACCTTTAGCTGTACCAATTGCCGAGAGTCCGGCAACACCTGCACCAATAACGAGAACTTTGGCTGGAGGGATTTTTCCCGCCGCGGTGATTTGCCCGGTAAAAAAACGACCAAAATTATGTGCGGCTTCGATGACGGCACGATAGCCGGCAATATTAGCCATGGAGCTGAGCGCATCCATTTTCTGGGCCCGGGAAATCCTGGGGATGGACTCTACGGCAAGTGCGTTAATATCATTATCGGCAAGCTTTTGTAGGAGCTCGGCATTTTGTGCTGGCTTTAAGAAGGCAATCAATGTTGCCCCCTTAGGGATTAAAGCCAACTCTTCATCCGTTGGCGGTTGCACTTTAAGAACAACTTCCGCCCCCTTTAGGCAAGCCACTATATCCCCACGGATCTCAGCACCAGCTTGTCGATATAATTCATCGGCAAAGCTAGCCTTTTCACCAGCCCCGGCTTGTACAACAACAGAAAAACCCAAGTCAATTAATCGCTTTACGCTCTCCGGAGTTGCCGCAACACGCGCCTCCCCCTCTACGGTCTCTCTAGGTATGGCTATTATCACCGCCGTGCCCCTCATATTTAATATTATGAATTTACAACTACATCCACCTCAAAAAGGACTAGTTTGCCCATTTTATAGTCAGGCCGAGTGTAAACTCAGCAAACTGGGATTGAAAGAGAAGCTATCTAATAGCCACAATTGGTGAAATTTATAAGGCTATTAATAAGTTACAGCTGCAACATTAATTCAAGCACATCATAAGGTCACAGCGACAAAAAAAGAATAAACTGTGAAAAGGAACTTTCTATCACCCGTGAGAAGCAACAAAGGAATCGGGCCAACTTAAATAATACAAATACTCTTTGGTTTCACACTGGCCAAACAATTGGGTTTGTTAATTCCCTAAAAGTTCTTTCTCATTAGGCTAATCATCACAAAAAAAACCTGGCAATAGGATCTTTCACCCATCAGAAATTGATAATGATGTAAATTCTTTTCATATACCCACCTGGAAGTGTTTTCAAAAAACTTCTTTAGCATCTTCATTTCAAAGTGACCTGGCCAGATTTCCTCTCAAAAACTCCTCTTGTACTAAAAGATCAATAATTCCAAAATGGCGTAATAAGAAACAGCGGATATCTCATACTGTACTTCATGGAATTAGAAGAATTTATTTTATTTGCCCCTCTCTCACGATTTTGGCACAAGTTTTGATTGTACTTTGGTAAGCCGTCTATCTAGCCACAAACGAGTGCCACTTCAAGTCGTGACGAATATTAGCCCTGCCATCATGTTGGTTGATGATAATCAAGAACGCGCTCACCTTGTCTGTGAGTGTTTAAAATCTGCCGGATACACTATTGTTGCGCAAATCAGCAGTGCCGAAGGGCTTCTATTCCAAGTAGAGAAATATCGCCCCGATGTGGTGTTGATCGACATTGAATCCCCTGATAGAGACATCCTAGAGAGCCTTGCCATCGTTAATCGTGAGGCACCGACACCAGTAGCTATGTTCTCCAGCCACAACAGTGCGGACTTTATCAGTCGCGCAGTTGAGTCTGGGGTCAGCGCATATATGGCCGAGGGGATCACTACCGAAAGAGTTGCCCCGGCAATAGAAATTGCCATGGCTCAATTCAAGAGCTTTCAGCTGTTGCGACAATCACTTGAGAAAACCCAACAGCAACTCAGTGATAGAAAAACCATTGAAAGAGCCAAAGGATTACTAATGGCCAAGAAAAAACTCAACGAGGAGGATGCGCATAAGATTTTGCGTAATCTTGCTATGAGTAGTAATGCCACCATGCACGCGGTAGCCGAACAGCTTATTCAATATTTTCAGAGCGAGCATTGAATCCCTAATGTCTTCCTTACTGTACCCGGAAAAGAAATCTATCAAGCTGCTGTACCTCAGACTCACCGACAGCGCCCCCCTAATCATTGCCAAGGAGAAAGGTTACTTTAGTCAATTTGGCCTTGAGGTGGAGTTAAAGCGGGAGACTTCCTGGGCAACTCTGCGCGATAAATTGATCGGGCGTAGGGCCGATGCAGCAGCCATGCTGGCCCCTATGCCATTAACGCTCCCAGAAACTCTACCTGACTGTAAAGAGCGACTTATCAGTGGTTTGATTCTCAGTTGTAATGGCAACGCCATTACCCTATCAGAGGATCTCTATCAACGCCTGCAGCACTACACAACAGAAGAAACGAAAACTGATATTGGTGTAGCACTAAAACAGTACCTGCAGAAAAACACTGGCATCTCACCGATAAGACTGGCCACGGTTTACCCTTTCTCCAGTCACACACTACAGTTGCGCCATTGGTTACAGGCCGCAGGTGTGAATCCGGATCGGGATATACAGCTTATTATATTACCCCCCGAACAAATGCTGGAAAGCCTTCTCAGCGGCATTATTGATGGTTACTGTGTTGGCGAACCATGGAATAGCCTTGCAGCCCAAAAGGGTACTGGAGTGGTTGTTACGGCCTGCAATACACTATTGCCGGCAATGCCGGAAAAAGTATTAGCTGTGACCCAAAGCTGGCATAAGGCCAACCCAGTCAGCCATCTAGCTTTGCGTGCAGCATTACTGAAAGCCTGCTCCTGGTTAATAGCAAGAGAAAATCGCTGCGAAGCAGCCGGATTATTATCACAGAAACACTATCTGAATTTACCAGAGTCACTGTTGCAGCGCTCCCTGAATGATCAGATTCTCTACCGCCGCAACACCAATATCATAGCCAACCCAGGCTGGCACCTGTTTGCCCATATCGATAATGACAACGGTCGTCCCTGTGAGACAAAAGCCCAGCAGTTAATAGAGATGTGCAGGGGGTTTAGTGAGATAGCAACGATAAACAGTCAAAACTTCAGGCCAGAGCTATACCATCAAACTGTGGATTTCCTCAATTCCAAGAAATAATGGCACATTAATTGAATGAGAATATATCGATGGTGCAATGGCTTGCCGCTAAGCGCATTCGCACAGTCAATCGCTCTTTCAACAAAAATATCGGGCAATGGAGTCCATTGACTGCGACCAAAGGGGCGCGGTGGTGGGCTTTTTTTATGCCTGTGAAGTATGCAAATAAAGGAAATGCGCATGTCTAGTGAATCCCTCAATCTTTTTTCATTTCGAGGAAGGATAAAGATTCTTCACCTAACCTGGGTGGCCTTCTTCATTACGTTTTTTGCCTGGTTTAACCATGCCCCATTATTGATGGCAATATCGAAAAGCCTGTCATTGACTCCTGATCAGGTAAAAACGCTACTGATCTTAAATGTAGCCCTAACCATTCCAGCACGAGTAGTAATCGGGATGCTCACCGATAAATACGGCCCCAGGCTTACCTACTCCCTGTTGCTTGCTATCGGCAGTGTACCCTGCTTTATTTTTGCCCTAGCGGATAACTTTATGCAGGCGGCAATAGGTCGCTTTCTGCTCGGTTTTATTGGTGCTGGTTTTGTCGTTGGTATCCGCATGGTTTCCGAGTGGTTCCCCGCCCGTCAACTGGGCACTGCTGAGGGAATTTACGGCGGTTGGGGTAATTTTGGCTCTGCCGCTGCCGCTATGAGCTTACCGACCATCGCTCTATTTTTTGGTGGCGACAATGGCTGGCGCTATGCGATTGGAATCACCGGAGTTATTGCACTGGTATATAGTGTGATTTACTACTTCTCCGTTACCGATACCCCCAAGGGCTCCACTTATTTCAAACCAAAAAAAATAGGGGCTATGGAGGTCACTAGTTCAGGAGACTTTGTATTGTTACTGATTATGAAGGTACCAATGTATGCCGCACTGGCGTTGTTGACCTGGAAACTTTCAAGCGGTGTAAACTTGATTTCCAGTCTCGCTGCCACCTTGATTTATTGTGGGCTCGGCTTACTTTACCTACTGGATGCACGCAAGACATATAGCATCAACCGGGAGATTTTCACTAATCCACCGGCTCCCGTACATCGTTATAAATTTAAGCAGGTAGCCGTACTCAACCTTCTTTACTTTGCTACATTTGGTTCAGAACTCGCAGTAGTATCCATGTTGCCACTGTTTTTCTCTGAGACTTTTACCCTAGACCCTGTAAAAGCGGGATTACTTGCCTCAGCTTATGCCTTCATGAACTTGATGTCTCGTCCAGCAGGCGGCTTAATCAGTGATCGCTGGGGACGCAAACCCACCTTGCTGATACTAACTGCAGGCCTGGCACTGGGTTACTTCACCATGAGCCTGATTGATGCCGAATGGCCACTCTACTTGGCGGTAGCCGCTGCCATGGCCTGCTCTTTCTTTGTGCAAGCCGGTGAAGGGGCTGTATTTGCTGTAGTCCCTCTAATCAAGCGCCGTCTTACCGGGCAGATCGCAGGTATGACTGGGGCCTACGGCAATGTCGGAGCAGTTTTTTATCTCACCGTGTTAAGCCTGGTTTCCTACCAAACATTTTTTATGGTTATCGGCATCACCGCACTTCTCGGCTTTACAGCACTGTTATTATTGGAGGAACCCGAGGGTCAAATGGCTGAGGTACACCCAGATGGCAGCGTGTCGATGATCGATGTCGCCTGATAAAGAACAGCACACAAAAACTCCGGTAGGGATACAAAACGCCCATGGAGCTTCTAAAAATTTGCAGAGTAAAGAGTTGCATGCTCTGCAAATTTTCAGTGCTACCTGTTCCGGTCATCGCCAACACAATGATGATGCTTGTGCCGTACGGCTACCCGAGAGGCTAGAGTTAAAGCGCTATGGCGCACTCGCCGCAGTAGCGGATGGTGTCGCCAGCGCCGAGGCCGGCGGCGAAGCTGCTCGTGCAGCCATCAACGGTTTTTTCTCAGACTATTACAGCACCCCGGAAACCTGGTCTACTCGCCATGCTGTTGCACGAGTACTCCACTCCCTCAACAGCTGGCTATACCGACAAAGTGGAGGCAGTGTGGAAATCCAGCGGGGTTGGCTGACCACTTTCTCAGCCCTGATTTTTAAAGGTACCAGCGCCCACTTGGTGCATATCGGCGATACACGTATCTACCGCCTGCGTGCTGGCAAGCTTGAGTGCCTCACGCGTGATCACAGCCACCAGCTGTCTCCTGGGCGCACTTTTCTCAGTAGAGCCCTGGGGATGGATGTCCATATTGAAGTGGACTACCGCTGTGAAGCACTGCAAACCGGTGATATTTATTTACTGAGTAGCGATGGCATTCACGATTTTTTGCCAGAGACTTCTATCCAGAAAAGACTTTCTGAGTTTGACAAAACTACACCACAACAACTCATTGATGCGGCCCTAAAATCAGGTTCCAAAGATAACCTGAGTGCAGTCGTCGCCAGGGTTAATAATCTGGACTTTCCTCAATGCGACGAATTGGCAATGCACAGCCGAACGCTTCCCTTCGCTCCCGATCTGAACCCAGGACAAAAACTCGATGGTTTTCTTATTTTGCAGGAGCTTTATGCCAGTAAACGTAGCCACCTATACCTGGCCCAAGATCATATGACCGGAGAGCTTCGCGCGCTGAAAACTCCATCGGTAAATTACTGTGATGATCCAAACTATATCGAGCGTTTTATCGCCGAAGAATGGACCGGCAGGCGAATAAATCATCCAGGGATTATCAAGCTATACGCCCCAAGAGCCGAACGCGCTTGCATGTATCATGTTCTCGAGTATATTGAGGGGCAGACGCTGCGACAGTGGATGCAACTTAACCCTCAGCCAGAAGTATCCCAGGTAAGGGAATTACTTTCTCAGCTGGTAAGTGCCCTGCGCAGCCTGCAGCGATTAGAGATTGTACACGGCGATCTGAAGCCGGAGAATATTATGATCCGCAACAATGGTCGTCTAGTGATCATTGACCTTGGAGGGGTCGATGGACCAGGCCTTAGGGAGCAATTACATTTCACAGAAATTGATACTCCAGGCAGTAAGAATTATGCGGCTCCTGAATTCTTTTTTGGCGATAGCGCCAGCCATCGTTCGGATATTTTTTCTCTCGGAATAATTGTCTATGAATTACTCACAGGAAAATATCCCTACCCTGAGCGCCTCGGCAATCTGCACTATCACCTCAAAAGTTATCAACAATTGCGTTATACAAATGCATATGTGCACCGCAAGGATATCCCCCACTGGATAGATAGTGCCTTGCAAAAAGCCTGTGCCCCCAATCCTAAACAAAGATACGATAGCCTATCCGAATTTATCCAGGACCTGCAGCATCCCAATCCAACCTTCAAACCTGCCCAGAACCATCCTCTACTGGAAAAAAATCCAATTTTATTCTGGCAGCTCATAGCGCTGATCCTACTGCTTTCCCACCTCCTGTATGTTTTCTAAAGCCCCTCTTGGTTAATCCCTTATTTGCCTCTCAGTAACTTAAGATGACATTTCCCGCTTAATAATCCACAAAATTTAACTAAGCACCAATTCAGAGCAGAAAAAAGGTTTTCTGCACCAACATATCGCAAAAATTGTGGACAATAGGAACGGATAGGCGCCATCCCTGGGATAAATACTGGCATGAAGATTGAATGTATTTATTAACCAACAAAATTATCCCCCAATTCGAGGCAACGGCGCCTGTACTCTTCGGCAGAAGAGGAGGCGCCCTTGTCAAATCATACGCCCCTCCTGCCAAGAGAATCGCTTCTAGATGGCAGGAATATCAATGACTGAAAAGACAAAAAAGCAAAAGCTGGTTGTGATTGGTAACGGCATGGTCGGGCACCACTTTCTTGAGCAGCTGGCAGAAAAAAATGAAAGCATCGGTTTTACCGTCACAGTCTTTTGTGCGGAAAACAGACCTGCTTATGATCGAGTACATCTATCCGAATACTTCGCTGGGTGCAGTGCGGAAGATTTGGCTATGGGTGATATTGAGCAATATCGACAATGGGGTTTTGAGCTAGAGCTCAACAATCCGGTAGCTTCCATCGACCGCGAAAAGCAAACTGTTACCACCCAGACTGGAAGCTTACATAGATATGATCAATTGGTCCTCGCTACTGGCTCCTATCCTTTTGTGCCCCCTATCCCAGGGCATCAACACGAGCGTTGCTTTGTCTACCGCACCATCGAAGATTTGAATGCGATTCGCGCAGCTGCGTCTAACGCGCAAAGTGGCGTCGTTGTCGGTGGTGGCCTGCTCGGTTTGGAAGCGGCAAACGCCTTGAAAACCCTGGGGCTTGACGCCCATGTGGTGGAATTTGCTCCAGGACTGATGTCCACTCAGCTTGATGAGGGCGGCTCCAATTTACTGCGAAAAAAAATCGAGGCCCTTGGCGTTACTGTACATACCAGCCGAGCTACCGAACTCATTACAGAGGCTGACGGCCGCTTGCGTATGCAATTTAAAGGGGGGGACGAACTGATTACCGATATGATCGTGTTCTCTGCAGGAATTCGACCTCAAGATGAGCTGGCAAAATCCTCAGGGCTGCAAGTCGGTGAGCGAGGAGGTATTGTCATCGACAACCGCTGTCGTACATCAGACCCCAACATTTTTGCCATCGGTGAGTGCGCTCTCTATGAGGGGCAAATTTTTGGCCTGGTGGCTCCAGGCTACAGTATGGCTCGCACCACCGTCGCACAGCTCACCGGTATGGAGACGTTTTTTAATGGTGCCGATATGAGCACTAAATTAAAACTTCTCGGTGTGCAGGTTGGCTCTATTGGCGATGCTCACGGCCGCAGCGAAGGCGCTGCAGCAATTACTTTTGTCGATGAACAGAGCGGCGTGTACAAGCGTATGATAACCGATGCTACAGGCCAGAAACTGCTCGGCGCTGTACTGGTTGGTGATACTGGGGATTACGATACTCTTCTGCAATATCATCTCAATGATATCGACCTGCCAGAGCACCCGGAACAACTGATTCTTCCCTCAACTGACGGAGCGGAATCACTCCTTGGTGCTTCCGCTCTCCCCACTAATGCTACCGTGTGCTCCTGTTATAACGTGAGTAAAGGGCAAATTCTGGATGTTGTACATGGCGGCTGTCATACCTTGGCTGAAGTGAAGGATGCCACCAAGGCCTCCACGGGTTGTGGTGGTTGTGCCGCATTGCTGAAGGATATCGTCGATAGTGAATTAGCCGCTCTGGGAATGGAGGTCAACAATCATCTCTGTACACACTTCCCCTATAGTCGCCAAGAGTTGTTCCACATTATTCAGGTGGAGGAAATTAAAACCTTCGATGATCTCCTTCAAAAGCATGGTAGCGGCAAGGGCTGCGAAGTATGTAAACCCACCGTCGCCTCTATTTTCGCCTCCCTATGGAATGAACATATCCTGGAGCAAGCCCACGTTGGCCTGCAGGATACCAATGATACGTTTATGGCGAATATGCAGAAAAATGGTAGCTACTCTGTAGTACCGCGTATTCCCGGTGGAGAAATCACACCAGAGAAACTCATCGTGATTGGCGATGTTGCCAAACGCTATAACCTCTACACCAAAATTACCGGTGGCCAGCGTATCGATTTGTTTGGCGCACGCCTGGAACAACTACCGGAAATTTGGCGGGAACTCATTGGTGCGGGATTTGAAACCGGCCATGCCTATGGCAAATCTCTGCGCACGGTAAAGTCCTGTGTAGGTAGTACTTGGTGCCGCTTTGGTGTGCAGGACAGTGTTTCCATGGCCCTGCGTGTAGAAAACCGTTACAAGGGGCTTCGCTCCCCACACAAAATAAAGATGGCTGTATCGGGCTGTACACGCGAGTGCGCCGAGGCGCAGAGCAAGGATGTGGGCGTTATCGCCACAGAAAAAGGCTGGAACTTATTTGTTGCCGGCAATGGCGGCATGCGCCCGCGCCACGCCGATCTATTCGCTACCGACCTGGATGATGAAACCCTGATTCGCTATATCGATCGTTTCCTGATGTTCTATGTGCGTACTGCCGATAAATTGCAGCGCACCTCGGTATGGCTGGAAAGCCTTGATGGCGGACTCGACTATCTACGTGAAGTCATTATCGATGACAAATTGGGAATCTGTACCGAACTGGAAATCCAGATGGAACGCGTTGTCGATAGTTATCAGTGTGAATGGAAGTCCGCAATCAACGATCCGGAAAAACTTAAACGATTTCGTCAGTTTGTTAACAGCAATGAGAGTGATGACAATATTATTTTCGTCAAGGAACGCGGCCAGCCCCGTCCCGCAACTATTGAAGAAATAATAGAAACTGCTGAATCTGCATAGAGACAATCCTATACATTTAATTTATGAAAATTTAATTTCAATTGCTGATTTTTCTCTTAATCCCGCAAGGAAATTGTTATGCACCAAGCCAGCGCCAGACAAAGCTCACATACATCCAATGCCATAACCCACCCCCATTGGCTGCCGATCTGCCAAAGATCAGATTTAGTCAGCAACTCCGGGGTGTGTGCCCTTTGGGGCGATACCTCCTCAGAAAAAACGGACTATCTAGCAAAACCTGAGAGGAAAGGTATCGCCCTATTTTTTTTACCGGGGCAAGAGCGACAACTTTACGCCGTTGACAACTGGGACCCGATCGCACAAGCTGGCATTATTTCACGGGGAATAATCGCAGAACTGGATGGTGAATTAACTATTGCCTCACCACTATATAAACATCACTTTCGCCTTGAAGATGGCGTTTGTATGGAGGACGGTAATATCCAGCTTGCCACTTACCCTTTAGCATTTAATGGAAATACCGTTTATATCGGTTGTGATAAATAAGCAAGAATAATAATGGCAGTAAAGGAATACCTAAGCACCCAGCGTTCCTGTACTACCTGCCCCTATTGTGGGGTGGGCTGTGGAGTAACTATTAACAAGGAAAAGCGGCAAAGTACTTCTGTAATTTCCGCCACAGGTGATAAACAGCACCCCTCTAATTTTGGCCGTTTGTGTGTTAAGGGCTCATCCCTTGGGGAGACACTCGGTGAGCATGGGAGACTCTTACGCCCACATTTGCATGGCGAAGCCTGTGACTGGGATACCGCTATGTCTTATGTGGCCAATGAATTCGCCCGCAATATTCACGAGCATGGCCCGAATTCAGTAGCTTTTTACCTTTCCGGGCAACTCCTTACTGAAGACTATTATGTTGCTAATAAATTAATGAAGGGGTTTATTGGCAGCGCCAATATTGATACCAATTCACGCCTTTGCATGTCCTCAGCCGTAGCTGGATACAAGCGCGCTCTGGGTGCAGATGCCGTGCCCTGTTGTTATGAGGATCTGGAAGAGGCAGATCTTATTGTTTTAATAGGCTCTAACGCCGCTTGGACCCACCCGATACTGTTCCAGCGTATGCAGGCAGGCAAGGCCAAAATTGTAGTCGTTGATCCGCGGGCTAGCGCTACCAGCGAGATGGCCGATCTGCACTTGGCGATAAATCCCGGCAGCGACGCAGCACTGTTTAATGGTCTGCTTAATTTCCTCGCCCAGCACAACCGCCTCAATCACCACTATATTCAGCATCATACCCAAGGCTTTGAGCTGGCACTGGAAGCGGCCCAGCACTGGTCCCTTCAGCAAACTGCACTGAGTTGTGGTGTACCTGCAGAAAAGTTATTAGCTTTCTTCCGTTTGTTTGCCGAAACAGAAAAAACACTTAGCTTTTACTCACAGGGGGTTAATCAATCCAGTAGCGGCACAGACAAAAACAATGCAATCATTAACTGCCACCTGGCAACAGGTCGCATTGGCAAGATTGGAGCTGGTCCTTTCTCTATTACCGGCCAACCCAACGCGATGGGGGGGCGTGAAGTAGGCGGCCTGGCCAATATGCTCGCCGCCCATATGGAGTTTAAAGAGAGTGATATCGATCGGGTGCGACGCTTCTGGGATGCTCCCAATATGGCAATGGCCCCCGGACTAAAAGCGGTGGATATGTTCCATGCAGTGGAGACCGGCCAGATCAAAGCAATCTGGATTATGGCCACTAATCCCGCGGTGAGTATGCCTGAAGCAGAGAGGGTGACTGAGGCACTACGTAAATGTCCACTGGTGATTGTTTCCGATTGCATCGCCGATACCGATACCGCCCGCTGTGCCGATGTACTACTGCCGGCCACCGGCTGGGGAGAAAAAAATGGCACAGTTACCAATGCAGAGCGGCGTATTTCCCGGCAGCGCACTTTTATCGATCCCACTGGAGAGGCGCGTCACGACTGGCAGGCTATCTGTGATTTGGCCAGCCGCCTAGGGTTCCGCAAGCAGTTTAACTTTACCCATCCCGCAGATATCTTTCGAGAACATGCACAATTGTCAGGTTTCGAAAATAACGGCAGTCGCGCCTTTGATATCTCACTCTTTAGTAATATTGAGCAAAATGAATACGATGCGCTTGAACCAGTACAGTGGCCGGTAAATCGGGAAAATCCCCAGGGTAGTGCACGATTATTTGGCAGCGGAAAATTTTTCACTGAAACTGGTCGAGCCAATTTTATTGCTGTCAAGCCGCGTACGCCCCAGCAACAAATAAGCCCTAGTTATCCCCTATGGCTAAACAGCGGCCGCATACGTGACCAATGGCACACCATGACCCGTACTGGCCGCGCGCGGAAATTGCTGGATCACAGTGAGATTGCCGAAATTCAGATAAACCCCAGAGACGCGCGTAAATACGGTATAGACGAGGGCGTGTTGGTAGAGTTACACAGTGCCCAGGGTAGAATGTGCGGACGTGCGGTATTAAACAGTGGCCAAAAACCCGGTGAGCTATTCGCTCCTATTCATTGGAGCCAGACCTTGGCCCAAGAGTCTAAGGTCAGCGCTCTTGCCGGGGCAGAGGTAGACCCAATTTCCGGTCAGCCCGAATTCAAACAGGTACCGGTTCAGCTGCAAGCCCTCGCCTGTAAGAGCTTTATCACCCTTATTTGCCCGGAACCACTGGCACAAAACCTTTGGCGCTGGCTACAGACCCATATGGAAGAAAATCTACTGCACTGGTATCGAGTGCCCTGTCAAAATGGATATCGCTTTGAGTTGGCGCTCAGCGCCCCTTTGGATGGTCGCCAACTGGGTGCCCAATTACTACAAAAAAATCCAGATATACGCTGGCAGCAAATAGAGACCTTAAGTAGCCAGCGTTGGCTCGCTTATAGCGAACAAATAGAGCTGCTTATTTTTTCCAGTAATGATTGGCAGACACTTCCTGATCGACGCAGCCTGGAACGCTACCTACAACTGGAATTACCTGAAAACCCTGCCCTGTTTCTCCAGGCAATTCCACCAGGTGAGCGCATAGTATGCACCTGTATGCAGGTTTCACGTCCGCAGATTGAAAAAGCAATCAACCAGGGGGTCGATTCCATTGATGCGCTGGGTGACGCCCTGGGTTGCGGGACCCGCTGTGGTTCCTGCAAGCCAGAGATTTCCCAGCTGTTGCGCACGAGACTGCAGCATAATACACAGAACCAGGCAGTTGCGGCGGTGCTGGAAACAGAAATTGTCAGATCGGCAAAAAGTCTGCGTGAGAAATTTGATAAGGTTTATAGCGCTTAAGACCAATATTGTTCATCAATTCATATCCAAATGCGCGGATTGCGGTTTTCTCAACCAGCACTCCGCGCAAAGGCATAGCACTAGTCGCAATACACGCCCCACCTGGCCCATAAAGCCTCACACCCCCTACACTTAGAGCCGTTAATACACTGGCGCAGATATTTGGATCAAAGGTTTCAACCACAGCCATTATTGGCTTTTAGCAGCGGTGGCGGTTATTTGTATTATTTTTTATTCGCCAGATTAGCGCCCGCCACAATTATAAGGAATTCCAGTGTTCAAAATTCAACATATTGACCATGTAGTGCTGAGGGTTAAATCCCTGGCTGCAATGCGCGATTTTTATGAAGGAGTCCTCGACTGCACCATGGAGCGAGAGAATAAGGAGTTGGGTCTCTATCAGTTGCGCGCAGGGCACTCATTGATCGATCTGGTTCCAGTTGATCAAGGCATCGGTCGCGAGGGTGGTGCAGCCCCAGGCATAGAGGGGCGTAATTTACATCATTTCTGTTTGCGTATAGACCCTTTCGAAGCCGATAAAATCATTGCTTATTTGAAGGGGAAGAATATTGAACCCTCCGCGCCACAACAGCGCTACGGTGCCGAAGGCATGGGCCCATCAATTTATATTTATGATCCCGAGCAAAATTTAGTGGAACTCAAAGGGCCCCCCAAATTATTGAAATAACAGTATCCATCATTCGCCAGAGAGACATACAACGATGAAAACCGAAGTGATCGAATATGCGGTAGATGGCAAGTCCTATAGCGGCTATCTCGCCTGGGACGACACAACTCAAAAAAAACGTCCCGGCGTTATGCTGGTTCACGAATGGTGGGGTCACAATGCCTTTGTACGCGAGCAGGCGGAAAGGCTCGCCGGGCAGGGTTACTGTGCATTTGCGGTGGATATGTTTGGTAGTGGCAAGCAAACCGATGATCCCGCTGAAGCCCAGCAGTATCGCGATGAGGCACTTGAGAATCCTGTATCCCTCGAGGCATGTTTCCGCACCGCCCTCACCCTGCTTCAACAGCATAAAGTTGTCGAGGAAACTCAAGTCGCTGCTCAGGGCTATTGCTTTGGTGGTGGCGTAGCCTTGACCATGGCACGCCTCGGTGTGGAACTTCGCGGCGTGGTCAGCTACCACGGAGCCCTGGCCAGCGAGGTTCATACTAAAAAAGGGGGAGTCCAAGCGGAATTATTGGTTTACACCGGTGGTGCCGATAGCATGATCCCACCGCAACAGGTCGGCGCTTTTGTGGCGGAGATGCAGGAGGCCGAGGCCAAATTTACCCTGGTGAGCTACCCCGGCGTATTGCACGGCTTCACCAATCCTGTTGCAACTGAGCGCGGGCAGAAATTTGGTCTGCCTCTGGCCTATAACCAGGAAGCCGCGCAGGACGCATGGCTGGGCACTCTGGATTTTTATCGGAAAATTTTCCAGTAGTTTCAATCAAATATCTCAGGGGCCGAATAGTTCACCCCGCAAAAATACCCCGTTACTTGCCAATATCCAGATAGCGCGCCCCAGCCCCCTGCTCTGCAGCTTGGTCCCCTGGATTGCGGAGCGGGCAGCTCACCATGGAAAGACAGCCGCAGCCGATACAGCCTTCCAAACGGTCGCGCAGCTGGGTAAGCTGGCGAATGCGTTGGTCCAATTCCTCACGCCAGCCGGCGGAAAGCTTGGCCCAATCCTTCGCGGTGGGTGTACGCCCATCAGGAAGATTAGACAGGGCCTCACGAATTTCGGCGAGGGGAATACCAGTGCTCTGTGCCACCTTGATAATGGCCACACGTCGCAATACGTCCCGCGAGTAACGCCGCTGATTGCCGCTGGTGCGCCAGCTGCTGATCAGCCCTTTACTTTCATAAAAATGCAGCGCACTCACCGCCACATCACTACGCTCTGCAACCTCACCTACGGTCATCTCACGACGGCATTTCTTGTTTCCACAAACCGACTCTTTCTTTTCACTGGTATCAGACATCAGATGTCTCCGACAACTATTGACCTCAATATTACTTGAGGTTTTACACTGCGCAGCATTCCATTGCAAGCCCAGGGAGAATCATGATGAACCGTAACAGCAAACAAACCTACCCAGTCATAGAAGTACCGGCTACAACTGCCACTTCCCTTTTAGTGGCAGCACAAAGTCAAAGTATCAGCCTGGCGGTGCAAGAGGGGCTATGCCAACCAATCACCTCCATGAGCGTAGAGAATAGAGAAACCGATAGCGGAGGGCGCCGGTGATACTTAACAGCGCAGCACCAACCCGCGAAATGGCGGAATCAGCTATACCGGTGCCGATGCGATTCACATTGCTGTGCCTGGCGGCGCTCACAATTATGTCTGGTGCCACCATAGCGCCATCCTTACCGGCGCTGGAGGCGCATTTTGCCCAGCATGAAGATATTGCCCTGCTCAGTCGCCTGATTTTGAGCCTACCGGCATTAATGATCGCTCTATTTGCACCTATCGCCGGGTTTATATCCGACCGTTATGGTCGCAGGAAATTGCTATTACTGGCGGTAACTGTTTACGCCCTGGCCGGCATCTCTGCACTGTTACAGGAAAGCTTGGTGGGACTTTTGGCCAGTCGCATCCTTCTGGGAGTTGCAGTGGCGGGCACAATGACTTCAGTCACCGCCCTGGTAGGTGACTATTTCAGCCCCATTCAAAGGCAAACCTATATGAGTCAGCAGGGCGCCTTTATCAGCCTCGGCGGAGTTGTCTTCCTTTTGGCCGGTGGACTCTTGGCAGATTTACATTGGCGCGCGCCCTTTGCCATTTACGCAGTGGCACTACTACTAATCCCTGCCGTGTTGCGTTTTCTGCCAGAACCTACACGCAATCGCATTGAACCACTCCCCGACAATATCACGAATGGAAATCCCGATTGGCCAGCATTCGCCTTGTTGCTGGGTGCAGCCTTACTAAACAGTCTTATCTTTTTCCTGATTCCCACACAGCTCCCATTCCTGCTAAAAGAGATTGGAGCAGACACCCCCAGCCTCGCGGGCATTGCCATTGCTGCCAGCAATTTAATGGGGGCCCTGGCTTCACTGGTTTTCTACCCTCTGGCACGTAACTACTTGGGAAAAAGTGGCGTTTTTGTGTTAGGTTTTACTGTTATGGCCTGTGGTATGGGGCTGATCGCCGAGGCAGATTCATTTAATGCAATAATAATGGCCTCCGCGATTTACGGCTGCGGTATGGGGACATTGATCCCCCATATCTTCGCCACCGGGCTGGAATCTGCCACTCCCAACATTCGTGGGCGAATATCTGGAGCTCTCGCCGCCAGTGTTTTTATCGGACAATTTATCTCACCATTTATCAGCCAGCCCTGGATAGAACGTTTTGGCCTCGCCAGTGGCTTTTCTGCAGCCAGCACTACGCTGCTATTTTTAGCCTCCCTGGCACTGCTCCTGCATTGGTTAAAACCGAAGCCCTCCGCAAAAATGTTTTTGCAGTAGGATCTATACACACTAAAAATATTTTGGCCGAGCCGCCTGTAAGGCCACGCTTAGGAGAGAAAGTGAAACCGATAATTTCTGTTAGAGGTCTCGACAAGACATATAGTGGTGGGTTTAACGCCCTTAAAAGTATTGACTTGGATATTCAACGGGGTGAGATCTTCGCACTGCTCGGCCCCAATGGTGCCGGCAAAACGACTCTGATCAGTATAATCTGTGGCATCGTCAATCCTGGTCAGGGCAACGTTACAGTCAATGGTTACGATATCCAGCGAGATTACCGCCACGCACGGCGCGAAATTGGCTTGGTCCCCCAGGAAATTGCCACAGATTCCTTTGAGAGCGTGCTTGGCGCAATTCAATTTAGCCGCGGCTTGTTTGGCAAGCCGCCCAACCCCGCTTACCTGGAGAAAATCCTTCGACAGCTTTCCCTATGGGAAAAAAGAGACAACAAAATTGTCACCTTGTCCGGCGGTATGAAACGACGCCTGATGATTGCAAAAGCCTTATCCCATGAGCCCAGCGTGCTCTTCCTGGACGAACCCACCGCCGGGGTCGATGTGGAACTGCGCCAGGATATGTGGGGGATGGTGCGCGGCCTGCGCGACTCAGGCGTAACCGTTATTCTCACCACGCACTATATTGAAGAGGCGGAGGAGATGGCCGACCGGGTCGGTGTTATTAATCGCGGTGAATTAGTATTGGTTGAAGATAAAAAAACTTTGATGCAAAAAATGGGGGAAAAAGAGCTCAGTCTGCAATTACCCACGCCTCTGGAAACTATTCCTGACAGCCTCTCCGACCTGCCACTGCGCCTCAATGGAGATGGTAGTGAACTCATCTATCGCTTCGATATCAAGAGTGAAAATACCGGTATTACGGAATTTCTTCGCCGCCTCACCTCTGCAAATATTGAATTTCGCGATTTATATACCAGGGAGAGTTCTCTCGAAGAAATATTTGTCAATCTGGTGCACTCTGCACAGCACCAAGGCGAGGAGCAACTCAGTGGGGAGGCACAATAATGAATTGGTATGGTATTGCGGCAATTTACAAATTTGAAATGTCACGGACTTGGCGCACATTGATACAAAGTGTCGCTTCTCCGGTACTCTCCACATCCCTGTACTTTATTGTTTTTGGTGCCGCTATCGGCTCGCGTATGGGAGACATCGAAGGTGTGAGCTACGGGGCCTTTATTATCCCAGGCTTATTGATGTTGGCGCTTTTGGGAGAAAGTATTGCCAACGCCGCCTTCGGCATCTTTTTCCCGAAATTTTCAGGCACTATTTATGAAGTGCTATCGGCACCGGTATCCCCCTTTGAAATTGTCGCCGGCTATGTCGGCGCTGCGGCCAGCAAGTCAATTCTGCTCGGGCTACTAATCCTTCTCACCGCGCGATTTTTTGTGGACTATGAAATCCTTCATCCATTCTGGATGGTCACATTTCTGGTGCTAACCGCCGTTAGTTTTAGCTTGTTCGGCTTTATTATTGGCATCTGGGCCGATGATTTCCAAAAACTGCAAATTATTCCGCTAATGATTATTACCCCCTTAACCTTTCTCGGTGGGGCTTTTTATTCCATCAGTATGCTGCCGGAGTTCTGGCAAAAAGTGACTTTGTTTAATCCGGTGGTTTATCTGATCAGTGGTTTCCGCTGGGCATTCTACGGTGTGGCCGATGTAAACCTGGGCCTCAGCGTGGGAATGACATTACTCTTCCTTTTCCTATGCCTGGTAACAGTCTGGTGGATTTTCCGCACCGGTTACCGCATTAAAACCTGATCGGTGAGAGTTTAGGGATGGAGGAATTTCACGAAGGTGGCTGTGCCTGCGGCCTCGTACGATTTCGCGCCACTGGCCAGCCGCGCCGAGTGAGCCTCTGTTCCTGTAGCTGGTGTCGGAAACGCACCGGTAGCTTAATAGGCGTATCGGTGTATTTCGAAAAAAACAATGTAGAGTTCATTCGAGGCAAGCTGAAAAGTCACCGGTTAATGTCCGATGCAGGCCGTTGGATAGAGTGCCAATTTTGTGGGCAATGCGGCAGCGCCCTCAGCTGGACACTGGAATTTCTCCCAGAGTTTCGCGGCCTAGCTGGGGGCGCCTTCGACGACCCGGTATTTATCCGACCAGAGCGTTACGTCTACTACCAAAACAAGCCGGGCTGGCTGGAAATAAACGGCGATATCAACCGTTGCCCAGCGATGCCGGAAAACCCCAACCAGTAGCCTGTCAGCGGTAACCCCGCATAAAAAGCGCCACTGCCTTGCGCACCCGCTCGCGCCGTTCATCCTCGGCCTGTACCTCACAACAACCGATCAATACCCGCATGTGCCGGCAACCCAGCAGTATGCCCATAAAGTCCTCGGCGGCCTCGGCCGGGTCTGCCACCTGCAGCTTACCCATCTCGGTTGCGCGGCGCAGCAACTGCTCAATATCTCGAAGGATGCGCTGGGGGCCCGCATCGAAAAACAACTGAGCAAGTTTTGATTCCTGCGCCGCCAGAGCACATAAAAGCCGTAACAGGCGGATACTATCCTCGCTATCCACCATGCTTAGAAAAGCCTGACCAATGCGCTCCAGTACCTCTGCCACCGAATCCCCCTCTTTCAGATCGAAAATGGGCAGGGGCATCATCATCTCGCAGCGGGAGGTAATCGCAGCACTGAACAGCGTCTCTTTATCGGAGAAATGGCTGTACACCGTCAGTTTCGATACGCCCGCAGCAGAGGCCACCGCATCCACACTGGTAGCGGCAAAGCCTTTGGTCAGAAACAGCTCTTTGGCTGCATCGAGAATGGCCTGGCGTTTGGCCAGATCCTTGGGACGCCCGCGCTGGGCGGCCGTCTGAGTCTGTTCAGACATAGCACTCCATATACTGGACTCGCCAGTTTAATAAATTTACTATACTCGCTAGTATAACATTACCGGCCGCCCGGCCATGACTCGTCCACTTCCGGACTTACCTTGTCGCCTCGCCGCCGAGGAAGGGAGCCCCTATGTACCGATCGCTACTCTTCGCTGCCCTGTCGTTCAGCCTGCTGTTGTCCGCCTGCGCGCCATCAGAGTCCACCGAACAATTAGAAAAACCCCGCCCAGCGGTGATGGTCCAGCCACAAGTGGCCAGTGCCCAGCAGGATTTTTATCCCGGCGAGGTGCGAGCCCGCTTCGAACCCGCTTTGGCCTTTCGCATCAGTGGCAAATTACAGCGTCGCCTGGTTAATGTAGGCGACCGTGTTGAGCAGGGCCAACCGCTGGCCGAACTGGATACCGAAGACCTGCTCCTGCAACTGGATTCCGCACGCGCACGCCTCACCTCCGCCGTGGCAGACCAGCGCCTGGCCAGCAGCGAGCTGGGGCGCCATCGCAAACTATTGGAGCGCCAGCTGGTCAGCCAGTCACAGTTCGATGCGGTGGAGACCCGTTTCGAAGCCAGCGATGCGCGCCTGCAACAGGCCAAGGCGCAATTAGACGTAGCGCGTAATCAGGCCGCCTATGCGGAGCTGAAAGCTCCAGAGAGCGGTGTTATTGCCCGCCGCATGGCCGAGGCTGGCCAGGTTGTCGCCGCTGGTCAGGGGATTTTCGAACTTGCCGCCGACGGCGAACGCGAAGTGCGCATCGATTTACCGGAGCAGGCAATTAGCCATTTCCGTGTCGGCCAACCCTTGACCGTAGAGCTCTGGTCGCAGCCCGGTAAATCCTTCCCCGCCCAGGTGAGAGAACTCTCCCCCGCCGCAGATCCGGTATCCCGCACCTTTGAAGCACGCGTGGCCTTTACCAATAAGACCACCGGCATTGAAATAGGTCAGAGCGCCCGAGTATTCGTTCCCAAAGCAGTGGCCACCGATGTTTTACAAGTACCCATGTCGGCAGTGAGCGCCGATAACGGCAAAGCCTTTGTCTGGGTACTGAACCGCGAACAACAAACCCTGCATAAAACCGAAGTCACCGTAGGTGCCTTCGGCCAAGAATTTGTACCGATTTTCTCTGGCCTGCGCGCCGATGATTGGATCGTTGCCGCTGGTACTCACCTGTTATTGGAGGGACAACAGATTCGTCCCGTGGACCGTATGAATCGCCCGATCGATCCGGACCGCGCGCTTGCCCAGCAGGACTAACTAAGCACCATCCCAAAATAACAACTGGACTGAACGCTAAAACGCGCTCCGATGAAATTGCCGAAGCACTGTTAGTTCGATCAATCCGTGCTTCCATACAGAGAAATAACCATGGGCTTTAACCTTTCCGAATGGGCGCTGAAAAACCGCCCGCTGGTACTCTACGCCATGATCGTACTGGGATTGCTGGGCGCTGCCTCCTACACACAACTTGGGCAAAGCGAAGACCCCCCCTTCACTTTCAAGGTAATGGTGATCAATACCCTTTGGCCCGGCGCCAGTGCCGAGGAGGTGTCCCGTCAAATTACCGAGCGGGTGGAGAAAAAACTGCTGGAGACTGGTGACTACCAGCGCATCTCCTCTTTCTCCCGTCCCGGCCAATCCCAGGTGTTGTTTGTCGCCCGCGACGATATGCACTCGCGCTACATTCCCGATCTCTGGTATCAGGTACGCAAAAAGGTCAGGGATATCCGCCACACCCTACCACCGGATATCCAGGGCCCGTTTTTTAATGACGAATTCGGCACTACTTTCGGCAATATTTATGCGCTAACCGGCAGCGGTTTCGATTACGCCCTGATGAAAGACTATGCCGAGCGCCTGCAGTTGGCACTGCAGCGGGTCAAGAATGTGGGCAAGGTGGAATTACTGGGGCTGCAAGATGAAAAAATCTGGGTGGAAATTTCCAACACAAAGCTCGCCTCTCTGGGCATTCCCCTCAGTGCAGTGCAAAGCGCACTGCAGTCGCAAAATCAGGTCGCCGATGCGGGCTTTGTAGATACGGTGAGCGACCGCGTACGAATTCGCGTTAGCGGTCAATTTCACTCGGTCGATGAAATACGCCGCTTTCCCATCACTGCCGGCGGGCGTACCCAGAGGCTGGGTGATATTGCCGAAGTACACCGCGGTTTCAGCGATCCTGCACAACCTCGCATGCGCTTTATGGGCGAGGACGCCATCGGCCTGGCCGTTTCCATGAAAGAAGGCGGTGATATCCTCAAGCTGGGCAAACAGTTGGACGCCACCTTTGCCGAATTGCAGGAAGATCTGCCGATCGGCATGCAGTTACGCAAGGTGTCCGACCAACCTGCGGCGGTGAAACGCGGTGTGGGGGAGTTCCTGCAAGTATTGGCGGAGGCACTGGGCATTGTCCTGCTGGTGAGTTTTTTCTCTCTCGGCAGCCGCCCCGGCTTAATCGTGGCGCTATCGATACCATTGGTGCTGGCCATGACTTTCGCACTGATGAATTACTTCAATATCGGCCTGCACAAGATTTCTCTGGGCGCCCTGGTACTCGCCCTTGGCCTGATGGTGGACGACGCCATTATCGCCGTGGAAATGATGGCTATTAAAATGGAACAGGGGCTCAGTCGCCTGAAAGCCGCCGGCTTCGCCTGGACCAGTACTGCCTTCCCCATGCTCACCGGTACCTTAATCACCGCCGCCGGTTTCCTACCCATCGCCACGGCGGAATCCGGCACCGGGGAATACACCCGCTCAATCTTCCAGGTGGTCACACTTTCCCTGGTTGTCTCCTGGATTGCCGCAGTCATATTCGTGCCCTACCTGGGCCATTACCTTTTACCCAATCTGGCTCGCCACAATCACAGTGGCGAGGTTCAAGACCCCTACCAGAAGCCCTTTTACCAGCGCTTCCGCCGCCTGATTACCTGGTGCCTGCGCCACCGCAAAACTGTCATAGTGGCAACCCTGGCGATCTTTATTGGTTCCCTGGCACTTTTCCGCCTGGTGCCCCAGCAGTTCTTCCCTTCTTCCGGGCGCTTGGAACTGTTAGTAGATCTCAAGCTGGCCGAAGGCGCTTCGCTGAAGTCCACCGAGTACCAGGCCAAGCGACTGGAAACCCTACTGGATAAAAACGACCTGGTGGAAAACTATGTGGTGTATGTGGGCACCGGTTCGCCGCGTTTCTATCTGCCATTGGACCAGCAGTTACCCGCAGCCAGCTTTGCCCAGTTTGTAGTGATGACACGTAACGTAGAGGAGCGCGAGCAGGTACGCAGCTGGCTGATCGAAACCATGGAGGAGGAATTCCCCACTCTGCGCAGCCGGGTATCCCGCCTGGAAAATGGCCCACCGGTAGGCTATCCAGTGCAGTTCCGCGTATCTGGTGAGCATATTGGTGAAGTGCGCAGCCTGGCCCGCCAGGTTGCCGAGCGCGTGCGGGAAAATGCCAAGGTCACCAACGTCCACCTGGATTGGGAGGAACCCAGTAAAACCGTCAACCTGAATATCGATCAGGACCGCGCCCGCGCTATGGGCGTGAACAGTACCTCGCTCTCCCGCGCCCTGCAAAGCTCACTCACCGGTATTACCGTTAGCCAATACCGCGAAGACAATGAGCTGATCGACGTGCGTGTGCGCGGCGACGAGCAGGAACGCTACGCCCTCAGCCAACTGGGTAACCTGGCGGTGCAAACCGACAGCAGCCGCAGTGTCCCCTTGAACCAAATTGCCACCCTGGAGTACGGCTTCGAGGAAGGGATTATCTGGCACCGTGATCGCCTGCCCACCGTCACAGTACGTGCCGATATTTATGGTGAAGAACTGCCCGCAACCGTGGTGAATGAAGTCTGGCCGCGCCTGCAGAACATTCGAGAGCAACTGCCACCGGGCTACCTTCTGGAAGTTGGTGGCAGTGTGGAGGAATCCGAGCGTGGACAAAAATCAGTGAATGCCGGTATGCCGCTATTTGTCTTGGTGGTATTCACCCTACTGATGCTGCAGCTGCGCAGCATGTCCCTGTCCACCATGGTCTTCCTCACCGCGCCTTTGGGACTGATCGGGGTTACCTTGTTCCTACTGCTGTTCGACAAACCCTTCGGTTTTGTCGCCATGCTCGGCACCATCGCCCTGGCCGGTATGATTATGCGCAACTCCGTCATTCTGGTGGATCAAATACAGCAGGATATCAGCCAGGGCTTGAGTACCTGGGAGGCAATTATTGAGTCCACTGTGCGGCGTTTCCGGCCGATCGTTTTAACCGCTCTGACTGCGGTATTGGCGATGATTCCACTGTCGCGCAGTGACTTCTTCGGCCCCATGGCTGTCGCCATTATGGGAGGACTGATCGTTGCTACTGGCTTGACCCTGATCTTCCTGCCAGCTCTCTATGCAGCTTGGTTCCGAGTGCGAGAGGAGAAAACAGAGATAACAGTAGAGACTCCAAAAGAGTTAAATGGTGCTGAACCCCAAGCATCCTGATAACTACAGATGCTTTAATAGCCGGGCTCAAGAAAGCCCCTAAACAAAAAGGCCCAGATAGAAATATCCGGGCCTTTTTATTTCAGCAACTTTTAATAGTCACCATCAATATAGGATCAAGACTTCTTGGATTTTGCAGCCAGGGAGTCATACACAATACCAGTCCATATATCTGGTGTCATAAAACCCTGTCCATACTGTTCGTCAAAATCTTTGGTCGGTTTGGCAGCAATGACTTGGTCACGGCTTTGGCCATTATCGACCAGCTTCTGGATACGATCCCTCAGGGTCTGCAATATATCCCGTTGCACTTTTAACTCCGCAGGACTACTCAGAGGGCCATGTCCTGGAATGATTTTCGTGTTTTCGCCAGAAAGCGCCAATGCGGTGTCCATCGCTTCAATCATGCCATCCACCGAACCACCGGATGAAAGATCGATAAATGGATAAGTGCCATTAAAATAGATGTCACCCATATGAATCACATCGGCTTTGGCGAAATGCACAATAGAGTCACCATCGGTATGGGCTGGGCCAACATGCTGCACCTTCACCTCATCACCATTCCAGTGAAAAGTAGTGGCATCGGTAAAGGTGATTACCGGCAGTGCTGCCGGCGGTGAGGGCTCAACCTTACGCTTAAAAGCCTCAATAAACTGTTCGGTACTCACACGTTTACGCACATTCTCATGGGCAACGATCAGGGCACCGCTTTTACCCAGATTTTCATTGCCGCCAGTATGATCGCCATGCCAATGAGTATTGATCACAAAGCGCAGCGGCTGATCTGCCAAACCCGCCACCGCTTTCTGTATTTTTGCAGTGAGTGGCGCATATTGGTCATCCACCATAAAGGTGCCGTCCTCTCCGACCAGTACTGCAATATTGCCGCCAGCCCCCTGGAGCATATAAACATTTCCTGCCACCGGCTCACTACTAATTTCTACTTTGGCAAAGCGGTCTTCCGCCAATACCGGGGTGCTGATTAGAGACGCTAACAGCACCCCAATACCTGCAATCTGCTTCATAAACATTTCTCTGTTGTTATTGTCATATTGTTTTTGCGATGTTGCTCAATTTAGGAAGCCCGTTCAAGTAGCTTTGGTTCTACCTTCGGCTCCCGACTGGGCAACATACTCATCAATATATCCGGGCGGTCAGTAACAATACCATTCACTCCCATATCGATATAGCGCTGTAGATCGGCCCGCCCATTTACAGTCCACACAGAGACGTGCAGGTTAAGCTTACGCGCCGCACGCATAGTGCCCCTGGAAACCACATTGAGCCCCCAAAATTGCATGGGCAATTGCATAGTTTGATAACGGGGGGCTAGCAGGCTTTCCGCACGCAGTAACTGAGCAAAAAATAGAAGGGTCGCCTCCCAGCTTGTAGAACCGGTCGCCGTCTCCGGGCTCAATCGTCGAAATTCCAGAAGAACCTTGTGATTAAATGAGGAGACGATAACCTGACTGTGCTTGCCAGTGCGCTCGAGCAAAGCGTTCAACTGTCGTGCGGCCCGTAACTGTTTACTTTTTATATCCAATATTAGTGGCGTCTTACCCACTATCTGTAAAGCCTCTTCTAGGGTAATTATTTTCAAAGGTTTATGTCGATAGGGGTAAGATTCTTGATCACGACTCCAGTGGTGAGCTGCATTTAAGTTACGCAGTTGAGCCAGCGTAAAGTCCTCTATAAACCCACTACCATTGGTTGAATCTTCCAGATCAGGATCATGGCGTAAAACCAAATGCCCGTCAGCACTAAGCCAAACATCTATTTCAATAGCATCCACCCCCTGCATCACCATATTTTGCAGAAATTCCTGAGTATTCCCCGGGAAAAGCCCATTGCCACAATCATTGCCATGTGCGATAACCATAGGCCCTTTGCATGAAGGTAGCTTTAATGCTGATTTTGGCGCAATGCCCGAGCGGGCATATAAGAACAACACAAGCAAAAGAAAGAAAAAAATAAGTAACATTGACATCTATTTCAAAAACCTAAGATCAATAAAAAGACGCTAAATTGATTTATCTGGGCTGCAATCATTACTTAAATAGCAGTCAGACACTAGCGGCTCCTCCTGTAGACACTTCTTTCTCAATATTTATTTCTGACTTGGATTGGCTTACTGGTGATTTCGACTTATCCGACGCAACATCTAATTCTGAAGCTTTACGAAACTGCCTATAAGTATGCTGTAACCAAAGAGGCAGAAATATTATTAGGTCATAGATACGATTAAGGAGTGTGCCACAATTTATTGCAATAAGCGCCAGAAGACGTAAACCCACTGATAACACATTCAGGAAAAATACTAAGACACTACCAAACACCGTGCGGGCAGAAGATAAAAATTGCTCCAAGGGTATTGCGATAAAGGCCAGGACCAAAGGGAGCGTAAAACCCAACATCATTTGTACGAGCCCGAGAGTCCAGTAAGCGTTTATCTCAGTAACAGCAGAACCGCTCGTTTCAGATAACCCCGTAAGCAACTGATCCTGTTGCAATAGCAACTCCCTTGAGAGTGATAGCCCCGCCTCAATAGAGGCCAAACACAAGAGTAGAAGTACCCCAATCCACAGCAAACGCTTCCGTACTGAATCAGTTAATGCGGAGACCGAAGGAAATAATCGCGTAATCAGCAAACACTCCATAACCACAATACCAGTGACAATTTGTACGAAGATTAAAATCAAAGCTGCAATATCCGCTGTCCCATACCCCCCCAGAAAACTGTTACTTCCAATGATTTCCGCCACTGGCCTGGCAATTAATTGGTGATTCAACCAAACCCCTGCCATTATCAACAGCAATACCAGTGAAGAGATAAAAAAACGACTAAAAAAAGAGGTTGATAGAAGACGTAAACTACGATCACTCTCCTGTAATACCTCCTCGTAGCGTGTCATATGCTCATCCAATACTTTGCTACGGTAAATTACAGATTCCACACTCTTATTCATTCTTCCCAGAGTTTTCAATATGGAACGCCAACCAGGCATCATGCGCTTTAGTAGCTGATGACGCTCCCTTATAGACTCCCGATAAGACTCCAGAGCTTTATTTTCAGCCTTGCGCATAGAGTGATTAATAGTCTCCAACACATCTGCCACAACTGTATCGTCTGGAGTAGGAATTTCCGCCACAGAGCGGATTGCCCGGGCCCAGCTTGATGGCTCTGGAGGAACCTCTGCGCTACGCACATAATCATCATCTATGGTTGTCATCTGCTCACACAAATGACGATGCAACGTAGGATATTGTGCCATATCCCGCTTTAAACTACTTTCTATTCGCTCAAACTCCCTCTCAATTTGCCACTCTGTTACCTCACGACCTCTAGCCAGCAGTACCTCTCGATTGCGTTCACGGAGGCCCTGCCCGGCAAGCTCAACAGCGTTTGCAGAAAACAATAATGAGCGATGAAATAGCCTTGCCAGGGAATAAATACTTCTATGAATAGGCCCTCTAGCTAAGAAAAATGTAATAACCGCCAAACTCACCCATAGCCAGAATGGTAGTGTCTCAAATAGGTGACTCATGACGTTACTTTTCCCTGTGGAACCGAGCGATATCACATCCTAACAGCTGAAGCTTTGACAATCGCCTAAAATGTCACACTTTGTGTTGCTATATTGCGTCACTTGCTAGCAGGCATGATTCACTATCTATTTATTGCTTCCTAATGGTAAAAATTGGACCACAGTCATCCCAGCATTACTACTCACAACATTCACCCTGGGAATACCATAAACCAGAGTTCATACCAGCACTTTCCCGCCTGCCAAAAACCCCCAACCTCATCTAAAGACTACATCAGTGACATATTCCACAAGTCACTTAAAAAACAATCACTAAGTAACTACCCCCATAGGTATATTTTAACTTCAGAGTTAAATTTGCCATATATTCACAAGCAAGCTTTAGAAAGAAAGAATCTTAGAAATCAACGCTCGCACCCAACCGACTATTCCTAACCAGCAACCCCCAGCCAACTTTCCCATTCAAAATAGAGACAAACTCACAAGCAAAAAGTAAAACTTAATCAATCACATAAAATTCAACCAATAAAATTTACTGACGACATCATTCACTGCTCCCTTACCGTGAAATAAAAACAGGCATCATATTTTCCAGAATACCTCACACCCACGACTACACTCCAAACTAAATTCTCACGAAATGAGTTATTTTCCCTAAACAAAGAGGTACTTAGCGTTAACAGCAATATTTTTTTGTGGTCTTCAAAGATCAACCAGGAAACTTAAACGACAGGAGTCGACAACGGATTCCGCTCTTCAAACTGAGAGGATTCCATTTGTTTCAAGGAGAGGTACGAGGTATATGCCGGTTCTTTTTTTTAGCAATTCCGGCCTTCAGGGCGATCTTTTATTTTCACTGTTTTCTCAGTCTATTCCCATGCCATGGGAAAAAGCCTGTATAGGAAAACAAAGACACTGTTTACAACACTACGAGGCGATAATTATTGATTGCTGGCAGATTGGTACCAACAGCTACTCTAAGGATTTTCTTTCTGATTTAAAGAAAATCAGACACTCAAAAGCAATTCTTATTAACTTTCCTGCCGACTTACCAACCCACATCTCAGAAAAACTACGGCAAAGTGGTTTTTATTTGTTGTGTGACAATAACATCAGCCAGGAAAGACTTATTCAAAGACTCAGTACAGCCATTCACAGCTGTGAAAGCAGTCACGCTGATAATTCGCAATCCCCCCTTCCTCTCACTCGTAGAGAACAGGAAATCCTAGGGCAACTAACAACGGGAGAACCCAATAGCGTCATCGCTACGAAACTACACCTGAGCGAACACACCGTTAAAAATCACATGTATAACATTTTCCGGAAAATCGGCGTGAAGAATCGCTTACAAGCTAGCAACTGGGCAAAACTCAATCTCCAGGAAGAGAGAATATGAGATTAACCCCGCTGATTATCATTCTTCTCTCAACTGTAGTCTTTGCTCAGGATGACACCCAAGTTCCTCCTGCAGACACTGACTCAGGAAGACTTGAGGATGAAATCAGCGGGTTTAATATCGACAGAACAATTACTCGAACAGGCCACGACTTTGCCAGATATCTTAGTGAATATAGAAATCTGAATTATCCAGATGCCACTTACAATTTAACAGTTTACGAGCGACCCTCAGCTCGTTGGGGAAACTTAATATGGGTTACCTACAACGACAAAATTGTATTTCGACGATTTATCAGCCCAAGTACCAACAATATTCATCGCCTTGCAGACGAAGCAGCCCAATATATTCATCAAGCGGTCTTAAAGGATCGCGTGAGCAGTGCCCTAATAGATAATTTTGATTTGGGAAAGGAGGAATTCTAATGAACAAAAATTACCTTGTTTATCCAGCTAGCCTGGTAGCCGCCCTATTCTCGTGTGGCTCTGTGAACGCGACTGAATTAATTTATGAGCCAGTAAACCCGAATTTTGGCGGCAATCCTCTTAATGGAACCTACTTGCTGCAAAACGCGCAATCTCAGGATAGCCACGAAGACCCCGACAAGCATGACAGTCTCTACGAACAACCAAGTGCCCTGGATCGCTTTACTGACTCATTGGAAACAAGACTACTCAATCAACTGCTAACGGATGTCGGCGATGGCAATAGTGGTGAGTTAATTACCGACGATTTTATCGTACAGATCGTCGATAACGATGGCGTTCTTACGGTACTAATCACAGACAGAAGTACTGGGGACAAAAGTGAGATCGTTGTCAGTGGTCTCAATCCCACAAATTAGATAAGAATCAACACTGAAGGAAAACTGGCAATGCGCAATGCAATAACAAAAGCCTTAGCCTTGCCCGCACTGGCGTTTACTCTCACACTAAGCGGATGCTCAGCATTTAAAAGCCTTGGTGATGCCTTATTTGGCCCTGGGCGGACTGATGCTATGCTGACCCCACGAATGAATACCTATCGGGATTTGGTAAATCTTCCTGAACCTAAAGGGAAGATATTGGCTGCTGTATATAGTTTCCGCGATCAAACCGGACAATACAAGCCAGCACCAAACAGTAGCTTCTCCACTGCGGTTACTCAGGGTGGAGCCGCTATGTTGACCGATGTACTCAATGAATCCGGCTGGTTTATCGCATTGGAGCGTGAAGGCTTACAAAACCTTTTAACCGAGCGAAAAATTATACGTGCCGGGCTCAGTAAACCTGATGCTCCAGCCAATAATAATATTCCTCTACCAACTCTAATTGCAGCTAACGTATTGCTTGAAGGCGGAATTGTCGCCTACGATCAAAATATTCAAACCGGCGGTGCCGGAGCAAGATACTTTGGCATCGGTGCCAATGAGCAATACCGCGTCGACCAGGTGACGGTCAATCTAAGAGCAATCGATATACGCTCAGGCAGAATATTGCACTCTGTATTGACATCAAAAACTGTTTACTCCAAAGCAATCAGTGCCGATGTATTTCGTTATGTTAAATTCCGACGCTTACTGGAGTTGGAAGCCGGGGTAACATATAACGAGCCAGCACAACTTGCTATGCTTTCAGCTATGGAATCTGCGGTGATTCACTTGATCAGTGAGGGGATTGTGCATAATTCCTGGGCCTTAGCGAATCCCGATGAAATTAACAATCCCATACTGCAATACTATTTAAACGACAGTACCGTCATTATGTGATGGTGAACTGAGATCAGGCAGCACAATGAAGTAGAGGAATTTATGTTTGGCAGTCAGAAAAATCACCTCATATTACTCCCACTATTCATCGGGTTATATACCGGGGGATATGCAAAAAATTGTACAGCCTCTGATTTGGATGCCAGTAGTGAACTCGCCTTAAGCAGCGAATTGAGCGCAGCTAATCTTCTATCAGTCTCCAATCTCACAGTAATCAACCAAGAAGGTGGCGTGAACAATATTAACGTGCGGCAGTCGGGCCGAACCAATTATACTTCTGCTCATCAAGATGGTAATAGAAACAGTCTTTCTGTAACACAAGCAGGCGAAAATAACATTGTACTTTCACGTCAAATAGGTGAACAAAACCTAAGCGGATTAATCCAGGTGGGCTATGAAAATCTGATTAATATAGAGCAATATGGTACAGCTAACTCCGCAGGCATATCCCAATTTGGCACACAGAACAGTGCTTATGTGGAAGAAATTGGTATGTTACACAAAGTTAATATCTATCAAAGTGGTCATGGCTTACACACTTCTGTAACGGTAATAGGCACTGCGACCACTACCTCTATCCGCCAATTTGACTGAAATTACGCGCCTTTAGGCCTCCTTAAATATAACATCTCACATATGTGTCAGAATTAGCAGCCTGACAGATTCCCATGAAAACATCTTAACGACAAAATTAGAGCTGAAAAATAACAACCCACTGTTCTTATTAAATTCTTCAATTTTGTGATCCATAACGATCTATCTGCGTAAAAACATAAGTCGTGGCCATTTGAGCGGAATATCCGCCTATGAAACCTGATTCTTTTAAAAGCCAAATCACACATTAAAAATCAAGCCACAACAAAAGAACTATATTCCTATCTATTAGTGACTTATGTCCTATAGCGTATCTCCGCTTTACAGACAAAACTCATTACATATCTGATCAAATGTTGTTTTACACCTCTTGGACATTTTGTCATGCAGACATTAGGTTGTTTAGAGATCAATCTCTCAAAGCCAAACTGGCCCTCTCTCAAGAGTGGTCCCCAATGTAGTATCTGGGAGACACCTTACCTCCCCGTAGGCATAAGAGTAGTCAAGCCAACCAAGTAAATTAGCAATTTGAAGTATTAATCGCTGTTTATTTTATTCAGCCAGAATTCAACGATGTAGCTTATTCCAGGAATTTAGGAATCCTGCATTGTGAATCCATGACATCTGGATGATGTCAGTAATTCCAGCACTGTGTGTGCTGGATCAAAACGTCAAGAGTAAAGGAGTATCGCATGAAGGCGTTAGCACCAATCGCAGCCGCTATTCTCATCACCACAAGTGGCAGCGTATTTGCGGCAAATAATACCACCGTGCAAAATCAAGCTGGCCTGGGCAACCTGGCTATATCTACTCAGGTAGGACCTGGAAACGATGACAACACGGTTCTTCAAACTCAAATCGGTAATTTTAACTTCTCCGATGCATTGCAAACTGGTGGTAGTGACACCAACCTTATCAATCACTTTCAATCAGGCAATGCCAACAGCGCAAATTCTTTTCAAATTGGTGGAGCCCTGAATACGGCTTCGGTTGTTCAGGCAGGTAATGCCAACTTGGCTATTACCACCCAGGCCGCGCCAGCATTTGCATCAGCAGCACTTGTCAATCAAGCTGGGGATGGAAACTTTGGCTCGGTGTTCCAAACAGCCTCTTTGGGAGATGTTGGCGCAATTAATCAATTAGGCACCCTAAATTTTGCAACAGTCACTCAAATACTTAGTGCTGGAAATAGCGCACTTGTGAATCAGGCTGGCACTGCAAATATTGCAAATATGGCTCAGGTATTAGCTGTTGGCAATACTGCTGTGGCTAATCAGGCTGGCACACTCAACATTGCAACCCATGCTCAATCAGGGCTGTTGAATAGTTCTAATTCATCACAGCTGGGTACACTGAACCTTGCAACGGTCCTACAAGCCGGCCTGGCCAATGACTCAACCACTCTCCAAGCTGGTTTTGGCAATATCTCGACCCATGCACAAGCAGGCTCATTTAACGATGCACTTACCGCACAAGCAGGAATCATAAATATTTCCACTATTGCCCAAGCCGGTTTTGGGCACAATGCACAAACCTCACAGGCTGGACTTCTGAATGTGCATACTACTACCCAACTCGGGGCTAATGAAACAGCTATAGCAAATCAAGCTGGGGCATTTAACGTCGGTTTCATTTTCCAGTAGTTCTTACTGTAGCTTCTTAGAGAGAGAACATCTTGCGGCGGTCATTATTTGGCCGCCTTTTTTATGCTCAAAATATCTTATAGGAAAGAAAATTTCTTGTGACCCTATTAAAGTCAATGGTCCAAAAAGAAGGACTACCACCATTTTTTTTCGCTAAATTCACTATCCTATAGCTCACTGTTATTTAAGCAAAAACTCGGTGACACTCGATTATCTACATGGATGAAAAACATACTTTCTTCCTAGGTGATCGAAACTTATCTCCTATGGCTGTTTCGTATTTTCCCCACAAGACTCTACTCAGCATCAAGCTGAATTCTACGAGGCACCTATGCTTTTTTCTAGAAATCAATACGGACCCAGCTTCCAATTGAAACTCCTGAAAAAGACCCTCAACGATTTTTCCCTACACCAGGAAAAGTAATTTTCACGCAAGCTTTCGATGCTGTTTCGATAATCTCTCTAGCAAAAAATTTTCAAGCTAAATCTGATATCTCTAAGGAGTAACCAATGAACAAGTACACACCAATTGCTGCTGGCGTGTTAATGGCTCTTGCCACTAGTGGCGCCATGGCCAACACCCTGATTGTTAATCAAAATGGGGCCGGAAACTCTGTTGCTCCAGTACAGGATGGCACTGTTTTCAATAGCACCATCATCGTTAACCAAACTGGTGACTTTAACACCTCTGTTCCTCAGCAGCAGAACTTCACCAACAATAGCTGGATCAGTCACACTCAATTCGGTGACTCAAATGGGGCCACATCTATACAGAATGCTGCCTCATTTTCAACAGCGTTCATAACCCAGACCTCTGATTTTAATGGCGCCACCACTACTCAAACCTCAGCTATCGGCTCATCTGCATCCATTTCACAAAGTGGATGGGGCGGTCAGATGGCATGGATCCAACAGGGTGCGGTTTTCTCAAACCACGCTACAGTAAACCAAACAAAAAATTCCAACCTTGCTATAGTATCTCAGTTTAATGGATCAGGAAACGTTGCCACTGTTAATCAGGAAGGGCATTTCATTGGCAACAACGAAATGCAAGTAGTACAGGTAAATGGCAATTCCAATACTGTAGAGGCCACACAAATTGGTAATGCCCAAACTGGATTTGTTTCCCAAAATGGAGGATCGGGTAATTACTCCTACAGCTACCAATTTGGTAAATATAATGACCTAAATGTTGCGCAATCAGGTGACGACAACCATAGCCATATCGAGCAGTACTGGGAATCTAACCTGGCTGTACACAACCAGTCTGGCAACAACAACTATGCATGGACAGAGCAGACCGCTCAATTTAACGAGGTTGGTGTGGATCAGTCTGGTGACTTTAACGAATCCACCATTACTCAATCTGGTGGCAACATGAACCGGTACTTTATTACGCAAAGTGGAAATGCTAACGTATTTAATGGAGAACAGGTTGGCAATTCTAACTTAATATCGGTCGTACAGGCAGGCAATGGTAGCATGATGGCTATTAGTCAAATTGGCGATAACAACGTTTTCATTTTCCCATAGACTCACCAGCTAAGCTTCTATTTGAGCTGACCCCAACAGGGTCAGCTCTTTTAACTTAAAGAATTTCTTGTAAACTAAACGCTCTATATATATTTTAAATATAACCTGGAAAAACCTGCCATACATCCCCAACTTATCAAGAAGCTTAATTCACCTTTTTTCTAAATATGTCAAGTGTAATTACTTAGACAGTTACAATAATAATAAAATTTCGCCAGCAATTAATCACAAACCAACCAAGGAAAAGGCCACCTTGACAGCTGAAAATTAGTCAACACAGAAAAGAAATTCATTACTAAAGAAATACCGGACCTACCAGCTAACCTCTAGAATAAATACCATTTGACGCCAACATATTTATAAAAACAGAAGGAATAATTTTTTCTTAGATAATGGGATATTCTCTCTCATGAAAAGCATAAAATTTTCTTCATAAAATTCCACACAGCAGCAGGCTAATAATCACGAGGTGAATTTGATTTACCCAGTAACTCAATTACATACCAAACACCCAATTGCAACTCTTGAAAACCTAAATAGTTTACCCCTACATCAGGAAAAGTAAGGCACTTGATTGGAAGCTTGGCGAAAGCATCTCGGATTGTTCGATAAAATATCTCTACTTAGCTGAAAAGAAGCCTCTCGGATAGCAGTTTTGCTTCAGCCCAAGAAGGAAATCTGAAGTCAGAAAAAACAAAAGAGACAATGGTAATAAATGGATGATGGTAGTTGATGGCGAAAGATTCCATTATTGCCTGCACATTGATTAGGTTAAAGAAATTATGAACAAGCTTTTAGGTGTTTTTCTGGCAATCGTCACAAGCGGTTCGGCTGTCAATACTCTGATTGATTTTCCCAAGATGGTACTGTAACTAATAATGTCACTCTCATTCACCGGCTCTTTCAACTCCTGAGGAAATTAATAACATTAGTCAAGGCCTTATTATCCACACACGAGTTGGCAATACGAATAAGGCATGGTCGCAACAACGATAATACCTCTGGTTCATTTACATTAATCAATCCAATGAACAAAAAAAAACCACAAGCCCCAGCTCTCTTCTTATTTTCCTGGTGCATCAATCTTTTTAAGTGGCATTGAAACAGTTAATCAGGAAAAAGCTATAAATTTGCACCCACAAAACAACTTTGTGATATTTCTTATATCACTACTGTGACTAAAACAGACGTAATCGTATTGCTGTAATACAGTACCTCGGTAGCTTCAATGGAATAGAAATTATTCAATATGGCGGTTTGAAAAGTGCATTATTTTTACAGGCAGGTGGATATGGTAACAATTCCCACACTGATCAAATGGGACGAAACGCTGCTTGGTCTGCGTGATGGAGACACGAGTGAAATCTGGCAATAATGAGAAACCAATATTGCCATTGTAAATCAGCCAGGAAATAATAACACCCTTGATACAGCTCAGATTAGTAAATCAAATCTAAAGTCAGTAGCAAAAAAACTGATAGAAGTGTCGTTATGTTGACTTAGCAATATCACCTTCTAATTTTTAATAAGGATAACCTTACCGGGTCAAATTTCTCACCACAATCGCACTTAATTTATAGATGGTATAGATACATAGGAGATTATTACTTTGCTATTGTTATGTAAAATCTATTATTCACTATACCTAAATATTAAAATAGTAGGATACAAACTTTCTACCTAGCTAAATGAGACTAATCTCTCATGGTTAATATGCACTTCTCCTCCAAAATTAAACTAATGGAATGTGGATATTCACAAGGTATATGTAATTCTCCGTGACTTAGAGAAGAGCATCGTTTCTTATAAATCTATGGAAAACCTTGAGTGACCTCCCTTACGCTAAGGAAAGCAACTTTCACGAAAAGCTTTCACTGCTGATTAGATATCATCCCTAGGAAAATAATTTTCAATCTAAGGACGATATCTTAAAGGAGTAACTAATGAATATTTATACCCCCGTCTTTGCAGGAATAACCATAGTTCTTGCTGCGAGTAACAGCATAGCCAATACCGTCATTCTAAATCAGAATGGTGTTGGAAACCTGGCTTCGCCAGTTCAGGATGCCTCTGTAATCGACGGCACCATCATTATCAATCAGGTTGGGGACTATAATGAATCCTATCCAGAGCAAACTAATAACACCAACTCTAGTGCTATTAGCCACACTCAATCTGGTGATATGAATAAAGCTGAATCACAACAAAAAAATACATCGAACTCATTCTCCCTTATTGATCAAGTGGACAACAATCACGAAGCCACTTCTGTTCAAATCTCAACAATTGATTCAGGATCCACTATTCATCAAAGTGGCTCTTTATCTCAAACTGCACTTATTCACCAGAGAAATGTTACCTCAAACTCTGCTACGGTAAATCAGGATAATGGCTCTAATTTTGCTTCAGTGAGTCAGTTCAATGGTATTTCTAACACTGCTTTTTTCAACCAAGTAGCTAGTGATATTGGTGAGAATAATCTTACCACCCTGCAAAGTAATGGTGATTTCAACACTATTGTTGCCGATCAGGATGGTGACTTGCATAGCCTATTCATCTCACAAGTAGGCGGATCAAATAATATGTCTCTCTCACAACAGAGAGGAAAGGGGAATAAATTTAACGTAACACAGTCAGGTGACAACAACACTAGTGAAATGTTACAGACCTGGGAGAATAATATAGCTTTTGTCAACCAATCGGGAAATAACAACTTCCTGATTATTGAGCAACTATCTAACGATAACTTTTCTGTAACTATTCAATCAGGTGATATGAATATTTCTACCATATCCCAGTCTGGAGGTAATATGAACACATATCTTATCACTCAGAGTGGTGACTCCAATGCATTTAGAGCAACACAGACTGGGAATTTCAATTTAATATCTGTTATGCAAGCCAATAATGGTAGCGTAATGGCTATTAGTCAAATTGGCGATGGCAACACTTTCATTTTTCCATAGAATTACCAGCCAAGCGTCTATCTGAGCTGCCCCAACAGGGTCAGCTCTTTAATTCAATAAAATATTTTTTACACTCCAAACACTTTACATTTTTAAAAGTTAAATCTAAAAAAACCTCCATACTTCCTCAACCCATCAAGAAATTTAATTTATCCACTCATTTCGCATTACCTCAAATAAAATCACTTAGACACATACAGCATTAAAAGAACTTTACTAAAAAATATTATTTAATAATTCATCGTAATATAGTTAAAGGGGAAACCACCTTAACAACCAAAAACTAACAAATATAGAAAGGCACTCCATTAAAAACACCAAGAGTAACTCCAGATTCATCAATCTGAAACTTCCCTGATAAAAATAGACACTGTATGACGCTAAAATATTTATAAAAATATAAGACATACTTTTTTCTTAGATCAATGAGACTTACCTCTCATGGAAAACAAGAAATTTTCCACAAAACTTCACATAGCATAAAACCATTAATCTCAAGGCACATTTTATTTTTCCTAAAACTCAATACATACCATGCACCCAATTGAATCACTTGAAAACTTCACAATTTACTTCAACACCAGGAAAAGCAATTTCCACGCCAGCTTCCGACACTGCCTTGACTATCTCTCTAGTAAAAATACTTTTAAACTAAATTTGATATCTCTAAGGAGCAGCCCATGAAAAAGTGCATCTCCATTCCCTTAGGCATTTTCCTGACAATTACCACAAGCGGTGTAGCTGCCAACACCGTAATTGTTTTGCAAAATGGCATGGGAAATACTGTCACACCGGTACAAGAAGGCACTGTATCTAATAGTACCATTCTCATTAATCAGGTTGGCGATTTAAACTCCTCAAAAACAGAGCAGATTAATAACACTAATGGTAGTACAATTAGTCATTTACAATTTGGCGACAGGAACACGATAGTTTCGCTGCAGAATAATTCATCGTCTTCTACTGCCTTCATCACCCAAGTAAATGATAATAATAGCGCATCCACTACTCAGTCCTTTACTAACGATTCAAAAGCATTAGTTATTCAAAGCGGTTTACGCGGCCAGGTCGTATTTACTAATCAGGGAAATACTTCTTCAAGTAGTATTTTTGTCAACCAAACTAAAAACACTAATTCAGCCACAATGGGTCAGTTTAATGGATCTGGACACAGGGCTATTCTTAACCAAAATGGGCATTTCATTGGAAATAATCAAATCGAAATACAACAAGGAAATAGCAACTCTAACTCTGCTTATGCAACCCAGATTGGTAATACCCAAGCTGGATTAGTTATCCAGAACGGAGGTTCAGGCAACACATCTTATTCCTACCAGTTCGGCAAGGACAATTACATTGATGTCACACATACAGGGGATAGTAACACCAGTGAAATCGTGCAATCCTGGAAATCTAACCTAGCTGTACACATCCAGTCTGGTGATAACAACTTAGCCCTGGCCAAACAATCTGGTCAATTTAACGTTGTAGATGTACTTCAGAGGGGTGACATGAACATATCAGACATAACTCAAGTTGGCGGTAATCTCAATGAGTATGACTTAACTCAAAGCGGTGACTCCAACACCTTCTTAGCAACGCAGGATGGTAATTCGAACGTTATCATGGTGACACAAGCAAGTAACGGCAACTTCCAAGTGATCAACCAAATTGGCGATGGTAATATGTATATTTTCCCATAAGCCTCAAAAGCTGGCTATAACCGGTCAGCTTTACAATAAATCACCTCTACCCAACTAAAATTAGTTCATTAGAATCTAAAATACTCTTTCTACCCATCATCAGATACAACCAAGTATTTCCGCCTAATAATCATTCTTAAATCAATAGAATATTAAAATACACTTGGTTTCGAATAATAAGTGCAATTGGTAAGGGAGAGCTCAGCTTATAGAGTCGACATCTCTCCCGACCAAGAGAAAGACACTGATGAGCTACTACAAACTGAGTGAGAACGAACGATACCAGATTTACAGCCTGAGAAAGGTCGGACACTCTCAGAAATCAATTGCAGAGTTCTTGGAGAGGTATCCCACATTGATCAGTCTCAGGATGTATTTATTACCGGCTTGCGAAGGTATGCCAAGTGATTCGGGATATAATATCACAGAATAAATTTTTTATGAGACTGCAAGGTAATCTGCTTGCATCATAAGGAAATTGTAATTATTACTTGAAGCCGAGAGATGTATCTTATGCTAAAGCTAATACAATTTATTCTTCATTATAAGTGACAACAATTTCGTTATATTTCTATAACCATATTGTAAGCCACCCCTCCTACAACTTGGATTTGATGTCTCTAAGGAGTAATCCATAAAGAAATATGCCTCAATTACAGCTGGAATATTAATAGCTTATGCTTCAAGTGATGTACTGACATCTAATAATGTCTTTCTCAATCATAATGATAACGAGAACCTAGCCTTTCCATTTCAAGACCCAATAGTTAACTTCAATATCATTATCATCGTTCAGAATGGTGATTTTAATGAATCCTTTTCTCAACAAACAAATCACAGCAAAAATAGCGTTATCAGTCATCGGCAGACAGGCAATATGAATAAGGCATAGTCCTAGTCCTTACATGATAATGCTCTCAATTCTTTTGGCGTGATTAGCCAAATAGACAATATGTATGAAACAGCCATAAGCCAAACATCTGTCAACAATTCCGCAGCTGAAATTTTTCAGAGTGGCTTTGCGCCACAGTTAACTACGATAAATCAAACGAACACCAACTCAAGTTTTGCAACTATTGCTCAAACAGGAGGTGCTCTTGACGGAAATACCTTAACCGCTGTGCAGGTTATCTGTAATTTAAATACTATTAATGTCACCCAATACTGCGCCACGAAAAGCGCATCAATCTATCAAGTTGGAGGTTCTAGCAATACCTCTTACTCCATTCAAAAACGCTGTAAAAATCAAACTCACGTTGTTCAACCTGGAAACAACAATGTAAGTGACAACACATTAATTGGGGAAAAACATTATGACTGTTAATAAAATAGAAAATTGCAACCGCTCCGTTACCATCCAGCAGATCATAGATAATTATGCTGCAACTGATCAATCTAGTAATATTATTAAGTCAACCATATCCCAGTCCGGTAGTAACATGGATACGGCGCTTATAACTCAAATCGACAGCAGTACTACAATTGATGCGACACAGACTGTGTAGTTCCAACCTTATTTCTGCAGTACAACGAACCAACGATAATAACATGTCCTTCTCTCAAATTGATGACGTCAATGTCTTTATACTTGCTAAATAGAACAAGATAAAAAACTAAAATTTAACCTCAGGTGGATCATCTTAAAAGGCGACATCAAGCTCATTTCACTCTGCTTTTTTAGGAAAACACTAAACCTGTCACCCTCTTCCATTAAATTAATAAGCACAAACCAAAGTACCCAACGCCAACAGCCTTTATTTCATACCAGCTAGTCTAAAGTTAAATCAGCAAGCTATTACCTTCAAAATACTGAACACATAGCTAGCCTAGAAATACACTGAAGCAAAATGGACACAGCAGTAAACAGGAGTTGAACGTGAGGAAGTTTCCAGTTCTTTCGCTGGCATTAATGATGTCTTATGGCGGACTTACATATGCAGCGGGGAATTCAACGTCATTAGAGCAAAGTGGCAATAACAATCAGGTATTGATTGATCAATCCGATAATAGTGCCATAGACAACAGCGTAAAGATTTCTCAGAACGGCAACCTCAATAATGCAGAGTCTATCCAGACCAATGTAATTGATAGCCTGATACACCAAGTTCAAGAGGGAAAATTAAATGACGTTTACAGCCTACAAATGGGGGGCTCAGGTAATAATGCCCTGATTTACCAAACTGGCATGGATAACCGTGCCAATACCTACCAAATTGCCACTCAAAATAGCCAAGCAACCATTCGCCAAAATGGTGCAGGAAATGAAGCAGAAATTCATCAACATTTGGGAAGTGACAACATTTCCGTTATTGAGCAAATTGGTAATGTCCATGGAGCTTTAGTTGGGCAGTATGCCAGCTTCAATGCTGAAGCTTACATATTCCAAGATGGTTCTTATCACGAGGCCATAATTAGACAAGAGGGCACCGGACACTATGCCAGTATCTCTCAATCAGGTATTTCTCACACTGCCGAAATAACCCAGGCTGATATGCACAACGAGGCCGACATTGTCCAAATGGGAGAAAGCAACTACAGCACGATTGTTCAAGTCTCTTGGTATAACAGCGCGTTTGTGACTCAAGATGGCTACATGAACCGGGCAACGATTATGCAGTCAGGAGGTGGCGCCATGGGTGGGGGCCACTTAGTTGTGGTCAATCAATCTGGTGGCATGAATACGGCTACAGTTATTCAGAGCGGATTCTCTGAGTCCGCAAATATTACTCAAACCGGCTACGGCAATACAGCTATAGTACATCAGTAAACATCGCTCCCCTACAAATGCCAAAGATCAGGAACGATCTTTGGCATTTTTAATTATTTACTCCTCCCAACTAAATTTTATTCCCAAGTCCCTGTATAAATTCTCCTTTAAAGCTGACTTCACTGTGATTTTTTCACCATTTTTCCTGGCTAAAACTTATCTCCCAGGTAAATCAAACTTCTATCCTATGGCTTTTCTTAGACACTGAAGCAACAATAATAAAGACGGAACGAACTTATGGACTCCTAAGCAGTAACAGGGATGCCAATCAGAATGAACCAGCTATTTCCTATCTTTGATTTCCCTTCGATTCTACCTTTTTGCACAGGCACTTACAGCGAGTGTATATCTGAGTAATTTATAGTTTCGCCGCTAAACATAGCCTAGCGCTTTACTACAAAATACTCGGGTGACTTATGCTGTGCTCCCGCTCAGCCGGTAAATGCTGAACCCCAACGCGATGCTCTTTTCAAGTAGTAATGGAGATACTCATGAAGACTTTAACCCCAATCGCTGCCGCTATTGCTTTTGTAATCAGCGGTACAGCCATAGCCGATAACAATACCGCTTACCAGGATCAAAACGGTATGGATCAACTCGGTTATATTGATCAAGCCGGCCCCGGCAGCCATCATAACCTGGCTGATCAAGAACAACACGGGGCACACAACACGGCGGTTAGTATCCAGGTCCATGAACACCACAGCACGGTTCTTCAATATCAGGATGGCTACAGTAATTATGCCAATGCCTTTCAAAATGGGGGATCTGGCAACACCGCTATGAGTGAGCAATTGGGTATCGACAATAGCTCCTTAACTTTCCAGTTTGATGAGCACCATAGCTTCTCCTACCATGCTCAGGAAGGCCACGGGAATACCGCCTGGACTTATCAACAGTCTGGCGCTAATAACCAGGCGACTATTTTACAAAACGGCGACTATGGCTACGCTACTGTCACTCAAGTAGGCAGCTACGGCAGTGAAGCTATGCTCTCACAGGTTGGCGAAATGAATCGAGCTGATGCTCTTCAAGTTGGTGAAGGCCATAAGGCTCACTTAATTCAGGCAGGAGGTGGCCACAACGATCTTGATTCCCGTCAAATCGGCTATGGCCATGAAGCTCATATGTACCAAGATGGTTGGTATAACGAAGGAGATATTTCTCAAGCCGGTAGCCACCACTTCGGAAAAACTATGCAGGTTGGCTATGGCAATGATGTCTATATAGGCCAAATAGGCGAAAACCACTATGCAGAGGTCACTCAGATTGGTTCACATAACAACAGCTTAGTAGCCCAATTTGGCTACAATGAAACCGCCAAAGTTCACCAACATGGCGACAGTAACAACAGTTTCGTTCACCAGTAAAGCTGCTCCTGCCCCCAAGAAAAAAGGCGGCCTCTGGCCGCCCTTTTTCTTACTAAGAGATCTTTTTATAGATGCTCTACAGTATCGATTTCATATTCCACCGTGCCGGAAGGCGTATGCACAACAACGACTTCTCCCACTTCTTTACCAATCAGTGCGCGGGCAATCGGCGAGTTCACTGAGATTTTTTGTTTCTTCACATCCGCTTCATCGTCACCCACGATTTTATAAGTCACTTCAGCATCGTCATCCAGGTGAATAATCGTTACCGTGGTGCCAAAAATTACCTTATCGCTGGGCTCAATCGACTTCACATCGATCACTTGAGCGTGAGACAACTTGGCTTCAATCTCTTGAATACGACCCTCAATAAAGCCCTGCTTTTCCCGCGCCGCATGGTATTCGGCGTTCTCCTTCAAATCACCGTGTTCGCGTGCTTCGGCAATGGCCTCTACCACCGCAGGGCGCTCGACTTTTTTCAGATTATCCAGTTCTGAACGCAGCGCTTCCGCGCCTTCAACGGTCATTGGTACCCGGTTCATTGTGGGACCTCCATTATTGTTACTACGCAACCGGGCCCTGTGTTGCCACAAGGCCCGGTCGGAAATGACGGATTGTTTTTAGATGATTAAGACAGCTTTACCACGCGCTGGTGAAGGTCTTGCAGGCGGCGAACCTGTAGCGGCTGCTCCTGACGCATGGCCATCGCCATCGCCTGGGCCGCGGCCAGGGTGGTGGTGTAACACACCTGGTGGTTCTCGGCACTGCGGCGGATATCCGCAGAGTCGCGAATCGCCTGGCGCCCTTCGGTGGTATTCACCACCAGTGCAATCTCGTCGTTCTTAATCATATCGACGATATGCGGGCGACCTTCACTCATCTTGTTGACGGTTGTAACGGGAATATCGTTTTCTTGCAAGACCTTGGCGGTGCCGCGGCTGGCAATGACTTCGAAGCCAAGCTCCACCAGGTCGCGAGCTACGCCCACTGCGTCGGCCTTGTCGAAGTCACGCACAGAGATAAATGCGCGTCCGGACTCCGGCAGGCGGTCGCCAGCGGCAACCAGGCCCTTGTCGAAGGCCTCTGCGAAGGTAGCGCCTACGCCCATCACTTCGCCGGTGGATTTCATCTCTGGGCCGAGAATCGGGTCCACTTTCGGGAACTTGTTGAACGGGAATACAGACTCTTTAACGGAGTAGTAGTCCGGTACGATCTCTTCGGTAAAGCCCTGTTCCTGCAGGCTGATACCCGCCTGACAGCGCGCAGCCACTTTCGCCAGTGAAGTGCCGATACACTTGGAGACGAAAGGTACGGTACGGGAAGCGCGCGGGTTCACCTCGATCACGTAGATCTCGCCGTCCTGGTAGGCCAGCTGGGTGTTCATCAAGCCAACTACGCCAAGCTCGCGGGCCATGGCTTTCACTTCTTCGCGCATACGGTCCTGCACATCCGCCGGCAGGCTGTAAGGCGGCAGGGAGCAGGCGGAGTCACCGGAGTGAACACCACACTGTTCAATGTGCTGCATAATGGCGCCGATCACTACGTCCTGGCCATCGGATACCGCGTCGATATCCACCTCAATAGCAGCGTTGAGGAAGTGATCCAGCAGTACCGGCGCTTCGTCAGAAACCTGTACCGCTTCTTTCATATAAGTGAGCAGCTCGTCTTCTTTGTAGACGATCTCCATGGCGCGGCCGCCCAGTACGTAAGACGGGCGCACAACCAGCGGGTAGCCCACGTCTTTCGCCGCCTGAATGGCTTCGGAGACAGAGCGCACGATGGCGTTCTTCGGCTGCTTGAGGCCGAGACGCATAATCATCTGCTGGAAGCGCTCGCGGTCTTCGGCGCGGTCGATCTGCTCTGGTGTGGTACCGATAATCGGCACACCTTCGTTGGCCAGGTAGCGCGCCAGGTTCAGCGGAGTCTGACCACCGAACTGTACGATCACGCCTTCCGGCTTCTCTTTGGCAACAATTTCCAGCACATCTTCCAGGGTTACCGGCTCGAAGTAGAGGCGATCGGAAGTGTCGTAGTCGGTGGAAACAGTCTCCGGGTTACAGTTGACCATGATGGTCTCGTAACCGTCTTCACGCATCGCCAGGGCGGCGTGTACACAGCAGTAGTCGAACTCGATGCCCTGGCCGATACGGTTGGGGCCACCGCCGAGTACCATGATTTTCTTCTTGTCGGACGGCTGCGCTTCGCACTCCTCATCGTAGGTGGAGTACATGTAAGCAGTGGAGGTGCTGAACTCAGCAGCACAGGTGTCCACGCGCTTGTAAGACGGGAATACACCCAGCTTGTGACGGAATTCCCGCACAGTCTTCTGGCTCACCCCCAGCAGGTCCGCCAGGCGGCGGTCGGAGAAGCCCTTGCGCTTGAGGAAGCGCATTTGCTCAGTGGTCAGCGCCGAGGTGGGTAGTGACTTGAGCGGCTCTTCGATTTTGATCAGTTCTTCGATCTGCACCAGGAACCAGGGATCGATACCGGACAGGTCGTAAACTTCGCCGACGCTCATGCCCATGCGGAAGGCGTCGCCCACGTACCAGATGCGCTCGGCACCCGGAACGGAAAGTTCGCTGCGCAGACGGGTCTCAGCGCCGTCTTTGCTCGGGTCAATTTTGCTTTCCAGGCCGAAGCTGCCCACTTCCAGGCCGCGCAGAGCTTTCTGCATGGACTCCTGGAAGGTGCGGCCGATCGCCATCACTTCACCCACAGACTTCATCTGGGTGGTCAGGCGTGCATCGGCTTCACCGAATTTCTCAAAGGTGAAGCGCGGAATCTTGGTGACAACGTAGTCGATGGATGGCTCGAAGGACGCCGGGGTCGCACCACCGGTGATATCGTTTTGCAGCTCATCCAGGGTGTAACCCACGGCCAGCTTGGCCGCGACCTTGGCGATCGGGAAGCCGGTGGCCTTGGAGGCCAGTGCGGAGGAGCGGGATACGCGGGGGTTCATCTCGATCACAACCACGCGGCCAGTCTTCGGACAAACGCCGAACTGTACGTTGGAGCCGCCGGTCTCAACGCCGATCTCGCGCAGTACCGCGATAGAGGCGTTGCGCATCAGCTGGTATTCCTTGTCGGTCAGCGTCTGCGCCGGGGCAACGGTGATAGAGTCACCGGTGTGTACACCCATCGGGTCGAAGTTCTCGATGGAACATACGATGATGCAGTTGTCGTTCTTATCGCGAACCACTTCCATCTCGTACTCTTTCCAGCCGAGCAGGGATTCGTCGATCAGCAGTTCATTGGTGGGGGAGAGGTCGAGACCGCGCTTACAGATCTCTTCAAACTCCGGCCAGTTGTAGGCCACACCGCCACCGGAACCGCCCATGGTGAAGGACGGACGGATAATGACCGGGAAGCCGAACTCTTCCGGTACTTTCTTCGCCTCTTCCATGGAGTGGACGATCTTGGCGCGCGGAGTTTCCAGGCCGATAGCTTTCATCGCCTTGTCGAACAGGTCGCGGTCTTCCGCTTTCTCGATAGCGTCTTTGTCCGCACCGATCAGCTCGACATTGAATTCCTTCAGGACACCGTGCTTGTCCAGGTCCAGGGCGCAGTTCAGTGCAGTCTGCCCGCCCATGGTGGGCAGGATGGCGTCGGGGCGCTCCTGCTCGATAATCTTGGCAACGGTGCGCCACTCCACCGGCTCGATGTAAGTGGCATCGGCCATGGCCGGGTCGGTCATGATGGTGGCCGGGTTGGAGTTCACCAGGATCACCCGGTAACCCTCTTCGCGCAGCGCCTTACAGGCCTGGGCGCCGGAGTAGTCAAATTCGCACGCCTGGCCGATCACGATGGGGCCTGCGCCGATAATCAGAATGCTTTGGATATCTGTGCGTTTTGGCATCTTTCTTCCGTTCTACTACCGGCAAAGGCCGGCTGCGCTAAATTTCATTCGTTTCTTGTTAAAACCGCCGCAAAAGCGGCGGTTAATTGCCCTACCCTGGGCGGCTACGCCCTTAGGCGCGTTCTTTCATCAAATCGATAAAGTGGTCGAACAACGGCGCCACATCGTGTGGGCCGGGGCTCGCTTCCGGGTGTCCCTGGAAGCTGAAGGCCGGCTTGTCCTTCAGGTGAATACCCTGCAAGGTACCGTCGAACAGGGACTTGTGGGTAACTTCCACATTGTCCGGCAGGCTGTCGGCGTCCACTTCGAAACCGTGGTTCTGCGCGGTGATCATCACCTTGGTGCTGTTCAGGTCTTGTACCGGGTGGTTACCACCGTGGTGGCCGAACTTCATCTTGGCAGTTTTACCGCCCACCGCCAGGCCCAACAGCTGGTGGCCCAGGCAGATGCCGTAGGTGGGGATGCCCGCGTCCAGGATTTCGCGGATAGCGGTGATCGCGTACTCACAGGGCTCGGGGTCGCCGGGGCCATTGGACAGGAATACACCGTTGGGATTCATCGCCAGTACTTCGGAAGCCGGGGTCTCCGCCGGTACTACGGTGATGTCACAGCCGCGATCCACCAGCATACGCAGGATATTGCGCTTCACACCGAAGTCGTAAGCCACTACTTTGAAGGGCTGTTCCGGCGCGGCCTTGTGGCCTTCGCCCAGTTCCCAGGTACCTTCGCTAAAGGGGTAGGCTTCCTTGGTGCTCACTACCTTGGCCAGGTCCATCCCTTTCAGACCGGCAAATTCCTTGGCCTTGGCTAGGGCTTCTTCGCGGTCGATATTGTCACCGGCAACGATGCAACCGCTCTGTGCACCCTTGTCGCGCAGCAGGCGTGTCAGGCGACGAGTGTCGATATCGGCGATACCAACGATATTGCGCTCGCGCAGGTAGTCCTCCAGGGACTGCTCGTTGCGGAAGCTGCTGGCCAGCAGCGGCAGGTCGCGGATTACCAGGCCGGCGGCCCAGATATCAGCGCACTCTTCGTCTTCCTGGTTGGTGCCAGTGTTGCCGATGTGCGGGTAGGTCAGAGTCACAATCTGGCGGGCGTAGGAGGGATCGGTGAGAATCTCCTGGTACCCGGTCATGGATGTGTTGAACACGACCTCGCCAACAGAACTGCCATGGGCACCGATTGCGCGTCCTTCAAAGACACTACCATCTGCGAGCACCAGCAGCGCGGGAGTTGTACTCTGCATAAAGTTGTGGGGCATGAAAGCCTCCGACGTAGGGACAGCTTTAGTCAAATTGAACTCCAATCTTCAGAACTGCTTCCGGGCGGGGTTTGCGGGCTTCGGAGCACGCGGGCTCCTGACTGGTGCACGCATAAAAAAGCGAGATGAAACATCGCAGCTTCATCTCGCTTTAAAAATCTGTTCACGCGTGATTCTCACAAAGTGGCCGACGCTTGCCGCCAGCTTTTTAGTAGGCTCACGCTGCGCGATTCAGCTTCGCGGCACCGGCCCAAATCGGGCGCAGATTCTACGCGAATTCACCTCTGGACGCTAGTGCAAAAATACGCCAAACCTGACGAAAAATTCCTCTCTACTCCAGCTTCTGCCCGAGACGAAAGAGACTATTGCCCATTTTCAGCTCGGCCTTCTCCAACATGGTCTTGTTCATACGCAGCGCCACTTCGCCACCTTTATCTGCAAATTCAATCATGCCGCCGGTTGCGGCAAAGCGATCGGCATCGCTCACGGTTAAGACAGGGAAGAACTCCACTGTGACTAGCGTCTTGAGCAGACTGGAGCGATCCATAGAGCCAAGAATCACGATCTGGCACTTGCGCGCGCGCAACATATCTTTGAAGCCAATTTTCTCCAGCGCCACCCGGCGCCCATCAATACGCTGATTCTTGAAGCGCAGAGCCAGCTGCTCACCGAGGGAATCCCCTCCCATCAAACACACCTTAAAGGGGGCACTGTAATTATCAAAAGCGTTGACCGGCCACTGCAGGTTGTAGGCGAAGTGCACGATGTAATCCACCATGACACGCCGCCCCAGGGGGGTATCCGAAAGGTGTACTGCGGCCTGTACCAAGGGAGCAAGCAACAGGCCCAATATCAGGGAAATCGTCAGGAATGGGCGAGTGATAGAAAGTCTGGCAAAGAGTGTCTTCACGGTCATTGATACCCTGGAGTTCACACCTTCTGCCGGCGGAAGGCGCGGTTCCGGCAGAAAGTGTCTATCGGCGGATACCTGGGCAATCAACCACTGCCGAGGCTCGAACGGCGCGCCAGCGAAAAGCCCGGCCACCTTTGAAGGTTAGCCCACCGAGCTTTGCACCGTCGGCGCCCCGTTCACCGTCGATTACTCGGGTACACGGTTATCCAAGTCGGCACTTCCATCCTGGGTTTTTGTTACGGGACGCCATTTGAGCGCCTTCTCGATCGACATAATCATCGCACCGGCCACATCCTTGCGCGTGGCACTCTCAATACCCTCGAGACCGGGGGAGGAGTTCACCTCAAGTAATAACGGCCCTTTACGCGAACGAATAATATCCACACCAGCCACTTTCAACCCGAGCGCTTTAGCCGCTTTAATGGCTATGCGCTTTTCATCTGCTGTGACTTTAACCACCGAAGCGGTGCCGCCCTGGTGAATATTGGCGCGAAACTCTCCCGGTGCCGCCTCTCGCTGGATCGAGGCCACCACGCGGCCATCAATCACAAACAGGCGCAGGTCCTTGCCCTGGGCCTCACGGATAAACTCCTGCACTAGCAAATTGGCTTTAAGTGACTTGAACGCATTAATCACCGACTCGCCGGCTTTGCGGGTTTCCGCCAACACCACTCCGCGCCCCTGAGTTCCCTCCAGCAACTTCACAATCAATGGTGCCCCACCCACCATGTCAATCAACTCGTTGGTATCTACCGGCGAGTTGGCAAAGCCTGAAGTGGGAATACTCAGACCACTCTGCTGTAACAACTGCAGGGAAAATAGCTTATCCCTTGACTGGCTGATCGCGGCAGAGCCATTCAGGGCAAACACATCCAGACTCTCAAAGTGGCGAGTGAGGGCGCAGCCATAAAAAGTCTGACTGGGGCGAATACGGGGGATAATGGCATCCAGATTGTTGAGAATTCTGCCGTCGCGATAATGTACTTCGGGCTCATCCGCATCGAGTTTCATATAACACTGGCGAACATCCAGGAAGGTCATCCGGTGGCCACGTTCGGCACCGGCTTCCATAATGCGGCGGTTGCTATAAAGATCCGGATTCGAGGCCAACAGCCCGATACGCAAGCCGGTGCCGGCGATATGGTGCTCGTCCCGATAAAATTCATCCAGCTGACTTTTTGGCAGTTCACCCAGACAGAAGCTCTCCGAGGGGTCCACCATCATGCGGCCGAGCATGGCCTCGCGCCCCAACAACATGCGATAGCCCATACTGTCACGGTTGGTCAGGGTCAATTCGATATCCCAGACACTTCCGCCGATGGAAAGCGCGGTACGAATTACCGGGCGCCGCTCCGACTCACCAGAGGAGCTGCGTACAAGGCGCTTGTCGAGAATTCGAGCCTCACAGCGCACGGTCGGCCGACGTTGGTGCTGCAATGGATGCGCTTCAAAGCTTACCCAGGGCTCACCATCCCGTTTAAACGTCTGAATATTATATGCGTGCAGGCAAGAAGTCTTAGCCCCGGAGTCCACCCGGGCCTTAACTGCGGGGATACCCAGACCGGGAAACGCACACCATTCTTCACTGCCGACAATCAGCTTTTTTTCCAAACAAAAAATCCTCAAAAAATTTTTGGTTTACCTAAAGGGTCGAAAACCCGAAGTATTGACTTTCACTATAAAAATAAGGCTCGCCTATCGATCAACCGTATAACTAGTGGCTTAGAACTATTAAATAAAGGCCGCCCCTTTACCGATTTTTTTTGTGTGATTCAATTAATTTAATCCCAGCACATCGCGCATATCGTAGTGGCCCGGCGCACGCACCGATTGCTTATTTCCCATCAACCATATCGCTGCGCGTACCGCACCGCGGGCAAAAGAGAGGCGACTGCTGGCGCGGTGACTGATTTCTACGCGCTCCCCTTCGGCCAGAAACAGTACAGAGTGCTCACCGACCACATCGCCGCCGCGTACAGTGGCAAAACCAATGGTGTCGCGCTCACGGGCACCTGTCTGGCCCTCGCGTCCATAAATCGCCACTTTCTCCAGATCCCGCCCCAGGGTCTCGGCGACGACTTCTCCCATGCTTAACGCAGTGCCAGAAGGCGCATCCACTTTGTGGCGGTGATGTGCTTCAACAATTTCTATATCGGCATCTTCACCCATTACCCGTGCAGCGGTCTCCAATAATTTGAAGCACAAATTTACACCGGTGGAAAAGTTACTCGCCAGGCACAACGGTACCTTGCCCGCATTAGCCAGCACCTGATTTTTCTGTTCAGAGTCAAAACCAGTAGTGCCAATAACAATGGGGCGTCCGTTGGCTGCACAATAGGCAGAGTTATCCACAGTTGCCTGTGGCGCGGTAAAGTCGATCAGTACATCGAAGTCGGCTTTATCCAGGCTATCAACAATGGCGATGCCGTTGCGCCCGAGGCCCGCAACTTCACCGGCATCGGCCCCCACCAAGCTGGAGCCCGGCCGTACAACTGCCGCGCTGAGCTCAGCCTCATCACTTAGAAGCAGTGCCTCCGCCAAGGCCCTTCCCATACGCCCGCCAAACCCGGTGATCGCTACTTTTACTGCCACAACAACACTCCTGTCTACGCACAATGTTGCTGCGAATCTTACCCCGCCCTACCAGAAAGCAGCTACAAAAACTCAATCTTAAAAAGTGATCATTTTTGGGGACCAAACTGACCATAAAACTTCCAGCCATAGAGGAAATAACAAAACATATTTTTATTACCAACTAACTGAAATTGAGTGAAAGCAATGACAAATCACGATGCTAGGCTTAAGCCAGAGGGGTAAATGGAGCGCCAACATGCGACTAATGATTCGATCAAACCACCTGCCACATTTATTGGTGGTGGTTATTTCTTTAACCCTGGCCTTTGGCAGTGCGCCCGTATCCGCACAACAGCAAACTACAAACCCAGACTTCTGGGAGAAATATGACGACATTACAGATTGGGTGACGCTGCGTCTGCAGCTCACCCCTGGCCAGGAAAAAGTAGTACTGCCGATCTTGCAAAAGAGCCTTGCTGAGAAAAAAGCCGTACTGGATCGCTATGGCGTTTTGAACAACCCCAAACTGATTTTGACGCCTAAGCAGCGCGGGGAAATCGGTGCGCAATTGGCCGCGATCAGCGCGCAGGCAAACAAAGAACTGGAAGGGATACTAAAAAAACAACAGATGAGGGAGTTAGGTAAGATTCAACACGAATTATTGATGGCACTGGCCGCCCGTCTGAGGGCCCGTTCTGCCCAAGGTAACTAACCCGGCAGAGATACCGGGCCAGTTTTCGCTATTCTTCCTGCTTTTAACTTTTAAAAGAGCTCATCCGTTAAGCAACTATATAAGCCCTAAATTACCGATGGTCGAATAGCGATTGGGGATGCTCGCTTAGCGTTAAAGCTTCATATCCCCAAAGAAGTTTTTCACCCCTTCAAACCAGCCGGTCTGGCGTGGTGCATTTTTCTTTTCGCTCAGGGTATTGGCAAATTCCTGCAGTAACTCTTTCTGTTTACCAGAAAGGTTTACCGGTGTTTCCACTACAACCCGACACAGCAAATCGCCGGTAGCGCCACCGCGCACCGGAGTGACACCTTTACCACGCAGGCGGAACAGCTTGCCAGTTTGACTCTCTGCGGGAATCTTTAGCTTCACCTTACCATCAAGGGTCGGCACTTCCAGTTCACCCCCCAGTGCTGCGGCAGCAAAACTGATGGGCACTTCGCAATACAAGTTCTTGCCATCGCGCTGGAACAGCTCGTGCTCCTTCACCACCACCTGTACATATAAATCACCAGCGGGACCGCCATCGGGGCCCGCTTCACCCTCTCCGGACAGGCGGATACGATCGCCAGTATCTACGCCAGGCGGAACCTTAACGGACAGAGTCTTGGTCTCTTCAACCCGACCGCGACCGTGGCAGCTGCCACAGGGATCGGAGATAGTGGTACCGCGACCGCGACAGTTGGGGCAGGTTTGCTGAACAGAGAAGAAGCCCTGTTGCATACGTACCTGACCGGCGCCACCACAGGTGCTACAGGTCTGCGGAGAGGAACCTGGCTTGGCGCCTGAACCGTGGCAAGTATTACAGGAAGCGAGCGTTGGCACACGGATTTTGACCGTGGTACCGCGCACTGCGTCTTCCAGGTCCAGTTCCAAGTCGTAACGCAGGTCTGAACCGCGCGCCGGGCCACCCCGACGGCCGCCACCGCCCCCACCGAAGATATCGCCAAATACATCGCCGAAGATATCGGAGAAACCGCCGAAACCACCGGCGCCACCGCCACCCATCTGCCCCTCTACACCGGCGTGACCAAATTGATCATAGGCCGCGCGCTTCTGCGAATCGGACAGTATCTCGTAAGCCTCGTTGGCTTCCTTGAATTTATTTTCCGCTTCCGCATCATCTGGATTGCGGTCCGGGTGAAACTTCATCGCCACCCGGCGGTAGGCTTTCTTCAGCTCTGCATCCGAAGCGCCGCGCTCGACGCCGAGGACTTCGTAATAATCGCGTTTCGACATAAAACTATGTTCTCTGGTCCGGCATCAAGAACGGCCAAACTCTTTCTACTTCTCGGTTTCTAACCAAGCCCCGCATTGCGGAGCACCATCAAACTGCGAACTCTGTACAAACTTTGATGGATACCTGAAACAACACAGGGCGCGGGGCCTAAAAAGAAGGCGCCGCGCCCCTGAAGTTCTCCGGCGGCCACTTTAAAAGCTGCCACCGGAAATGCAAGCGAACGCTTACTTACCTTCTTTCTTGTCGTCCTTTACTTCTTCGAACTCTGCATCTACCGCATCGTCGCCAGCGGAAGATTGCTGCTGCTCGCCCTGTTGAGCGCCTGCACCAGCGGCACCTTCAGCGCCTGCGGCCTGGGCCTGCTCGGCGTACATCTTCTGTGCAACCGGGCCAGAAGCTTCGGTCAGCTTGGTGGTGGCAGCTTCCATAGCAGCCTTGTCGTTGCCTTTCACCGCTTCTTCCGCTTCTTTGATAGCCGCTTCGATTGCAGACTTTTCTTCAGCGGTGGCTTTGTCGCCAGCTTCTTCCAAGGTCTTCTTGGTAGCAGAGATCAGACCGTCGAGGGTATTGCGGGTTTGCACCAACTCCTCGAACTGCTTATCCGCTTCGGCATTCGCCTCTGCGTCTTGAACCATCTTATCGATCTCGTCCTCGGACAGACCGGAGGAAGCTTTGATCACGATGGACTGCTCTTTACCAGTCGCCTTGTCTTTCGCGTGTACGTGCAGGATACCGTTGGCATCGATATCGAAGGTCACTTCGATCTGCGGTACACCGCGGGGGGACGGCGGGATATCGGCCAGGTCAAAACGACCCAGGGATTTGTTCTGGGAAGCCTGTTTGCGCTCACCCTGTACCACGTGAATGGTTACCGCAGTCTGGTTATCTTCCGCAGTGGAGAACACCTGGGACTTCTTAGTGGGGATAGTGGTGTTTTTGTCGATCAGCGGAGTTGCAACGCCACCCATGGTTTCGATACCCAGGGTCAGCGGGGTTACGTCCAGCAGCAGTACATCTTTAACGTCTCCGGACAGAACAGCGCCCTGGATAGCGGCACCCATGGCAACGGCTTCGTCTGGGTTAACGTCTTTGCGCGGCTCTTTACCGAAGAACTCGGTAACTTTCTGCTGTACCAGCGGCATGCGGGTCTGACCACCAACCAGGATCACTTCGTCTACGCCAGAAGCGGACAGGTCGGCATCTTGCAGAGCAATTTTTACCGGCTCCAAGGAACGAGTAACCAGATCTTCTACCAGGCTTTCCAGCTTGGCGCGGGTCAGCTTAACCACCAAGTGCTTGGGACCGGTGGCATCTGCAGTGATATACGGCAGGTTGACTTCAGTCTGCTGGCTGGAGGACAGCTCAATCTTGGCTTTTTCTGCAGCTTCTTTCAGGCGCTGCATCGCCAGGGGATCGCCTTTCAGGTCGATGCCCTGGTCTTTCTTGAACTCGTCTGCGAGGTATTCGATCAGGCGCAGGTCGAAGTCCTCACCGCCGAGGAAAGTGTCACCGTTGGTGGACAGTACTTCGAACTGCTTCTCACCATCTACGTCGGCAATTTCGATAATGGAGATATCGAAGGTACCACCACCCAGGTCGTATACCGCTACAGTGCGGTCACCGCCCTGCTTGTCCAGGCCGTAGGCCAGAGCAGCAGCAGTCGGCTCGTTGATAATACGTTTAACGTCCAGGCCCGCGATACGGCCGGCGTCTTTGGTGGCCTGACGCTGGGAGTCGTTAAAGTAAGCCGGTACAGTAATTACTGCAGCGTCAACTTTCTCGCCGAGGAAGTCTTCTGCAGTCTTTTTCATTTTCTTCAGAACTTCGGCAGAGATCTGCGGCGGAGCTTTTTTATCGCCTTTCACTTCTACCCAAGCGTCGCCGTTGTCGGCTTCAGTGATGGTGTAAGGCACCATCTTGATATCTTTCTGTACAACGTCGTCTTTGAATTTACGGCCGATCAAACGCTTAACCGCAAACAGAGTATTCTGGGGATTGGTCACCGCCTGACGCTTGGCAGACTGACCTACCAGGATTTCGTTGTCGTCAGTGAAGGCAACAATAGAAGGTGTAGTACGATCGCCTTCGGCGTTCTCGATTACACGCGCTTTGTCACCATCCAGTACCGCCACACAGCTGTTGGTGGTACCCAGGTCGATGCCGATAATTTTTCCCATCTGTAAAATCCTCATTTGTTACGCGCTGCCAGCTCTGTTCTGTATGCAGCGCGCGAATAATTCTTGATGTCAGCTATATTGGTGCCGGCCAGCGAAATTCAAGGCCGTTTCACGCATTTGCCGTTACGGGGCCTTACTAACCACAACCATGGCCGGGCGAACCAGGCGACCATTGAGGCGATAGCCTTTTTGAAATACCTCTAGAACCGTGTTCGGCTCCACCTCCCCATTCGGCACCTGGGTCATGGCCTGGTGCAACTCTGGGTCGAAGGGCTCACCAGCTGGATCGACAACTTCCACAGAATTTTTCGTCAGGGTGTCGACGAAAGATTTGTGAGTAAGCTCGATACCTTCCACCAATGCTTTATTGCTTTCATCAGCGCTATCAATGGTGGCGAGGGCGCGCTCCAGGTTGTCCACAACCGGCAACAAATCCTGCAGCAGTTTTTCCACTGCAAATTTGCGTGCGCGATCCACATCCTGCTGGGCGCGGCGACGGGCATTCTGCTCCTCAGCCTGGGCGCGCAGAGCGAGGTCTTTCTGCACCACTAACTGCTCTTGCAGCTTGATAATTTCATCGTGCAGCGCATCGGCACTCTCGGCTTCTTCATGCAATGCTTGCTCAGCCTGCTCGCGCTCGGTCGCGGTGGGATCTTCAATCTCCGCGGAAGCCGCCTCGTCTGTCGCTGTCAGGTGCTCATCAGCCAGTGCTTCCGGCTGCACCCCCTCTGTAATCTGATCTTCTTCGCTGCGCTCTCTGGCCACTGCTTTCTCCGTCGCGTCGACTCTGTCAGTAATGAGTTGGGCCCGTCCTGCGGGCTCTGGGGGCTATATGGGGCCATCCCCGCACAGTTCAAGTGGTTTTTTGCGCTAGCGCGCAATAGCTGGAGAATCTGCGCTTGACGCTATAGCTAACCAGAAAGGAATACTGTATAAATAACCACTGATTGGGTATTCAGACCCGCCCATAAGAAAGGACACAGAAGCGATCTCTATATGTTGCTGCACCTGTCTATCAGCCAATTCACCCTGGTGGACCAACTGGAGTTGGAGTTCGGCCCAGGTACCAGCACCCTCACCGGCGAGACCGGCGCGGGCAAATCCATCACCCTAGATGCACTCGGACTCGCACTGGGTGGTCGCGGCAGTGCCGAACTGGTACGTGCTGGAGCCAACCGCGCCGATATCAGCGCTACCTTCGATATCTCCGGCTACCCCAACGCCAGCGATTGGCTTAAATCCCAGGAGCTAGATAGCGGGCAGGAAGTGATACTGCGCCGCACCATCGGCGCCGATGGCCGCTCACGGGCCTATATCAACGGCCAGCCGGTGACGCTGCTGCAGCAGCGCGCCCTGGGTGAGCAACTGATTGATATCCACAGCCAGCACGAGCACCAGTCCCTGCTGAAGAAGGAAACCCACCGCCGCCTGCTCGATGAGTACGCCCAAGCCCAGGAACTGGCTGCCGAAACCCGCAGCCGCTACAAGACCTGGCAGGACCAATACCGCCGCTACCGCAATCTGGCCGACAGCGTTGAGGAGGCCGAGGCGCGCCGCAACCTACTGCAGTACCAACTGCGCGAGCTGGAACAACTGGATTTGAGCGAAGGTGAGATAGAGGCCCTGGAGAGCGAGCAGCGTCAGCTGGCCAATGCCGGCGATATTCTTAACGGCAGCTATCAGCTGGCCGCGCTGCTGTCCGGCGGTGAGGGCGATATCGCCGAACAACTGCACCGCGCCCTGCAACTGCTTTCCGCCATGCCCGAACAGGCGCCGGCCCTGGTCGAAGTAGCGCAGATGCTCGATAGTGCGCGAATTCAAATCGACGAAGCGTCCGGTACTTTGTCGCGACATATCGATCGCTTCGAGATGGACCCTGAGCGGCTCAGTGACGTTGAGGAGCGCCTCAGTGCAATTTACCAGGCGGCGCGCAGACACCGTGTACAACCCAGTGAGCTACCGGCTCTGCAGCGACAACTGCAAGAGGAACTGGAAGATATCGGCACGGAAGATACCTTGGAACGCCTCGCCGAAACCTGCAGCAAACTGGAAAAAGAGTTTCGGGCAGTCGCAGCAAAATTAAGCGAGCTACGGCGTGAAGCAGCGATCACACTCGCCGAATCGGTCAATCGGCAACTGGTGGATTTGGCCATGCCGCACGCCAAGGTCGAACTTGCCTTACAAGCTCTCGACAAGCCTTGCAGCCACGGCCTGGAGGAAGTGGAAATTTTAATTTCCACCAACCCCGGCCAGCCACCGCGCCCACTGGGCAAGATCGCCTCCGGCGGTGAGCTTTCTCGGGTAAGCCTCGCCGTTCAAGTGGTCACGGCACAAACTTCACGCACCCCCACCCTGGTCTTTGATGAAGTGGACGTCGGCATTGGTGGCGCCACTGGAGACGTGGTAGGCCGCCTGCTGCGCCAGCTGGGAGAGACCCGCAATGGCTGTAGCGGCCAAGTGATCTGCGTCACCCACCTGGCTCAGGTGGCTGCGCGAGCCCACCGCCAATATCTGGTGGAGAAGCACAGTGATGGTGAGCAGGCGTTTGTGGCCCTGCGTGAATTGAAAAACGGCGAGCGCCGCGAAGAGATCGCACGCATGCTCGGAGGGCAACCCAGCCCGCAGTCATTGGCCCATGCGGAAGAGATGTTGACCAGGACTCTTTAAGCTGTCCCCAGGGCAACCTCAGAACAGCCCTTCAACCGAGTTTCAAAGCTGACCAACAGGACAGCCCATTACTTTTAATGGAGCGGTGGGCAATCATATCTCGCAGATCAATAAATAACCGCCAACAATCCGGCAAAATAGCCGGCCTGCCGGTGATAAATGCCGTTTTAGGACAAATAGACCAAATATGACTGGGTCTGGCGGCAGAAGTCACCATATACTGAGCCGCTTGTTTAACTTTGTTTGAGTAGTATCGGCCGAGTTTATGCAGAGAACGATTTTTAATACCCCGATTATCACGCCGCTGCTGCGCCAAGTTGCCAAGCTGCTGCTGAAGTTTCACGGCTGGCGCGTTAACGGCGATCAGCAATCATTAAAACTGAAAAAATATGTATTGATCGGGGCTCCCCACACCACTAACTGGGACGGCTACTACTTTATTCTCGCCGCGCTCAAATTGAAGATGACTCCGCAGTGGATGGGCAAAGACAAACTGTTCCAGTTCCCCCTGGGCGGCCCCATGCGCTGGTTTGGCGGTATCGCCGTAGACCGCAGCAAGGCTAACAACTTGGTAGATGCCACCGTGCGCCAGTTTAAGCTGCGCAAAGAGCTGGTTATTGCCATCCCACCGGAGGGCACCCGCGGTCTAGGTGAGCGCTGGAAGTCCGGTTTCTACCATATTGCACGCAGTGCCAAGGTGCCGCTGGTATTGGGCTTTATCAATTTCTCCAAGAAAGAAGTGGGCATTGGCCCTATCGCCCAGCTGGGGGAAAACCTGGAGGCAGAATTGAATAAATTAAGGGAGTTTTACGCGGATAAAGTCGGTAAATTCCCAGAGCTGTACACGCCGCCCTGCCAGCCACAGCAGTAAGCGGGCATAAGATGGGTGCGGCGAACGCCGCACCCGACTGGATTACTTCTCTTTTTCCTTCACGTACAGCACTAAGCTGTGGCCTGTCAGCTCGTAGCCGTGCTCATCGGCGATCTGGCGCTGCAGTTCCTCAATTTCCTCATTGTGGAACTCGATCACCTTGCCGGTATCGGTACACACCATGTGGTCGTGATGATCGCCACGATCCAGCTCGAATACGGAGTGGCCGCCATCGAAGTTGTGGCGAACAACCAGACCCGCGCTCTCAAACTGGGTCAGTACCCGGTAGACGGTAGCCAGACCGACATCTTCCCCCGCTTCCAGCAGTAGCTTATACACATCTTCAGCACTCAAGTGCTGCTCGCTGGTGCTTTCAAGCAATTGCAAAATCTTAACCCGCGGCAGGGTGACCTTCAGGCCAGCCTTGCGCAATTCCTGGTTTTCGTTCGACATGAATAAATATTTCCCGACAGGATTTTATGAATTGTCTTTACTTGCATCAGCTCACTGAAAAGGTCTATACCCGAATAAGACCACAGATTCCCGCCTGTCAGCGAGCCGGCTCTTCGGGTATTATCCCATGCCGAACGGAGTCAGCGGAACCCCAGGCACCATGAGAGAGGGAAATCGCAGAGGAAGGGAACTTTCCCTACGCATAGGGTCCTATTCCGGACAACCGTTTAAAATTTGTACGAGAGGTGCCGTGTGAAAGAACATAATGGAGCAATGAATGCCGCCTAGCCTGAAATTTATCGCCATCGCCAGCCTCTGCGCCCTTCTCGGCGCCTGTACGCTGGTTAAGTTTCCCGGTGTGCACCGCATTGAGGTACAGCAGGGCAATATCATTACCCAAGAGATGATCGACCAGCTGAAGCCCGGTATGACCCGCCGCCAGGTACAGTTTGTTCTCGGCACCCCGCTGCTGGAAGACACTTACAATCCCAACCGCTGGGACTACGTCAACCGCATTCGCAACAAGAAGGGTGATATCAGCCAGGAGCGCTTTAGCGTTTATTTTGACGAAGACTCCCTGGTATCCACCAGCGGTGACTTGCAGCCGGCTGACTGGCCCTGAGCCTAAGCGTCTTCGGCACCTTTCTTTTTCTCGGCCATACGCTTGGCCTTCTCGGCGCGTTGTTTGCGCGCCTCTTTCGGGTCGGCGATCAGCGGGCGGTAAACCTCCACCCGATCGCCCGGCTGCAACTCGTAGCTCTCTGCCGGCGCCAATCCTTTACTCCCCAGAACCTGGCCAAAAATACCCATCTTGGCACTATCCGGGTCCACTTCCGGATACTCTTTTGGAATACCGGAACGAATCAGAGCCTCCCTTGCCGTAGTGCCCGGTTTTACCAGTAGCCGCATCAACCGCTGTTCATGGGGCAGTGCGTAAACCACCTCTACCGAAATCATTTTTTCTTCTGTCATTGCGGCTTCCCGTAAATGTCCTCGGCACGCTCACACATTACCGCCACCATTTGATTGGCCAGATCACTAAAAAGCTTACCTGCGGCGGCGGCGATCAAACGGCTCTTCATGGAGAACGACAGTGAAAAAGTCACCTTACAGGCGCTCTCAGCCAGGGGAGTAAACATCCAATGCCCAGTAAAATTTTCGAAGGGACCATCTACCAGGGTCAGGGTCATGCTGGTCGGGCGCACCAGCTGATTGCGTGTGGTAAAACTTTGACGTATACCCGCGCGCGATAAATCCAACCGTGCCTCCAGGGTTTCTTCGTCCCGATGCAGAATTTCAGCCCCGCGACACCCCGGTAAAAATTGTGGGTAGCTGGCCACATCATTGACCAGATCAAACATTTGTTCCGCGCTGTACATCACCAGCGCGCTGCGCTCTATTTCAGTCATTCCTGTTGTCAAATCCAGTCCGCCAGGCGAAATCGCCTGGGATTGTCGTTCGGCCGCTAATTTTGCCAGTCGGCGCTACTCAAGCAAGAGAATTCCTGCAACAATCGCATTTTTTGCCGGCGGGACATACCCGGCCCCGCTGGAATAACAAAAACGAAAGCTGTATCTGATAAAAAATAATAGCGAGAGTACTATGACCGCAGTGAGAGAGCATTTTGGGTCAAGGCTGGGCTTTATCCTGGCCGCAGCTGGTTCCGCAGTTGGTATTGGCAATCTGGTGGCATTCCCGGTAGCGGCCACCAAGAGCGGAGGCGGTGCTTTCCTACTGGTCTATGCCCTCTTTGTTTTTCTAATCTGCCTGCCGGTTATGATGGCGGAATTGGCTCTGGGGCGCCGCTCCGATAAAGACCCGGTAGGTGCCTATCGTCAACTCTCCAACGGTTCACACCTGTGGCGTATCCCCGGCTGGCTAGCCTTGATCACGCCTTTTATGATCGCGGTATTTTATTTAGTGGTTACTGTGTGGGTACTCGGGTACCTGATTGAAACCGTCACCGGTAATCTCAACCTGCTCGCCACCCAGGATTTCTTTATCCACTTTATCAATACCCCCAAGGTATTTATTTACCTAGTGGTACTGATGCTGATTATTAACGCCATCCTCGCTATGGGAGTTAAAGACGGTATTGAGCGTGCGGCAAAAACCCTGATGCCGATGCTGTTTGTAATGCTGCTGGGCCTGGTGATTTTTGTCCTGACCCTGGATAACGCCATCCTCGGTGTGAAGTATTACCTGGTGCCAGACTTCAGCAAGATTGATGGCAACGTGGTGAGTAAAGCCATGGCCCAGGCCTTCTTCTCGCTGTCTCTGGGTATGGGCATCATGATCACCTACGGTTCTTATATGAAGAAGCGGGACTCTATCCCCGGTTCCTCCCGCGCCGTTGCCATTACCGATACCATGGTGGCCTTTACTGCGGGCCTGCTGATTCTGCCGAGCATTTTCCACTTCAACCCGCAGATTGATCCCTCCGAATTAAGCGAGTCCTCTGCCGGAATGATCTTCCTGTTCCTGCCGAAGATCTTCCTTGCCCTGCAGGACAGCATCGGCTATGCCGGCGCAAGTGCCGTGGCTGCGATCTTCTTCTTCCTGGTTCTGGTAGCAGCGATCACTTCCCTGGTTTCCATTATTGAAGTACCTATCGCCACCCTGCGCGACGAGCGCGATATGGAGCGTAAGACAGCCATTTACTGGGTTGCCGGAGTACAGTTTGTACTGGCCATCGCTTGCGCCGTCTCCTTTGGCATGGTCAACTGGTTCACTGAATTTGTACAGTTGGCCGGCGTTAACAAGTCCTTCTTCGATTTAGTGGAGATCATTTTCTACGACACCATCCTGCCCTTAAATGGCCTGCTGGTGTGTCTGTTTGTGATCTACAAATGGAAGAAAGCCAACTTTGACAAAGAGCTGCAGGAAGGCGACTCTGCCTTTGCCGGCTCTTTCTCACAAAAATACGTAAACTTCTCCCTGGGCACCTTTATCCCTCTGATACTGCTGTTGATCTTTATCAACACCGTGGCCCTGAAGTTTTTTGGACACAGTTTTATCTAGTCACTAGAAGTTTTCATGGCCAAGAAAAAGAAAGCGCAAACATCCAATACCATCGCCCTCAACAAGAAGGCCCGTCACGACTACTTCATAGAGGAGAAGTTTGAGGCGGGCGTTGAGATGCAGGGCTGGGAAGTGAAAAGCTGTCGTGAGGGCAAGGCCCAGCTCACCGACAGCTATGTCATTTTTAAAAATGGCGAAGCCTGGCTGCTGGGTTCCAATATCCAGCCGCTTGCCAGCGCCTCCACCCATTATGTGACCGAGCCCGACCGCACCCGCCGCCTGCTGCTCACCAAGCGCGAGCTGTCCAAGCTGATCGCCGCCGTGGAGCAAAAGGGGCACACCGTGGTTGCCACCGCGCTGTATTGGAAAGGCCATTTGGTCAAATGCGAAATCTGCCTGGCCAAGGGTAAGGCTATGCACGACAAACGCGAAACCGAGAAAAAACGGGATTGGAACCGTGAAAAGCAGCGCCTGATGCGCGCCACGCACAAGTAGTGCACAGAGACAACTAGAAGAATAATTACGGGATTTACTATGAGTGCACCGCGAGGACAGTTCAGCTCGAATATTGGCTTTTTGATGGCCGCCGCCGGGTCCGCCGTTGGTCTCGGCAACATTTGGGGCTTCCCCACCAAAGCCGCCAGCAACGGCGGCGCCGCCTTTGTAGTGGCCTATCTGTTTTTGGCCTTCGCCCTCGCCTACCCGGCGCTGATGGCCGAACTTACCATTGGCCGTTACGCGCGGCGCAATATGGTGCAGGCACTGCGGGCTATTTCTATTGGCCCTGTGAGCCGCTTCTTCGGTGGCCTCACCGGCTTTGGCGGCATCCTGGTAGCCTCTTTGATTCTGAGTTTTTACGCTATTGTGGCCGGCTGGATGGTGGCCCACCTGGCCGAGCCTTTCGCTGCCCTGTTTGGCGCCCAGGAAGCCGTCCAATGGCTCACAGAAAACAGTACCCAGCGCAACCTGATCTTTACCGCGATCTTCAGTGGTCTCACCATGTTGATTATTGCCAGTGGTGTGGAGAAGGGCATTGAGCGCTGGTCCACCCTGTTGATGCCCTCGCTGATTATCCTGCTGCTGCTTTTGATCGCCTATGTACTCACCCAGCCCGGTGCCTTTACCGGCCTGGAGGTGTACCTGATGCCAGACTTCAGTCACTTCACCCCGAAGCTACTGATCTCTGCCATGGGCCAGGCCTTCTTCTCCCTGTCTCTAGGGGTGGGTACCATGCTGATCTACGGCTCTTACCTGAGCCAGCAAGAGAGCTTGCCGCGCCTCGGCGCCCTGGTCACTCTGATCGATGTGGGGATCGCCTTCACCGCCGGCCTGCTGATCCTGCCCGCGATGTATGTGGCCCAGGAAGCCGGCACCCAGATCTTCGCTGCTGACGGCGCCCTGATTGCCGGGCCCAACCTGATCCTGCAGGTGTTGCCAGCGCTGTTCGATACCATGGGCGAAGCCGGCGTGTTCGTCGCCATTGCCTTCTTTGCCCTGATGGTGATCGCCTCCCTCACCTCCTCCATCTCTATGCTGGAAGTACCGGTGGCTTTCTCTATTGAGAACCTGGGCATCCCCCGCCGTATTGCCACTCCAGGGGTGGGCCTGGTGATCTTTGCCATCAGCAGCATCATTATTTACAACTTCGACAGCCTGTTTGGACTGGCAGTCAGCATCAGCACTGAATACGGCCAGCCCCTGCTGGGTATTGCGCTGTGTATCTTTGCCGGCTGGATCTGGCGCCGCGACCAGCTGCTGAGCGAGCTGAAGAAAGGCCACGAAGATATTGAGCACACCCTGTTCTGGAAGATCTGGCCCTGGTATGTGCGCATCGTGTGCCCACTGCTGATTCTGGTAGCCTTCGCCCAATCGATACTGTAACGCCTTTTCCAACTACCCCGGCGGCCACTGCTGCCGGGGCACCCCGCTTTCCCCCTGCCCCTGATCAAAGTTCCCAAAAATCCTTGGCGCATAAAAATTTATTGCAATGGCCGAGTTTGGGGTATACTTAGATGACACACGAGAGTGTTTCTTATCGGGGATGACTTGGATTCGACGCCGGTGACGAAACCTTGGGTGCATGCCGTGATGGCAGCGAATCACGTTAATCCAAAGCTGTATTTTATTAGTTGCCAACGACGACAACTACGGTGCCCAACTCGCTGCGTAAGCAGCTTGTGAAGCACTAACTAAGGGTTCGTCCCTTAGCAGTCTTCAGCAAGGTTCCAGTATCGCGCTGTAGACTGTTATACAGAACTGGATCGCCGCAAGCCATACTCGTGGGCAAGCGGTTAAACACTTTACGGGATCGCCCTATACGTCCTGACCGCCGGGCTGTAATGGGTTAAATCAATAGACGGAGCTAAGCATGTAGAGCCTCTGGCAGAGTGCTGACGGACGCGGGTTCGACTCCCGCCATCTCCACCAAATCGAAAAAGGCCAACCGCAAGGTTGGCCTTTTTTATTGCTTGGTCGACTCGCTACTCAATCTTCCTCCGACGAAAATTTTTGACATAGCTTATTGATGGCGAACATTAACGGTCTCAAAAAGCTCACCATTAGCGTTTATTTAGGTTACTAACAATTCAAAAATCCCATTTAATAGAACTAAACAAACCAACTAAAAACCACTGGGTTACCGACCAGCTCACAATTCTAGGACGATCACTCCAGTCACTTTAATGACACGTAAATTTACCGGCCTATCTTTCTATAGCCTCTAAAATCAGCCCCTAAAATCCAAACATCTGTTTAAAAAGAAGTTATTTAAATCATCTGCAAAAAGGCGTGATCATTAGCAGCAAGGAAGACACATGCTAGCAACTCACAGCGATGAAGAATCAAGTTATGAAACATATCGCCAATTCACTGAGGCCCCTTTCAGCCCCCCGCAAATATCGCCGAAATAGCTCAACCTAGCCCTTGTTTACACTGATTCTAGTCAGTAGCTCACTAATGCAATGATGTATTAATAATATGCTCTACATTCTTTGATTAAAATATTCTTAATACCTAAAACAGAGAGCTGTAATGAGTGAAGCTAACCATGACGCTTACATGCAAGAAGCCATTAATGAGGCACGAAAAGGTTTAGCAACGGGAGGAATTCCTGTCGGTTGTATAATAGTACTGAATGGTGAAATTATCGGAAGAGGTTACAATCAGCACGTCCAGCAAAACAGTGTTATCAAGCATGCTGAAATGAGCGCACTGGAAAATATGGGAAAATTATGTTCTACCGATTACCAAAAGTGCACCGTTTACACGACTTTATCACCCTGCCCGATGTGCAGTGGGGCCATACGTCTATTCGGAATTAAGAATATTGTTATCGGTGAAAATAAAACATTCCTAGGTGATGAATCATTACTCAAATCTGAAGGTGTAAGCTTGGTTGTTCTTAATAATCTTGAATGTATTGGTCTGATGAATCAATTCATTCAGCAACATCCTGAAATCTGGCATGAAGATATTGGCCAGTAGGAACCATTAACTACAAAGTATATTTGTAATGGCCCACCAATAAACCAAATTACTAGAATAGATTGAGATTTTATTGATACTTTTGATGTTTACACTGTGGCTTTCAAGAATTCAATTCTGCTTGAGAAGCTCCACGGCTCCCTACTCAGCATCAATTTGACACATTACTGATCAACCTGATAATTGCTAAGTAGGCCCAATCGGTGAAGGCTGCAACAGCCACCAGATATGGTTCCTAGCCTGAGGATACCTGAGGCACACAACTAGCCTAGACAGAAATTTCAGCTCAATTTATAGACTAAAAAGCTAGCCCCCATAAACTATTAATGGAATTTGTTATACGCCCCATCAATAACGGATAACATCATCTTTGCAAAGACAAGCCTGGAGCCGATCTCTGCTTCTAATATTTTTAACTCTGGGTGCCCGATTGTATTACGAGGGCATTGTTACTGGCATGTCTGGAAGGAGAGCTGACAGCTGCATCTTGTACCAACGTGCATACTGGCTCTACAAATACCGGAAGGGCAGACCGTGCCCCCACCACAGACTTGGCCGGCGCACTCACCGCCACCAAGAAAAAGCATCTGACAGCAATTACAGACCCTGCTGAAGTTGGGCACCCACTAACAGCCATAGACGAATACCAGGGCTCCCCAGTAGTAAGAGCAGCCCTAAAACTATCCCCCTCTCCTATTCTGCCCCCCTGGAGAATTGCGAAAACTTGAGTAGGCGGAAATCAATTGGGATGCCAAGCACATAGAACTACCCAGCGAAAAAATAAAAATGGACCCGCCACACATTATTCCTCTTGCTGAACAGGCTCTAGCCTTACTGCAAGAACTGGAGCTGCTAACAGGCTTTGGCAAATATGTTTTCCCATCAGCTCGATGCCAGAGCCGTCCACTGCCTGATAACGGTGTGAGGACTGCACTCAGGTCACTGGGCGATGACAATCAAACCATGACTGCCCATGGCTTCCGTGCAATAGCTCGTACTCTATTCGACCACGACACTCGGCAGATTTGATTTAGAATTCGCGTATTCATCAAGGAAAAAATTGAATGTGGCACATGCATCTCAAATCAGAGAGGTGGAACACATTCTTCAATGGATTTACGAGGATAAAAGGGTATGTCTATCAACGAACATGCAACCAAGATACAGGTGAGTCGACTGGTTAATACCGCTCTGGCAGCGATTAAGGATAAAGATCCGAGACTTGATCAGACTCTGGTCCACACCTTGGATCAACTCAGCTTAATCAGCCGGAACCTGAATACTGCCAAACATAACGTACAGCACTTTGGTGGAATTATGGCGAGCGGCGCTCATGGACAAAACGCCTACCGAGCCAATCAATCCATGAACTCGAAGCTTAGGACCCTCTCATCACTTGAAGCCTTCCTCGCAGAAGAATGGAACAAGCTTGGTAAAGCAGTTGACGCATATAGGAAACAGCTACCATGGGACGGCAAGACCGAATTGGAACTCCTGGATATGCTTGCGGGAGAAATCGAGTCGTTCGATAAATTACTTAAGAAAAACGTCATTCAGGTTCCAAAGCACCAGTCCAATCCACATCAAACGATAACCCTTCAAAGAGAAATCACCCAATTAAAGGCAATGCCCGCTCATACAGCGCCAAGTATGCTTGTCTTAATTTCCATCGGCCTTCGGTTATTTGCAATGTACGTCGGTTCTAAAAGAGTGACTAGCAATAGATAGTCTCGATTTCCCTTTTGACAGCTCGCTAGGCGCTGAACGTTTTTCATCCGGCAGGCTCAATGCCTGTCGGAGCCTTCTAAATAAGTGGGGTCAGATCAATATTGTGTTAGGAATACCCACATTTCTACCCATTAACCAACTTAAAAAAATACCTTAAAGAACCCACTTAGCCACTCACCTCAAAAAGAACAAAGCCTCAACCATCGATCATATGATGCACTTATACACGAGAGAAAGGTTTATCCACAATCAAGGAGGCCGCTCGCCTGTTGACAATTGTTGACATCGATAAAGGTTTTTTTCACATCAGTAAGCGCCCCAAGAATGCCTGCTGAGGCATGACACATAGAGAGAGCCTAGGGCACAGTTGATCCAGATAAATCACGCGCCAAATGGGGGATTACTTTGCTTTAGTGTTGGGGTTTTCTTTCGGATTTTGTGATTAAACCAAATAAAAACCGAGCAAATACGATAGCTACAGCAAACGATTCAACTCCCGACATCTCCATCAAATCGAAGAGGGTCAATTGCAAGGTCGGCCTTTTTATTACCTGTACCACACCATAAAAAACCTATAACTCATTTTGGGTGGGGCAAACCCTCAAGTAAGGCGTTTTTACTCTCTACAGCTAAACCAACTTTTTTATCACGCAACTTTTACTTGTCCTTGCCTATGAGCTGAAAAGCTATTATTCGACTCAAGTTGATAGATCAAGCCCTTGTTGCCAGAAAGCAATTTCCATCCTGGTAGCCGTAGTGAAATGTTTCTGAAGTTGCTTGGCGCGATGTGATTCATTAGGTATTTCGGCAATCAACTCATTAAAAAAATCTGTAGTTAATTTGGCCGCCTTCTGGCACTCAGGGCCTGAGTAGAGTTCAATCCACTTCGTATAAGGATTACTTTTTGTCGTATTACTACTTCGCTGAGAAAGAAACTGGCCAATGTGCGCATAGCCCAGCGCACAGGGTACTAGCGCGCCATAAAGATCAGCCAGATCTCCCTGTAAACCCACATCAATTAGATAGCGGGTATAAGCAACCGTAGCAAACCCTTCAGGGATATCCATAACGTCAGACTCCTGTAAACCCCACTCAAGGCAATAGTCCATATGTAAGCTGAATTCATGCTCTATCAAGTTGGATAATGACGATATGGTGGCCCGCATTTGTACGGGATTCTCGCATTTGAATACCGCAAGAGCGAAGGCGCGAGCATATTGAATCAGATACAGGTAGTCCTGCTGTAAGTAATGCTGAAAGCATGTCTTGTCTAAGCTACCATCGCCAAGTTGGTTAACGAATGGGTGATGAACAAACAGATCCCATTCCTTCTGGCAGCCGGCAATAAGGTCTTGATGCGTCATTTTGGCATCCGATTAAAGGGACCCGAAAAGTCCTAGATAACTTTATGACCACTGTAGCTCACAATGCGTAGCTGCTTTACAGGAATTCAGCACCTTTCGTGAGATCTTAAAGATGATTGTGAATAAGAGTCACCGCTAAACTTGGTACTTGGGGCACTAAATTAGCAACCACCCGCATATTATGGTGGGCGGCTTGGGGGGCCTTGTGCTCGCCGTTCCCTTGTAGCGGTAGTTCCAACCCATACAGCCCGCCGCCCAATTGAGATTGGAACCTCAAAAGCAGCGGCTCACTTATACAAGGAGCCCAAGCCATGGCAAACCAAGCCCCAGCCGTATCTACCCCTCAAGCAGATAACCTCCTTGATCGTTCAATCGATATCGCAAATCTCAGCCTAGAGTCAATAAACAAGCTACGGACTCTTTTCCATAGTATTAGCCTGATATCCAAGAGCAACACCACCAGCCAAGAGCTGGCAGTTATCGGCGCTCACCTTGCCGATGAGTGGGCAAACCTAATCGACCGTGAGCGGGAAGACCTGGAGCGCCGGGAGAGCAAGCAGTAAACATGAGGACTGCTACGCCCAAATTATTAAGAAATATTAGGGTGGTATCGGGAGTGGGCAGCCTAAACAGGGATGCAGAAAAGTTGAGGTGCCTTCCTGGCCGCGCGAAATTACTGAGAAATGCTGAGGTATCCTCTCAATGTTATTGGATAAACAATCCCCCCTGAAAATTTAAAGTATACTTCAAGATTCTGTATAGTCTTTTTCTATTGGTGGTGATTTTTCATTTGAACTCAAAAAACCAAACGCATGAAGGAAATAGATATCATCGTGAATATCTTTATCTAGCAATAAATTAGGATTTTTTTGAAAAATTTATGGCGCTCAATTAGCAGCCTGATTTTCTCACATCCCTTTCCATAGAGACAATTATAAAAAAGGACTGCCAACTGATGCGAAGATAATTGCGAACGAACCACCCTGACATAAAGCTTCGTATCATCTCCACCTTTTTCATCAATAAACTTCAGTGTTGAGTACAGGCTTCTAAAATAATGACTTAAATCTCCTTCATGGCTTTTATATATGATTCCGTGTGCCTTTATCGTTAGTGCGGCATCTGGTTTCCCTCAGAGGGCCCATCCAACGATACGGCGAGCGTGTAAATCTATAACGGTTTCCAAATAACACCAGCTTTAACCAGCCCAGATATAGGTAATGTCGCCACACCAAACTTGATTGGATTTCTCAACATTAAACTGGCAATCAAGTTCATTCGGTATATCTAAGCGCTCGAGTATTGCTCTCTTATACTTATGAGGACCAGGTTGTTTACACGCTAAGCCGACCTCACACATTAGTCTTCAGACTTTAAAGCATCCGATTGATGTCCCTTGCTCATAAAGCAAACCTACGACTGTACGACTTCCTGTAGAGCTACGGCTGCGCTCAAAGACTTCAATGACTTTGGAATGGAGCTGCATTCTGGGTACATCAACAGAGCTCTTCTTTATCCTGTATTCGTAGTAGCATGGTCGAGGTATTCCAAACGCTCTGCAGGCGATTGACACGGGCTTCAAGCGCCTGAATTTTCTGCTGCTCAGTGGTAAGCGCTTTACTTGCAGGCGTCCCTCCACTCAGCTCTGCCTCTAGTTGCTTCACCCATCGGCGGATAGCCGTTGTACCAATATCCAGCGACCGGGCTGCTTCAGCAATTGAATAGCCCTGATCTACCACCAAGCGGGCAGCTTCTAATTTAAAATCAGAAGAAAAGGACCGGCGTTGTCTACTCATTGATCACCTCTATTTTCGATGGCAACTTTACCACCTAAATTGGTGTCCGGGTTTAGTAGACCACTAAATACCTGAGGGATATCATCGGCCGCCCCCCGATTCCCACCCTTTTTATAGACTCAAAAAACGCCCACAATGCAATGTGTATTTTTTCCTGACTAACTATTACAGCAAAGTTAACTAGTCCGACCTGAAAAAGCCGTTAAGCTTATAGACACTAAAGCTACGTAGATGTACGGCTTAGTCATTTCGACAATTTTTCGCGACTCTGAGTCAAATTTCTGGTAGAAATGTTCAAGGATGATTATGCTCACAGACACCGATCTGTACCAACAAACCAGTTTTCTTGGCACCGATCTCCTTTATCAATTTGATTTATCAGATTCACTGTTATTGCTCTCAAAAGAAATTCCCTGGACAGATTTTAAACGCACTTTTGGGCGCTGCTATTCTGATAGGAGCGGTCGCCACAGTATCCCCATTAATCTTCTCGTCGGCCTACCATTTCTCAAAAAATTGGAAAGTTTGAGTTAAAAAATGTTGTACTCCAATAGAATCGGCCCTTACCATCAAACCTTCTGTGGTTTAAGATTTTTCCAGAATAAAGCCTACTGCCACCTCATAGAACTGGTACATTTTCACACCCACATTGGTGAGCTCGATGTTGAAAAAATTTTTGATATGTCGATACAATTTCATGCCACCCTACTTGAAGCTAAAGCTGTAAATATCGAAACTACAGTACAAGAGAAATTTATTTATTACCTACCCAACGGATGGTAAGCTCGCGATAAAAATTTTTAACCGGCTTAATAAAATCGCTATACATAACAGCATCCAGCAGCGCCAAACCTATACCAAGAGAGAAAAGAAATACGAATTAATCTGCGCTTCTATCGCTATATCAAGAGTGATTTAAGGGAAAAATCGGTAAAACTTCTTCGTACAATAGCTGACATTCTTTTGCAGAAAGTGAGAAAAAATCACCTAAGGGTCTTTTAGATACTTGTCAAGATTATTTTGCACTGTATGAGTGTGTATTGAAACAACAGAAAAATGATAGAAACAAAATCTACAGCCTGAACGAATCACAAGTGTATTGTGTTGCCAGGAGTAAGGATCAGTATGGCAACTAAGCTTCTATTGCCTCCATAGCGAAAAACGGCATTATTCTAATTGCTGTGAATCACCAGAAAAAAATCGCGATAGCAAGACTTTAGATGAAGTGATTAGCATGGACAACGAAGTTAGAGAGCCCAAGATTGAACAGGCCACATGTGATCGAGGCAATCAGGGAAAGAAGGTGGCCGAAGGTGCGAAAATAGTTTTACCCAAGCCTATGAAAAAAAAGATAATCCCTACCAGTGAGAAAAGAAACGGAAAAAGAGTTGGCGTCGAGCGGCAATTAAGCCGTTAATCGAACACCTAAAATTTGATTTTCTACTGTCAAAAAACTTCCTTAAAGGCCCCGCAGCTGGTGCGATCAAGCTTTTCATGGCTGTATACGCCTGAAAAGCTGAAGTGGCAAGAATTATCTCATAAGCCCACGCTGCCCGGTAGTAGAGGTGGGTATTTGTTTTTTGTCAGGGTCGACTACTTAAATAGGAGGTTTACTATGCGTGTAAAACCGATTCCGCAGTATCTGGCAGCGACCGTCTTGGTTGCATTACTGCAACCCGCGGCAGCCAATCCGGGGGAAAAAGCTTCAGAGTCTCGTTCTCTGCAGTTGAGCGTGTCCCGCGAAGACGCGTCTCAGCCCGAGCGCTACAGGCAGGCCTGGCCGGAGGCGATCAGATATCGTCCAGATGAAGAGGTGAGCATTATTATCGAACTGCACGGGGCTTCTGCTGCGGAGCAGGCAGGCTTGCATGCATCGGACACTATTGGCCCACAGTGGGATATGCGCGCTTTCGTCGCCCGGCAGCAGGAGTTGGGCCTGCGCCAACGGCAAATGGTCACCAAACTTCAACAGCGCAAACTAATCGCGAGCCATAGCCACCGCTTTACTCGTGCAGTCAACGCCATCAGTGCAACCGCCAGAGTGGATCAGCTGCCCGCTATCGCCGCCATGCCGGAGGTGCGCGCGGTAACCCGGGACCGGCAGGTGCGCGCTTTTCAGGCCGGCAGTCCACAGCAGGTACGCGCACCCGAGGTGTGGGCAATGCGCGATGCGCAGGACAGAACCGTCGAGGGACAAGGGACCAGCATCGCTATTATCGATTCCGGTATCGATTACACCCACGAAGACCTGGGCGGCTGCTTGGGCAGCGGATGCCGCGTGGTCGGTGGCTACGATTTCGTGAACGATGATAGTGATCCCATGGACGACCACTTCCACGGCACCATGGTGGCCGGCGTGACCGCGGCGGTAGCGCCCGCTGCCAAGCTCTACGCCTACAAAGTGCTGAATAGCGATGGCTTTGGCAGCGAAAGCGACATCATCGCCGCCATTGAAGCCTCTCTGGACCCGGACGGAAATCCGCAAACGGACGATGCGGTGGACGTGATCAATCTGAGCCTGGGCGGCGCGGGTGGAAACAACTCGGTTCTGTCCGTCGCCGCCAACAATGCCATGCGCGCCGGTGTCGTGGTAGTCGCCGCCGCCGGCAACGACGGTCCCTTTCTCAACTCCATTGGCAGTCCCGGTTCCGCGGAAGAAATAGTCACCGTGGGCGCGGTGGATGGGGCGGGCCACCTGGCGGACTTCAGTTCCCGGGGCATGTTCGGTACCAGACTGGACCTGAGCAGTAACAGCATCAAGCCGGAGATAGTCGCGCCTGGTGTGGCTATCTCTAGTACCAACCTGGGCGGCGGCCTCCGCACTGAATCCGGCACTTCTTTTGCCGCGCCCCATGTGGCAGGCGCCGCGGCACTACTGCGCCAGTTACACCCGGAACTGACCAGCACCGAGATCAAGGCGCTACTGGTCAACCGCGCCACGCAGGTGGACGGCAAACTGGCCGAGGTCGGCAACGGGCAGTTAGATGCCTTCGCGGCCGCGAGCGCGCGTTTTCTGGTCAGCCCCCCCACACTGTATGCGGGTCACTTCGGACAGGGCGCTCATGCTCAGAGAAGCCTGCAGGTGACGATTAAAAACCTGAGCGCTCCTACCGAATTTAAAATTGCAAACGGGGGTAATTTCCCCGCCGGCGCCGACTTGGACCTTTCTGCCGACCAGTTCGATTTGGCAGTGGGTGCGAGCAGAGCCGAGCTCGTCGACCTGAATGTCGATCACGGTCAGGTGCCCTACCACGAACCGCTGGAAGTCGCCTACGATTCGGCACTTGAATATTTCTCCGGCGAAGAACGGGTGCGCCTGCCAGTCGCCTTCCATCGTGCGGAGGTGTTGGCCATACGTGAATCCGAGGCGCCGGGGGAATTCTGGTCCTATTCCGCATTGGTGTTCAATGAGGGCTGGTCTGCCAGGGGGAGCCTATTTGATTTCGAGAGTACTGAACCGGTTCTGCATATGGCGGTGCGTGACGAGCCGATCAACATTCTGTTCGGTACGGACGTCTTTGCTGATGGGGAGCGGTATGACGTCTGGCAAGCATTTGAAAACCGACAGGTGTCCGATGGTGAATTGGTAGTACCTGCAAGAGTTCGGGGAGCTGGCATTCCCCCTCTGCAAACAGAAAGTGGCAAGACACTCCAGTTTGTACAACAGTCCCTTGAGGTGACCCACCCCGAACTTCCCGGGTCAGCCATGTTCCAAAGGTACGGTGGGGATATACCGACCACAACCCTGCGTAACCTGCCTGACAGCTTCCATGTCAACTATATGGGCCTGGCGGAGGAAGAGAACACGCACCCGCAGGACCGCAAGCTGTATATGGTTAAGCACAGCCAACAGGGCATGTCTGAAGATCTGCACTTCGATCTCAGTAATTCCGGCAGTACGCAACTGCTGATCGGTAATCCGTTCTGGAATTGGGGAGGCTATACCGTGGGTTACGGGCTGAATACGTATGAGGCCGCTGTAAACTGGTGGTCGTACCCAAGTGAGTTGACCCACAAATCGTCGCTGCTTACCCTGCATGGGCGCGAGGAGGATATCGCCACTTGGCCCACATTTTTGAGTTTGTATGTACCCATAGGGGAAAATCAGACCACAGCGGCCCACAGTAACGAGATTTCCGTCGGCCGCACGGTCTACCGCAAGCTGCGGCCTAGCGATAAAGACTTCACTACCCCCGAGGTAATACTGGAGCGGTCCAACGGAATCATGCTTATGGGTCAGGGCCCCAGGTATTTTGCTGGGGGCCTGCGTAATGACGGCGGTAATCACCACTTGCTTCCCAGCCACATCGGCAGTATTTCTTCGAGCTGGATAATGGACAGCTGGGGCAACGGCTATAGACCGGAGTCCAGATACCACGCCCTGTGCCTGCCCGGCGATAGTGAGTTGAGCAGCAGCGACTTTATTCAAGAATACTTGTTCTTCGCCGACAGCGAATGCACCTCGGTGCAGGTGGATTTCGAGTACACCACGTCTCTCGGTGAAAATGAATATACCTCCAGCGCCCGGGTGCAACTCAACAATCTGGACGGTGCCACCGCGCCGCGCATCGCCATGCTGGAACTGCTGGATGACGGCGTGATTTCACACTTTGCGCGCCGCAACGCCAAGCTGTTTTTGTCCCTCGAAAGCCAGTTGCCGCTCGACTCTGTGACCACTGAGCTGGCGCTGGACGGGGGTGACTGGTTGCAGCTGGAAACCGCACTCGAGGACGGGCGCTACCTTACCCTGCTGCCTGAAGTGTCGGAATCCGCCGTTGCCGACCTGCGCATTGTCGCCACAGACAGTGCCGGCAACAGTGTGCAAAACACGATTCGCGGCGCCTTCGTGCTGGGCTTGAATGCGGCAACGGTAGTGGATACCGATAATGATGGCGCTGTAGACAGCGAAGATGCCCAGCCCTTTAACCCCCGCTTCCAGTTGGCATCAAGTTCAGGCGTGGAGCTCAATTCGGGTACTGCAGACGATCGCGAGGCGAGTCCCGGCGAGAAGGATGTGGTGGTGCAGCTGTTTAGCCTGGAGACGGACGTGGAGTCGGAACTCAACACTCTGACCTTGCAGGCATCCGGCAATGGAGACGACGTACTGGATATCGCCCAGGCAAAACTCTACCTTGACAATAACAGCGACGGAAACCTGGATGAGGACGACACCATACTTGCCAGCAGTGGGTTTCAAGCAGATGACGGTGAACTGACTTTCCAACTCGACATGCCCGGACCGATGGCGCTGAAGCCCGGCGAGAGTCATTTCATCGTCACTTACGATTTTGTGCAATGAAGGAGCACAAACTAATGAACGGGAAAAACTTCATACTTAAATCTGCAGTCTCTGCTCTGCTGTTAATAGCTCTCAGTGCTTGTAGCGGCGGGGGCGGCAGTTCGGATAGCTCCAGCAGCACCGGCGGTTCCGGTAGCACCGGTGGTTCTGGCAGCACCGGCGGTTCCGGCAGCACCGGCGATTCCGGCAGCACCGGCGGTTCCGGCAGCACCGACGGTTCCGGCAGCACCGGCGGTTCCGGCAGCACCGACGGTTCCGGCAGCACCGGCGGTTCCGTATCCAAAACCTTCTCCAGCAGTGTTACCGCCGTGGATATTCGCCGAAAAGACAGCGGTGATTCGCTGCCGGTATCCGGATTGCCTGCTGAGGGCGGTGAAATTACGCTGAGCCAATAAATTGCTTTTGGGTATAGGAAACCTAAAAGCCTTTTTTGTCATCCACAAGTAAACACCAACCTTAACGGTCCACTTTGGGTTCTGTCGCAAACTTTGCGACAGAACCCAACAATAATCACCCTAAGAGCCGCCCTTGGGCTTTGCACAAAAATATCTTCAGTTGCTTAGAGTTTCGCAACCTTTTCCTCATAGGTGGGGCAACCCTCAGCTATTAAACTCCCTTCCCCCTTTCTAGGTAGCGGACTTCCGCTGGAACCCCCCCTCCTCACCGGTAGATAGTACCTCACAACTAAAGGATTATTATTTCGTCAAACTCGAGTAAAAGTCTTATCAAAGAAGGAGCTTGTCCTAGTTTTTATGTGTGGGATCAATCAATCTGGAAGAAGCAGGCCTTGAAAAACAGTGGGATAATGAAATTGATAATGCCTAAAATCTAATTACGAGGCCACCTTACAATGTGCGGCTACTTTTATAGTCGTTGTGGTAGCTACAGTAACTGACAAAAAACGGCTCAAATCACCTCCTATAAGCGCTAAAGGCAAACCCAAAAATCGCCTTTAGTTCGGAATAATTTTATAGAAAAAAATATTGACCCTTAAAATGGTGATAAAAAGGAACGCATACGAACTCACCGCTAGAGATGCAGCCATTCACTACACTAGAAATCCAGCAAACCAATCGACTGAAAATATTATACTCAGCAACAATGACATTTCTTCCGCTGACAAAGAGATAAAGCTTGAAGTAGATCTTGATAGACTTATGGAAAAGCTAATAAATATATTCATTGGCTATACAAAAAATGTGGGCTTTTACCTGCAGTGGATTGAAGAGTCCAACAGGATAAACGACGTTTAAGGTTTATTCACCATCGAGCACAATTCCAGCTATTTCCAGTATTTCGTTTATCCGCTTCTCTAGCGCTATTATTCTCGGCAAGTCAAAAAAGCTGGCCAACAGTTTACGGGAACCAATGAACCAAAATCATCAATAATTCTTCTATCTATTTTTTCTTCATAGACAGAATAGACAATAAATCTCGACTGCTTACCAGTGCCTATCTTTGACTCTTCATAGAAACAGAGGAAAGGTATTGAACAACCTCATCACCGTCTACATTTTCATAAGCCACAGTAGGAGAATCCCATGAAGGCGAAGATATACCCATAAGTAATTTTTTTGGGGCACGCACATTATGGCCCTTATAAGCAACTGTCAAACCTGTAAGTTGGTTGCTGGACACATGGAAAGACAATTTCGTATCACCAAATGCTTCCGGTAGAGAACACATAAAATCTGCTTTATCCGCTTTTAACATCTCAGGAATTCCTGCCTGAGAAATCGTAGAGGAAGAGGCTAGCAGAAATATTAAAGTTCCTACTTTCATCATCCACCTTTCAGCTCTTCAGATAACACCGCCCCACCACATCAAAGACGCAAGAAATTCTAGCGAGTTAAAAATATAAACCAAATTAACAAATAACAAATTCTACAGAGCAATATACCAATCATCTGTCAGATATTACCCCAGAAAACCAGTAAAATATAGGCGCCCAAATAATCTTATTGGATTTTATTAAGTTTTCTTCAGCGCTAAAGCTGCGTAGAATCGAAAGATATTTATCAACATTGTGGGCAGTGATCAAACCAGCTTCTACAAGCCAACAGCCCAAGATAAAACAAGAACACCGAGAATTTTCTAAAAGACGCACTCTCAAAGGAGAACGGTAGCGTGACGTAAGAGTAAGTAAAAGGCGCTGACCCAAGGTGCGGCAACACCTGGGGCCAGCTAACCAAATTGATAGAACAGTTATCAAAATGGCTCCATGAATGGTACGCTAGAAACCCACTCGTCTTCAATAAAAGGTTGCAAATTCAGTAACCTGAGGCGATTCCCCAAGCACTGGGAGTCTAGCGCCCGCCTTTTCTTCTTTTACGCCTACCGTTCTCGCGCCCCTCCTCGTATTTCCAGTTGGTACTTCCCAAGCTTTCCCACTGTGGAACGGCCACTCCATGATTTGATGATCAAAGGAAATAAGCATGTTAATTTTAAAACGCCGGACCGGAGAGAACCTGAGAATTGGAGCTAATGTCTCAGTCACCGTATTGGAGGTTAACGGTAATCAGGTAAAGATAGGGATACACGCTCCCAGATCTTTACCTGTTCACCGAGAGGAAATTTACAGGCGTATCCAAAAGCACCAGAAGGCGGCTGATGAAAACCCTTAAGAGCTGGCTACTTCTAGTGGGGATGGCTCCTAAGCCTCCCCTCCCTATAATACAGTATCAAGTTGCCACGAAGCTCCCTCAGCCCCTCTATTTAACATTAGCAGAAGTGACTGAGGAAGCTCTGAAGTTACTACTTAAACACCCTGCCTATAAAAAATATAGGCCCATAGTTTGCTTTAACTACTTTCTATTAAGTGGATAAAGCAAAGGCAGGCAGAATGCGTTTCTCTATTAAATCCAGGGTTTTATCATCATCACCACGGCCTGTGATCGCAATTACCAAATCCAAATCTTCAATAGAGATCACATACTGGCCACCACCGCCCCAGCCAAACTTCGCCAAGTATTTCTTGTTGCCAACCTTCAGAGGGGTTCGCCAGAAGAAATAACCATAGGAGAAATTGGTGTAGTCAAACTCATCATCTGTAGGAACAGCCACTTTACCAGTAGCCTTGGCAATATACGCCTCCGGTATTAACTGGTGGCCATTCCATTTTCCCTTATTAAGTACCAAAGTACCCCACTTAACCATACTGCGAGATGTCATCATGGCTCTTGACCCAGCCTGGGGCACGCCGCTTACGGCCTCCTTCCAGTGATAGATGTCGATCCCCATCTTTTCCAGTAGCTCTTTTTTAATAAAGTCACTCGCTGAACCAGGGACTACGGCATCCAGAACCAGCATTGCAATCATTGGGTCTGAGCCTTGGTATAAATAGGTTTGCGATTCTGAGGTTATCGGTTTGCTATGGCTCAAATAGATTTGAGCCAGCTTTTTCCCTGTTAACTGCTCTTTGTTTTCCAGTAAGGCGCTCAGTTTTTCCTCTTTAATACGAATTCCTGACTGCATGCTCATGGTATGATTCAATGTAACAAGCTCTGCGCCTTTAACAAGCTGCTTCCGATCCAACCCTTTTAGAAAGGAAATGACAGGCTTGTCCAAGTCTGCCATGGTCAAATAACCTAACTGTATCGCCCGACCAATTGCCAGGGCTGTATAGGCCTTGGTGGCAGATGCTTGCGGGTGAGGCAAGTTTACACGTCCAAGGGAATAGTAGGATTCAAAAACCAGTTTGTTATTTTGGGCGATAAGCAGGCTATCGTAGGGGGTGTGTTGGTTATCCGCTATTTCCTGGGCCAGCTGTTGCAAGCTCTCTTTGATTTTATCTATCTCACCGACTGGAATACCATCTTCTCTATCCGTTGGAGCTGTATCAATAAATGCTTTTTTTAGCTTTGGCGTGGATCTCTCTAGGCTTGGGAGGTCACTACGATAGTCGGCCATATTTATTTCTGGTGCCTGTAAGTCTCCCGCGCCTGCAGTGGCGCTTATGCCGTACAATAGGCCGATTGTGATTAGCTTCTTAAAAATCATCTTATATCCTTAATTTAACTTTGAAGTTTTTATTAATATGACTCGATATGCTATCGATTAATTTTTCAGCTTCTCGGCAAGCCAATAGATACTGCGCACTGAAGTCTTCGGGAAAGCTGTAGTGTGATTCGCCGATTCGATAACCACCGGCTCCAGAGTTAAGTTAGCCAATTTTTGGTCCTTTAACTCCCTAACAAACCTCTCTACCGTAGCGCCCAGCTCCTTCTCTAATTCTCCGTAAGCAATAAATACGTTTGTTCGCTTGGGTATATCGATCAAAGGTTTGTTAAGCTCTGATTCAAGACGAAAATCCATATAAGTGCCTATCAATCTTGATGGACTACCGATAATATAGTTTTGAAAAGTATCCGGTTGGCTTATTAAGGCGTAAACCCCAAAGAGCCCCCCGAATGAGTAACCGAAATAAGTGCGGTTATCTGACTTCGCACGGTAATTGCTTTCGATATACTTAATAACGTCATTTCTTATAAAGGCGAGATACTGATGGGCCTCTCCTTTACATGATTTTTTATCTTTTTTATTAGAGAGAACTGCCGGTTTAAAGTCCCGATATCGACTCGACCATTCTTTTTCGGCAGCGGCCATATCCTTCTGCCAACTAATACCCACCAAAATGGCATCTTCCAGTGCGTATTCAGTAGTGGAAGATAGCATTTCAACCGCCCATAAAGCGTCTGTATAGTAAATAACCGGATGCTTTTTAGTATCACTCTCCTCGTATTTCTCAGGTAACTTAATAAACAGCTCGTATTGTCTATTATTGCTGGAATCCTGAATGGGTATCACTTGGATTGTGGATAACTCCAGGGTCTTATGCTCACCTGCTTTAAGGGCTGTAATAGGTAGCAACAAGAAGAGGGCGACTAGTAAGCGCTTTTTCATATCAGTATTTATACCGTTACATGTGATCGGAGAAGCACTCAATCTAAACAAGGAGCCAGTGAAACACCTGAAGTGCTCCTGATTTTTCGATGACTTTCTGCTGCCTGCATAAAATGTTTACTTATCAATAGCTTAAATGATGCGCTTTAGCTGTAATCAGGGTCTGTGCTAGTATCGATGGCAAAAATTCAGCTCAAATTTTGCTCAGGTAGATACATCAATGGCTTCACAATATTGGGTGGGTGACTTCTTTATTGATTTATCCAGAAACCAGATCACCCGACATGAGCAATCACAAACTATCCCCCCAAAAGCCCTTGCTGTCTTAACCCACTTGGCAAAGCATCAGCGAAAGGTGGTGAGCCAGGATGAGCTACTGTCTGAAGTCTGGCCCGATACAATAGTCACACCGAATACGCTGCAAAGAAGTATTGCGCAACTTAGAAAAGCCTTTGGGGAGGATCGCAAGCAGCAGTCTTATATTAGAACCCATGCCAAACAGGGTTATAGCCTGGAGTGTGATATTGTTTGGCAAGATGGTGATTCTATTCCACAGGATAAGATAGCACCGGAAGAAGACGCTCCCTCTCCAGTTCCCCCTGCACCCCCTGAGCCTGTAATAGATATACAACCAAGTAATCCGGATTATCAAACCCAGCCAGTTAAACCAAATAGATTCCCAATATTTGCGCTAATCGGGATGGTATTATTGATATTTGTTGGATTTAATTACTCTTCACCCAAGCAAAACGATCAGCTTATATTTGATCGATTACAGGCAGTAACGGCTACGGATCACAAAGAGTTTGGCCCCTCATATTCACCTGATGGTGAATATATTATATTTAATCGTTATTTGGATAAGCTCTGTGTGAATAAAATCTGGGCCAGGAATATACATACCCAGCAGGAAACGGAATTAACTCCCGAATGGGGTACTTATGGCCGCCATACATTATCTCCGGATGGCAAAAAACTGGTATTTATTTCAGAAGAAGACTGTACCATACCGCTAACCCAGAATACCTGTTACAACCTGATAAGCCTGGACTTCCAAAAGGCATTAGTAAGCCCACAGCAGCCAAATATTTTAATGCGCTGTAGGAACTCGGCCATTAAGAATCCCGTATGGTTAAATAACAATGATCTCGCTATTTTGCATAAAGAGACTAACCGTTGGCGCTTGATCAACTATTCAGTCAGGGATAATACCAGTCGAGTCCTTTATGATCTGGAAGAGGGAAACCTAGCCCACTTTGATTATTCAATCAATGACGATTTAATAGCCGTCACCAGCTATCATCAAGATGGCCAGCTTTATATCGATATGCTCGATTCTAAGGGGGCGCTTTTAACCAGCCATCCGATTGACTATCCAGATGAAATATCTGAACACAGAGCCATTTCCCCTAACTTTTCACCGAGAGAGGATGAGCTAATCTTTAGTACAGGACGAAGACTCTTCTCTCTCACCTATGATGGCAAGGTCAGTAGAATTCAGTTACCTCTGGACCAGTCCGCCAGCTCTCCAGACTTTCATCCAGATGGACATAGGGCACTGGTTATTAAAGGGCAATACGATAGTGATATTGCCTCGATTCCGCTAAACCTGCCGGGGGCTAGCACCACACCTTCAGAAGAAGATGTCAGCACAATTTACCCAAGCGCTACCCGATCGATTTCCGGGGAGGATGACGGCATTTTCCAACCCAATGGCAACTTGATTGCATTTACCTCCAGGCGCTCTGGTGAAGACCAGGTGTGGGTAACTGATGGCAGTGATTTACGGCAGGTATCTCAGTTTCCAATCGATACCAATATCAACGGTATCCATTGGGCTGCCGATGGAAAAAGTATTCTGGTAAATGCCAATAACAAGCTCAATAAAACTTTCTTGGATGGCCGTGTAGAGAGCTTGCCCCTGAATGCGCCTGTTGATCAGCTCTTCCAGTGGAACAGTATCGATAATTCAGCGTTACTATCCTTGACGATTAAAGGGGTTACACAATTTGCAGAAGTCTATTTAGATAGCCTTGAGCCCAGGTTTATCAATGAAAAACAAGTTAGCTGGGCCCAGAGGACTAAAAATGGCCGACTGATCTATATGGACCATATGAACCGCTTCTGGCAACCTGGCGCCGCGGAAGACCAGCTTATCGAGAAGCTGGTTGATCAAGGTAGCGAAAAGAGATTTGTTATCGAAGATAATGTGATTTACTCAATCAATCAAAACGATCAGCTGTGGTCATACAATCTCGACACCGATAACTTTTCCATTTTGAAGGCAGTGCACAGGGATATCGATTACTTAACCGATGTTAATCAAGGAAACCTGATGATTACTTATGTTGTTGCCGCTAAAAAGGAAGTGGCTGAGCTTTTTTTAAAAAATAGATAAGCCAAGAAAAAAGTTTAGGAGAATTTAGGCTACCCAATATTGAATACAGAGAAGTAATTAAATTATTTGGAAGCTTACAAAGTCGACATAGGCATACTGCCATCCCAGTAGAAATTACAATATTGGTTGAGAACCACTTTATAGTCTCTGCGAAAAATTAAAATCCACATTTCAGGATAGAGAAATAGGGCCCCTTAGAGCAGGGACCCTGTTGCTCGTTATTTGGAAGCTAGTGCACGTTGGCCAGAACGTAAGTCGATAACAACGACTCCTCTGACACCAAACATACCATTGTCATAGGCAAAGATTCTGCGGCCATCTGCATCAATGGTCAGGGAGTCAAGACTTGCCACTGCAACACCACCACCTCGACAGTCGCTATCACACCCCTTACCGCTGGAGAGGGTTGATTGTGAAAACCCATCCAGGTCGATCGCTACCAGACTTCCACTTTCAGTACCTACCAGAAGACGGTTACCAGTTGGATCCAAGACAACGTCAGTAGGAATCTGGTCTGTGGTACCACCGTGCACTGGCGCAGCAATAATTTTCCTGTCGCCAGTAGCCAGATCCACCTGCCAGATACCTCCGATATCACCGACTCGAGAATCGCTGACAAAGGCTCGGTTGTTAACGAGATCCAGTGCTAAGCCCTCGACGGAGTCAAAGAAGGGCGAGGAGCCAGTGTAGTTATCGGAGATAATTTCCCTGTCACCGCTGTCAAGGTCGACGCTCATCAGCCCTGAGGCCTGTAATAAAAGCATACGATTGTTAGTGGCATCCAACTCCATAGCCTCTACGAGACCGTAGAACTCAGGACCCTCACCTATATCTGAAGCAGAGACTACCTCGGGTTCACCGCTTTCTAGATCAATCTTGAGCAATCGATCGGAGTATTCATCGAATATATAGGCGTTGCGACCTGACTCGCCGGAAACGATTGTAGACGCTACCACGCGCGGCGAGTCGTTCGGATCAAAGTAAGACACAATGGTACGGTTGCCGTTCTGCAAATCTATTTCCGCAGCTGCGTGATTACTTTGGGAGACCACCAATAACCGGTCGGTCGAACGACTATAGCTCACATCGTGCCATCTGTAGCTGGGTCCCGTCCCGACATGGTTGGAGGAAATTTCTGCACGATCACCAGTAATGGGGTCAACGGACATGAGCACCGGATCGATAAGAATTCCAGAAACCAGCAAACGATCGCTATCAGCCCCCCGGCCAATTGACCAAGGGTTTTCAAGTCGCAACCCTTTACCTTTAGTCCAACTAGTTACAACTGATCGATTACCAGTTGCAATATCCACTTGCAGAATATTCTGGGCGCTACCGTTGGCGACATAAATTTGATTACTATCAAAATCGACGATTAAATCCATTGGCTGGTAGACAGGTTCACCACTACCAATACCATTACCGCTTATTGTCGTTCTATCGCCGCTGGCAATATCTATCCTAAGAATAGAGTCGGTACTATCATCACCCACGTACAGCTGTCCATTCGCCTCATCTAATGCAACACCCTTCGGGTACACCATATCTGCACCAGTACCCGTCGGAGATGATGAGTTTGAGCTGGATATCACGGAGTAATCCCCGCTCGACAGATCAAATTTAATAATCTCTCCATAAGTTCCCGCTGCTCTTGTGGTGTAAGCTTCACCTCCAGAGTCCGTCAGGGTCAGTGAGGTGAGGTCTCCCGATACCCATTTGGTCAATTGCGTGCGGTCACCGCTGTCGCGTTGGACAGAGTAGATACTCCCGTTATCATCTAATACGATAAAGTAGTCATTGGCAGGATTGCTGCGTATTTCAGGGAAGTTTTGTTCCATATCGATCGGATCGAATGTCGGGCCTGAACCAACCGATGGCCCAGAAATCACTCGACGCGCACTGCCTACCTCAAATATCGTTCCTAAAAAGGCGTCGGCGAAATACCAGCCTCCGTAAAAGTTGTCATAGGACACACCGATTGGGTACGAGATTGACAGCTCGTTCTTGACGATGATTGATTCTTGAACCGTTTCACCAGTGACGAACTGGCTTGAGAGAGCGTAAGAATGTCTACCTTCACTAATTGGAGTATCAAGATACCAGGTTGAAGGAGAAGCTGTGTCCGCAGTCGGTGACTGTCCATCGAGAAGGATATTAACCAATTGCTCAGAGGCATTCTCACCACTTTCTAGGTTGAACACCCTGGCAGTAAGAGCGATACTGGAAAGCTTCCCACCCATATTGGCACCGCCGGTCGGGAAAATGATGCGAGCCGAAGGTGTCGGTAGATTAGTTACAGCGATCTGCAACGAAAGCTGCTTCGCGAGCCCTTCACTATCGGCGGCACTGATGAACAGCTGATAATTGTTATCCTCGTCACTATCCGCAGGCGACTCAAAATCTGGGGCCGTGTTGAAACGCAGCTCTCCACTAGTTGAATCAATAGAAAACAACGCAACATCAGCACCACCGCTCAAAGAATAGGTAACCTCGTCCTTATCTGGGTCCTTAGCCGTAGCGGTGTAAAAAATACCGCTAACACCTTCTTTGACTGTGATCTCAGCTGCAGAAGAAAATTCTGGAGCGCCATCATTAACATCAACAACAGTAATTACAATTTCCTGGGTTGATTGGCCGCCGTTACCATCGCTGGCCTCGACCGTTACCCGGTAGACGTTATCTCCATTTGAGTCGGCAGGATTCTCGAAATCCGGTGCAGAGCCAAAGCGTAACTGGTTTCCATTCTCGATTAAAAAACGGGACTGATCTTCACCACCGATAATACTGTAACTGATACTGTCTCCATCAGCGTCACTAGCCGATAGTGTGAGTAGAGCACCGGAACCATCTTCCCGGAAAGCTATTTCGCTTGAGGATAAGAACACGGGCGTACGATTGGATGGACTATTGGGGCTGCCACTGTTCGAACCACCATCGCTCGAACCGCTTCCACCACCTCCGCTACAGGCTGACAAAAAAATTAGTGGTAAAATTGTTGTCAATGTTTTTCCGAAAAACTGCTTCATATTCGGCTCCCTATTTAAAGGATCATTATAATTCTTATGATGCCTTGAATGCCAAAAGCGATGTAACCTCTAATCCTACTCCTCTTAGATGCTTTCGACGCATCAAGCCATTTAAGATTTATATTGCTGTAGTAATCTCGCGATCGGTAAGTTTCGTAAGTTGTACAGAAGTGCCACTTTATCTATCGCAACGAACTCTTTACTGATTTCCGTTAGAAGGTGACAACACAGGTTTAGTGAATATAGGTTCCGCCACTAATTAAGTTATCCCTTAAGCTGTAGCCAGTTGGCATGTTTGAATACCAGATTTATCATGCGCACATTCCTATTGGATATCACCTTTGCCCACTGTGTACTGCTGAAAGCTCACCTCGGCATGGCAGCCCCTAGGAATTTACCACTTGGCGACAACCATTAGTTTTATAACCCTCGTACTATTAAGAAGTAACAATGAAGTGCATTCTGAAACTCCTCGTATTCACCATATTAATCTATTCTCAACTGACCTCTGCCGAGCTTTCGGAGAACAGCTTGATATCACAGGAAGATGCAAACTTCGCCCAAAATTATATTGGCAGATTTATGCAAAAGGATTCCGACTATGTGATAAGTCTTGTCGATCCAGAGCTGGCTGATGAACTCACACCTAAATTACTTGAAAAAATGCTCAGCCACCTTCCAGAGGGGAACCTGCTTTCCACTGAGCTAATTGGTTCAGAAGCACAAGCCACCAATGACACTTGGATTGGAAATTTCATCTTCGAGTATCACTTTGAAGGTGGCTGGGCCTTGGCAAATGCAGCAATTAAGCGATCGGAGGGAAAGACTACCATTATAGGGCTTAATGTTTATAAAACACTAGCATCACAAAAGGAATTGAACCGTTTCACCTTATCCGACAAATCCCATTTACACTATTTAGTGCTGGCGATGACCATTATTTCCCCAATATTTATCCTTATAACGCTAGTAGTCTGTATTAGAACACCACTACAAAAGCGCAAATGGTTATGGATACTATTTATCCTATTTAGTGTCGGGGCAATCAAGCTTAACTGGACCACTAGGGCTTACCAAATAAAGCTCCTCAGCTTCCAGCTTTTTGGAGGCGGAGCGGTATCCGCAAGTGAGCATGCTCCACTAATTCTTACCGCAGGATTCCCATTAGGTGCCATAATTTTCTGGTTCAAACGTCGCAGTTTGATTGGCCAAAACAAGAAGACTGAACAGAATCAGCTGGAGCTTAAGGAATCAAATAATTCTGTTTGAGAGCGGCTATATAGAAAAGCGAGTATCGATTTATAACCAATCCCACGCAAAATTGTAGAAAACTTTCTAGAGCCAACTGAGAGCTCAAGGCTTTTATCTATTACTACAGTAAGCAGCTCTTCATTCCGGAGAGCTTCTCACTAAATCGAGAAATCGAGAAATCGACACCTTATCCTGGAGTCGATAATTCCAGAATATTGCCACTTATTGTTAAGCCTCACTTTTAAATAATCTCATAAGCTGATCAACTACCCACATATGGAGCTGGCTGTGATTAGATCGGCTATGCCATGCTGCAATGACTTCGAATTTTGGGGTTTGTGTATCCAAATTAAGAGGAACCACTTTCTTATTAGGCAGCAATCTTGAGGGGTAAAAAGCAATTGTGTCAGTGGCAGCAATAATATCTGGTGCGGCTGAAAAGCAAGGTACTGACATTACGATATTGCGCTTTAGTCCTTGCATAGCAAACCATTCATCGTGAGACCCTCTCAAGTTCGGGCGAGAAGGCGAAATAATCAATTGTGGAAGCTCGGCTACGTCAGCCAAAGTCAATGATCTGCCCTTTAGAGGAGATTTTTTTCCTGCAATACAAACATGTTGCTCTTCAAATAACAGTTTGTAAGGCAGGTCATCCGGGATGAAATCAGGGAAAGTGAGCGCGAGATCGATCTCGCCGGCAACCATTAATTGATTTAGGTTATCTGTTTCAAAATCCCTAACGATAACTTTAAGCTCTGGGGCAGATTGACGGACAACCTCTAGTAGTTGGGGTAGTACCGATTGAATCGCATAGTCTGTGGCACTAATGCTAAAAACCCCCTTATAGGTTGCCGGGTCAAAAGCTATTGGGGTCAGCAGTGACTCTACATCCTTTAAAATGCTGCTGATCCTACCGCCCAGTTGTTCGGCAATAGGAGTGGGCACCATGCCGTTACCTTGCCTAATGAACAGACGGTCATCAAATACTTCCCTCAACTTACGCAGCTGTTCACTGATTGCTTGCTGAGTTAACCCTACCTTTTCCGCTACCCGCGATAGGTTTCTCTCTTGCAGTAGCGCTTCCAATATACGTAGCTGTTTCAGGTCTAACCGGGCTATACCATTCATATTTGTAACCAGGACAAAGAGCAGTTGTTTCTAATTGTATCTTTGCCTATCTATTATTCCCACCATCGTAAGGCACAGCCACATCTGGCTGGGGCTATTTAATAGCCCAAGTAGTTACTCTTCTAATTATCTGGAGATAGATATGAGCCGACCCACTAAGCGCTTTGCTCCTCAGGAATCTTATAAATTATTTATTGGTGGTGAATGGGTTAATAGCAACTCGGGGCGTACGATGGACAGCCTCAATCCTGCTACAGGCGAATTACTGACTCGCATACCGTTGGCCGATTCAAGTGATGTCGATGCTGCTGTCATTGCGGCAGAAGAGGCGTTCCCCACCTGGAAACTTACCTCCGCTATTGAACGACAGGATGCACTGCTCAGAATTGCAGACATGCTTTCAGAAAAGAAAGCATTTTTCGCCCACCTTGAGGCACTGGAAACCGGTAAGCCAATTCGCGAAACTTCAAATATTGATATCCCACTGGCCATAGACCACTTCCGCTACTTTGCAGGGGTTATACGCTCCCACAGCGACGAAGCAGTGATGATTGATAATCAAACCATGAGCTTGGTATTCAGCGAGCCAATGGGTGTAGTCGGTCAGGTAATCCCATGGAACTACCCTCTGCTGATGGCAGCCTGGAAGATTGCACCCGCTATCGCAACCGGTAACACCGTAGTGATTAAGCCATCCGAGATGACTTCATCCACCCTGCTGGAGCTGACCAAGATTTTCAAAGAAGTATTACCAGATGGTGTGGTGAATGTTGTCACCGGCGTAGGCCCAGAAGCGGGCCAGGCTTTACTGGATCACCCTAAAGTCGCGAAGCTGGCCTTCACCGGGTCTACCGGCATCGGCTATAACGTGGCCAAAGCTGCGGCTGATAAATTGGTACCGGCAACTCTGGAGCTGGGCGGTAAATCAGCCAACATTGTCTTCCCCGACACAAACTGGGAAAAAGCACTGGAGGGCGGAGCCCTGTCTATCTTGCTGAACCAAGGGCAAGTCTGTGAATCTGGTGCCCGTCTTTTTGTGCACGAAGATATTGTTGAGCGTTTTACTACGGAACTAAAAGCCAAGTTTGAAGCCGTGAATGTCGGCGACCCGATGGACCCCAGCACACAAATGGGTAGCCAGATCAGTGAAGCGCAAATGAACCGTATTCTTGGCTACATAGATGTCGCCAAAGAGGAAGGTGCAAAAATCCTGACTGGAGGTAAGCGATTACAAAAGCCGGGATTAGAACAGGGTTTTTATATTGAGCCGACAATCATTACCCATGCCGATAACGCAATGAAAGTCGCACAAGAAGAAATCTTTGGCCCAGTTGTTGTAGTGATTCCATTCTCCTCTGAGGAAGAAGTTATAGCGATGGCCAACCAATCCGATTATGGCTTAGCTGGCGCTGTGTGGACTCAAGATATCAACCGAGCTCTGCGCGTTGCACGAGCCGTGGAAACTGGCCGCATGTGGGTGAATACCTATCACGAACTCCCTGCCCATGCACCGTTCGGCGGCTACAAGAAGTCAGGTATTGGGCGTGAAACCCATAAATCGATGATTGATGCCTACACGCAGAAGAAGAATATCTTTATCAGTCTTAATGAAAAGCCCTACGGTCTTTTTTAAGCCTCACTGTAATAAGCTTTTAGCAGGAAAGTAGTTATGAAAAACGAAGCACTATTCAGTGAAATCAACCTGGGCCCTTACACCCTGAAAAACCGCATTGTGCTGCCGCCGCTTACCCGGTCGCGTAGTTCACAACCTGGCAACATCGCTAATGACTTAATGGCCAACTACTACGCTCAGCGTGCCGGTGCAGGCTTTATGGTTACAGAGGGCACGCAAATTGAGCCCCGCGGCCAGGGTTATGCCTGGACTCCCGGAATTTATTCACAGGACCAGGTCGAAGGCTGGAAAAAAGTGACCAAAGCCGTACACGATCAAGGCGGTATTATTTTTGCGCAGCTTTGGCATGTGGGGCGAGTATCTCACACATCACTGCAGCCGGGTGGAACGGCTCCTGTTGCGCCGTCTGCAATCCGAGCAGATGCGGTAAAGGTATTTATTGAGACAGGGCCAGGGCAAGGTGCTTTGGCTGAACCCAGTGAGCCTCGTGCACTGACAACAGCAGAAGTTAAAGAACTGGTGCAACTCTATGCCCAGGCAGCACGCAATGCTTTGGAAGCAGGCTTTGACGGCGTTGAGCTGCATTGTGCCAATGGTTATCTTGTAAACCAGTTTATTTCTGAGCATACCAACCAACGCGATGACGAGTATGGCGGTAGCCTGGAGAACCGACTGCGTTTCCTCAAAGAGATTGTTGCAGCGGTATCAGCAGAGGTAGGTAATGATCGTCTCGGCGTTCGATTTGCTCCGCTGTTTGAAAGTACCGATGAGGACCGTGTTTATCTTGGCCTGGTGGAGAGTGACCCACACACAACCTATATCGAAGCTATCAAACTGTTGAACGAGGCGGGAATTGCCTATCTATCTCTAGCAGAAGCGGATTGGGACAATGCACCGGATTTACCTGAGAATTTCTACCAGGAAGTACGAGAGATCTTTGGCGGGCGCATCATGTATGCCGGCAAGTATTCCCCAGAGAAAGCTTTGCGGGTGTTGCAGGCGGGTAACGGAGATATCTTTGGTTTTGGCCGCCCTTTCATTGCCAATCCGGACCTTCCCACACGTATTCGTAATGATTGGCCTCTTAATAAAGTTGACCCGGAAACTATGTATGGCGGTACCGATGAGGGCTATACCGATTACCCTTCTTACCAGCCATAATTTTTAACAGTTCCTTAACAGGACATAAAAAAGCCCCAGTAATTGAAGGTTACTGGGGCTTTAAACTTACTCGTAAAACTTCTTGGATTCCTGAGGTAATTTTCAGTTTTTTTCTAGACACCAAAATAACTATTAGTCGCTTTGGACACCTCGACTAAATAGTGATTTATTTTGAGATGATTATTAAAAACTAAAAGTCCACTCGGGCATCCAGTTCAGAGCCCAGGTTTCCAGGACTTTATCAAAGCCACTCAACACCATAATCCCAAGCAACAAAAGTATGGCACCAAGTGCTACTTTGCCACCAACAGCAAAAGCACCAACTGATGGTGATAAGCGGCTATAAATTTTCCGTGATAGCCCGCCTGCCACCAGTAGCGCAGCTCCGGTACCAAGCCCAAAAGAAAACATCACCATAAATGACTGGCCTAGTTGCTGGCCCATGGAAGCAAGCGCGATTGCTGCTCCTAGCGTGGGACCTACGCAGGGCAACCAAATAATTCCTGTGAGAAAGCCGATACCAAACTGCCCGGCCCAGGCGCCATCACCAGTAATACTCGCCCCAGCGGTAACTTTCGCCAAACGCAGGGTCACCCAGTCGGAAAGGGGTTTGATCAGCAGAATAAGGGCAACAGCCACAAGCAGGATTGCAGCAATATAGCGAAATAGCTCTGGGTCCAGCCCTAAAGAAACCAACAGGAAACTGAGCACAGTTCCAGCCAGGGCAAATGACAAGCTGAGCCCTACGGCGAGCGCATAAGGTCCCCAGCGCCCAGCACTGCTGGATGCACCAACCACCATTGGTACCAGCGGCCAAACACAGGGGGAGAGAATACTAAGTGTGCCCGCAATCAAGGCCAGGGGGATGGCGCTGACTTCAAGCATTTTCGCCGCAGGCCTTAACTGAGTTAAAGATATTCTGGCGAATAACATCAGCGCGTGTTTCAGCAACACTGAACCATACCTGCTTGTCCCCACGATAGAGCAGCAGAGTTGACTGCCTGGGCGCACGGAAATGCTTTACCCACTCTTTTTGCTTGTCAAAATTCACATTAAGGATTGTGAGGCCGCACTGGGGGTTATCTTCCTGGAACTGCGCAAGAATTATGCCCTGCTTCTTACAGGTAGGGCACCAGTCTGCCCGTACATCAATCAATACGGGTTGCTTGGCAGCTTGTAGCTCTTTGAAGCGCTCTTCGGAGAAGGGCTCTCCCGCTGATGCGAAGGGCATAGAGAGCAGTAAGATAGCTAAGAACAGGGTGTGGTGAAATACTTTCATGCTAGTAATATCCCAAGTGAAGGGTTGAAAATTTCAATAAATAGGCAAGTTTGGCTGCTTACCTAGATTTGTCGTACTAGCTAGTAAATTTCTTACACCCGGTAGCTTTGAATATAAACAACCTCACCTGTTCCGGAAAATCTGAGAACTGTGACAAATCTCAGGCTTCACTTATTGACTGGCTGTTCTTAACCATCTGTTGGGCCTATCTACCCACTAAGTCACTTGATTGCTGACAATATCCCTATAAGATCCCGCGGGTAATTTTTGCGACCGTAACAAGCGTGTCTCAAAGCTCTACGTCAGTATTCAATGTCAAATGGATTCAGATCGAAAAATGAACAAACTTTTTGCCCTTATAGCCATTACTCTTGCCACCGCTTCCTGCATGCAACTCGAAGTCAAACCGGGCCGTGTTATTGGCGATACCGTGGATGCGGGCAAAGAGGCTTATCAAAGTATTCAACGCAGCCGCCGCGGTGAGGAAGAGAGAGGTTTCTCCCACAAAACCAGTTACGATTCTGCCATTTCTAATGCCGCCAATATTGCAGGCTGCAAGGAAGAGCTAATGGAGGTGGTTAGTGTTTCAGACCTCGTTGTATCCCAGGTGATTTCTGAGTCTTCTGAAGTGCTGGTTAAGGATGGTGATAAAACCATTTACTGCGCAATACGAGCTGTAGTTCGCCCTAAAGCTTGAACACTGCAGAATACAAAAGAGTTCTAGTGATTTCTTTAAGTATTAACCAGTGAATACTGCTGTCATCAACTGGTTTGGGCCTAGTTTTAGTGAATTGAATCCACTTTTGCAGCACCTGCATACGCAAGGTGCCAAGCTGTATGGGGAAGTGGATATCCGTTTTGGTTCCAGCGTCGCCGGCTGGATTGGTCGGCGAATGGCGCACAAGCTAGGGGCTCCAACGACAGCTCGCAAAGTGCCTTTTTCTGTAGACATCCATCACTCCCCAGAAAAACTGACTTGGTCCCGCACTTTTGCCAGAACCCATACTGTTACCTCAGAGTTCCAGCCAGTAAAGACCTACCAACAAGGTGGTTACTGGGTGGAATCCACTGGCCCGGTCAAAATTCAGCTAGGGGTCTCAACAGAGGGTGGCAACTGGCAATGGATACAGCAATCTGTGTCACTTTTTCGTATTCCTATTCCAACAATATTCAGGCCCAGGGTTTCCGCTGGAAAAGCCGTTGTGAATGGGCTCTACCAATTTGAAATAAAAATCTCCTTGCCATTGCTGGGCCTTATCTTTGGCTACTCAGGTACATTAAAGAAAGACGATGGAAAAATGATCGATTAAACCCGTGCAGTTCACTAGGGAGCCCCTGAATAACTCCGTAATATCTCTGCAGATTTTGAAAACTGCAGGTGTTAGGCACAGCTTGCAGCGAATGGCCATAGCCCTTTGCAAGGCAGCTGTAGTCTTCAAGACCCGCTTACAGGGTTTTCAGAGGCTCCCCCGGGACTTGTTGTAAAAACAAACACGGGATAGTCTCGACCAAAACGATAAGAGCAAGTTATGGAAAGTGAACTGCTGTCGCTCCGGGCTGAACTAGCCCTTCTGGAACGTGACAACCGGCGTCGGCTGGAGACCTTCGAAAGGCGACTCTCCGCCCTTGAGGCACAACTCAAGCGAGGCAATACAGAAAACAAAGATGCCTTGTCAGAAAACACTACAGGGTTAGAGGATGATTTAGCCCTACTTATGGGCTCCCCCTCTGAGTCCCGGCAAACCATTGAGCCAACCCAGCCAGCAAACATACCCCTTACAACCACGTCTGCTGAATCCAAATCAATTCCACAAAAAAACAAAAAAGCATCAGTAGCCACACCCTGGTTGCAGGAGGGATTAGCCAGCCTAGTGGCACCAGCTCTGGAACCGCTGAATCGTGTGTGGGAGCCCCTTGCGAACTTTTATCGCCATTACCAGCGCCAGGGTAAAGCCCCGGTATTCTTTATGACCGCTGCCGGCATATTGGCACTGGTATTTGGCTTCGCATACTTGCTGCAGTTCTCTTTCAACAGCTATTTGGGCCCCGCCGGTAAGGTTGCCCTGGGCTTTCTGGTTGCGGCGGCAACCACTTTTGGCGGTGTGACTTTTAGCCGGCGTATGCCCCATATGGCGGACTACGGCTCTGGATTAATAGCGCTCGGAGTGATTCTTCTCTACCTGTGTGGGTACTTTGCTGGGCCTTACTATCAGTTGCTGCCTGTTCCTGTTGGAGTCGGCCTGTTGGTGGCGACAACAGGGCTCTCTTACTTACTGGCTTTATTGTTTGAGACACGCGTGGTGTCCATGGTCACACTGCTGGGCGGCGCCACCATGCCTTTGGTGACGAATCATTTTGATCCTTCCGCACTTGTTTATCTCAGCTATTTATTGGCTCTCGCCCTGGCGATGCTGCATTTGTCCAGGCAAATACGCTGGCCACAGCTTGCGATCGTAACCATGGTACTGAGCGCAGGCATGCTGGAGTTTTCCGTCTCAAATCTGGATGAGGCTACATCTGCCTGGGGGCCATTACTAATACTACACGGCTTCTTTTATGGTTTTGCCCACTACGCTCTGCGAGGACTAAGCGCTGAATTAATAGAGTCCAAAGGGCTAGAGCGAAGGCGCCTGATTATTATTGCCGCAAATCTGGTGCTGTTTATCCACATCTGCTGGTCCCTGGCACCCAGCAGCAACGCGCTGGGTGTTGTGTGGTTGCTGAACCTTCTACCCTGGATAGCACTGGCTATTTATTCACGCTGGCTGTTTGGCTACAACGCCACCAGCATTTCCGCCCGTGTTGTACAGAATATGGCTCTACTACACGGTGGATTACTGGCAGGCTTGGCAATCCTTGCGTTGTGCAGTCCCGCTTTATTAGGGATTGTCTGGTGTCTAGAGGGATTGTTGCTGATTTTTCTCGGTGCCCATTTTGGTTTTATCAGTGTAAGAAGCGAGGGTTACATCGCCCTATCTGCAGCTGGCGTTACCATGCTGTGGCAAGCTCTGACCTGGGTAGCTGGCGGAGTTGTTCCCGCACCAATGTTGCTGTCATTAAGCGCAGATGCTGGTTGGGGTAACTGGTTGGCGCTCTGTGCGGCTGCCTTTGCATTAACCCGACTGTTACAGCACTGCGCAGATCGGATTACTCCTAGAGAGCACCATTTAACCTCTTTCGCAGATAACGCTTTTGTGGTGTTTTTATCCGCAAGCTTTCTGCTATCTGTTGGCATCCTCTGGCCCCAGGGTATGTGGCTGCTTGCCTTGTTACCGATGGGCTTTTTAATCTGGCACGGCAAGCGCACTGGCTCAGCATTTAGTGAATGGTTTGGACTCAGCCATTACTTACTGCTGTTTATCCCACTACTGGCGAGTGCATCGATTGTGGGTAACTTGCATTTCTACGATCAAATACCTTATGGAAAGATCGCTAGTGTAGAGGCTTTCCTTAGCTTGTGGATGATTGCGGCTCTGTATAAACACCTGGATATGCAATCCACTGGCTTCTCTCTGGCACTCAATTTGCGCAAGCTGTTTTACGCTCTGGTGCCAATATTTTTCCTACCAACAATACTTTATAAGGCCAACGACTACTTCCCCATCGCCGTTTGGCTGTCTGGCGCTATCGCCCTGGCACTTTATACACGCCTGAAGCTGGAGGTATTGAAACAGGAACTGCGCATCTTAATCGCAGGGGCAAGCTTTGTAGCAATAATCAGTTGTGCCCTGCAGGAGTTCGCCAACTGGCAAGGGTTTGCCTTGAGTGGGTTGCTGTTGGGGCTGGTATCAATGGCTGCACTGTTGTGGATCGGCCTGGGATTGCGGCGAAAGCCGGTCGGCCAGGATTGGCGGTTGGCCCTGCACCGGACACTTAAGCCACTCTTTCCATTGGCCTTTTACTATCTTGCGGCAACGCTACTTATTATTAGCTACGCGCTAAGCCGTGACTTTGCACTGGCACTTTTACTATGCCAGCTGTACTTCGCCGGCCTGTATATTTTTAAACCCCAATTAGCGCCGCTGCGCAACCAGTTGACCCCCCTTTATATGCTGAGTCTGCGCCTGTTTGAGTTTATTACCTTGTTGCAAGTTGCAGCGGTCATTGCCAATTCCGCCAAGGCGCCAGTGTTGGGAGTGTATAACCTGGTGGCCCTGGGAATCGCTTCACTGTTGGTTTATCAGCGCTTTTTCGCCAATAGAGCCGTATGGCCCGGCCGCAGGATGTTTAACCTGTGGGGGCTGCACCTTACAGCCATCCCAGCTTATATTGCGCTGCTGGCGCAAGTGCTGGAAACCATGTGGCTGCCGGCAATATCATTTGCCTTAGTGGTACATGCAACATTGCTACTATTCCAAACCCTAAAACCTGATACCAAAAAGTTACTGAAGCTCTCACTCATGTTGTTCGGCATTGCTGCACTAAAAATTGTACTGTGGGATATGCAGGACTTTTCCCTGATACAAAAGATTGTGGTCTGTATGCTGGTGGGGCTGTGCATGCTGGGGGCGGCATTCCAGTATCAGAAATTCCTAACAGCAAGAAGCTAAATAAATTCTTATTTAGCTTCCTATCATTGTGGCGATCAGATAACCCATTATTTGATCGCCCAATAACATGTTAAACAGCCCGCCAATTTCAGGTAGGATCACGATTTTGTAAAACTAAAAAACTGAGCGCCAAGCCCAATAGGCAGAGGACTTTAGCCTTTCTCACCCTAGACAAACAACTGATGTTATTATTACGATTGGTAGAAAATTTACAAATGGATTAAACAGAATAGAAGTTTTTAGAACTATGAGAAAAGTTTCTATCTCAAAGCCTACAAGAGAACATCTTGAAAATATTCTCTTAAATATTAGCTATATATATTTAACTTTATTTATCTATCAAGTGTACACCGAAGGCGACATTTTTGATCTCCACTACCTATCCAACCTAAACATGCAAAATGCCAACACCATTTTCGCAACTAGTTTTCTTGCATTCTTATTTATTTCTTGTTCAGCCTGCATTACTTATCGCATACGATACCTACATACCGGAAAACCTTTCATATCTGAACTGCAAAAAAAACACCTTTCCAAAATCAATTCAAATATTTGGTATAGCTATTTTTTCCTATTTATTTTTCAACTATCTACTGAGGGTAATATTTTTGACTACCAGTATTTCTCCAGCTTGTTCAAACAAAGCGACGCCTTTATCCCAGCAGGTATTCTCATTGCACTCTGCATGATGATTTACTTCTTGGGGATCATTTACCATACCTGGCTTCTGCTAAAGCAATCCTTAATCCAGCACCAATCAAATTCAGTTGGTGAGCAGGGGTAAAGGTGCTTATTTTATTGGCGAATAAAATAGGCACTTGTATTTGGCTTTATAAGTCAATTGAAACATTGGTTACACTTCGGAAGCGAGCAGTCAAAAATGAAAGAACAAAAAGATAAACGGTACTCATCTACCAAATTTCACAGAAACTATTCCCCACCAACGATACTTGATCCATAACCTCCCCGCTTACTGCACGAACGTACCGCAAAAAGGAACTCCCTCACAATAAAAACGTGAAGTAGTTTGCACTTTACAATAAATAGCCAGCACTATAATACGGCGGCCAAAATCCCGTAAGCGCTAGCGTTGTGGATAGGAACCACCAAGTCTATGTTTGAACGCCTCTTTGCCTCCAGAAAAAAGCCATTTGTACCAAATCGGGACAAACTTGAAACACTGACTGCCAACCTGTCCGGCAGCCACTTTAGTATCTCACTGCCCCCCAACAGCGTGGCCGATATTAATGAGGAATATTATGGCCCCCGCATTGATATCTATAACCGGGAAGCCTATGACGATCTAAGTCGCGGCAAATGGTACCAAGAGGGAAGAATGCCAGGGCAGTCCATTTTAAAACGCAACTGGGGTTTTTATGGACCACCCTGGATTTCCATGGAATATGGATTCGTAACGCTGGTAATTAGGGTCTACCGAGTAGATGACTTACCGGAGAGTATGAGCTGCTTTAATCCACGCCATTTTGAACAGGTTATTTTAAGAGACCTGTATTTTCATTACGGACCAGCAAAAAATCTAATGATACCTATGCTAGCCCCCATTAATTGGCAGCAAAAAAAAATAGGGAATTCAGACTGGCTGTATTGTGAAGCTCATCAGAATTGCGATGAAAAAGAGTTACGAGAGAATCCTTTTAACGAATCAACATATAACGCACAACTCTATGCTCCACTGGATGACAATTATTTTCTTAACATTTACTTCAGTGCATTAGGGTATGCACCGGCCAATTACAGCATCACCGTAATGAACAATTTAATGAGTGATATTTACTCAACACTGAAGTTGGAATTGAGCCCGACCATACAAAAGCGAAAGGAAGAAATCTCTCAGCAATTTCCTGATGCAAAATTTAGTAAAAGCCGCGAACCGGAGTCCTGGGTTTACCATAAATTCCGTGAGGGCAACGACAGAATTGGGGAAGACTCTTTTATCCTAATCGAAAAAGGAACACCTCCACCAAATTTTAACCCCTAATAAATTTATTTGTTATTTAGAACTATGATAAGGAGATCTTATGCCAGCATTTAGAGTCGGTTGGACCAAGATAATTGAAATGGCCCCTATGGGCACAAAACAGGGCCGTGATGTCTATGTTAACAATGCTCACTACCCCATGTATGAAAAAGTGAAGCAAGAGGCACAAACTAATTACTACTCTGCCACCCTACTGCGCGCGCTCATAAGCCTAAATGCCGATACTGGCAGCAGCCAGAGTGCCAATGGTGCCGGAACCATTCGCTATCTGGTACGCAATGGTATGGCCATTGAGTACTATATCGACAATGGCGACGTGCTGATCCATAAACTCCACTTTGATAACTCTCTGCAAACAGCTTCCGGTAATCAAGTAACAGGGGTTTACCAAGTTCAATATGATGGCAAAGAATGGAAGCCTGAAGGTCCCAAGACTCAAATGCCCATGAAACATAAGTGGAATGGTGCTCACTATGCTGCAGTGAGTGGCAAATTCAGTTCAAATAATTCAGCCGGGCGTTTGCTAATTAAGCATATTGAGAAAGCCTATGGAGGGACTGAAATACTGCCCAGAGATATTCCTAAGATCGACAACTTCTACTCACTTTATTGGATTAACAATAAACAGCACAGTGCACTTCCATCTATCGATGGCCTGACCTCCTTGATTCAACAGGCAGCAAGCGCCAGAGAATCCGTCAACTGGTTGGTTCATGGTGAAGGTGCCAAAACTTTCCAGCAGGCTCTGGAAATTTTGCAGAACACACCCTCTTTGAGCCGTTTTGAAGCAAAAGATGAGGAAATAGTACGCAATTTGCGCAATAAAATGTCCGGGCAAAAAGTTTTCTTCTCTAATCCTGTGGGCGCAAACCCCGACAAGCTGGAAAAGCTCTGCAAAATCGTTGGCCTCACCTATGTAAATAGTAATACTAACCCTCGCAATCTTAAAACCGCCGCAGGAAGAGAAAACTCCTGGAATGAGATTAAAAGAATCGGCGCAGCAGCCGCTGGTACTGGCGTAACAGCAGTTTCCTTAAAAGAGACAGGTATCCTTACTATTCAAAAACAGGGGGGCATGTTATCGAACGTGTATCAAGCCGCCATTAACAACCCGACTGCAGCCGCAATCGGAGCCGCCGCAGTCTGTACTGCTGCCGCCTTTGTGGTTGCAAAAACCCAGGCAACCAAGTGGACAAGTCAGGTCCGAGCAATACATGCAACCGCAAGCAGTACCTTTGGCCGTGGTAATGAATATTGGTACGAGAGTGATGAAGATCTGCTGGAACAGCTATCTGCCTAATACTCCAGGTGTGATCCCCCTAAAATTCATTTCGCACATTTTGCATTAGAAAAGTGCCGGGATAGGCCGGCACCTATAAAATTAGGCAGTATTTAGATATTTCATCCCTAAAATAATTGCTCGTTAAATCACTCCAAATCACCTTTCTCTCTCTACTCAATCTCCACTGGGCGGTAGTTAATTCATCTCCAAATTAACTATTTTTTAAGTCTACACTCATTGAAAGCCCCCTTTCTCAGATGGACTTTCAGGGAAGTGAGAGATGATACGGCTCAGACTGGCAATAACACTCTTTGCCACCTTATTAACCAGTAGCCTAGCAATAGCAGATTACCAAAAAGGAGACTTTATAGTTCGTGTTGGCGCCGCTGCAGTAGCTCCCAACGACGATTCCAACAATCTGCGCCTAAATGGCACCATACTGCCTGATACACGAGTTTACGTGGATACTGGTTACTCCGTGAGCTTTACAGGCACCTGGTTATTCGCCAATCACTGGGGGCTGGAGCTTTTGGCTGCACTGCCATTCAAGCACGACCTTAAGGTGAGTGGCCTGCCAGACCCGAATACCGGGGAACCTCTGGGCAGGGTTCGCCTGGGGGATATCAAACACCTGCCTCCTACCCTTACGTTGCAGTGGTACCCGGTATGTACAGAATCCTGGGTGCAGCCATATATTGGTGTTGGAGTAAATTACACCCATTTTTTTAGCGAGCATATCAACCGTGTAGCCCAGAACTACTTTGAGACAGTTCTCGGAGCCGAATCACGGGCAAGACTCAAGCTGGACAACTCCTGGGGACTTGCCGGGGAGGTTGGTATAGATGTCGCCTTTGGCAGGGAGAGCCGCTGGTTGTTTAACGCGGCTATTTGGTATCTGGATATTGATACCAAGGCAAAGATCCATTTTCGCTCTGGAGCTGATGATAGCTCTCACATTCGGGTGAATGTGGATATAGACCCATTTGTTTACTCCCTGGGTATCGGCTACCACTTCTGAGGTGCTCAGCACGCCGCCCCATCATTCTATTTATCAGAATGAATAAGCCTATTTATACCAATTTTCATTCTATTAAATATCACTAAACTGCTCCTTAAAGACATCGACTACTTAGCCAAAACCCAGTGTTATCCACTTATTCACATTTTGAGGAGCATCCCTATGACCACTTCTACTTTATCCACAGCCCAGACAAGTACAAACTCGAATCTGTTTGCAGACATCGCCGACCTCAGTGGGCGTATCGGCCTGGCAGCAATCTTTATACTAGCGGGAGTGAATAAGCTTCAGAACTATGAGGGCAGCGCCCAGTACTTGGCTATGGGCGGCCTGCCAGAATTCCTTCTGCCACTGGTAATCTTATTTGAGATTGGCGGAGCCCTGGCATTGATCGTCGGCTTCCATGTTCGCCTTGCCGCCCTGGCATTTGCGGCATTCAGCCTGCTAACCGCGGCCTTGTATCACCATAACTTAGCCGATCAGATGCAATTTTTGATGTTCTTTAAAAACCTGGCCATGGCTGGCGGCTTCCTGGTACTGGCCGCTCATGGCGCCGGGCGCTTAAGCATCGATAAGCGTAAAAAAACCATTTAATAATTTATCCAACATACTTTTGTCTCGCCCTAACTACCCTAGGGCCGATTAGCACGAATACTGATTCAGGAGAGAAACATGGGATTATTAGTCAACGGCCAATGGAAAGACCAGTGGTATGACACCAAAGATTCCAGTGGGTCTTTTAAGCGAGAGGCTGCTCAACTGCGCAATTGGATTACCCCTGATGGCAGCGCAGGTCCTAGCGGTATAGGTGGCTTTAAGGCGGAATCCGGGCGTTACCATTTATATGTATCGCTGGCTTGCCCCTGGGCACATCGCACCTTAATTTTCCGAAAGTTAAAAAAACTGGAGGAGCACATCAGTGTTTCTATAGTCAGCCCGGATATGCTTGAACATGGTTGGAGTTTTAATACCGATGAGGGCAGCAGTGGTGATTCGCTATTTGGCTATCAGTTCTTGCATCAATTATATACACTTAATAAAGCTGATCACACTGGTCGCGTTACTGTGCCAATACTTTGGGATAAGCTGCAAAATTGTATTGTCAGCAATGAATCTTCAGAAATTATCCGTATGTTTAATCAAGCATTTAATGAAATTAGCGGGGATACGCAGAACTTTTTCCCTGAGGAAAAACAAACGGAAATTGATACCATCAATGAACTAGTATACGAAAATATCAACAACGGCGTATACCGAAGCGGTTTTGCCAGCACTCAGGAAGCTTATGAAGAAGCCTATACAAATTTATTTGATGCCCTGGATCGGGTAGAGAATATTTTAGGTCAAAAGCGCTATCTAGTAGGAGAAAAAATTACTGAGGCCGACTGGCGGTTATTTACTACCCTAATACGCTTTGATTCAGTCTATCACGGACACTTCAAGTGTAATCGTCAACGCCTTGAGGATTACCCCAACCTCAGCAATTATGTACGCGAACTATACCAGTGGCCCGGAGTTGCAGAGACCGTGAACTTTCACCATATCAAGCGGCATTATTACTTTAGTCACGCAATGATCAATCCAACTCAGATAGTTCCAGTGGGACCGGATATTGATTACACCACCCCTCACAATCGGGCTTAAGCCTAGCCCAAAAAGCCGTTACTGCACACTTATCCACATATCCTTACAGTGGCCGCAACGCGGCCTCCTTTTTTCTTTGGGGTCTTAAAGCGTGAATCTGTTTGCAGATAAACCACGCCATAATAGTTTACAAATCACAGAGTTAATTACTGAGCAAGCTAATTTCGAGATTTTCCATTTACGGCATACAAAGATTAATATGACAGGGAATATATACGTCTCTGAACAGAGAATATAAGACGTTGAAATTTAGTCAAGACCATTACGGTAAAGCAACTAACTTTTTCAATATCAATAGAAGCGTATTCATATTTTTCTCTATATCTGTTTCAAAAGTGGCACGAGCAATACCATACTCAATTCAGAGCTTATCTTGTTTCTCATCCGACTAGCTTTGATGCATTCAAAAACAAAACTGCTAATTCGCTCATTCTCTCCTCCCCTGGACAACAAGTGTAAAGATACAACACAAGGAGATACCGAGATTTTTCTCCTTCAATAGCGCCTTACCAAGCCGGAGAAAACAATTACTTTCAAAGCTTCACAGGAGTACCACCTATAATTTTCACTATCATTCTGTGTAGTCGAAGAATAAAGTAGCCTTTTGAAATAGCTCTCAGGAGAGGGAAAACTCATGCAAAAGACCACCCTTGAGCAATGGCGGATGTTCAAGGCCGTTGTAGATGCTGGCGGTTTTAATCAGGCAGCCTCGGTGGTTCACAAGAGCCAATCCAGTATTCACCATGCGGTAACGAACTTAGAAGTCGCACTCGGTGTTAAGCTGTTTGAAGTATCGGGGCGTAAGGTAGTACTTACTGAGGCTGGTCGATTAATGCTGCGTCGTGGCAAGTTCCTACTGGAAGAGGTATCTCGTATTGAGGCTATTGCTGATAGCCTGAGTGAAGGGGTGGAATCGGAGTTACGCATTGCGGTAGATGGAGCCTTTCCACAGAAGGTAGTCTTCCAGGCTTTAGAGAAAGTGTCTGGAGTCTACCCTCAGGTCAATATTGATATTGTGGATACTGTTTTATCCGGTACCAACGAATTAATCCAGGAAGGACTCGTAGACCTGGGCCTTTCGGCTTTTACCATGGATGACAGCCTCAACGATGAAATCTGCCGTATTAAATTTGTGGCCGTGGCTCACAATGCACATCCACTACTCCAGTTTAAGCGTGAGTTGACATTTGAAGATCTAAAATCCTATCGGCAGATTATTGTGCGGGATTCGGCGATTCAAACAAACCGGGATTCAGGCTGGCTGGGAGCAGAACAACGCTGGAAGGTGGGTAGTTTGCGTGCATCTCTAGATTTAATCACCCAGGGCATGGGGTTTGCCTGGCTGCCCATGCCACTGGTGGCTGACTCACTCAATGATGGGACTCTGAAACTGCTTCGCTTAAAAAAAGGCGGGACACGTTCCGCCAGTTTTTATATAAACTTCAAAGACCAGGATAAGCTTGGACCTGTGGCTCGGGAATTTATTGGAGAACTGCGCCTACTAACTCTGGAGATGCCAGCCTCTGAGTAATAGTGCTTATTCTTCATTTTTTCCTGCTTCCTTTCTTCTCCATAGATCTATATTTCTTTATCGCTTTCTCTTTTTTAGCATGGGGAGAAGGGATAGACGAATGTTCAGTTGGAGGCCATTCATTCGATTAAGGCGAATTACTTGTTCGTTTTTATCCAATATTTGTTTTCGTAACCATTATCTATCATAGCCCTATCATCAAAACCAATCTTATTAATAGGGATCAGGCTATGTATTATTACAGACCCTCACAAGCACGTGGTAGAGCCCGTTTTGGCTGGCTAGACAGTAGACATAGCTTTTCTTTTGGGCATTATTACGACCCTAATCATATGGGGTTTTCTGTACTGCGTGTTATCAATGATGACACTGTCATACCTGGTGCAGGATTTGATACTCATGGCCATCGGGATATGGAGATTATATCCTACATTTTGCAGGGTACGATTGAACATAGAGACAGTGAGGGTAATCGTTTGGTCGTATCAGCTGGAGAGATTCAGAGGATGAGTGCGGGAACCGGTATCACTCACTCGGAATACAACCACTCACAAACGGAGCAGCTTAAATTTTTGCAAATCTGGATTGAACCGAATCGCCGAGGCATAAAACCCAGTTACGAGCAACAATCAATCCCACAACGGGATAAGCTGACCGCGCTTATCACCCCCGATGGAAGCGGAAACACACTCTCCATACATCAGGATACCAGTCTATACCGTTTGCAATTAAATATTGGAGAAAGCATTACAATACAAACCCATGAGCGGCCCGGCTACTTACATGTCATTGAAGGTGAGGCCAGTGTAAATGATAAATCTATACTGGCCTCAGGGGACGGCCTGGGTTTATTCAAGAAACAAGTACAACTGAAAGCGATAAAGAATAGCATCACGGCCCTGTGGTTTGACCTACCAGCCAACTGAATCTAGGTAAGATTCTCTAAAAAATTATTTAATCGCATGGGCAATAAACCGCTTAACGGGATCAATAGACTGCGGTTCTTTTATCGCAGGGCTGATAAAATGTGGTGCATGCAGATAGCCTTTATCAATCAACCGAGAAATAATAGGCAGATATTCCACTGATACCTTACCGGTCATAAGGTTATTAAAATCCTTACAGTTTTCCATGGCATTTAACATCTGATGAAAACCTTGTAGATAAAGATAATCCTTGGTGAAGCCACCACCTCGATAGACTCTGGTAGTAATCGTAAAGGCCAGATTTTCCTCCACCTGATATTTTTCTTTGAGCAGGATAAAAGTACGTTTAAAATCCTTCTCTTGTAACATGGATTGCACCGCAACCACCCGCAAGGCCAATACTTTTAGTCTTGGCAGAGTGAGGTATCCAGCCAGGTACTCACACAGAATAGCCAAGCCTTCCTGAGTAGTTGTATTGACCGGGCAACCCAACTCTAGAATTTTTAGCGTCTGGCTACGGGCGTTAAGAGTGGTGACCAGGTGAACCCCCAGCTCGTGGTGAGCCAGCGCAGAGACCTCAGTCTCCGAAATATTGGCATGGGAGTTGATTTTAATCGTACTACCAGCCACCAAAGCATTGGCAATCATATGATCATCGATGCGAATATCGTAGCTATAGCCCTGTCTATTAGCGAAGTCACTAAGATACTGCATCATCTCATTAGCATTCAGAAACCGATCTTCACTAGATTCCAAATCATCAGGCAAGTGCAGAATAAAATTGGCATTATTTACATCTTTATCTGTGGGCTCTCCAAAGTAACGCAAGGAGTTATAAACAAAATCATCCGTTCCCACAGAGCGAAACTGATCCAATTTATCGACATAAGATTCGATGATATCGCTATATAGCTGAGTCAGATCCTCATCTGGCAGGGATTCTACTGGAAGGGCATAAAGCAGCCGTTTGCGCTGAAATATGTCCATTTTTTGTTCACGGTATACAAACTGAGGATTAATGGAAAAATTCTTCGAGAAAAAATCTTCTTTCATCGCCCGAAAATTTCTTGGCTCAATTGCCGCAAGAATTTCCACCCCACGCACCAACTCGAATAAATCTTGATCTAGGATCTTTAGCTCAGGATGTTTGTTAAGTGACCGATTCATAGTTGCATCCTTTAAGCATATTATTTATGAAATTAGTGAAATTCTTATCTTGCTCAACTACCCAGGGAGCCTCTAAATAGCAGGTATTCCACCATCAAATTATTACCCTACTTCTATTTATGCAATATGGCGCAAAGTCATACCCTAAGAAGAGCACCTGACTCTAAGTAAGATAAATTTCTTAGTCGAATAAACCGGCACTCATCGAGATATTCAACTTGAGCCCCTAAATACCTCAGATTCTGTAATTGACGGATATCCTCTCCAGGCTTTTAAACAATTCCAATAAGAATTATTTCCAACTAGCTGATTGAAAGTTACTTTTTAAAAGGCCCATCTGAAAAGCATATATAGAAGCAGCTAGTCGCAATTTTCATTCAACTCGATACGTGTCAATTGCAAAGCAATCCAATCGACAGAAACATAATAATCTCGATACTAAGATTCCGCGCCAGCTCTATTGCCAATTCCCTCCTAAAATAGATCGAGGCAATCGGGGATGTATTGATGGGCGCAGTGGGCGACACGGAAGGTCGCAAAATAGATCAGGCTACGCCAGGGAGATGGATATCCCTACTCTCACCTGTGCTTCCGACTATTTTCACCATGATCTTAATGGTGCATATGCCGGATATTTCAGCCGGTAAGGAATTCTCCTTTGGCGTTACCTGGGTTGAAGCACTGGGAATTGACCTGCGTTTTTATGTCGATGGCCTGAGTTTCCTTTTTGCCCTGTTAATTAGTGGCATTGGAATTTTTGTTACCATCTATGCTGCCGCTTATATGCGCGGCGACATTGATTTGCGCCGATTTTACTTTTACCTCTACCTTTTTATGGTAGGGATGCTGGGTTTGGTTCTGGCGGGAGACTTAATTACCCTATTTGTATTTTGGGAAATAACAACCATTTCCAGCTATTTACTAATTAGCTATAACAACACCAGCGCCATTGCGCGTCGTTCTGCTTTACAAGCCTTGCTGGTCACCACACTAGGTGGGTTGTGCCTACTCGTTGGGTTGCTACTACTCGCCTCTCTGGCAGAGAGTTTCGATTTAGTCCAGGTATTGGCCACCGGTGAAACTGTACGAGCAAGCCCTCTTTATTTACCGATCTTAATACTGATATTAATAGGCGCCTTTTGTAAGTCTGCACAGCTGCCCTTTCATTTCTGGCTGCCCAATGCTATGGCCGCCCCTACTCCAGTAAGTGCCTATCTTCACTCAGCCACCATGGTAAAAGCTGGAATTTACTTGCTCGCGCGTATGCATCCAGTGTTAGCGCATACCGAGTATTGGGAATGGATTTTAACCTGTACGGGTGCCGCTACGGCAGCGGTTGCGGCCTTGGCGGCGCTGCGACAAACCGATCTGAAGTTGGCCCTGGCGTATACCACCCTGATTGCGCTAGGTACCCTGACCATGTTCCTGGGCTCCGATGCCTCGGCTGCTGTGGCCGCTGCCATTACCTTTCTTATCGTGCACTCTTTCTACAAAGCGGCGCTGTTTATGGTGGTGGGCATTATCGACAAACAGGCTGGCACACGCAATCTCAACAAGTTGGGTGGGCTCGGCCACTCAATGCATATTACTGTGATTGCGGCTTCAGCGGCGGCTCTCTCCATGGCCGGGTTCCCACCTTTTTTAGGCTTTATCGGTAAAGAGCTTAAATATGAAGGCGCTTTAGCAGTAGCCTCAGAACCGGCGCTGGTTGCTACAGTGGCGGTTTTTGTCAATGCCGTCACGGTAACCGTAGCGGGTATGGTGGCGATCAAACCGTTCTGGAAAAAAAAGCCGCAACATATATCCAATGTTCAAGAAGCACCACTGGGCATGTGGATTAGCCCGTTAATTTTGAGTGGCTTGGGCCTTACTTTCGGTATGGCGCCAGATCTTGTTGGTGGCGGCTTGGTAGAACCGGCACTGAGCGCAATTCTGGGAATCCCAGAGACCATCAAACTTAAGTTATGGCACGGCATTAATATTCCCCTGCTGATGAGTATTCTCACTTTTGTTTTAGGAGTCACCATGTATCTGGGCTTACGGCGCATGCGTGCTTGGTTGGCCTGGGATTTCAAACATGCGCCCACCAATGCCGATCAGTTGTGGGATAAATCTCTGGATTTACTCAAAGCCTTTGCCGCACTACAAACCCGTATACTACAAAACGGTATTATGCGGCGTTACCTAACAGTAATTTTTGTCACTGTGTCCCTGGCCCTCGCTTATGCCCTGATACGCAGTGGACAATTTCCTATGGAATACGCTTGGCCACGCCTCAACCTAAAGGAATGGGCCGCCCTGCTATTGACCGTGGGAGGGGCCTATATGGCGGGCTCGGCGCGCAAGCCACTTATTGCCATCTGTGCCCTGGGAGCCCTAGGAGTGGGAATTGCCCTGATCTACTTATTTCTTGGCGCACCGGATGTCGCGATTACCCAACTACTAGTAGAAACCCTTTACCTGGTATTGGTTGCGGCAATCCTGCCGCGCCTACCGGTATTTAATCCCGGTCGCAAGGTATTGTTCCGCCCACGAGATGCCACCCTCGGCGCGGTTTTAGGTCTACTGGTCACCTTCAGCTTACTTGCGGTACTACAGACACCTCTGGAGAGCCCAACCACCGAGTTTTTTGAAAAAGCATCGGTTCCGGAAGCCCATGGCCGCAATATCGTCAACGTCATTTTGGTGGACTTTCGAGCACTGGACACATTTGGAGAAATTATTGTGGTCTTCACTGCGGCTGTGGCTGCAGTCACCCTACTCGGTCATCAATTGCGGCGAGGTAAGCAATGAATTCACTGATACTTCAAACCGCAACCCGAGTACTGGTTGCTTTGATTCTATTGTTCTCTATCTATATGTTACTGCGTGGGCACAACTATCCAGGAGGAGGATTTATTGCTGGCTTGATCGCCGCCTCCGCATTTGCCTTATTTGCCATCGCTTGGGGTATGGAGTCCGCACAGAGTGCCCTAAAGATTCCCCCTAGCACTTTGGCTGCGAGCGGTGTACTCATCGCCGCAGTTTCCGGAATGCTGGGCCTTTTTTCTGGTGAAGCGCCATTCTCAGGACAGTGGCTGCAGATTACCGGTGGTAAAAATACTGGCGGAATCACTATTAGCAATGTACTGATTTTTGATATCGGGGTTTATTTCGCAGTGCTCGGCGCTGTGTTGACCCTGATTTTTGCCCTGGAGGAGTCCAACTAAGATGGAAGGTCCACTCGCTCTCGTTGTTGGCATTCTGATCGCTACCGGTGTCTACCTGATGTTGGCCAGAAATTTACTACATTATCTTTTTGGGCTGATACTCATTAGTAATGCCGCCAACTTGGCAATATTTGTCGCGGGGCGCGTCACTCGCGCCGCCCCTCCCTTAATTCCAAAAGGCATGGAAGTTGCTCCTGGGCCAATTTCCAACCCCTTGCCTCAGGCATTAATCCTTACCGCCATTGTGATTGGCTTTGGCCTACTGGCCTTTGCTCTGGCCCTGATTGCTCAGGCCTATAAAGTACTCGGCACCCTGGATGTGGATTCGATGCGTATTGCCGAGCCGGTTTTGCCCAAGAGGGATAAATCCCCTTGAGCTGGTTACTGGCCCTACCCTTTTTAGTACCAATCCTTACCGCACTCGCCACTTTTCCGGCGCGAGGACGAAAGCGCCTGTGTGGTGCTATTTCTGTCTTTGGCTGCACACTTCTACTCGGTGTGACCTTTATCATTCTGTACTTGGTGGAAACAGGCGGCACCCGTGCGGCACAGATGGGAGATTGGGCTGCGCCATTCGGTATCACCTTAGTCGCAGATCGACTGAGCGCCATTATGCTACTAATTAGCGGTATCGTTGGACTCTGTGTATCGGTCTTTTCCCTTTCCGATATCAGGAAATACCGGGTTAAACTGGGCTTTCATAGTTTCTTCCAGTTATTGCTGGCCGGAGTTTGCGGTAGTTTTATTACTGGAGATTTATTTAATCTGTATGTCTGGTTTGAGGTAATGCTAATTGCCTCTTTCGCATTGCTGGTGCTTGGTGGAGATCGTATTCAACTGGATGGCGGAATTAAATATGTAGCACTTAACCTAGTTTCCACATTGCTAATGCTGACCTCTATCGGTATGACCTATGGGCTGACAGGCACTTTGAACATGGCCCAGCTGCATGTCTCTTTAGCCACTGTGGATAACCCCACTGCTGTTTCTGCTCTGGCGGTGTTATTTATCTGTGCCTTTGGTATTAAGGCTGCCATTTTTCCATTATTTTTTTGGCTGCCCGCCTCTTATCATGCACCACCTGTCACAGTGACCGCAGTTTTTGCCGGCCTGCTTACAAAGGTAGGGGTTTACGCTTTAATCCGTACCTTCACTCTGATTTTTCCCAGTGAGCTGGAGTTCCCCCACACTATTTTGCTGGGTACTGCATTATTGACCATGCTCACCGGCGTATTGGGCGCAGCTGCACATTATGAATTTCGTAAAATTCTCGCATTCCATATCATCAGCCAGATTGGCTTCTTGGTACTAGGCTTGGCGCTCGATACACCACTGGCATTGGCCGGAGCGATCTTTTATACCATTCATAATATCGTCGCCAAAACCAATTTATTTCTTATCAGTGGTACAGCCAAACGCCTGACAGGCAGTTACGAATTAAGCCAGATTGGAGGCCTCTATCGGGCCAGTCCACTGCTTTCTGTTTTTTTCTTTATAGCCGCCTTCAGCCTGGCCGGTTTTCCACCGTTGTCAGGTTTCTGGGCCAAACTATTGCTATTGAAGGCAAGCCTAGATCTGGACGCTTACTGGGTTGTGGCCGTAGCCTTAATTACCGGGGCCCTGACCCTGTTTTCCATGAGCAAAATTTGGGCGGAAGCTTTTTTAAAGGATCACCCGAAGGACTATTGTCAGAGTTTAAAGAATATTCCCCAGCAGGAGCGCTACCAGCGCCTGCTGCCGGTGGCATTACTGGCCCTGATCACTCTAGTGCTCGGGCTGGCACCGGGCCCTTTTATCGAGTACTCACTGGCCGCGGCAGGGGAATTGTTGAATCCAAGTGATTACATTGAGGCGGTACTGGGAATGGAAACCCAATACGCGGGGAACCACTAATTATGCGCGTATTTTTACTCAATTTAATATTGGCCATTAGCTGGTCGGCCCTTACCGGTAATGCGACACTGACAAACTTTTGTTTTGGTTATTTTGTCGGTTATCTGGCATTGCGGGTTTCGCCCAAGATCCCTGAGGGAACCAAGTACTTCCAGCGTCTACCTCGTCTAATCCGCCTAGGCAGTTTTTTTCTACAGGAACTGGTACTTTCAAGTTTACGTGCAGTCTTGGAGGTGTTCTCACCAAAATTACAAAGCCGTCCACAGGTAGTGCGGCTACCTCTAGAAATAACCGATCAAACCCAGATTTTTATACTGGCGAATTTAATATCACTCACACCGGGAACGGTAGTTCTGGAAATCACTCCGGATAACTCTGAATTTTTGGTACACACTATGTTCGTTGATGACCCAGATATTTTTCGTGAGGAAATTCATCTGGGATTTGAGAAGCGCGTGCGGGAGGCGTTTTCCTGATGCACAGTACTATCGTTGATATCAACGCGCCGCTAATCGTAGCGGCCATTAATGTCTCATCACTCATTTTATTGCTGGCTCTGGCCATGTGTTTTATGCGAATTTTTCTCGGTCCAACACTGGCAGACCGGGTTGTGGCCCTTGATGTGCTGAATATTCTTGCAGTGGCCTATTGCGCCCTGCTGGCGATTGCCTCGGGAGAGCCAGCCTATCTGAGTGCGGCCATTGCCCTGGCGCTGGTAGCCTTCCTGGTGAGTGTCGCCTTCGCCCGCTTTATCGAGAAAAGCGGAAAAAAGACCGTATTACAAGAGGGAGGTGGCAGTGGTATTCGATGAGGTTTTTATTGCTACCCTTTTGCTAGTGGGCAGCCTATTCGGTTTTAGTGCGGCTTTGGGTTTGTTACGAATGCCGGATTTCTACACTCGCATGAGCACTTCGGGCAAAGCCGCCACCCTGTGCTGCGGACTGTTACTGGGGGGCGTAGCCGCAATGTTCCACGATACCCAGGTAACCGCACGCGCAGTGGCGGCGCTGCTATTTTTGCTCTTCACTGTGCCCATCGGGGTGCATATGATTGCGCGAGCAGCCTATCGGGTAGGCACCCCTATGTGGCGAGGCAGGACCGCCAGCCCCCGCTTCAAAAACCCGAAGAGGGACTTAAAGTAGATCCTGCCCAGGTGAATCAGTTACTGCTGATAGAGATCGGCAATCATCGCCTCACAGCGCTGAGCCAGCTCTGCTGAACTGTCATCCACTAAGAGCACATGGCCCATCTTACGCCCGGGACGGAGCGTCTTGCCATAGAGCCAAACTCCCTCATTCTTGCCTGTTGGCGCTCGATCCACACCAAGCATATTGACCATGGCAGCGGGCCGCGGGCAGTCGGTGTCCCCCAGTGGCATATCCAATATCGCACGCAAATGATTGGCAAATTGGCTGGTGCCCGCACCCACTAAAGTCCAGTGACCACTGTTGTGGACCCGTGGCGCAATTTCATTCACCAGCAAGCCTTCACTGGTGACAAAGCACTCCACTGAGAGTACGCCCACATAGTCCCAGTCATCCATCAGCTTTTGCAAATAGGCACGGGCACTGGCCAATAATTGCTCATCCTGATAAGGCGCCTTGGAGAGTAACAGCGTACCTTGGCGATGCAAGTTCTCAGTTAGTGGGTAAGTCTTTACTTCCCCTGAAACAGAGCGGGCACCGATCAGGGAAACCTCACAGGAAAAATCTACCGAGGCTTCCACCACGCAGGGCAGATCTTTGGCCTCTTCTATGGCTTTCTGCAGCTCTGCTGCATCTTTCACCCGCCACTGGTTCTTACCGTCATAGCCATTTTCACAGCTCTTGATAAACGCTGGATAACCGAGCTTATCCAAGGCGTTCATTAATTCATCGCGCCCCTGCGCCGGCATAAAAGGCGCAACCGGAAGACCACTCTCAGTAAGAGCCCTCTTCTCTCTCAAGCGGTGTTGGGCTTTCTCAAAAACATGGGGGTCTGGGTAAACGGGACAGAAGCGTTGCAACGCTCTCAACAGCGCCACATCCACCTGCTCACGCTCGGCGGTAATCACCTCAGGGCAGCCAAGTGCCTGAAATAAATCCTCGCCACTGCCCGCCTCATCCAGCCTGACTATTGTGCCGAGACCTTCAACACAACCCGCGTCCTCGCCCTTCTCCGCCAGGAAACTAAATGTAATACCGAGGGGCTTACCCTCTTGTGCCATCATCTGCGCCAGCTGCCCGCAGCCGACAATAGCGATATGTCTGGTTACTTCACTCACTGACTTCACTCCACCGTTAGCGGAACCTGGTCAGTTTGACGCTCGCGCCAAGCGATCAGTCGCTCCTGTAGTTCAGCATCGCCCAGGGAGAGCATCTGTGCCGCCATCAGGCCCGCGTTATAAGCCCCAGAGGCACCTACCGCCTGGGTAGCTACGGCGATACCTTTGGGCATCTGCACGATGGAAAGAAGGCTATCCATTCCGGTCATAAAACGGCTTTCAACAGGCACGGCAATCACTGGCAGCGGGCTCATAGCGGCAATCATTCCCGGCAGGTGGGCAGAGCCACCAGCTCCGGCAATAATCACCTGGGTGCCGTTTTTGTGGGCTTCACTGGCGAATTCCACCAGACGCTGGGGGGTTCTGTGAGCGGACACAACCGCAGTGGCAAAAGGAACCTCCAGCTCGTTCAAGGGTTTGGTGGCATTGGCCATGGTGGGCCAATCCGATCGCGACCCCATAACGATGGTGACTTTTTCAAAGGGCAGTGATTTCACTTGCGGCTAACTCCAATGTTGAACAAACGCCAGGTAGACGGGAATCGCCACCAGGACATTGAAAGGGAACGTTATCGCCAGGGACAGTGTGATGGACACGCTGGCATTGGCCTGCGGCAGAGCCACAGACATAGCTGCGGGCACCGCGATATAGGAGGCGCTGCTACCGAGTACTGCCAGCAGGAAAATTCCTCCCGCCGACAACCCCAGTAATGCTCCCAGGGCACCCCCGGCTGCACCGCCTAGCAGGGGCATAAATATACCAAAACTCAGCAAGAACGCACCCTGCCCGCGCACATCTGCGAGTCGCGCCGCCGCGACTCTCCCCATTTCCAGCAGAAAAAGAGCCAGCACACCGTGAAATAACTGACCAAAAAAAGGCATGACTGCTGCTGTACGCTCACCGGCCCAGGCCCCAATGGCGATCCCGCCAAGCAGGAGAAGAACCCCCTGATTGCAGGTCAACTCATGGGCCAGGCGCCCCTTATTGCTGTTCTGCATCGACTTCCGCGCAAGGAGAATTCCCACCACAATAGCCGGAACTTCCAGTAAGGCCACAAATAAGGGGAAATAGGCTTCGTATTCGATGCCCTTCGCCTCCAACAGGGCCACCGCCACAGCATAGGTGGCGACACTGACCGACCCGTAGTGGGCTGCAGTAGCCGCTGCATCCAGACGACTCCACTTGCCTATCCAATAGAGAAGTGGGAAGGCCAACAAAGGAAGCAGTGCACCAAAGGCCAAAACTGCGAGAGATTGGGGAATCAGGGCGGAAGCGGAATAAGTACTGAGCGCCGCTCCACCCTTGAGTCCTATAGCCAGCAGCAGAAAGATCACACAGCTTTGGTAGAGACCGGTGGGCAGGCGTAAATCACTACGTACCAGCTGTGCCAGAGCCCCAAGGATGAAGAAACCAACTACAACATCCAGCTGCATGATCAGTGCTTCCCGCACTTGGAGCGATCGCGACGTTCAGATAGGGGTAGTCGAATTTTCTGGGGAACGCGCTTCATTAGCACGTAACCCACATTGGCAAGCAACACCACCAGCCCCACCACCATTAGTGCAGCGGCATCAATACCAACCAGCGCCAATACCCATCCAATGGACATAACTAACAGTCCTACCAAGGTACCAAAGTAAAGTTGTGACTTGTGCATGCAGGGGCCCCTCCCATGGATTGAAGTGGGGGCATTATCCCTAGGTAGACCAATAGATAAAAATAGATAATGATTATGCTAACTATCATCTTTTATCTATGAATAAGAAAAAACATGTTATCCAGCAGAGCTCACTCCCGCATCGGCACTGTCAGGCAGTTGGAGGTTTTACTTACAGTATATGAACACCGCAGTATCAGTGGCGCCGCAAAAGCGCTGCACCTAACTCAGCCCAGTGTATCCATGCAGTTGGCCAAGTTGTCTGGTGCCGTAGGCTTGCCCCTCTACTACGCCGTAGGCAAGCAATTGCAATTCACTGAAGCCGGACAGACTCTGGTGGACAGTGCCCGAGAGATCCTCAAGAGCTATGAATATCTGGAATTAAAGCTAGCCAGACTGCGCGGTCTAGAAACAGGGCGTTTACAACTGGCTGTCGTCACTACCGCCAAATATTTTATTCCCCACCTGATTGGCGAATTTTACGAGCAGCATCCAAAGTTGGATATTCTCTTTCGCGTGGGTAATCGTCAGCAAATCATCGACTACACCAGTGAGGATGAGGATGATTTTTATGTGTTCAGCCATCCTCCCAAAAACCCTGATCTGGAATTGGTGGAATTCCTGCCCAATCGACTGTTGGCCATAGCACCGGAGAAGCACCCGTTAGCAGGTAGAAAAAAGATTCCCCTTGAAGAGTTTGCCAGCGGTCCCTTCCTGCGGCGCGAGGAGGGCTCTGGAACCCGTCACGCCATTGAGCGTTTCCTACAGGAGAGACATATCGACCTCAATATCCGCATGACCATCGAAAGTAATGAAGCGATAAAGCACGCTGTAATGTCAGGGCTCGGGGTATCTATTCTCTCCGAACATACTCTCGCATTTGGCGGCCATTCCGGCCTGTCAATTTTAGAAGTGGAATCACTACCAATTATTACCCATTGGTATCTGGCCAGGCGAAAGTCCCGTCCATTATCTCCTGCCGCCGCAGAATTCCTTGAGTATGCCCGCAATCTTGAGACGGTACCGGTAGAGAGCGGTATCGCTTGGCCTCTATCTCCCAATCAATAATCCATAGTGTAAAAGCACAGAAAAATTCAGTATTTGAATTGGCTAACTCCGCACACAGGTTAAACCTCTTGGCTGATAGCCAATCTTCCACCAAAAAATCCCGATTTAATACTCGTCAAATTTCCTCTGCACCTGCCGAATCCTGCTACTTTTTGGATACCTATTGGTGAGTCCAAAATCACCAGTTATCTAATGCAACGAGAAACAATAAATGGCGCCGGCCGTCATCGATTTTCACAGAAAGGTATAACGATGAAAATCCAGGGAATAATTTTCAGACTCTTTATATTCCTTTTAGCCACAAGCACAATCAGTGTTAAAGCTCAAGAGGATTGGCGCAACATTGACTGGGGTGAATTTATAGTTCGCTTCGGGCTCAGTTATGTTGCTCCCAATGATGCCGGAACTTCACTGAAATACCGGGTATTACAACAATGGGACTTATATAATTCGACCTGGGAAATAGACACAGCACAAACTTGGCAAATTTCCGGAGTATGGCGCCCCTCAGACCGCTTGGGGTTCGAGCTGATGCACATTAACAGTGCTGCCTATGATGTGACTCTCGACAATTTTACTGGCAACCCAGGCAGCAGCCAAATTCAACTGGGGGATTTTAAGGTATCGACCACTCTCGCCTTTGCTAACTGGTATTTTCTCGATCCATCCTATTTTTTTCGACCCTATCTAGGCGCCGGTATTAACTATACCGATTACCATACGGTTTCTATCAGCCGCCAATTTGATGAATATTTGATGGACTCAGGTATGTCAGTGGCGCCAGGGGCTCTTAATATGGGACATTCCTGGGATTGGGCTCTTCAAGGGGGAATCGACTTCAACCTAGATTTCCGTCAATTTCGTTATCCTCTGTTAATTAATCTGGCGGCTCTTTACTACTTATCAGATACCGACCCCACAGTTAACTTCCCCACAGAGTTAGGATCAGACCGCCTCTACGCACACTTCGATTACAACCCATGGATCATCAATGTTGGCATTGGCACCAAGTTCTGAATGGCGGAACTCTGTAAATGAAACTTAGTGCAGATACCCCAATGGAAAACTATAAATCAAACTTTTTCGTCCGCCAGTGGATTAATGCTTTACTTTTTTCTCCCGCATTGACACTAGCGATTTTTTTCCCCTTGAAAGCCATTGCGCAGTGTACTCCGAGTAATACGGGTACTAGTGGCGCAGATCAAATAACCTGTGACGAAGATAATGATGCAGAAGAGGCCGATGTCGATGCACTAGGCGGCAATGATACCTTAGATTTAAATGGCGGTACTATCAATAGCGCCTTCGGTGGCGAAGGCGATGATGCCATTCATGTGAAAGGGGCAATAGTTAAAGATTCTGTCTTTGGCGGAAATGGAAACGATCTAATCGTACTGGATAATCGCAATAGCGACATTGGTAATTACCTCAATGGCGGGGGGATTTATGGCGGAGCTGGTGACGATAATATTCAAATTTTAGACGGGCTCACCTTTCATGTTTGGGGTGGCGAAGGTAACGACCAAATTACTCTGGATGGAGGTTTCATTTTTAATTACCTGGATGCCGGCGGGGGAGATGATTACATCCATTGGGATGAGGGAATTAGCAATGAGATACGCGGTGGTACTGGATCAGATACCTTAGTCATTGACTCCTATTCTTTCGACGGTGATGCAATTTTAAATGGTGGTGATGACCTCAGTGCAGAAGATGGGGATATCGACACACTGATTTTCAAGCTAGACTATCGTGTGGATGGCAACAAACTAACCAACTGGGAACGTGTTGTTGTTTGGGGTAGTTCAAAAATTATTTTAACTGGCAGTTTAAATGTTGGCGGCGGCCAAGACGCTGAAAACAATCCATTAGGGTTACACATCAAATGGGGCGGCCAAACTTTTATAGATGCCAAAGAGTATAGAATTACCGGCAACGTTGCTAACGACGGCACTATCGATCTTACGAATAAAGAATTCAACACTCTAATCATTCAAAAAGATAGTGATAATAATTATGGACACTATAGCGGCGAAAACGGACGCCTGTGGTTAGATGTAGCACTCAATGACAGTTCTGCCGGCAGTGACCAGTTAATCATCAGAGGGGATACCAGCGGATCAACTTATGTAACCGTTTATAATCGCAACGGCACTGGCGCACGTACCCAAGACGATGGAATAAAACTAATTTCTATCGAGGGTGACTCTACTGAACATGCTTTTATTTTAAACGGCGACTACATTACCAAGGATGAGCAACCAGCAACTATTGGTGGAGCATACGCCTATACCCTGCACCACAGTGACGAAACTGGAAATGAGGATGGTAATTGGTATCTACGTTCTACGGTAAGTAATTCAAGTCGCCTTCCCAAAGGCGGTATGATTCGCTGGCAGCCCGCTGCGGTAATGTATGAAACCCTTCCGCAAGTGCTGCGCTCTTTAAATATCCCCTCCACATTGCGGAGTCGTGTAGGCAATCGTTATTGGGTTGGTAGCAGTTATCGGGACGTCTATAACACCGATTACACCAGTTCATTGGAAACCGCTATTGATCGCAAGGGACTATGGCTACGTAATGGCGCACGCTATATAACTACAACTCCCAAAGAGTCCACCACCTGGGCAAGTTGGGATCAAACTTATTATCAATTTCAGTTTGGTATCGACTTTCCTCTCAACCTATTAATTCTTGACACCACACCTATTGTTAGTTTGGCTTTGCACTATGGCGATTCAAGAAATACAGTAGAATCTTTTTTTGGTGATGGCAATATAGATGCCAAAACATATGGCGTCAGTAGCTATTTAACCTGGTATGGCTACCAAGGCCTGTACCTGGATACTCAGTTTAAGCTAAGTTGGTTTGACTTTGACTTCGACGCAGAAGACCTGCGTGCTCTCCGCAATAGCAGTGAGGGCTATGGTTATGGCTTTTCTGTAGAAGGAGGGTGGAGCTTCAAGCTCTATGATTATTATTCTATTACCCCCCATGCACAACTTATTTATACTTCTGAGGAAGCAGAGGATTTCGAAGATACCTACGCCGTAAAAGTAGGAGATATTAATAATAATGGGTTTTTATTACGCCTAGGCACCACTTTTGAAAAGCGCAAAAGCCAGCGTAAATCAAGTAGAAATATGTACGGCTCCCTACCTCTAGAGCGCTTTGGTTATTATGTAACTCCTGGAGTCACTCTGAATCTCAACCAGGAAACTGACTTGGTCGTTTCTGGAGCCCGCCTCTACCAAAAACCAGACTTTTGGTATGCAGACTTAAGAATGGGGGCTAGCTATGAGGAATGCGGGGACCACTGTTCCATTTATACCGAATTATTTTTCAGCAGCGGCCTGGAGAGTATTGGGGACAGTTTTGTGGGAGGGCTGGAGCTTGGATTTCGTTATAAATGGTAGACTCTAGCTTCTAATCTCAACGACAATTCAATCTTTTACTATTTTAACAAATGATAGATGTCATATTCAGAGAAAACCTTCTTAATTTTGCAATCATTCCCCTGACGGTTCTTATGATTTTCCTTCATTAATGCATATTCTTGTGAGCCCTGAATCATTAAGAAGCGATGTCTCCAGCTACGGGAATCAGAAATACGCGCAGCCAAAGTCCCGCTTTTAATACTCATTGCCTTCAACCAAATATCATCTGCATTTGGGCACAAGGTCATAAATTTTTCGGGGTCAAACGCATCCTTATGTAAAGAGTTTGGAGGATACATAACCCCTCCCATGCCTGTTGGAAAGACTAAATGAGATGCCTCTGTGTCCCTTATGCTACTTTCCCAACTTCCATAAGGCAGTAGTGCTCCTTTTTTATCTAGACGCATTCGATGAGCCCTGTGGCAATAAATCTTGGATGGATCTTTTTCATATGCCTGATAAAGTAAATCAATCATATCCGGCGGATAAAGAACATCATCGTCAACAGTAACAATCAGGCTGTCAGGAAATCTTTCAAAAGCATAAGCATATTTTTTATAGGGTCCCAGATCTTCCTCAACAAAAAATATTTGCAGCCCTCTTTGCTGTTGCTTTTTAAGGGTCTCAGGCAAAGTCTTATTTGGAAAGTTCTTGGTAGACAACCACAGAACAATTGCATCAGCCTTAAGGGATTGCTGGAAAAGGCTTTCAATACACAAATATAAATCGTGGATTCGCTTATCGAAGGACGTTAGAGATATAACGATATTATCTCTCTTAGTATTTCCCACTCCAAGATCTGTATTGCTTGAAGCGTGTAGACCAAGCAACTGGCAGCGAACAAGCGCTTCCAACTTCAAATTATTGTTTAGGTCGTGCTTTTTTAAGCGCTTCTTTAAAAAATATTGGAACATTCAGGGCCATCCAGCAAACTCAACCTATTGTACCGAATAGCCGAACAGCAATCCGCTCAGCTTGGGAACACCATCAAAAGAGAAGAGGGCGGAAGTGGGTACAAACTTGGCAGATTATGCCAGATGCCACAGCCAATGGCCACTCAAACACCATATTTAGGACAAAAACCCAATTAAAGGCCGAGGGGCAGTTTCTTTCACCTAAAAAAAAGTGCTTGAGTAGCTTACCCCTATCTGGGGCAGCTCTAGTCTTTCACCCAAGTCACCCCCTAGTGAGGACTTAAAACAGGCTGATTTCGCTCCTGTAAATAGTCAAGTAATTGATACTCTGAAAACACCCTTTTAATCTTGCAGTCATTACCACCTGTGCCTCTCAAGTTGATCTCCTTTAACTGTTGAATCTGTGACCCCTGAATAGTAAGAAAGCGTTCCCTCCAGTATCGATAGTCTGGAACCCTAGTAACATATTTTCCTCGCAATAAACTCATCGCCTTCAACCAAACATCATCAGCAGCAGGACATAACTCCATAAATTTTTTACTATTGAAAGCATCCTCATGTAATGAATCCGGAGGGTACAAAACCCCAGCCATTCCCGTAGCAAAAAGGAAAGGAGATGGCTCACTATTTAGCCCATAAGAGCGCCAACTTTCGTAAGGTTTCAATTCCCCTTTTCCGTTTAACAGAATCTTATGTGCCCTATGGCAATGGATATGTGAGGGAGCTCTCAAATAAGATTGATATAGTAAATCGATAGTATCTGAAGGATAAAGCACATCATCATCCACAGTGACAATGAGACTATTTGGAAACATATCAAAGGCATATATATATTTCATATAAGGCCCAAAATCATTCTCCACAAAATGAATTTGTAGGCCTCTAGCCTGCTGTTTTCGAAGTATCTCAGGTAATCTCCTATCGGGGAAATCACGTAAGGATAACCATAGAACTATTGCATCTGCTCTCAAGGATTGTTGATAAAGGCTTTCTATACATAAGTAAACATCATAAATACGCTTATTATAAGAAGTCAGCGAAACGACTATATTATGCGGCTTATGATTGCCAACGCCGGATGACTCACAATTCAGAGCCTTCAAGCCTAGAAGATGGCCTAAAACCAGAGACTCCACTTTTAAATTATTATTAGAGTCATGTTTTTTTAATCTTTTTTTAAGAAAGTACTGGAGCATGTTGGAATACCGTTGATTAGCCTTCAAGGACTCATTGGTGGCGATAAGCCCACATTAATTCCATTTTGTTGAAAGTAAAGTCCATTAGCCAGGCCTAAATCAGGGTTCCTTTCATTGTGGCGCTTAATTCCCCAGCATCCAGTTTAAATCTTAAATTTTTGATCAATGCCCTGAAATATAGAACCTAAAATCACATTCAGGGCATTTGGGACAGATGCTATTCAGTATACCCAGGGTTAACTCTATCCAGCCTCCTTAAAAATCCAGGCCAAGCCAATAGCCCCCCTTGATTACTGGTAACCATATCTCCTTCACTCACTATTTTATCCACAATATTTTGAGGCACCGGAGTGAGAGGTGGGTTGCCAGCAAGAGCTGTAACCTGAATTTCACAGGCACGTTGCAATATAAACATTGCTAAGAAGGTATCAGGAATTGTAGAAGCACAGGTTAACAGTCCGTGATTGCGCAGGATCATATAGTTCGCTGATCCCAGGTCAGCCACCAAGCGAGACTTTTCATCCTTGCGCACAGCAATACCCTCGTAATCGTGGTAGGCAATACTTGAAAGGGGAAATAGTGATTGCTGCGAGATTGGCAGTAAACCCTCTGCATGAGCAGATACAGCTACTCCAGCAGTAGTATGGGTATGTATAACGCAGTGGGCATCTTTCCTCGCTTCATGAATTGCACTGTGAATAGTAAACCCTGCAGGATTCACCATTGCCGCACTTTCATCCACTTTTTCCCCCTGCAAATCGATTTTTACCAAACTTGAAGCAGTAATTTCATCGAAAAACATTCCAAAAGGGTTAATAAGAAAGTGTGATTCCGGCCCAGGAATACGTACAGAGAGATGAGTGAAAATAGTATCGTCCCACCCAAAATAGGCGATCAATCGGTAAGCCGCCGCCAAATCTATGCGTAATTGCCACTCTTCATCGCTAACGCGTCCCTCAAGTGAAGGTATGGTTTCCAGTTTCATCGTCCTCTCCCCAGCTTTATTAGAGCTCAAATTCTGAATCATCCCTGCTGTAAACACTGTCAAATTGTTTACACTTGGCAAATGAATAAAAACATTAGCTTCCTTGATAAATGCCCACTGCTAGCTGGCCTACCCGGTGAGGGTCGAGAATTCTTAGCCCAACAGGCACAATGCCAGTACTTTTCTCAGGGTGATAGCATCTACCCTTCGGGCTCCCATCAGGAGCGCCTTTCAATTATCGCTGAAGGGCAAGTAAGAATATGCTCCAGTAATTTTGCCGGGCGCGAAGCGACCCTTGCGATTTTAGATAGTGGAGCTTGGTTTGGTGATACCGTATTTTGCCCTGGCACTCCGCGAGTATTTGGAGCAAGCGCTCACACTGACTGTGCTGTAGTCGATATTCCGGGTGAAATCTTGAGGGCAAAAATGAAACAACACCCCGAAGCCTACCCAATAGCATTGGAACAAATTAGCCTCAGGCTTTGGACAGTAATGTCCATTATCCAGGACGATGTACTACGTGGTACTGAAGCGCGAATTGCTCGACGTCTGCTTTTTATGGCCCAAATGCACAACGGCGGCGAAAAAAGTGGCCCAACCAGTTTCCGCCTCACCAAAGAACTACTCGCCAACACCATGGGGATGACCCGGCAGGGAGTACACCGGGTATTAAAGAATATTGAATCCAAGGGACTAATAGAGTGCTCTTACGGTCGCATCAGTGTGCCGGATATCTCGCACTTGGATACCTATATAAAGCTGTTGGACTGAGAGGATTTCATCCGACCCCGCCAGCTTGCGCCGCGTCTGCCTCCCCAGCTTCGCGCGCTTTCTTGCGACCATAATAGGCAAGCAACATCCCCGATGGAAACATAAGCACTCCATATACAGCTGAAGGCACCGACATTTCACTGGAGTGCATCAGTGTGAGGGTTACCATGAGACCAATAGTCCCGTTCTTGATGCCCAGCTCGGTAGCTACTGCCAGGCCATCCCGCCGGGAGAGCCCACAAAAGTGGCTGATGATTAAGCCAGTCAACACCCCCAGTAAATTCAGCAAAATTGTAGAGGGGCCGGCCAACAGCATGAGCTCTCCAATCCGGTCTCTCATACCCCACACCAATCCCACCACTAAAATGACCAGTACCAGCGCCCCAAAAATACTTACAATGCCCTCAGCGCGGCTGGCCAAATGAGGGTTCCAAGCCCGTATCAACATGCCAATCACCACGGGCAGCAAGACTATCACCGATAACATGGCCACAGTTTTAGCAAAAGGGAGAACGATTTCCTGCTCTGCTCCAAAGTATTGGCGCAGGGCAAAATTGGTGAAGAATGGCAGGGTCAGAATCGTAATTAGGCTTGCCGAAACCGTTAACACTATGGAGAGCGCTACATTACCGCGAGCGAGTAACGTAAAAAGGTTTGAGGTCGTTCCACCCGGGCAGGCTGCAATAATCACCAAACCCACAGCTATCGGTGCGGGTAAACTGAGCGCCCAACACAGAACAAAAGCCACAATTGGCATAAGTACAATCTGGGCAAGTGTGCCCACCACTAACCCACCTGGTTTTACCGTCACCTGATGGAAATCCCTGGCGGTCAGGGTCATTCCAATGCCCACCATAATGATAAACAGTGCGATGGGTAGACCGATCGAGATCATAGGCCCTGATTCCACATTCACCTCCTCTTTTTATTATTGTCTGGCTATATCTCCCCATATCCCATGTAGATTACGCTTTGGCAAAAACGGGTAATCCACACGAGGTGAGATATAGGGGGACAGCAGTTTTATTATTAAATATCTCTCTGGAAGATGAACCCTAGCACAGTCCCAAGTCAAGTGCCGACTCTGGTAGAATCAGAGAGTTTTTTTGCCGCTGACAGGGTTTATATGACCAATCGACTTCACAGACCTGTTGTAGATGACTGGTCCAACCTACTTTGGTCCCTGGGCAGTAGCGATATTGTTGATACTAGTGACAAATCAACTAGCACCATTGACCTGCCATGGCTACCTATGGCTCGCCGCAACCAATTGCACACTTATTTTTCCCGCAAAGAAGTCAAACAAGAATTAATAGATAAGCTCGAAACATACCTGATTGAAGGCGACCGACACAAACCCACCAACCGGCTTGGCGTTTACTTTGAGCGACTCTGGTCTTTCGCTTTTCAATACCACCCAGATTACCAGTTGCTGCACCAGAACCTGCCCCTGCGTATTGAGGGTAGAACTCTCGGCGAACTGGACTTTGTCGTTCACCACCTACCCAGTAATCGCTGCGAGCACTGGGAGGTTGCGGTGAAGTTCTACCTCGCTCAGCCCGTCGGCTTCTGGGTTGGCCCAGGCCTCAAGGATCGCCTGGATATCAAATTAAAGCGTATGGCGGAACATCAACTGCCTCTCATCCAGCAACAATCCGTACAAACTCTATTAGAAGCTCAGGAGCTTTATATTGATCGGCAGTGGACGCTGATGCCAGGCCGACTCTTTAACCGATTACCAACTCTTGGTAATCGGACAGCTGGGGGTAATCTGAAACAACTATGCAATAGTAATTGGTGGACCGACTTGGAAACCCTCGGAAACCTTGCCACTCAAGGAAATATCTCAGCAGGCCTGCGCTGGCTCCAACTTCCCAAAAAAGCCTGGCTAGCATCAATAGAATGGGAAGAACCCCACGGCGTCTCTTTTGAGCAACTTATGGCCGGACTTCAGAGCTCAGCAATTGATAAGCCTCTATGTTTTGCTCTTATGGGCCAAGAAGGTGAAATGGGTCGCGGCTTTATTGTACCTAGCGACTGGCCGCGTAGAGCACAGGCATCACTCCCACAGAAACACCCATAACGTCCTGAGAGAAAACACTTTCTGCCTACCACTACTTGTGGGCCCGCCCTGCCTGACAATTTACTTATCTACAGCCCAAAGCAAAAAACTTAAAACAAAATTTTTCCAATTATTTATTGACTTGGATCAATTTACATTTACAATTTTCAGAAATTTCTGAAACTTAAGAAGAAAATGAAACTATCCAGTCAAGCCCAGGCTTTTGTACTGCACTTTGGAGAAATGGGCAGCCGGTGGGGTTTTAATCGCACCGTGGGCCAGATGTTTGCCCTGCTTACCATCCACCCTTCCCCCCTAAATGCCGAGCAGCTGGCTCAGGCACTGAAGATCAGTCGCGGCAATGTGAGTATGGGCCTCAAAGAACTGCAAGCCTGGCGCCTTGTTGAGCTACAGCACCAGCCAGGTGACCGAAAAGACTATTTCACCGCTGCAGGGTCCATCTGGGAGCTTGCTCGAACTGTATTTGAAGAGCGACGTAAACGTGAACTGGACCCCACCCTGAGCCTATTGCGCCAGCTCTTGCTCAATGAGCCTCAGGATGAACAAGAAGCACAGGCCCAGGAAAAAATTCAAGAAGTCTACAGTCTGCTGGAATTACTTGAAGAGTTTGCCAACACCCTGAGCAAGCTGGAACACGACGATTTACTCAAGCTAATGAAACTGGGCTCCGGCATCGTCAAGCTACTGGAGCTGAAAAGTAAAATGACAGGAGGAAAGGCTCCAGAATAAACCTATACCTGAATTGCCCGCTGGGCAACCAAGACAGGCGGTAAAAGGATAAACCGCCGCCGACACAACGTCGGCAGCCGCTCAATAAACACCGTGGGTCCATACTCCTGCAATGGTGTTTAACGGGCACCCCCGGGCCTATCAGGAAGAGTCGCCCGGTTATCTGGTTAATAAATTAGTCCGACCAGCAGAGGCTCCCATGCTAGATACTCTGATCCTCTCCCGAATACAGTTTGCGGCCAATATCAGTTTTCATATTCTCTTTCCCACCATCACAATAGCCCTCGCCTGGATTATTGTTTTCTTCAAGCTTCGCTACGACCAAACTGATAATCCTGTTTGGATGAGAGCCTATCGTTTTTGGGTAAAGGTCTTTGCCCTAACCTTCGCGCTCGGTGTCGTTAGTGGCATCACTATGTCTTTCCAATTTGGTACCAACTGGCCAGGATTTATGGCACGGGTTGGCAATATCGCCGGGCCTCTCTTGGGTTATGAAGTGCTTACCGCTTTTTTTCTGGAAGCCACTTTTCTAGGTATCATGTTGTTTGGAATAAATCGTGTCCCCAGCAAAGTTCACACCTTCTCAGCCTTTGTAGTAGCTATTGGCACCACACTTTCCGCCTTCTGGATCATTGCACTCAATTCCTGGATGCAGACCCCATCCGGCTTTGAACTACGAGATGGTGTCGCCTACCCCGAGAGCTGGCTGGCTATTATTTTTAATGCCTCTTTCCCCTATCGCCTCACTCATATGCTACTGGCCTCGGGTCTCACTGCAGCCTTCTTTGTCGCAGGTATCTCTGCTTACCGGATACTTAAAGGTGACCCAAAGCGTGCACCGCGGCTAGCACTAAAAACCGGGTTGGTATTGGCAGCTGTTTTTATTCCAATCCAGATTTTTGTCGGCGACCTACACGGTCTTAACACTTTTAAGTACCAGCCGCAGAAAGTGGCGGCAATGGAGGGAGTATGGGAGACCGAAAGGGGCGCGCCACTATTACTATTTGCAATACCCGATGGTGAGAAGAAGACCAATCATTTCGAGATAGCTATCCCCAAAATGGCCAGCTTTATTCTGACCCATGATTTAAATGGAGAAATAAAAGGTATCGAAGAATTCCCCAATGATCATCCGCCGGTTGCACCCGTTTTCTTCGCCTTCCGAATTATGGTGGGTATGGGGATATTAATGCTGGCTGTCGCCTGGGGAGGTTGCTACCTCCTCTGGCGGCGCAAAGAGCTACCCAACTGGGCGCTCAAAACCCTGGTAGGAATGACGTTCGCGGGTTGGGTAGCCACCTTAGCAGGCTGGTATGTCACTGAAATTGGTCGGCAACCATGGCTTGTGACCGGGGTTCTCAAAACCGCAGATGCCGTAACCCAGATTCCACCTTCCCATGTGGGCTTCTCTCTCACCCTATATCTGCTTGTCTATGTCATCCTGCTCTATGCCTATATTCACACCCTAAAAGTAATGGCTTTGAAATCTGTCAAAGTGGAGGAGTTTGAAACCAAAGAACCTCTCGCCGGTGGCAGCCTGACCAACCTACCGAAATCCACCCAAGAGCAATCCAAGGGGGAATCCCATGAATGAGGCCGCATCATCCGCAGCCTATTGGCTACCCGTTGTCTTTATCGGCCTAATGGGTCTAGCAGTACTGGTTTACGCCATTCTGGATGGTTACGACCTTGGGGTGGGTATTCTCCTCCCCCTGGGTAAGGAAGACGAGCCCCAGCGGGACACCATGATTGCCTCGATTGGTCCTTTCTGGGATGCCAATGAAACCTGGCTGGTGCTCGCCATCGGCCTGCTGCTTATCGCCTTTCCCATCGCCCACAACCTAGTGCTGATGCATCTCTATATACCAGCAGCGATAATGCTGGTGGGGCTGATTTTGCGCGGCGTGGCTTTTGACTTTCGCGCCAAAGCAGCCGTGGGGCATAAGCTCGCTTGGGACAGGACGTTTAAAGCAGGATCCATAATCACCAGCCTGGCCCAGGGTTATATGCTGGGGCAATATGTGATGGGGTTCCAGCCTGGCTGGCAGGCACAGCTTTTCTCTGCGGTCAGTGCCCTGGGGGTAACTGCCGCCTACAGCTATATGGGCTCGGCCTGGCTGGTATTGAAAACCGAGTCACTGTTGCAGGAACGGGCCGTACGCTGGGCGCGTCGGGCTGGGCGGGCGACTCTCCTTGGCGTAGTCTCAGTCTCCACGATCAATCCACTGGTCAATCCAGCCGTTTTTGATCGTTGGTTCAGCTATCCACTGGTGATGTTCGTACTCCTGATACCCACCCTGTGTTTTCTGGCTTTTATTTTTAATGACCTCCTGCTGGCCAGGTTACCCAAAGCCAACGATAGGCACAGTGCACTGCCCTTCACATTGGTAGTGACTATTTTTCTGATGTGCTTTATCGGTCTGGCTTTTAGCTTCTTTCCCGACATAGTGCCTGGGCAGCTGAATATCTGGCAGGCAGCCAGTGCCACCGCTTCACTGAAATTCATTTTAGTGGGCGCCCTGATTGTAGTGCCGATCATACTGATCTATACGGCATTCTCGTACTATGTGTTTCGCGGTAAAGCTTCCGAACTTCACTACCATTAGCACAACCTTTTTCGAATTGTGTGGGATAGTAACACTTGATCAAAATTAATCTGCCAGTGCGGAACTATCCCACAATTCGAACAAAATCCCCTTGCTCCCCGAAATTGGTACGATAATAATCATCAATTCCAGAAGACAATTTTTTACAAGGAAGTAAAGCGCACTTCTGGCGCTTGCCAACTGCGCTTGTCTAAGGGGAGGTGAATTTGAACCAAATCGATCGACGTGCTATTAGCCGGCGCGACACTGCTAGTCCGCGCAAACCACAACGTAAAAACGGCCGTGAGAAGTATGAAAAGCTTCTCGACGCGCTGGAAACCCTCATTGCCGAGCAGGATTCAACGGACATAAGTCTAGCCAATCTAAGCCAGGTAGCCGGGGTCCCAGCTGCATCCGTGTACCACTTTTTCCCAAGCGTAGATGCCAGTCTTACCGCTCTGGCGGAACGTCACTACAAGTCATTTGGCGATGTGGTACTGGGGCACTCTGATTTCTCACCAGCGGATAGCTGGCAAGATATGCTCTACCACCTGTGCGACTTAGTACGTAGTTATTACGAAGATAATATCTCCGCACTCAAAGTACACTATGGGCCACAGTCCAGCTGGGCTCTACGTCAATTACAGATGGAAAACAACTGGCGCTTGGCAGATACCTTGATTAAGAATCTGTCTCGCGAATTTGAGTTGCCTCCATCACAGGACTGGCGCGACCGCTTTATGTGCGCCATCAATATCAATGATTCGTTTTGTTCTCAGGCGTACTCGCGTTTCGGAAGAATTACCGAGGAAGCCGCCGCAGAGGGCAAGCGTGCCGCTGCAGCTTACTTAAAGCTGTATCTCGGAGAGCTATTGCAAAGACGTCAGTTGCGCTTTGCTCCATTAGAAGCTTCCGCATAAAGCCTAAATTTTATTAATTAAAATTTAGATAATATCGACACACCTAGGGCCTGGCAATAATATTTGCCAGGCTTTTTTGTGTACCCAGCCAACAAAACTTCCAATTAGTTAAATTTCATTTTTTATCAATATAAAAATTACGAATGCGGCAATACCGAAAGCCATTAACATTTCACCATCACTTTCGCCTTACAATGTCATAAACGACACACTCAGAGTAAACTTCTGATCAATCACAAGCATACTCTCTAAAAAAACTGGCATTCTAAAATTTTCTTTTGTTAGAATTTTTTTTCATAAAGAATACCGCCTTCAAGAAATCCTATAATTGAACAACCTTTTCACACCTAAAAATTAGCCGCCTAATACGTTATCAGCTTGAAACAACGGGGGTAAATCATCGTCCAATGATTAGCAGCCCAGTCTGCTTCTTGGCGGTGATTTTTGTGACTTCAAATTCACAAACTAATATTACCCTTGATGCTTTAACTGAATGGAGGGGAGGTTTTCTATGTCCATAGCCGCGCATGAGCTGGAGTTGGATTTTCCCGAGTACGCCGATACTATCAAGCACCTGATCAGGAATGACGTAGAATTCAAGCTAGATAACGACCAATATCGAAAACTGGATAAACAAATTAGAGGACTACAGGATAGTGGCATCGGCACTGATGACGATCACTATTCAAGACTAAAAAAACAACGTGCCTATCTCAAACAACACCTCTATAACCGTATTACTGATGTCATTCCCCATCATTAGTAGTTATTTTGCAAAATTAGCGGCGCCTCATCACCAATGCCGACCATATAGAGTGGCAGAGTGATTAAGCGCCGTTATGCAACTCTTTCTGACTTACTCCTCCCCCTTTGCCCGAAAAACCCGAATTGTTATAGAAGAACTCAAGTTACACTCCCGCGTTAGTGAGGTTTTTTCTCACCCTTTTCACAATACAAATGATTTAATATCCAATAATCCTTTAGGTAAAGTTCCCTGCCTGACCTTAGATAACGGCAACGTTATTATGGATAGCGAAGTGATCTGTGAGTTCCTAGATAAACAACTTGGAGATGGCCACCTCAGCTCTGCGATAGACAATGACTGGAATTTAAAAACACTCTATAGTGTGTCCTCAGGTCTAATGGAGATCTTGGTTCACAGACAGGTAGAGAAAATTCGCGGGCGTGAAGGGCTTCAGTCAGAATTTTGGTGGCAGCGCTACAACAGTGCAATCAATCGTACCCTGGATTTTTTTGAAGCCAGAGTCCATCAATTTCCCCAGACATTTTGTCTTCTACAAATTGCGTTCGGCTCAGCACTTTCATACCTAGATTTTCGGCACGAAGACTTCAACTGGCGCAAAGATAGGCCACAAATAAGCGCCCTATCAGAAACCCTCGAAGTACGAGAAAGCTTCAAAATGACGCCATTACGCGACTAACTTAGCTCTTAAATCTGCAAGTAAAACTTAGCGTCGCCAAGACTGCCTGAAATTTCAACTTAATTAAGCATGACCTAAACATTTTCAACGTATCTCCCTACATCACTTTTCTAGCAAAGACTGCATTTTGGCGGAGTAATGAGTTTTAACCATTTCTCAGAGCCACATAAGTTTCTCTAAACTGTCATATCCCGCCGATAGCCTGTGGGCTTTTTTAGGGCCTAATTATGTCTGACAGATCAAAAAGTCCCATGTGGATACTACTGCATGCTGCATTAGTAATAGCAGTGATCTGCAGTCTTTTCAGTGGGTTGCGTATTGCCACACTCACTAAACCCGCCATTGCCTCAATTGAAGAACTGCTGCCCCAGGGAGAGGTACACAGTGTACATTTCTTCTCTGCACTCCTGCTTTCGCTGGTTGCCCTTTCTTATTTATACTCGAATGCTATTCGACTTTATCGAATTGAACAATCATGCGCTCATAAACAATGGAATTACCACCGAGTAGTCACCTGGGGGGGCATTAGCCTCATTGGCATCTCGTTGGCCAGTGGCTGGCTGCTCTTTGCTGGGATAGGCCAGTTATCACTGGTCCGAATATTACATTTTTTCGCCGCGCTTGGACTCAGCGTCTATATTTTTCTACACGCAGGCGTTTATCTACTGCAGTTCGGGAAAAGTGCTCTTCTCTATATCCTCAAGCCAGCCACAAACAGAAGAGTTCAACTGGCATTGCTATGTAGTTTGCTGCCCATCTTTCTGCTCGGCGGTTGGCTGCTTCTGACCAAATTTTCTTATTATCAACTGCCGGTAACCTCAATTCCTATCCATACGATCATTGATATTGATGGCCATGCCGATGAACCCCAATGGGCAAAAGCTCAGCCGCTAAAAATCAGTACCGATGGCGGCGCAAATTTTTATCAGGGTCGTACTGATGTGCATCTCAAAGCTCTACAAAATGGTGAGGAGATTTATTTTCATATTTCCTGGCAGGATCCCACAGAAAGCCTGACTCATTTACCCCTGATAAAAACGGATCAAGGTTGGAAGATCAAGCAGCAAGGCTTTGAGAATTTTGATGAAAAGAATTTTTACGAAGACAAATTTGCCTTGTTACTTTCCAATCACTGTGACTTCGGAGGTGCTGGCACCGCCCATCTCGGACGTTCACCACTGGCAAACAAGCCATCAAACTGGCATGGCAAGGGGTATCACTACAGCCAATCGGGGCAACTTCACGATCTTTGGCACTGGAAAGCAGTACGCACTAATAAAATGTATCTGGCGGATGACAATTTTATCGGCGCGCCAGATAAAGTGCGTGCAGGTAAACGCCGCTACACGGCAGGTTACCAACAGGATGCAAAGGAATCCGGTGCTTATTTACTGAACTGGAAATGGTATTCCCCCACTGGCATCACTCCTAAACGCTTGCCTAGTGATGCTAATGTATTGGCTCCCTTTCAAAATGTTAAAGAAGGCCAGGAGCTTGATTGGACCATCTCCTGGTTTGATTACCAACCTTACTCAGCAGAAAGCGACCTGATAGCACCAGGTACTCTAATGCCTTCGGTACTTTATACCTCCAATCGCTTCGAGGGTGATCGTGCGGATGTTAGAGCCAAAGGTATTTGGCGTGATGGATACTGGTCGCTAGAGCTTGTACGCAAATTAAATACAGCCTCTCCCCTGGACATTCCTATCGAAGATGGCACCTGCCTGTGGGTTTCCGCATTTGATCGCGCACAAGTTGCCCACACCCGTCATACCAGAGCCATCCAACTGAATCTGAGTAAAGCGCTATGATCACGCGACTCTTTTTGATTTTTATTCTCCCCGCCTGTCTGATTGGTGCTGCCGTTATCCACACACCACAGGCTCCAAAACCGCAGCAATACCACCTTCTAAAAGTGAGCGCTGAGGGAAAAGTAATGGATACCTGGGAGGGCCCCTGGTCCTGTGTCTGCGATAGCCGCAGCGGTCTGCTGTGGGAGGTCAAGACAGATAGTGAGGACATTCACGATGGACGTTGGACTTATTCGCGACTATTAAACAATCAGGGCGTTGCCAATAATGGAGATTGTTATTTCGAAGCAGAGCGCTGTGACACAGAGGATTTAATCCGGCACACTAACCGGGAACAACTCTGTGATGCAAAACATTGGCGCCTGCCCTCCGCCAGCGAACTGCGTTCACTGGTGGCTCCAGACGTACAGCCGGGAAGCCCCAGTATCGAAACTGGATACTTCCCCAAAACCCAGCGCGGTGATTACTGGACCAGTGATGGCGACCTCCCCCTCGAAGGCATCTACTCCTATCTAAAAGTCGGTGGCGCAGCGGTCAATTTTATAAATGGGCAAACCGTCACAATTCCCTATCACAATGCAGCTTTCACACGCTTGGTAACCAATCGTTCAAGCATCTGTCACATCGTTCCCCAATAATTCCTGCGCGCCACCAACCTGCCCGCTCCAGGCGGTGGCCTCTCACAAAAAGTCCCAACTTTGCAGAGGAATTTCCGCAATGAGACGATATATAGGCCCCGCTCTCACTATTTCGACATTGTTGCTGGCAGTCAACGTCAGTGCCGCCACCAAACACTACCGCCTTGCCTGGGATGGCGATGCTTCCAGCAGTGCTGTCATCGGTTTTTCTCCAGATGGCAACAGCAGTAATCCCTATGTCAGCTACGGTTACTCCACCAATGAAAGCAGCTGGAACAGCGCATTTGTCAGCAATAGCGAAACATTCGATAGCGGTATCACCAGCCATTTTGTACGCCTGCAAAATTTGAATGCGGACTCTCCTGTTTATTTTCGTGTATGTGACCAAAATGGCTGTGGTGAGCGATTTTGGTTTAGGACAGCTCCAGCAGAAAACGCGCCTTTTGTAGTAATTGCCGGTGGTGATACCCGCACAGGACATACCACTCGTCGCCAGGGAAATACTCTGCTAGCTAAAATACGCCCTCTCGCAGTGATGCATGGCGGCGACTTCACCAATGCCAATAGCGCCTCAGAAATGCGTGAATTCCTCGACGACTGGGAGTTGACTTACTCCAGCGATACGATTGATGGTTATAGCTACAAGCGAATCTACCCATTGATCCCCACTCACGGCAATCACGAAGATGATAATTACTCGACCATCTGCGAAGTCTTCGGCGTGGATTTTAATGGCGATGGAAACTGTTCGCCCAGCGACACTTATGGTGCCGTGCAGGTGTCACCATTACTGCGTATTTACACCTTAAATAGCCAGTTTCAGAACAGTGGATGGTCCTCTTACGCCAGCGCAATGAATAATTGGTTGTCGAGCGATTTATCCAGCTATGGCAGCACTGCCAGCTGGCGTCTCGCCCAATATCACAAACCTATGTTCCCCCATTACAGCGGCAAGTCTGACAATCCCACTTTATTTAACTGGTGGGCGCAGTCATTTTACGACTATGCGATGAATCTGGTGGTGGAATCCGATACTCATCTCACCAAAATGACTGAGGCCGTGATACCCAGTGGCAATAACTTTTCTACCACCAACAACGGCGGTACCGTTTACGTGGGGGAAGGGAGTTGGGGTGCTCCAGCCCGTTCCGCTAACAATGCCAAAACCTGGACCATCGACATGGCCAGTATCCAGCAGTTTAAGGTCATCCAGGTGAGTGAAAGTGGACTGGTAGTGCGCACCGCACAGTTCGATAACACTGCAGAAACTCTGACTCGGGAGGCACGTGCCGCCGATCCACTCATCCTGCCAGATAATGTGAATTGGTGGAGCGCCAACCGCCTGGGGGAATCCATGAATTTGATCGCTAATAACGCTGGCCGCAGCGTGATTCAAGAGAGCTCAGATAGTAACGGCAGCTTTTCCCTACCAATAAGCGATGATGTGTTTATCTCCTCCCGTTACGCATCAAGTAATTTTAACCATGACTCCGAAGGACTACTGGCCGATGGGAGTGACCACACCTATGGGACACTCTACACACTGATTAAATTTGATCTAGGCAGTCTTTCCGGCTGCTCCTCTATCAGCTCTGCCACTCTGCAGCTGAATGTCACGAATCGATCGGGTAGCACTTTCGGTATCTACCAGGCCGCCAATAACTGGAGTGAGGAAAACGCCACCTGGAACTCTGTGGGGGGCTCATCGGTACGTGGCAATCTGGCAGAGAGCTTTGTGCCTTTTTATAAGGGTTTAGAAAGTATCGATCTTCTGTCTTCCGGGCTTCTCAATAGTTGGCTTAGCGGTATAAATACCGGGCTTGTTATTGCCGCGCGCAATGGTATTAACGGTGTGGACTTCACTTCCAAGGAAATCGGCATGTCACCGGCACTCAAAGTTGAGGCTACTTGTAACAATTTTGCTCTAAAAGCGAAGCCGGCCGCTTCCACTTATCAGGGACTCATACCGCAACGAGTAACGGGTGATATGAGGTCCGACAAACTGTTGCCCACCTTACCCGGCATCTCCCAATTAAGGGGTCACCAGGTTGAAGTTCCTATCAAACTTATCGAAGAGTCTGCCAAACTGGATCAAAGCCAAGGGATTGCCGCGCACCTTTAAGCGCCCCTCCTTGATCATGGTGGGAGCACCGACCAAACCACTGAACATCAGTCGCAGGTCGGTGCTACTTAGTGCCAAACTCGCTGAGGGGTCTTCACTGTGTCGATCTGGATAACCGTGTAAAACTCCATTTTTAACGACCACTAAGTATTTATTTTTGTTGTCCGTCATCTCAATATTTAAACGGATATCCGCTTCCGCCGCCTTCTCCCCATTAAGGCGCACCGCCATGGCATCGAATAAAAGTTGTAGAGGCACCCGCGCTACAATTTCTTCCGGCGGCTGCATCTCTTCACGGAACTCAACTCCGTGGCGTAACTCCCTGGCACCGCTTAAATAAAAATTGCGCCAAATTCCAGACTCCGCCTGATACCCCAGCTGTTCGAAAGCATCCGCCAATAAATAACGTGCCTCCTGATTTTTTGGCTCAGCAAAAACCAAGTGCTTTAACACCATCGCCACCCAACGGTAATTTCCCTGGGAAAAGTCCTGCCGTGCCCGTTTCATTATTTCTTCTTCCCCCCCCATATACTCTACATAGTGAAGCGCGGCTTCTTCCTGAGGGAGTGGGTGTAGATTGGAAGGGTTCCCATCAAAATATCCTAGATAACGGTTGTACACCGCTTTTGCGCCCACATTGACCGTACCGTAATAACCCCGGTTAGCCCAGGTGTGGGAGAGCGCCTCTGGCAATTGTATTTGTTCGGCGATTTCGATCATGTCGTGGCCATGGTTAGCCAGGCGTAGAGTCTGATCGTGAATATATTTGTAGAGATCTCGTTGCTTTACTAGGTAATCCAGCGCCTCACTATTTCCCCAGGTGGGCCAGTGATGGCTACTGAAAACCACCTGGGTATCTCCACCAAATTTTTCCATGGCTCTCTCTATGTAGCGACTCCACGCCAGCGCATCCCGAGTTTTAGCACCGCGAAGCGTATAGATATTATGTAAAGTGTGATTGGCAATCTCACTCATACATAGGGCGTTAAACTGGGGAAAGAAGAAGACCATCTCAGTGGGAGCTTCGGCTCCAGGGGTGCTCATAAAGATGATATCTACACCATCTATTTTCATCTCTGCCCCTTCTTCGGGAATCAACTGTGTAGGCGTTGCAATACCGTGCTCTCCATCAGACACGCGATTGCCAAGACCCGAGGACACAAATCCATCTGGGCTGGATGGTAACAGGTCCCCAAATTGGTAGAGCGCCCGCCGCTGCATCACATTGCCCGAGCGGACATTCTCGCTGATTGCCTCCTCGGAAAATCCGTCAGGCGCGATAATTTCCACACTTCCTTCGGCTAGCTGTTGCATGGTGAGAACTCCCGCTACACCGGCAAAATGATCCGCATGGCTGTGGGTAAAAATTACAGCGCTAACAGGCCTATTGCCTAACTCCCTATTAGCCAGGGCCAAGCCAGCAGCAGCTGTCTCCATAGAGGTTAGGGGATCGATAACAATCCATCCCGTTTCCCCTTTGATCAAGGTCATATTGGCTAGGTCTAGTGAGCGAACCTGGTAAATCCCTTCAACAACTTCAAACAACCCATTGTTCAAAGCATTAAGTTGAGCCTGCCGCCAAAGACTCGGATTAACTGTATCCTTTGGCGCCCCCTCTAGAAATTGCATCTGAGCCAGTCCATAGACCTCTCTTCCCATAGCGTTTGTAACCTGTGCTCCCGGAATCGTGGCAATAAACCCACGTTTGGCTAGGCGGAAATCCAAGTCATTGGAGAAAGGCAATTGCTTCGCTACAGACAAGTTATGCGCTTTGGTAACGTTACTTGCCGGCTTAACTTTGGCATTCAGTTCCTCAGAATGTTTGGTCGCTTTTTGTGAATATTCACCACAAGCCATCAATAAAAGACAAAGCACCCAAAAAATAAAAAAAATACGCATACAGAATCTCCTTATAAATCATTGCCATAGGCTTAGCCCTAGAATAAGAAAATAGAATCATGGGCCAGCACACCTGAACGCAACAGCTTATCTCTGCGTATTGAGGTGGTCTTGTTTTAACTTCCCAAAGAAGCTATCGCTCACACATCATAAAAGCCACAAATATTAAAAAATAGTGTTTGGCACCCGTATTTATTTCGTCATTTTCAACAATTAAGTTTTTAAAGAAGCTTAACAACCAAATAGATTACATTTAATCCTTAGAAATTATTCATCAAAGACACAGGTGATTAGCACCTATAAAATCACGATAGATAAAAAAGGATAACGTCCAATATCGCCCCCCAAAAACCACCTAGCCAATATTATTTATTTATCATCTACTGGAAATAAAACTCTTTCTCAGCTGCTTGGTCCGACAAAGCTCGCAAAAATTACGTCGCCAATATAGGCTATATACCTCTTTAAATTCGTAAGAAAGACCAAATTAAAAAGCTGTAATCTGCATTCCTTATCGTATGGAGATGATTGCAATGCGTTTCTATAGAGCTTCACTCGGTACCGCTCTTTTCATCACACTGTCATTATTGGCGTCAAATATGTATTCTGCTGAGGAGGAGGTAGTGACCGATCCCGTCACCCGCCAGGGCCCTAAGGACTTCCAACCTAAATCAAACCAATTCTGGTGGCCCAACCAGCTGGATCTGCGCCCCTTGCGGCAACACTCCCCAAAGTCTAACCCCATGGGAGGAAACTTTAATTATGCCGAGGCGTTTAAAACACTGGATCTCAAAGCAGTAAAGAGTGACATTGAAACGCTGTTAAAAACTTCCCAGGAGTGGTGGCCTGCGGATTATGGGCATTATGGCCCCTTTATGATCCGAATGGCCTGGCACAGCGCAGGTACATACCGGGTTAACGACGGACGCGGAGGCGCAGGGGGGGGGCAGCAGCGATTCGACCCTCTGAATAGTTGGCCAGATAATGCCAATCTAGATAAAGCACGGCGCTTGCTGTGGCCTATCAAGCAGAAATACGGCGCCAATCTATCCTGGGCTGACCTAATGGTGCTCACTGGCAACGTTGCTCTTGAATCCATGGGATTTGAGACCTACGGCTTTGCCGGTGGCCGTATAGACGATTGGGAGCCAGATCTGGTTTATTGGGGCCCGGAAACAAAGATGCTGGCCGATGAGCGCTACACCGGTAATCGCCAGTTAGAAAGACCACTGGCGGCCGTTCAGATGGGATTGATTTATGTAAACCCAGAGGGTCCTAACGGTAATCCTGATCCCAAGGCTGCGGCTATCGACATTCGTGAAACCTTCGCCCGCATGGCCATGAACGATGAAGAAACGGTTGCTCTGATCGCTGGTGGCCATACTTTTGGCAAGGCTCATGGCGCGGTAAAAGCCGATTGCTTAGGCCCAGAACCCGCAGCAGCCCCAATTGAGCAACAGGGACTGGGCTGGAAAAACAAGTGTGGTAAGGGTAATGCCGATGACACAATGACCTCTGGGCTTGAAGGGGCTTGGTCGGCCCTTCCAATTAACTGGAGCCAACAATACCTGGATAATTTATTCAAGTTTAACTGGGTAAAAACCAAGAGCCCCGCTGGTGCAGTACAGTGGGTCCCCGATGATCAAGCTGCGGCCAACTTGGTGCCAGACGCCTTTGATAAAAACAAGCGGCATGCACCAATCATGTTTACCACCGATTTATCTTTAAAGTTTGATCCCAGTTACCGGGAAATTGCCAAGCGCTTTCAGGAAAATCCTGAGGAATTTAAACGCGCTTTCGCCAAGGCATGGTTCAAGCTGACTCACCGCGATATGGGCCCTCAAGCGCGTTATCTGGGTGTGGAAGTTCCCAAAGAGGATCTGATCTGGCAAGACCCAGTACCAAAAGTCGATCACCCTCTAATAGATGACAATGATGTCGGCCAACTTAAAACGAAAATCCTCTCCTCAGGCCTTACCGTGCCTGAGCTGGTAAGAACGGCCTGGGGCTCTGCTTCAACTTTTCGCGGCTCAGATATGCGTGGAGGAGCAAATGGCGCACGTATACGGCTGGATCCCCAGAAACAATGGCCAGTCAATGACCCAGAGGAACTTGCCGAGGTTCTAGCACAGCTAGAAAAAATTCAGCAAGAGTTTAACAGTGCCCAATCTGGGGGTAAGAAAGTCTCTCTCGCCGACCTTATTGTTCTCGGTGGCACTGCCGCTGTTGAGAAAGCAGCTGCGGATGGGGGGCAAAAGATCAGCGTTTCTTTCAAGCCCGGTCGTACCGATGCAAGCCAGCAACAGACTGATGTTAATTCCATCGCCATGCTTGAGCCCACAGCCGACGGCTTTCGCAATTATTTCAACAGTAATAATAGCCGTACACCTACCGAGATGCTGGTGGACCGCGCCAGTCTGTTGACCCTCACTGTACCGGAAATGACGGTTTTGATTGGCGGTATGCGCGTGCTGAACGCCAATACTGATGGATCGAAAAACGGCGTCTTTACCGATAAACCAGGAACACTCACTAACGACTTTTTTGTCAACTTACTAGACATGTCCACAGTATGGAAAAAATCCGATAAAGCAGAGGGGGTTTATGAGGGTAGCGACCGCAAAACCGGTAAGGTAAAGTGGACGGCAACCCCTGTGGATCTAATCTTTGGCTCGAACTCTGAGCTCAGAGCAGTCGCTGAAGTCTATGCCTTCAATAACTCTCAGCAGAAATTCGTGCAGGATTTTTCTAAAGCCTGGACTAAGGTAATGAATCTGGATCGTTTTGACACAGCTAGTCAGTAAATGGTTCTTACGATAATTACTTCAAGGTAAACCAGCATATCAGCCGGTTTACCTTGTCTCTTTTACCCACATCAAACTTTAATCCAAGTTTGCAAAAATTATTTCTCCTTCAATAAATTTCAACTGGTGCGATGATATAACTCTGACATCCTTATAGCCGACTGCAAATAATTTATTTGCCAATCTTTTTGCCCGTGTGCCACTTTTGCAGTAAACCAATACCATCTCGTCAAGACCTATTGTTAAATGCTCTCTCATTTCATCGAAATCACCTAGAGGGACATTAATTGCACCGTTTACATGTCCAGCCTCAAACTCCCCCACTGTTCGCGCATCAACTAGAGTCAATAGGGATTGGTCCTGCATATAAGCAGATAGTAGTTCTGCTTCAACTCCCACCATTTCGCGACTTACTTCCTGTGACGGCATCTCTTTTTCAGTTCCAACACCAGCACATCCAAAAAAACTTATCAATGCAGCTAATACAATAAATCTACCACCAATTCTATTCCACATAATTCACCCTAACCCAATATATTCCTGAACAGATCTACCAAAAATTACTTAGTAGCTTATTTGCACTCTCAATTTCCTCAAACAACATAACCCATGAGAAAGAAAGTAAACAAAAAATATCAATCACCAAAAATGATTGAACACCATATGAGACAAATAGAGATGTTCTTGGGATGATTGGAGACTTGGTACAAAAAATGTAGAAGGGATAAGAATGATATCAGTACTTCACTGATCAAACCCCAAGCTTTATTTACCTGGGGACCTGATATACAGAAAATAATATAACTAAAATCAGCTGTCTTTACGTAAATGTCGATCAAAGAAATCTCTGATCATTGTGTACTGGTGAATCCGAGTTTGTTTACCGCGCAAACTATGCTTCTTGCCAGGGTAGGTCATCAATTCAAACTGCTGGCCATTATCCTGCAGCTGTTTGATCAGTCGGGTGGTGTTAGTAAACAAGACATTATCATCCGCCATACCGTGATAAATCAACAGGGAGCCCTTAAGTCCCTCAGTGTACGGAAAAACTGATGAAGCCTGATAGGCATCCGCATCGTTATCGGGGCTCCCCATATAACGCTCAGTATAATGGGTATCATAAAGGGACCAATCGGTAACAGGAGCACCGGATACACCTGCCTTAAAATAGTCACCCGCTTTAAACATACTCATAAGAGCCATATAGCCCCCATAACTGTGCCCAAAGATACCAATATTCTCACTATCAACAAAAGGTAGTGTGCGCAAGAATTTCACTCCAGTAACCTGATCTTCAACTTCAGGGCTACCCATATTTTTAAAAATGGGGTTCTCAAAAGTCGTTCCGCGGTTAGCAGAACCTCGATTATCCAGAGAAAAAACGACATACCCTTGCTGGGCCATAAACTGGTTAAAGGCTTTATCCCAGCTATTGGTAACTACCTGAACATGGGGTCCACCATAGACATAAACCATAACCGGGTAACGCTTTGATGCATCAAAATTAGCTGGCTTATAAAGTCGATAATTAAGCTGGTGTCCCAGAGGGGATTCAATGGTACCGAACTCAGGAGTAATCCAATCAGCTTTGTATGGGTGTAAAGGGTGCCCATTAATAACCGCATTTTCTTCCAGCCAGGTCGTTAGTTCGCCACTGGCATTATGCAAGCTTACTTGAGGCGGGGTATTTACACTGGAAAATTTATCGATATAACCCGAGGCATCTTGGGAAAACTCGATATCATGCATTCCCTTCTTGCTAGAGATACGTTGTATCTTTCCATCCCCATTGAATGGCGCTCGATACAAATGTCGCTCTATCACAGTATCTTTACGCCCGGTGAAATACACCAAGCCCTGATTCTCATCAATCGCTTCAACTTCATCCACTACCCAGTCACCCTGAGTGATCTGGTTCAACAATTTACCACTTAGATCATAGAGATAGAGATGTTTAAAACCATCTCTATCTGAAGACCAGATAAATTGATCTTTATTCTCCAAGAAGTGAAGATCATCACTCAAATTTACCCAGGTATCACTGGACTCAATCAACAGGGTATTACCAGTGTTCGTCTTCAGATCAAAAGCACGCAACTGCAACTTCTGTTGATTGCGGGACTGCCATTGATAAGTCAGTAGATTATCGCGCGCCCACTGCACGCGAGGAATATAAATATCCTGCTCATTACCAAGGTTTACCCAGCGGGATTTACCGGTTTCTACATTCAGAATGCCCAGCTGAATTTTTACATTCGCTCTCCCTGCGGCGGGATAGCGTTGCTGAATCAGGTCAATGCGATCAGCATAGATTTCACTGCGAGTCACCTTATCCACCGGAGACTCATCCACCTGCAGAAAGGCGATATGACGGTCATCTGGTGACCACCAGTATCCGCTCATGCGCCCCATCTCTTCCTGAGCAACAAATTCGGCCATACCATTTTTAATAGGCCCGTGGCCATCATTGGTTAATGCACGCTCTTTACCATTCTTTAGGTCAACAACAAAAATATCCTGGTCGCGAATAAAAGAAACATAACGCCCTTTAGGGGAAACCCGCACATCGGTTTCGAAAGTTTCAGTTTCAGTTAAGCGCCGCGCGGATTTACTATCCAGGCCGTAGTAATAAACATCTCCAGCTAACGGAAATAACAGGGACTTACCATCTTCCGACCAGCTGTATTCCATAATGCCACTACCATAAATTCGCTGGCGCTCGCGACGGGCTTTTTCTTCATCGGACAATTCCTCATGACCACTGTGCAGGCTATCGGAATTCACCAGGATACGGGACTCTTTATCGGCAATGTTATATTCCCACAAATCGTAACGGTTATAGTCTTCATCGCGCCCCTTCAGAAAAGTTACCCGACTACCATCGGGAGAGTACTCAAGGGCACGGGGCGCTGTGCCTCCAAGGGCCGGATCGGAGAATATTCGCTCAATAGTCAACGTATCCGCGGAACAGAGTCCCGCAAAGGTTGTACAGCTAAGTAGGGCAAGCAGTTTTCTTTTCATAGAAGGGCTCTTTGTTTTAGTGTTTTATGCTAGGCGCAAATCTGCGTTAAGAAAGGCGTTAAACCACTTTCTCTGCAAGCAACAAAGTCCTTGAATTCTACAATGTAACCTTCAGATAACGGAGGGCATCGAGCTCTCTTTCTGAATTTAACAGAGTGACAATCAAACCTTCTGCAATTGTCTTACTTTACCGTCATTTACTCTGCATCATCGATATTCGCAGTGCCTGAAGACAATCTTGGGGCTGGCTTTTGGCGAAACAAAATCAGTAAGAAGAACCAACTTACTTCTTCTATTAAAACAGTTCTCACCTCCTTCCATAACAATTTGCCGCCAAAGATATCCAGGTCGCAGCTCTTCCCAGTTTCCACCGCGAACTCAATCACAATCGATCCATTTACTTATCTAACTCTGAGGGAGACTCTATAGTAGGAGCAGGCAAGTTGATAGAGGAACCATCTGAGTATGCGGCGATGAAAAGAGTAGCGCCCCGGCCAAACCAGGTAATTGAAACCAAAAATAACCAATTAAAGAGCACAAAAAGCCTTATATTGATTCAAAATCCCTGAATAAATTTTATTTTGAAAGAGTATTTTCGATTTCAGTAAACTATTGTGTGTGGCCAATGATTAATAGGTCGTCGGGGCCAATCTCCCCATAAATCTCCCCATATGAGTAACCTTTTCCTGATCCCTAGCCTAGAAAATACCAAAACAAAACACTCCCTCTTGCATTCCAAGACGATCGGTCATATATTGACCACCAGTTAATAGACGACCGGTCTAATATTCATGGCTCGACCACGTAAAAGCGAAAACACCAAAGAAGCACTGTTAGAAGCAGGCACCGCGATGCTGACCAGCCAGGGATATCACGGCACTGGTATCAAGCAGGTCTTGGATGCAGTTGGTGTACCCAAAGGTTCGTTCTACAACTATTTCCCCAGTAAAGAGGCCTTCGTAGCCAGCATTATTCACCGCTACGGCCAGCAGATTGATGCGGAACTAGCGCAGACGATAATAAACCTGGATCAGGCACCTGGCTTGATCCAGCTCTGGTGCTGCTTTCATAACCGTGTTCAAAACAAAGTAAAAGTTGGTCAGTCTTGTGCCTGTCTACTCGGAGCGATGTCGGCCGAGGTAGCCCAGGCCAGTCCTCTTTGCCGTGAAGCCATTGAGTCTGTAGAGCACAGGTGGCTGGAAAATCTTCAGTCGATATTACATTTGGCACAAGATCAAGGAGATCTACGCAGTGACGTCCCCGCCGATAACCTTGCGACACTGTGTTATAGCGTTTGGCAGGGCAGTATTCTGCAATACCAGGTATCCGGTGATCCCAATGATTTACTCAGACAGCTACGGACGTTTTTTAGCACCTTGGTGACGCAACAAGGGGCACAAACACTGGCCAGTATTAAAACTTACAGGCAGGACATTCATTTTGAAAAATAGTATCAACGCCTTAAAAAACACCGATCGAGATTCACCTCTCGCTCGTCCACTGAGTATTCTGCCGGGAACCAGTGTTAAAAACCGCTTGTTTAAATCTGCTATGAGTGAGCAATTAGCGGATCCCAATCATGCCCCCACCGAGGAGCTGATTCACTTATATCACACATGGTCAGAGGGAGGCACAGGTTTACTGGTCACCGGCAACGTCATGGTTGATCGAACAGCTCTGGGTGAGCCGCGGAATGTGGTATTAGACGAGAAGTCGGACCTTTCCCTTTTCCGGAAATGGGCCCAAGCTGGACGCCAAAACGGTACACAAATCTGGATGCAATTAAATCATCCAGGCAAGCAAACACCCAACTTTTTAAGCACCGAACCCGTCGCACCTTCTGCAATTCCATTGGCTAATGGCTTAGAGAAGACGTTCAACCGCCCGAGAGAACTCACTGAAAATGAAATAGTAATTATCATTAAAAAATTTGCCTGGGCCGCAGCACAGGCGAAAGAATTTGGATTTACTGGGATTCAGATACATGCTGCTCATGGTTATCTGATTAATCAGTTTCTATCCCCTCACCAAAATCGGCGAAATGATCAGTGGGGAGGTACCTTAGAAAATCGCTTACGATTTTTACGCGAGGTGTATAGCGCTATTCGCGAAGCGGTTGGTGAAGATTTTCCGGTAGGCGTAAAACTCAATTCAGCAGATTTTCAAAAAGGTGGATTCAGTGAAGAAGAATCCATGCAGGTTCTGAAAGCCTTACAGGATGAAGGTATTAACTTAATTGAAATCTCCGGCGGCAACTATGAAAACCCAAGTATGGTTGGTGCCAATGTGAAAGAAAGCACTATCAAGCGAGAGGCCTATTTTCTCGATTATGCAGAAAAAGCCCGTGCACAGTTGCAAATTCCTGTCGTAGTCACCGGTGGCTTCCGTTCCGCAGCTGCCATGGAGGCCGCCCTTGTATCAAATGCCGTGGATATGATCGGCCTAGCCCGCCCATTAGCGGTTGACCCACGGCTATCGCACAAACTGTTATCGGATGGCAACCATAAGATAACATTGAAAAAGCTCACCACAGGTATTCCCAGACTGGATTTTATGGCTATGCTGGATGTCACTTGGTACGAACAACAGCTGGCCCTTATTGGCAAAGGAAAGCCAACGAAACCAAATATGAGTGCTTGGACCTCAGTATTAAAAACGCTGACTGCTGTCGGATTGCTTTCTTTTCAGAGGCGACGAGCCTGATAAAACTTTATTGCGCCTAGGAAACTATAGTTCCTCACCGTAAATCACAGCAGATAAGTGAGACAATACAAAGACGTACCGTCGCCGGCCAAAACCAGGGCGAGTACGTGGAAAACAAGTATTTTTAAAAGCCTGTAACAACATTTTTCTTATCAGATTATGACTTTTCTACAGGTCTTTGAGACTGAGGACAACTTCCTAACGCGTCAGAAAAATAGGTCTCTCCAGCTGCCGAGGAGACACTGTGCACCCTAAAATAAAACCCGAAAATCTGCTCTCTATTTCTCCTCTATAAATCGCCATAGAGCTATAAAATCACTTTATTTTTTAGGCCCTTATCCCATCATCAAGCCATAGATCATAGTAAAAATAATCTGGGTAGACCTCTACGCATATATAAAAACACAGGTTTCAAGAGTAACTTATTTAGGTAAAAAGAAAATATCCTGTAAAGGCCCCTAAGAAAGAAACACCTTAATGAATTGATTGACCTTAACAATTGTTTACTCTGCTTAACCGACGTTAGTAAAGGGCAAAGGTCATACTGGAAACGAATGACTCACAGGATAACAACAATGAAGGCTAACCTCCTCTCTACTATGGGAGCTTCCCTGCTCATCTTCGGCTGTAGCTCCACGCCTAAGGTTCCCACTAACGAATCTTTTGTTGCTGATATCACTGAACTAGGACACAAACGCTTTGTATATAAGGCAAGCCTGGGGGCAGCGCCCCATAACGATGGAAGCCACAGCAGTAAACATAACGGTGGCCCCGGAATGGGCGGTAAGGGTAAACCAGCAAGGGGCAAACCCAGCTCTGGTAAACCTGGCCACAGTCAATCAAACTCAGGCGATATTAAGAAAATGGCAATGGCGAGGGTGGAACTCCTCATAAATGAAAATGGATTCTGTTCTAACGGCTGGTTCCCGATTGAACAGACTTTCGAGAAAGGCCGGGCAGAGATTCACGGTGAATGTCGTGCAGTTGCCGCTCAATCAGATAGGTGAAAGACACCCAGGTAAGCTCGATAAAAAGCTCATGTATTACAACCGGGCAATTATAAAGTGCCCGGTTGCAGCGCAGCTCTAAACGATATGACAGCAGCTTTAGGCAGGAATTTTATCGTTACTCAAGAGGTAATCCGCATGGAAACGCAGGTGTTCCTCAATAAATGAGGCGATAAAGAAGTAGCTATGATCATATCCAGCATGGTGCTCCAGTCGCAGAGGATAGCTACAAGCTTCGGCGGCCATTTGCAGGGCCTCGGGTCGTAACTGCTGCTCAAGGAATTGATCTTCATCGCCTTGGGAGACCAGTATCGGGAGGTGCGTTGTCGCTCGCCCTACTAAAACACTCGCATCGTAACCTTCCCAGCAGGTTGTATCCGCGCCCAGATATGCACCAAACGCTTTCTCTCCCCAGGGGCAAGCGATCGGATTACAGATCGGACTAAATGCTGAAACTGAGGTATATCGCTCAGGGTTACGCAAGCCAATAACCAGGGCGCCATGACCTCCCATGGAATGACCACTGATGGCGCGCTTCTTACTTACCGGAAAATGCCCTTCAATTAGGGCCGGTAATTCAGCCGCTATGTAGTCATACATACGGTAGTGTTGCTTCCAGGGTTCTTGAGTGGCATTCACATAGAACCCTGCTCCCTGGCCAAGGTCGTAGGAGGGATCATCGGCAACATCCTCTCCACGAGGGCTGGTATCTGGTATGACCAGCACAATACCCAGCTCTGCAGCCATACGCTGGGCGCCCGCTTTCTGGCTAAAATTAGCATCGGTGCAAGTCAGGCCCGATAACCAATAAAGCACCGGATAGCGATGCCCTTCTTCGCTGTCTGTACCCTGAGGCAAAAAAATAGAAAACTGCATAGTGCAATTCAACACAGCGGAGCGGTGCCGGTATTCTTGTTGTAAGCCATCAAACGATCTGGTGCTACTGACAAGCTCAATTGACATAGGTTATCCCACTCAAACGTTTTCGTAATGAATGACGCTGCGAATACTCTTGCCTTTGTGCATCAAATCAAAGGCCTCATTAATATTATCCAAGGGCATCTTGTGGGTAATAAAGTCATCCAACTTAAATTCCCCGGCCAGATAGCGCTCGACATAATCCGGAAGTTCAGAGCGACCTTTCACTCCTCCAAATGCAGTGCCGCGCCACACCCTACCAGTAACCAACTGGAAGGGGCGCGTGCTGATTTCCTGACCCGCACCGGCAACGCCAATAATTACAGACTCGCCCCAACCTTTGTGGCAGCACTCCAGCGCAGACCGCATAGTATTTACATTACCAATACATTCGAAGGAGTAATCCACTCCACCATCGGTAAGGTCGACAATGACTTCCTGGATGGGTTGTTCATAATTTTTGGGGTTAATACACTCTGTCGCACCGAGTTTTTTTGCCAGGGCAAATTTATCTTCATTGATATCAATGCCAATAATACGCTCAGCACCCGCCATCTTGGCCCCGATAATTGCCGATAGGCCAATTCCACCCAAGCCAAAGATTGCCACGGTTGAACCCGCTTCTACCTTAGCGGTATTCCTCACCGCTCCCATCCCCGTAGTGACACCACAACCAAGAAGACAAACTTCCTCAAGCGGCGCCTCGGGATTAATTTTCGCCAGGGAGATTTCCGGTAATACCGTATACTCAGAAAAAGTGGAGGTGCCCATATAGTGATAGATGGGCTTTCCATTGATCGAAAAACGCGTGGTGCCATCCGGCATCAAACCCTTACCTTGGGTTGCTCGAATTTTTTGGCAGAGGTTCGTTTTGCCAGACAAACAAAACTTACATTCGCCACACTCGGGGGTATATAGCGGGATAACATGATCCCCAACCGCCAGGCCGGTAACTCCTTCACCCACCGACTCCACAACACCCGCTCCCTCATGGCCAAGGATCGCAGGGAAGACACCCTCAGGATCCTCCCCCGAAAGTGTGAAAGCATCGGTATGGCAGACCCCGGTAGCCGTCAGCTTGATACGTACCTCGCCTTTTTGCGGCGGCATCACCTCAACTTCCTCGATAGAAAGCGGCTCGCCCGCTTTCCAGGCCACAGCGGCTTTACAGCGAATCGTCTCTGCACCCATGGTGTTATTCCTTACTAGTCGTTGTTTCAATCAACAGGTGCCCAGCATAGCCTGCCAGTATTTATGAGGCAAAAAGGGAAGGACAAAATAGGATACTGAAATGAGGCGGGACACTGCCGGGTAAATACCCTTTGAAAAACCTAGAAGTAAAAATCAATGTTGTAGCTTGCGCCATTGTAAGGGGGAATTCCCATGCACAGTGCGAAAAGCTTTGGAGAAGGCACTGGTATCGGTATAACCAAGGCTCGCCGACAGTAGAGCAATATCAATATTTGAGGACCGTAAATGCCATCGAGCCGTTTCCATGCGCGCTTCTTGTAAAAGCTGCTTGAAAGAGGTGCCGGCAGCACGTAAATGGCGCTGCAAAGTACGAACAGGGGTATCCACCAGTTGGGCAACCTGTGCCAGGTTATGCTGTTGGGCCCCTAATGTCTGCAAGATCAGCGTCCGCACTTGACTCGCTATATCCCCCCTTTGCCCCTGAATGAGCAACTGGGTAAATTCCTCAAAATATTGCACCAATCCCTCACTAGCCGCATTCAAAGGCCTTTCTAACACTTCAGCATCAAACACGAGACAATCATATTCCTGGGCAAAAAATACCTCAGCTTCAAAGTACTCACGGTAACGCTGGAGTGAAGAAACCGGTACATGGCAAAAATGCACTTGGCGCGGGCGAATATCCGCTCCAGCCAACTCCCTAAATAGCCTGCAGGCGGCGCCCAAGGCCAGCTCGCTGTACTGCTCAGCAACTCCAAGCCCTTCATAATGGCTAATGCGATAAGCGTAGAGTCTGCTATCGCGCTCAATTATTCGCCAGTGATCAGCCTGGTTGTGTAATACCATGTAGCGGTGGCTGGCACTCAGCGCGGCATCCAGGTCTTTCTCTTTGAGCACCAACTTACCCAACACTCCAAGCATACGCAGGCCCTGCTGCTCCGCCAGCCGCAAGCCAAAGTCATTGCATTGCAGCTCACGCACACACAGGTTTAACAAGTCGATCAGAGTAGAGATTGGAATCAAGATATCCGGGCGACGCATACAATCCGCGGGTAGGCCAACCTCAGCGAGCAAATCCGAAGGTATTCCGCCCAACTGGGGAACCAGAGTGTTGAAACCCGCGAGGGTGCCGCTGCGAATTTCATAGGTGGGGCTCATCAATCCATCTCCACTGCCTGTCACAGCTACAACCACGGCCATAGCCAGGCGCACCAGCTAGCATTGGGATCTACGGCCAAAGCCAGGCGGTTAAAGTCCTAGGGAAGTATCCCAGGGATGATAACAGGGCAAATTTATTCCAGTAATCTTCACAAGACTGAAATGTGATAGGAAACCACCCTTCCCTTCGTAAACTAGTCCTGTATCTAAAGCTGGCAATCAATAGAGTTTCAACCAATTTTCTTGACGAACTTAGTCAGGATAACGATACGCTGCCCCTCGACACGCCCTTCAATGTGTTCTGGGTTATCCGTTAAACTGATACCACGAACTGCAGTACCGCGCTTGGCCACCAAACTGGCCCCTTTTACATCCAAGTCCTTGATAATGGCCACACTATCACCTGCCTGTAGCTGCACGCCGTTGCTGTCGCGGTGAACAAGAATGTCGCCCGCTTGAGGTAGTGCACCGGCTTGGGCCCAGTTAAGAAGATCGTCATCCAGGTAAAGCATGTCTAGTAAATCCTGCGCCCAGGTTTCCGTAGACAGGCGCTTGAGAAGCCGCCAGGCCAAAACTTGCACCGCCGGCTCTTGGCTCCACATGCTGTCAGATAAACACTGCCAATGAGCGCTGTCGAGTTCGGCTGGATTGTTCAGCTGATCGCGGCAGGTCTGGCACAGGAGTAACTGGCCCTCCGTCCCGACAGGGGACTCCGGCAGTTCATAAGCTTCCAAATTATCCTGAGCTTTGCAGAGTTCGCACTGACCACCACTGCGCTGAAGCAGCTGTTCCTGACTGACCGCCATGGATTACCTCAAAAAGTGCGGAGTATACGCCCTCACTCGCTAATTCGTGCAACCCTACCAGAACCTATGAATCAATAAGAAAGTAAAATAAGACTGGGCCCCATCGGAGAATTCTCCTCACAGGGCCCAGAAAATAAGTTAAGCCCCATAATGGGGCTACGGAAACTAGTGGTGAGCCGAAACCGCAGAGGCGAAGTGACCACCCTGCTTACTGGCAATGGCTGAGGTGATATCGCCGAGACTGAGAATGCCGACCATGCGCTTCTCACTATTTAGAACTGGCATTCGCCGTAGCAGCTGCTGTTCCATTTTGTGTACCGCGGAGAGTAGGTCATCCTCTTCCCAGCACCACTCAATGCCCTCAGTCATTACATCACGGGCAGTTAGGGAAGAAAGATTGCCTCCCTGCACAACACCGCGACATACGATATCTCGGTCGGTCACCATACCCACTAATCGATCGTTTTCACCGATGGGAACCGCTCCGATATCCTCGTCCCGCAGGATTTTTGCCAATTCCTGTAGAGAGGTATCTGGTGTACACCAGGTCACACCCTGGTGCATTGCCTGTTTCACTTTCATTGCTTTACCTCAACTAATACTGAAAACATACTTTTAAAGCGACGGAAGCCCGTCGCATGAAAAAATCAGTGCACTTCGATACGCTTTCTCTGTGGCGGATGTCCCTCGTGTCTGGGGACAGTCAGAGTCAGAATGCCATCTTTGAAATTCGCATCAATTTCATCTTCTCGAACATCCTCCCCCAGATTAAAACTACGCAGGAATTTGCCATAACGGCGCTCTTGTCGCAGAATCCGACCATCTTTTTCTTCCTTGATCTCGCGATGTACTTCCGCCTCTAGGGTTAAAACTCCATTCTCCAAAGTGATATTGATATCATTCTTACCAACACCTGGCAGTTCGGCACTGATTTCATATTTATTTTTCCGTTCACTCACGTCGATACGTGGCGAGAAAAATCCCTCCCTTTCACTGCCGATAGCGCGGCCAGGTGACAACATCTGCTCAAACATATTATCCAGATCCAGCAGGGAACCTCTGGGTATCAGACTCATACTTACAACCTCCATCTACCGCTATGTCGCAAGAGGCGCAAGCTAGACCCATGGATCCGGCTTGCGCCTCTCACATCTTGATTTCATTCTAGGTAATCTCACGCCATTCGGTAGGAATATGTGCCTGCAATAACCATCACAAAAGGCATAAAGACAACTGTGAATATTTAGATTTCATCTATTTAGAAAATCTATAACGCTCTACGAAATGAACCGAAAAGCATCGCAGGCAAATCCCACTCTTCTATCCACAATTAACTCTCCAATATTCTGGAAAATGAAAAAAAAATCAGATAGTTACCCAATTAAATCCAGACAGATAGTGGATGGCGCTGAAATTAACTAGGATAAGAGAGAGTAAAAGAATGAGGATACGCTCATGGCTTTAGCATGGGTTCTTGTGGCCAACCAATCGCAAGCCAGAATATTTGAAGCACAAAAACGCGCCGGCAACCTCCATGAAATTCAAGCCCTACTCCATCCAGAGTCCCGACTATCAGGACGCGAAATAGATAGCGATGCACCTGGACGCAGCTTCGACAGCTACGGCCAGGGCCGCCATGCGATGGGAAATTTTGCAAATCTACACCGCCGCAGTGGTGAAGATTTTGCCAGGAAAATTGCCCATACACTGGAGCGTGGGCGCCAAGAAGGCCGCTTTGAAAAGTTATATATTGTGGCTGAACCCTATATGGTGGGGAGCTTGCGCGATGCATTGAAAACGCCCACTCGTGCCACCGTTGCCGGAGAGACCGGTAAAAACCTGGTCGACAGCCAGCCAGATGAAATTCGTGCTCAGCTACCCATCTGGCTTTGATTGATTCCTCATTGAGGAAATCTGTTGGGAAGGCGGGGCTGAAAAAACAGCCCCTCAAGCCTTCTTAAGTAGCATTCGCCATAAAAATAGCCTGCGCCTCTTAAGCCCCTTTAGAATCACTCAATAAATTTCCAATCAATTGATCCTTATCCTGCCAAAGTTTATACACCCAATGATTAAATTCAGCACGAAATACCTGGTCATTCATATAATCAGCCGTGAAAAATTTATCTGGTATGCGAATCTGCTCCACCCGAACGACTACGCGCTTCACTTTTCCCGCAAGGAAATCCGCAAATGATGGGATACCATCTGGGTAGACAATGGTTACATTTAACAGGCGGTTAAGTTGCTCCCCCATACTTTGCATGGCAAAAGCAATACCACCAGACTTGGGCTTGAGCAAATAGTTAAAAGGGGAACCCTGCCTATCATGCTTTTCCTGAGTAAAACGCGTACCTTCAAGGAAATTCATAATACTGGTGGGAATTAATTTAAAGCGCTCACAAGCCTTTTTGGTTGATTCCAGATCTTTGCCGCGCATTTCCGGATGCTTCTCCAAATATGCCTTGCTATAACGCTTCATAAATGGAAAATCCAGAGCCCACCAACAGATCCCCATTACAGGAACCTTGATAAGCTCCTGCTTGATAAAAAATTTCAGGAAAGGGATTTTTCGGTTAAAAATTGACTGTAGTACAAAGATATCCACCCAACTCTGGTGATTGGAGGTTACCAAATACCAGCCATCTTTTTTCAGCTCCCCTCCAATTTTCACATCCCACTCTGTCTTTTGCGTAAGTTTCATCCAGCCTTTATTCATGGTAATCCAGGCTTCAGCAATCGACATAAAAATGGACGTGTAGATTTTGCGCAGCGCTGAAAATGGAAAAATCAATCGCACTACAACAAAAAACAAAATGGGAATAAAGCAAAGGATCGTGCTGATGACCAGCAACACCGAAGCCAATATCAACAACACTGCCGAGGGAAGAAAATTTAACATCTTATGCTTCTAAAATAGTGGTAAAAGAGATTCCTAACGGACGCCTGAGAAAACCGTTTTTACATAGTAAACTCTGGCGCCCACATTCTTATTCTTATTCAACAACTCGCAGATTCACCAGCCTAGAGGTTAGCCACCTCAATCATCATCGCCGTATACATTTTTAGATTCAGCCGAAACTGTTCAACGGTAATAAATTCATGTTCCGAATGCCCGGAATAAGCAACTCCAGGCATAGAGGGCCCAAAACTCACAGCATTAGGTAATAGCTTGGCATTGGTGGAACCACCAATCGCGACCGGCTCAGCCTTTTCCATACCGGTGAAATGACGAAAAACTTCTAGCAAAGGTTTTACATGAGGAGCATCGTCTACTCGGTAGGGATTCCCCAAAATCACTTTTGTATCTGCCAATGTGATACCCGAAAGTTCCTGCCACTCGGCCAAGGTAGAGTCAATCTCCTTTTCTAGCTGCGGGGCTGTTTTACCTGTGGGGCGACGCAGGTTGAGGTGGCTGATCAGTCCAGATTCAGTCTCTTTCACCATGGTGACAGCCGCCGTCATTGGACCCATAAATGCATCGCGATAAGCGATACTGCCAAACTTCTCAGCCAGGACCCCTGTGCCCACCAAGTCATTCAGATAGCGCACCGTCGCACCAGCGTCATTGGCGGGCCAATCGTACACACTGAGCGCATCCGCAAGATAGGCGATCGCATTTACCCCATGTTCAGGCTCTGAGCTGTGGGTAGCCACACCGCGAGCCACTACCTCTAAACTGCCATTACCGCTTTTAAACTCATATGAGACAAGCTTGTTCTGAGCGGCGCGAGCGCGGATAGCCGAAACTAGCTCAGCATTAACATTTCCCAACAACGCGCGCGCCTCATCCGGCACCTGGCTACGAAAATAGCCACCTGAGAAACTTTTTATATAAGGCTTATCGAAGTTCGCTGCCAGTACACCAGCGGTGGTGACCTGCACCTCACTCCAGCCTTTCTCGGCAGTCACTACCGGATAATTAGCGTCGATGGTGATGTTGTAGGCAGGGATAGGATAAGTTTTCAGGAATTCCTTGAGGGGCTCCCAGTCAGACTCTTCCGCCAAATAGATCAGAAGTTCAACCCTGCGCTTCATGGGCACCGCCTGATCCTTAATCGCTTTCATAGCATAAAGGGCCGTAGCGATCGGACCCTTATCATCCTCACTGCCACGGGCAATCAGCTTGCCTGGCTCACTTTCCGCATCCAACATAAACGGGCTTTTCTGCCACTTGGCCGGGTTGGCTGGCTGGACATCCCCATGGGTAACAATACCCACTTTCTCTGCCCCCTCACCCAGGGCAATTACCACAACATGGCCGAAATCCTGATACTCCAGCCCCAGCTCCCGAGCCTTATCCTGTAGAGTGTCCTTGAAGCCTTTAAACTCAGGGTTGCGCTCCAAAGGCAGGTCTTCGCGAGCTACCGTTTCAAAGCGTACCAAGCTCGCTAAGGTCTCAGTCATGGCTTCTTCATATTTTTCAACTGCATAGTCAGAAGTCTCCTGTGCCTGAGAAGACACACCAGCGACAACAGGTGCTGACAGGGTTGCAGAGAGAAACAGCGGTAAAAGAGCATTTCGTAACTTCATAAGCACCCCAGGTAAATAAAAGTGCCATTGTACATCTCCAGCCAATGGCATGACCCACCAATTCATCCCAGTCTCTGTGTTAATAATCTCCAGTCACAGTTTCCTGAGCCGAACCTATACCAGTGCTCCACTGCTAAACTAATACCCTGGCAATGTAATAGGTGTTCCAGACCTCCTCAATCAGCACTACTTTAATATTCCTACAATTGAATAAATCTGGCGATAATTCACGGCTCGATTGGATCATAGCCAGCAAATGTGACTTCACTTATCACTTGCCAAGCCTATAAGCCACTTATTAGTGGTTTTTCAGGGTTGCTAAAATTTGGGGAGCTTAACGCGAGGCTGGAGCAGCGCATGACCACATCCAATGGCAAACATTTCCATCGCAAGCAATGGCTGAGTGTCCAACAGGCCGTCAGCCACTTGAGCGCCCTAGCAGAGGAACCCCTAACCAGCATCCATCTTGCAGATTTAGCCGAGGAAAAGCTCCTCGATCTCTACTGGTATCGTCCGGGGCAGAAACTGACCTTTCTCAATCGCGAGGGGCAGAGGGAATTGATTGAGCCACTGCGCCTGTGCTCAGAGAACCGCAGTGACTGGCGGGCCCTTGTCGGTATCTTGCGACACAGCCCCGCCCTACCCGCTTATGAGCAAGACACCCCTCTACTCGAGGACGCCGAGGGCAATCGCCTGCGAATCACGTTTGACTATCATCAACGCCCTGAGCCCTTCAGTGGCCGCTGGTACCCTAGCCTGGCAGAGCTGGTATTGAAGCGCAGCGACTTGGAGAGGCTAGAGCCACGGCTGTTCTCCAGCCAGGAAACTGAAGACAAACTGGAGCGGCAGTTAATGCTCGACGTGATCTGGCAGCTTGAACAATTAGCCCTGGACCGCGAACATCACTCCACCAGCTGGCTGGCTGAGCAGCTGGCACAGCGATCTACAGCCCTGGACAGAGGGGCCTGCGAGCGGATTCTTCTTGCCGCAGAACGTGAGGGTAATCGGAGCCGCCACCACTAACAGCACAATTATTGCGCTTTCTGTCTCTTTTATTAGTCACCTGAGCTTAATTGATCTCTCTCGCAAAGATTCCCTTCAGCCATTGGTCATAGACAACAAAAACGATACCCTAGCGCCAAGTTATAATCCGCTAACGGGGTGAGTGCGAATGTAGCCTCTCCAGACCTTCTTCAAGCAGAAAGAAAAACCCTGGCGGGATTCGAGGCTAATCAAATCAGCATACTAAAGCCTCATCAATTTACCCGATCAATAAACACACTTGGAGAAAGAGCTTGCAAGCTCGTAACAACCAAAATAACTACGGCTGGGTCGCGATTATGCTGCACTGGCTAATGGCCCCAGCGATCATAGGCCTCTTTGTGCTCGGCTGGTGGATGCGTCAGCTGTCCTATTATGACCCCTGGTATCAGCAGGCCCCCAGCATCCATAAAGGCATAGGTATTTTGCTCTTGATTGCTCTGGTGCTTCGTTTACTGTGGCGTTCAGTGAATATCACCCCCAGGGCTGCCCCAGGAACACCTCGCTGGCAAGCACTCACTGCCAGTGGCATGCACAACCTCATCTACCTGCTTCTATTGGCCATTATGCTATCGGGTTACCTGATATCGACCGCCGATGGACGCCCCATTGATGTATTCGGTTGGTTTAGCGTAGCGGCTACTATCCAAGACATTCCCAATCAGGAAGATATTGCCGGGAGCCTTCACGAAATTCTGGCCTGGACCCTGATCATCCTGGTCAGCCTTCACGCCCTGGCGGCATTGAAGCATCATTTTTTCGACAAGGACGTAACACTTCGCAGGATGCTTGGACTATCTGGCATGCCGACCCGTCCGAATAAGCAAAATACAGTTACAACCACAAAAAAGGAAATCTCCCTATGAAGAAACTCACCGCCCTTCTTTTCGCTGCCCTGCTCGGCACCACAGCCCAAGCGGCGGAATATAAAATCGATACCAAAGGCGCCCATGCCTTCGTCCAGTTTCGCATTAAACACCTGGGATATAGCTGGCTCTATGGACGCTTTGACGATTTCAACGGTTCATTCTTTTATGATGACAAGGCACCGGAAAAATCTACTGTAAACGTCAATATCGACGTAACCAGCCTTAACAGTAATCACGCCGAGCGCGACAAGCACCTGCGCGGTTCCGACTTCCTCCACACGGAAAAATTCCCCACAGCAACCTTCAAAAGCACCAGCTTTGAACCAACAGAAGACGGAAAGGCACTGCTGAAAGGTGAGCTAACCCTACGTGGGGTTACCAAGCCGCTAACTATCGACGTTACCAATATTGGGGGCGGTAAGGACCCCTGGGGTGGCTACCGTCAGGGCTTCAGTGGCACTGCAGAGTTTGATCTGAAGGATTTCGGTATCGACTACAATCTGGGCCCAGCCTCCCAGAAGGTTGAAATGATTCTGGATATTGAAGGCATCCGTATCTAAACCTATTTAGAAACTCTTATTCCTTTGACAGCCCGATTTATAATAAATTGGGCTCCTATCCCTCAAGTACCCATTTAACACCACTTGGCAGAAACTGCCGCAAAAATGGCATTTTTAAGCGCTAGCAGATCCATTAGATTAGTGCCAAATGGCTTTCAGCTCCCTAAAGCTAATTCTTAAAGAATCTCTCGGCTCTCGCTAAATACTGGGGAAAAGACATCTGGCAGCTAGCCCAGATGGCAGTAAAGAAACTGAAAGCACTTAAAATTTTAACCAGTTCACAATTAGTAAGCACAAACTATTACGCTACTTTTGACGACAGCAAAGTTTTTCAGTGAAAATAGCAACCATTAGTAGTAGCAGTGATTACAATCATTCCACAGTAGGTATAAAGAACCTCAAACTTATTTACAGCCAGACCCCTAGTGAGCGCCCACTTCTCCCTTAGAGGGGGAAATAGCCAAACTCTCTTGGCCTTGTAGAGCGAATCTCAAAGAATCTGGACAATAGCACTTGTAGGTTACTTTTTATTGCTGCCGAGTGAGCAATCCCATCTGCAGCATTGAACTGCCAACAATTCTGGCAAGCAGCTCTAGCTCAGCGCCCGACGCAACCCGGAGAAAAAGGACAAGATAATGGCTTGCTTACAGCATCCAGATAGGGACCAACCCGTATACCTGATGGCACACCACACCATCGGCCGCCGTCAAGGAGCCGTGGATACCCGTATCACCAGTGCCGAAATCTCTGGTATTCACGCGGCCATTCAGTGGACCGGCACGCATTGGAATATTCGCGATCTTAGTCGCAATGGAACCTGGCTAAATGGCCAGCAACTGGTTCCAGCCAAGAGCTACCCATTGCAAACCGGCGACAAGATCTGTTTTGGGCGAGTCAATAACCCCGCTTGGATTGTCGAGAATCTCGATGCCCCGGAAAACTTATTGATTGACCTGAAGACTGGTGAGGCCCAGCTACTGGAGCAATACCACCTACTGCCGGACGAGAGCGAGCCCCTCGCCAGCTTGCATTTCAGCCCCGTTACCGCCCAATGGCAATACGAGTTTACCGGTAGTACCGGCGAAGGGGGCAGCAAAAGCATGGTCAATCATGGGGATCGTATTGATTGCGGCCTGCAGAGCTGGCAACTGTTTCTCGCCGACAACCAAGGGGCAACCAAAGAACTCTCTTTACAGCAGTTATCCATTACAGATTTCGGCCTGCGCTTCTCTGTCAGCTCCCACGAGGAACATGTACAACTGCAGCTGCAGCGAGAGGGTATGAAGCAGTCCCTGCCCGCACGAATTCACAACTACCTGCTGCTGTACCTGGCTCGAGCACGCTTCCGTGATATGCAAAACGACATGGATATAGATTCCCAAGGCTGGGTTTCCATCCAGGTAGCCACTCACGAACTGGGCATCACCGTCAACCACCTGAACACCCAGATTTTCCGCGCACGCAAGCAGATCTCTGAATCCTTGCCAGATGCCGTAGATACCTCAAACTTAGTAGAGCGACGCTCCTGGGAAATTCGCCTGGGCTGCCACCAGTTTGAAATCTATAAAGGCACTCAACTGGAGGCGAAGACCGAGCTGCAGGAAGCGTAAGGTCTTATCGCTATTCGTAGCTCAAAAGAATCGATCCGTACGTATAGCAGTCACGCTTAAAGTACGGATCTTATGCCCCCCTTTGTTCGCCTTTATAAGCAGCAAAGCCATTCATGTCACATGTGACTTTCCGTCAGGGTGAACTCACCTTAGATTTTAGAGTACTGAAACTCCAGCGCTTTTCCTCTGAAAATAAAGACTTTGTAGACGTTAGGCAGTCTCTTTTTGCAACCGATAGCAATCCAAAAGAAATGGAATAACGTGAACCATTTCCTCTGAAATGGAGACAGATAGCTTCACGAAAATGTACTATCGGGTAGAATCCCCTATCCATCCGAAAAGAACTAAATACAATGGACGTAGTTGCGCTGGAGAAAACTGAGGTATATCAAGGTCGCTATAGGGTAGAGCGCACCCTTGGCGCCGGTGGTATGGGTGTTGTCTATCTGGCTGAAGACGTAAAGCTGGGGCGCAAAGTCGCCATCAAGCAGCTGCGCTCAGACATGACAGGCAACTCCGCCGAAGCCCGTTTTCGTAGCGAAGCACAATTATTAGCCAGACTGAACCACCCCAACATTGTACGTCTGTACGATGTCCTGGAGGAAGACCATAATATCGCCCTGGTCATGGAATTGGTTGAAGGCGTTACCCTCAAAGAGTGGATGCGCGAGCACAGCGCCACACTGGCTGAAAAGCTCGACTTGCTGATGCAGATTTGCCAAGGACTCGGCAAAGCCCATTGCCTGGGAATTATCCACCGGGACTTAAAGCCTGAGAATATCCTTGTCACCAATGATGGCGTAGCCAAAATTACCGATTTCGGAATCGCCAAAGCCCTAGACTGCGACCAGCAACTTACTAGGGAAGATCATATCGCCGGCAGCGTGCAGGCCATGTCTCCCGAGCAGTTACAGGGCACCCCCCTGGATGCCCGTAGCGATCTGTTTAGCCTAGGCAACATCGCCTATGAATTACTTTGCGGAAACAAACCCTTTGAGCGCGGCGATAAAAACGCACTCGCGTTTGCCCAGCAGATTACGAGCAAGCCCCATATTCCGCCGCAACAAGCTTGGCCAGAAATTCCCAAGCCGTTAGCCGCGCTATTAGACCGGCTTTTGGGCAAACGCCCAGAACAGCGGCCAGAATCCGCAGAAAGAGTCTATGAGGCTCTCGAACTGGTGAGAAAGCATGGCATTGATGCGAATACCCAGCAATATTCTGAAACTGTTACTCAGCTTCTAATTAGGCCTCGTAGAAAAAGAGGTCTAATTTTAACAACGCTAACGGGAGTGGTCCTTCTTGGGGTATGCGCACTTTGGGGGTGGCGAACGTTTATGCAACCATCACCACAGTATATCGCTGTTCTCCCAGTAGAACTAAGCGGCGAGGTCAATGGTGGTGAAGATGCAAAAGTTCTAATTAAAGCAATGGTTCGCCAAGCTTTACTCAGTGCCCCCTCTCGACTTAAGTCCAGCGCACTAGTCAGCTTTGAAGCAAGAGGGGAATCTAACTTAGATCAACAACTACAAAGCCTCAAAGATAAAGGGGTAACCGACGCCCTTCGCGCCCGCCTGGCTTGCGTGCAAACTCGCTGTAATATCGAGCTTCAAAAAATCCAAGTTGAGGACAACCAAATCAGAGAGCAGACTAATTTTGTATTTCTCAGCAACGAACCCCAAGAGGCTCAGTATACTATCCGCAATAGTACACTTGAACTTTTCGCCTCTAGTTATCGTAGCGAATCCACTGCAGAAGTAAGAATGAGGCCAGCTGATTACAATAGCTACCTTGAGATTCTTGCAAAACGCAGTAAAGCTGAGCCAATGCAATTCTCAGACCTTGACTTAGTTGAAGAATTAATTGCAAGGTACCCGAGAAACCTAAACCTCTACTCTCTATATGCATGGGCTGCTTCTAAAAAGTTCATAGCAACCAACAACAGTAAACTTCTCACCAAAGCCTTACGAGTGCTCTCAAGTGCAGATGTTTCTAACACAGAACAAGCAGCAATACTTGAGGCTAAACTTTTAATTCAGTCTCTAGGGCTTGATCTAGATGAAGATAGTTTTACCTCAACACTGAAAAAATTGCAGCGAAGAGGATACCCTTCAGCACATATGCTAGCTCAATTCTCTCGCTTTCTATATATGACGGGAGATTACTCTAAGGGGCTAGCTTTTGCAGAACAAGCAGCAGCCTTACATCCATCCTCGCTAAATATGCACCTTATTGCCATTAATCACATGGCGACCGGAGACTACGTATCAACAAGAAAAGTTTTATTAAACCTGATTAATGAATCTCCAGAATACTGGCCAGCCTATGCTGTGTTAGGGACAATTGAGCTAGAAAGCGGCAATCTAGATCTTGCAGAGAAAGCCATAAAAGCTATTCCCGCCAATGCCCGAAGCTGGCGCACAACCTCCAATCTGGGAATAATTTCCTTTTTTAAAGGAAACTACACTGAAGCACTAAATGTTTATCAAGATGTCTTAAAGGCCTCTCCAAATAATATTCAAATGCTTGGCCAAATAGCTGAAGTCTATTCAATGCTCTCTGATCAGGCTAACGCAGAAAAATATTATGAAAAAATAATAAACCTTACCAGTAATGCCTCTAGCAACTCTAGCTTAGTCGCTCGGCAATATCGTGCACAGGCTCTAGCTAACTTGGAAGCAACTTCGGACTCGATTGCTTTGATAATGGATTTACTGAGAGAATCACCAGATGACACCTATGTAAAATACACAGCAGCGCAAGTTTATGCTCTTGCCGGAGAGTGGCAGTCTGCTAATTACCACCTAGAACAATTGCTAGCCCAAGGAATGGGAGAAGAGTGGTTTTCACTCCCCCCATTTCAGCAGCTCTGTGTTCAACCCCAGGCCTCAAAAACTGTAATCAACTCTATTTGTCAAAATTAGAGTTTTCATCAGTTCTCAGCTGGCGGTAATGGGTCAACCCCTGCTCTCGGATCACCAGAAACAAAATGCATCCCAGTTACAGGGTCCACACACATCCACAGAAAATTAAAACGATCCGGGATTCGATCATGATCCCGGATTTTAATAACCAGCTTTGTGTAATCTCCATCTACTTCCCTTGCACGCGCACGGAATTGATGACGGAAATCTGGAGTTAATGCGATAATACCGTCCAGCTTATGACCTTGCTTGTAGCGAACGAATTCCAACTCACGCCCAGAGACTTCAGATAGGTCCAGGGTGATTTTTAAGGTAAGTACACCGCCCTTATGGGTTTTAAAAAGCATATTACCAAAATGCTCTTCTGGATTATCAGCATTAAATAGCGGCCAGTACTGCGGCTCACCATCTTTTTGCTCTCTGGGCCGCAAAACCAGATCCAGCTTCAAGCCCTCTTCAGGTACCTCGCACTCGAGTACGGGTAAATCGGCACAAGTGCTCATCGTTCATCCCCTTGTAAGCATTTGTTATTTGGTGTCATCCTAAGACGTTTTTATTCGTGTAAAATACGTCTGTGACTGCGTCATGATAACCAGTTCAGCTCTGAAAAAAAGCCGGCAGTATAGCCACTGCCGGCCCGGAATGATGGTCCCAACCATCGACGGTTACAACAACACTATCAAGAGCAAAATTTGGCATCCGTGCCTCGGGCAAGCTCATCCACAAGGTCCGACTAAGACTCTGCACCCGTCGGTTCCAGCTTGTCCGCTCAGCTTGCGCTGATTCTTCCCGCTTCTCACACCTCCGACAGTGCGAGAATACAAAATCCATCCGAAATGTTGTGGGGGCTGCCCATCCGTGGCAGGGAACCGCTTTCACAATCTCCCGTACCCCCTCAACTGGTAGCTACTTTACGAATTCGGGAATTACAGGTCTATCACGGCCAATTACAAGGAATTACACGCCAAGTATTTTATCCTTTCACTTAGGCTGTTAGAGTCATCTAATAACAAAAAGCATCACCTGATGAGGATACGATGGAAGCGAATCTCGAAGATGTAAAAATTCTCTCTCCCCGACGCAACAGCACTAAGGCCACTAGTATTGCGGAGCTTGCTCGGGAGCAACTCCAGCATTTTTGTATTGATCGGGAGTCGGAGCACGGGCGTTTACTGGAGCAAACGGCGGCGCTGTTATATCAAGCACAGGGCAACTTGAACCAGCTGTGGAGTCAGGTAAGCGAAACTCTGAATCGATTGGATCGGTCCGACAAGATTGCCTACTTCAATGCCAAGCGCTTTATGAGTTTCCAGCTGGCAAAACTATTGGACACCCTTCAAAATCCGTTGCGTGCCAGCTTTCAGAGTCTGCAGGGAGATGATTTCAATATCACCACCCGCGGTGGCTACCCACTATTCGATAATATCCCAGCGATTTTTTCTGCTACGCCGGTGATTGCACGCACCGCCACTTATATCTATGCCTGTACCGAGTGGGTAGACGACGCCTTCCGCGGCCGTGAACCCAGCCACGATATCTACTCGCGCCTACTTAACCCCACTTCAATCTCCCTGGCCAACGCCATTGTGGATTTGGAGTGCGGACCGGCAGCCAATGAGTATATGGCCTGGAACTTCAATTCCGGTATGGCCGCCATTGACGCACTACTCTCCAATCAGCTGCGCCGCGACGATATTTTGATCGTCTCGCGCAATATCTATGGCGGCGTACACCAACTCTTACAGGATTTTTACGCCCGCCCAGACAAACTGGCGATCCAGCTGGTTTGGTTTGACGGCACCAGCGGTAAAGACTTCGAAAAACTACTGGCGGACACACAGCACGATTACGCCGATGCCCTTCAGCTGGGCTCCAAGCTCCACGTCTATATCGAATCGCCCTGCAACCCCCACGGTATCATGTTGGACGTACCCGCTATCTGTAAGGCTGCACACCGGGAAAATATTCTGATCAGCCTGGATGCCACCCTGGCCACCCCCTTCCTCTACCAACCACTGCGACGCCAAGATCGCGAGGAGCGTCCAGACTTTGTTGTGCACTCCTACACCAAAGACATTGGCGGCACCGGTGCCGCAACCGCTGGCGTGGTGATTGGGGAAAACCACCGTATGTTTATTCCCAAGGGCGACAGTGCCAAGGGGCTGAACTGGGATCAGTGCATGTTCTGGGATGTGTATTACATCAAAGGCGCTTTCCTAGATGCGGATAAAGCCTGGGAGGTGCACTGTGGTATGCGCACTCTGGAAATGCGTATGTTGACCAAGTGTATCAATACCCAGTGCCTCAGCCATTTCTTCGCCAGTCACAGCAAAATTCGTGTGAACAGCCATGCGGTGGAAAGCCATCCGAACTCGAAGCTACGCAAAGCCTTGATGCGCTATCAGCTGCCAACCCCATTATTTAGTATTGATATGGAAGCGGCACAGATTCCCACTGAGGCTTTCAAGAGTTTCTTCGATGCGCTGGAGCCCGCATTTGGACAGATGGTAAGCCTGGGGCAGACCAATACCATGGTACTTTGCCCCGCGCTCACTTCTCACTCCGAACTTTCTCCTCAGGCCATGGAGGCGGCGGGTATATTCGCAACCACAATCCGAATATCGGTGGGAGATGAAAATATGGCCCAGCTAGCGGCTCATGTGATCAGCTGTGCGCGCCTACATCTGGACCCGGTCAGCCCTGGGTTTAGTGAGGGCTTTATCTCACCACAGGAAGCGGATGCTACCTTCACCCGCTTCTATCTGGAATCGCATAAAAAAGTTGTAGAAGCACAACCAAAAATCACCGACTACCTGTAAAAAGCTCAAACGCGGGCGCGCAGCAATTATCCCCTGCCGTGGCCCGCTTGTTGCACTACCCTATATCCCGTAGTATCACCGCTTCTGTCCATAATTTAATCAAACAAAAATGCCGAATTTTTCTGCCCACTTTCTGGCCTGGGTGCTCTTCTGTCTCTCAACTCTGGCGCTGGCACAGGGATATGAGCAGCTTTACAGCGACTATCGCGGCAGCCTCTATCAAATACGCTTAATTGAAAAATCTTCTAATTCGAAAGCCGGGCTCGGCTCAGGATTCCAGATTTCCGCCGATGGTCTACTCGCCACCAATTACCACGTTGTCGCGCAAGCAGTTAGCGATCCGGATAAATATATACTGGAATATCTTTCAACCGATGGCACCAAGGGCACCCTGGAGCTCCTGGATATCGATGTCGTCAATGACTTGGCGCTACTACGCCAGGACAAGCCGGGCAAAGAATACTTACAGCTCGCCACCGAAACCCCAAAGCAAGGCGAAACTATAGTCTCCCTCGGTAATCCTCTGGATCTTGGAATGACCCTGATCCCAGGCACTTACAACGGTATCGCCGGAGGTAGTTTTTACGATCGTATTCATTTTGCCGGTTCTATTAATCCCGGCATGAGTGGTGGCCCGGCTATTAATACTCGCGGCCAAGTAGTGGGGATCAATGTGGCAACTGCTGGTAACCAGGTAAGCTTCCTGGTTCCGGTGGATAAACTGATCAACTTGTTAAAGCACTTCCATCAACGCAATGTGGCGCTGGACCTACAAAAGGTCACCTACCAGCAGCTGCTCGACAATCAACAGCGTATTATCGACTCCATACTGGAGGCGGACTGGCAGCGCCGCTCCCTCGGCGAGGCCAAGGTTGTTGGGGAAATAGTGCCCGCCATTAAGTGCTGGGGCAACAGTGAGGAAGATAGCGACAATCCTATTAAACGCATCGATAAAGGTTGTACTGGGCAGGATGTGATTTTTCTCTCCGACGACTTTAACACCGGTCGAGTGGAGTACGAGTTTTTCTGGCTCGAATCTGAAGGTCTTCTACCGGCACGCTTTTATGCGGAATACGAGCATCAGATGAGCACTTTTTATCCTGGCAACAGTGCCGGTGAAGAGGATGTCACCAACTTCCGCTGCCGCCAGAACTTTACCTCCCAGCCGCGCAATGGCAATGGCCCCGTATCCAAACCAGAGCGCAGTAAAAAACCGCTAATTAGCCGCACCAGTTACTGTGTAAGACGCTATAAAAACTTCCCCGACCTGTACGATATCTTTTTCTTGAGCCTCAGCGTGGACCAGAAGAATCGCGCGCTGGTCAGCCACTTTACTCTATCCGGCTTTACCCGGGAGTCTGCCGACGCCTTTGCCGAGAAGTTCACGAGCGAAATCCAATGGCACTGATAATTGAAGAACTCAACCGCGCTCACCGGGTGCAGGTGCGCTACCGAATGAAAGGTGAAAAGTTCACCCTGGGCCGCGCCTATAGCAACGATGCAATCTTGGAAGACATCCACACAGATGGGCGCCATGCAGAAATTCGTCGGGAAGAAGATGGCAGTTATATTCTGCACGATTTGAATACGGTGAATGGCAGCCAGCTACTGGGGAATCTGAAAGACCGATCGGTTAAGCCTGGGGAGATCTCCTCCCATCAGATTACCTCTGGGGATCTAATACAATGTGGTAAGTCGCGCTTACGAATATTTAATTGCGATGACGATGTTGCCGAGGCCACCCCTCTGCATTCGCTGGAAAATCTGTTTGCCAGCCTATCCAACCCTCTGTACGCCACCCTCCTGGTACTCGCCGTAGCCCTGTCCACGGTACTGCTCAGCTACCTCGGCTACGCGCGTACTTATCAGTGGACCATCGCCGTCAACATCTTAGTCAGTGCGGTGATCGGCTTGGTGATTTATGCGGGTGCCTGGGCTTTTGTAGGCAGGGTGGTTCGCCACGAAACACACTTTTTTGCCCACCTTTCCATCGCCGCTATGGGCGTACTCACTTACGCCGTCTGGGAGTGGTTAGGCAGTATACTGAATTACAACTTCGCCATAGGGGATACCATGGAGGTTCTGGACTTCCTGGTACTCGCTGTCATTTTGCCCACTATGCTCTGGTGCGCTTGTTATCTGGCCACCAACCTAGGGCGCGCCTGGCGCTGGGCGGTAGCACTAGTACTGCCGCTCGGCTTTTTAGGCCTCAGTCTGGTGGAAACGATCAGCTCGATCGATGACTTCCGCGAAACACCGGCTCTCTCCACTGAGCTCAAATACGATAATATGTTGTTGCGTAAACCGGTGCCCATGCAGGAATTTATCACCGGTTCGGCCGCACTATTTGATATTCCTATCAAAAAAGAAGAGCCGGAAAATGAGAGCAAGGAGAGCTCTTCCGCAGAAAACGAGAACGCAGAGGTAGAGCAGTGAATACAGTGTTTTGGAGCCCCGGCCTGGAACAGTTGGAACCTTACACTCCCGGTGAGCAGCCCAGCGGTACAACTCTGATTAAACTGAACACCAACGAGAACCCCTACCCCGCTTCGCCCCGAGCCCTGGCACTATTGACACAGAGAGATTTTGCCGACGCCCTGCGTCGCTATCCCGACCCAGAGTCCTGTGAGTTGCGCGCAGCCATTGCCACGCGATATGGACTGAATGACAGGCAGGTTTTCGTCGGTAATGGTTCTGATGAGGTCCTGGCGCTGAGTTTTTATAGCTTTTTCCGCCGCAACGAACCCTTACTGTTTCCCGATATCACCTACAGCTTCTACCCTGTGTACTGCCAGCTTTTCGACATAGAGTCCCGCAGTATTCCCCTCTCAGAAGACTTTAGTCTCAATGTGGAGGATTTCTCGGGTACTGCCGCTGGAATTATTATCCCCAATCCCAACGCCCCGACAGGACGCTACTTATCACTCGATAGAATTGAAGCACTACTGCAGCTACAACCAGAGCGAGTGGTGATCATTGATGAAGCCTACATCGATTTTGGGGGGGAAAGTGCCGCCCAATTGATCGAGCAATACCCCAATCTGCTGGTCATTCACACCCTGTCTAAGTCTTATGCTCTGGCAGGTCTGCGCCTCGGCTTTGCTATGGGGCAGGAACACCTGATTGAGGGGCTGCTGCGCGCCAAGAACTCTTTCAATTCTTATCCTATCGATGCCATCGCACAGGAAGTGGCTACTGCAGCCATCCGCGATAGGGCTTGGCATGAAAACAACTGCAGCAAGGTTGTCGCCACACGCTCTCGCACAGAAGAGGCACTGCTTGAACTGGGGTTTGAAGTTATACCTTCCAAAGCGAATTTCATCCTGGCGAAGCCCCCTGCCCCTGGTGCCGAGGCCCTCTACCTGGCACTGCGCGAACTGGGCATTCTGGTGAGATACTTCAATAAGCCCCGCATCAGTGAATACCTGCGTATCTCTATTGGCACAGATCAGGAAATGGACCAACTGATAGGGAACTGTAAAGAGATACTTGCGTCACAGAGCTAGTAAACTGTCAGTCTATACTCGTCGGGTCCGCGCCCAGCGCAACCCGACCACCAGACTTATCGGTAACTAGGGATTTATGTCTCTCTTATTTAATCGCCCCAAACTGTTCGCCAATACCAAGCTCTTCGCCAGCGCTCTGGCTCTAGCCACCGCCATCCTGAGCTATCAGGCCCAGGCCAACCCCTGGGAGGAGAGTGAGAGCCCCAGCGCACAGAACCCAGCCAGCATAGGCACCTATACCAATGGCTGTCTCGCGGGAGGAGAAACCCTGCCTCTACGTGGCGAGGGCTATCAACTGGTGCGCACCGGCCGCGATCGCCACTTCGCCCATCCGGACACCATCGCCTTCCTCAAGGACTTTTCCCGGAGTGTTGCACGGAATAATCTCGGCAGAATTCAGATCGGCGATATGTCCATGGCGCGAGGTGGTCCCTTTGGCAGTGGAGGGCACAGTAGCCATCAGACCGGCCTTGATGTGGATATTTGGTTTTCACAAGACAAGCGCGCCGCAGAGCGGGCACTGACAGAGTGGGAGCGCGATAATATCTCCGCTATCCCTCTGGCGGATACCCGCGAACATCGCTTGGTCAAAGAAAATTGGGACGAACGAGTCCCCAAGATCCTGCGTATGGCCGCAGAGGATCAGCGGGTAGAGCGGATTTTTGTCCATCCCACCATCAAGCGTCACTTATGTGAAATTTCGGGCGTCGACAATGATTGGCTACGCAAAGTACGCCCTTGGTGGGGACACAATTACCATTTTCATGTGCGGCTTGCCTGCCCGGCCGGCAGCATTGACTGCAAGCCTCAGGCTCCGGTGCGCACCACACCCTGCGGTAATGACCTGGACTGGTGGTTCAGCGAAGAATTCTACGCAATACTGAACGGCACTAAGGCCCAGCCGACAAAACCCAAACCCAAGACGATGCCACAGCAGTGCCAGCAGGTTTTACTGGCGCCTCCAGCTGGCACCACGATGGAATAACTTTATGATCAACACCTTGCTTATCTGCGGCGGTGGCAGCAGCGAGCACGAAGTGTCCTTGCGCACCGCAGATTTTATTGAAGGACAATTGGCCGAATCCGAAGATATCGCCCTGATGCGAGTTGAGATGGATGCTAGCGGCTGCCTGACTGATAAAGAAGGTCGCGTCTATCATATCTTTTACGATGGCAAGATTCGCGATGAAGCCGGCAATGCCTGGGATGTGGATTACGTCATCCCAGCAATTCACGGTTACCCAGGAGAAACTGGCGACCTGCAATCCCAGCTCGAGATGTTCGGCATCCCCTATTTCGGTTCAGCACCGGAGGCGAGCAAAATTTGTTTTAACAAGATTAAAACGAAAATGTGGCTGAGCGCGCTAGGGATCGATAACACCCCCTATCTTTTTCTACACAGCCTGGAGGCTGAAGAGTTGAGTAAGGCCCACGCCGCACTGGAAGAGTGGGAAGCGGTCTTTATCAAAGCTTCAAACCAGGGTTCCTCGGTGGGCTGCTTTAAAGTCAGCCATAAGGAAGATTTGGAAGATGCAATCGCAGAAGCCTTTACCCTCTCATCCTATGTATTGGTAGAAAAAGCCCTCAATGCCCGCGAACTCGAGGTGGCAGTTTACACTTATGGCGAAGAGCTCATAGCCACTCATCCCGGTGAGGTCCGCGCGCCAGCAGATACTTTTTATACCTATAAGGAAAAATATGCCGCAGGCAGTCGCGCCGAGACGTTTATTAAAGCTGAGGGTCTGAGCGAACAGCAATTGGCTTGGATTCAGGAAGTTTCGATACGTACTTTTAAGGCCCTAAAGCTGAAAGATCTCTCTCGCATCGATTTTTTCCTAACAGACGAAGGGGAGCTCTACCTAAATGAAGTCAATACTTTCCCCGGAATGACCCCCAACTCTATGTTCCCCAAAATGATGCAAAACCATGGCCATGATTTTACTGAATATCTGACGGGGCAAATTCGTTCCGCGGTAAAACAATCAGTTAAATAGATACTACCTTGAACTCCACTCAGAAAAGTGACATTAAAAAAAGGGGCTATAGCCCCTTTTTTTAATGTCAGTAAACAAAACACAACTAGTGCAATAACCAATTCTGTTGCCGTCTACGGGAAAATTGACTGCGCAGAAATTCCATCTGATCTCCGCGGATCCGTTCACTATTAATCAAAGCCAGGTATTCTGCAGCATTGGGACAAAAAGGCAGAGCCAGTAATTCCATATCAATATCTTCAAGTAAAAAATTGCCCTTATGCTGATTACAGCGGCGACAGGCTGTGACCACATTTTCCCAAGAGTCCATCCCTCCCTTCGACACTGGGATAACATGATCTCGAGTTAGCTCAGCTGACTTAAAAATACTCCCGCAGTAGAGGCAGGTGTGCACATCACGAAAGAAAAGTGCGCGGTTTGTAAGCGGCGGACGGTTGCGTGGCCGCGCCATTCGAGCACCGCCACAGGCGATAATTGATGCCAGATCCAGGGCCGAACGCTCTCCATTCCGATTAAACCCGCCCCTTACCCTCTGTACTATGCCCCCCAAAGACCAGGTAACCAGATCCCGGACGTATAAACAGGAAGCCTCCTGCCAAGTGAGCCAGTCCAATGGCTGTCCCGCCAAATTCAGGCGCAAAATGCGTGCTTGCATGACTTCGCCTCCCCGCAGTTAGACAGAAGAACCCGGCCTACTACTACAGCTAACCAAGCGGATACTTTTCCGGCACTCAAGTATCTGATTTGACATGCTGCCTGGAAGAAAGAGATAGACAAATAAGCCTGAACTTGAGAGTCCAGTTTGGATAAGGCGTTAAAGTGATAAGGGCGATAACCCGCTGATGATTTCAATGGCGAGAGGACAAGAGCCCGGCAGTGAGAGAATGCCAGAGCGTAAACGGGCACTGCTAATGATTGATTGCTGAATGCGCCATCCTCCACCGGCCCGAGCAATAATGGCCGACCTCTCATCATTAAAGCGGATAAATATTACAAATTCCAGATAGAAGCAGACCTGGCTTACAAAAAGTACCGACCGTGAATAATTAACGATTAGAGAGGATGAAGATTAAGTAAAGAATTACTATTAAAAGTTATTTGAACAAATATAAAGTCTTCGAGCATGTAAAACACCGCCCAGGCAATCCGGCCCGGGCGGTGCGTCTCACAGGATGGTGCCCATATCCTTAGGGCGAGCGGCGCATTCCTTTTATCCTTTGCCGCAGAGTTGCAGTCCCTTTTGCGTCCCTGCCAGTTAATTATGGACATCAGGCGAAAAAAGAGTAGGGGTAATCTGCTGAATTTTATGTAAGACATATCTCACAAGGTGAAATATTTCTTTAATAAATGAGAGGGAGACTCGATGAGTACACTGTGCTAAAACGGAGCTCAGTGCATGAGCGCGGCCACTATAAACACCTTTATTTCAAGTTCAATCGAAACAGGGAAAAAGACGTTGAAATATACGCTAATTTTTTTGCTTATCTTCAGCGCCGTTGTTTCAAGCGCCTTCACAGCAGTCTCTTCGGGTATTAGCGTTCCCTGGCGCCAAATCATTGGAGGCGCGAAAACCAGCGAGCAGGAGGTCACTCAAAATTTAACAGCCGCCACTGGCTATCAACTACAACTATTTACAGATAATGTGCCCAATGCTCGCTGGCTGGCAATAACCCGTTCGGGGGATATCCTCGTATCCCAACCCAAGAAGGGACAGGTTTCCCTGTTAACCCCCGATCGTAACGGTGATGGACGCGCCGACAGCCAGCGCATATTAATTGGAGACTTAAACCGCCCACACGGGCTTCTACTGCATGAGAACTGGCTATATATAGCGGAAAGCGATGCTGTAGGCAGAGTGCCCTTTGATCACTCCGATGCCCGCCTGGCAGGGCGTTACCAGAGAATCGTCGAAGGCTTGGCAGACAGCGGCCATTGGACCAAAACCCTTGAAAAGGGACCGGATGGCTGGCTGTACCTCAGTAGCGGTTCCAGCTGTAACGTCTGTGTAGAAAAAGATCGTCGACGCGCCAGTATTATGCGCCTGCGTCCCGATGGCAGTGACCTCAAAATATTCGCCACCGGCCTGCGCAATAGTGTGGGGTTTGACTGGTCACCCAAAGATGGCGGCCTCTATGCCACAGATAATGGTCGCGACTGGCTGGGTGACAACCTGCCACCCGATGAACTCAACCTTATCCAAGCCGACAAATTCTACGGCTGGCCCTACGCCTATGGTGACCGGGTACCGGACCCGGACTTTATCGACGATGAAGACCCCACCATCAAAGAAATGATTGCCGCTTCCCTCCCCCCTGTACACGAGTTCGCCGCACATAATGCCCCTCTAGGCATCCGCTTCCTGCGAAGTCCGGAACAACCGACAGGTTATCGCGGCGCTGCCTTAGTAGCACTGCACGGTTCCTGGAACAGAAGCGTGAAAGATGGTTACAAAGTGGTATCTCTACACTGGGATGAAGGCGGGAAAATCACCCAACGGGATTTCCTCTGGGGCTTCCTCAGCAACAACCGCAAGGAGGTTTCTGGCAGGCCAGTGGCAATTGCCGAAGATGGCAAGGGCAATATTTATATATCAGACGATTACGCGGGGGCCATCTATCGTCTCTCACCCACCGCTACCCCACAAAAAGTAAAGTTATCCGCGGAGAGAACGCCTACCACACCTAGGGTACCCCAAAAACCACCACCAACCGATGCCACCGCCGCGCGCGAGGGAAGAGCGCTATACCTGAGCCACAATTGTGCGCAGTGCCACCAGCAACAGGTACCATTAGCAGGGCTTAACAAAAAGTACACCGTGCAAAGCCTGGCGGACTATTTTGATACGCCAACCCCCCCGATGCCCAGATATGATTTCACCGAGGAGCAGAAAAAAGCATTGGCCCACTACCTGCTTTCAAGGGAGGCTTTGCAATAACTCCCTCTTACCCCTTACTCCGTGCCAATTGACCCCTGCCGCGCCAGCGGCTAAGGTTGCCCCGCAATTACGAGGCGATGCTATGGCGGCAAAGAAAAAATCGGCAAGTTTTGAACAGAGCCTGGAGGCTCTTGAAGAATTAGTAGAACGCCTGGAGGCAGGAGACCTGCCCCTGGAGGAGGCCCTGGCCGACTTTGAGCAAGGGGTCAAACTCACCCGTGAGTGCCAGAAAAAACTCGCCAGCGCCGAGCAAAAGGTCAAAATGCTGATGGAGGAGAACGGTAGTATTCGCGAGTTGCCGTTCGAGGCCGACAACTCCTCAGGCGATTCCTAAGTGAGTTCCCCTTCCCTGCCCGCCGAGCTGAGTGCATTCCTCAAGGATTCCTCTCAGCGTGTCGAAAGCCGTATCCGCGACACGCTGACAGAATCTATTCCCGGTGCCAATAAGCTCTTTGAGGCCATGCGCTATGCCGCACTGGGCCCTGGCAAACGCCTGCGCCCAGCACTCGTGTACGCCTGTGCCCAGGTCTTCCGTGGGGTGGATTTTGATCCTGCCAGATGCGACGCCAGCGCCGCTGCCCTTGAGTGCGTCCACGCCTATTCACTGGTGCACGATGACCTGCCAGCCATGGATGATGACGACCTGCGCCGGGGCCGTCCCACTTGCCATATCGCCTACAACGAGGCCACCGCTATTCTCGCCGGTGATGCACTACAAACCCAGGCATTCGAACTGCTGTTGGCCGATAACACCGAGCCCGCATTGAAGCTACTACTTATTGCGGAGCTCTCAAAGGCATCTGGCAGCCGGGGAATGGTTGCAGGTCAGGCCATCGACCTGGATTCTGTGGATAAAACCCTCACCCTGGCACAACTAGAAGCGATGCATCGCCTGAAAACTGGCGCCCTTATTCGCGCTAGTGCGCGCATGGGCGCGCTGCACGGTGGTGCCACCAGCGACCAACTGGAAGCGCTAACCCTCTACGCAGAAGCCATTGGCCTGGCTTTTCAGGTACAGGACGATATCCTTGACGTCACAGTAGATACTGCCATTCTGGGTAAAACTCAGGGCGCAGACGCCCTTCTCAACAAACCGACTTATGTATCCCTATTGGGGCTCAAAGGCGCAAAAGAGAAGCTCCAGGGCTTGCGCGGGGAGGCTTTAAGTGCCCTTTCAACACTGCCCGGCGATACACTACTACTGAAGCAGCTGGCCGATTATATCGTCCAACGCGGCCACTAAGTCGGGATCTCTCCCCCGTCATTGGGATGCAATATGCCCTTCACAGGCATACAATCCCCTTCACTAATACCATCTGTAGCAATTGAACCGTTTGATGCTCGAAGAAATTCCACGCACACGCCCGCATACGCCGCTGCTTGACGTCATTGACGAGCCGGCACAGCTGCGCGCACTCGATGAACGCCAACTGCCCGAACTCGCCAACCAGTTGCGCGAGTACCTGTTGTATTGTGTCGGCCAAACCGGCGGACACTTCGGCGCCGGTCTCGGTGTGGTGGAGCTGACCATCGCCCTGCACTATATCTACAACACGCCAGAGGACCGCTTGGTCTGGGATGTGGGCCACCAAACCTACCCTCACAAGATACTCACCGGCCGCCGCGAGCAGATGCTCACCATGCGCCAGCAAGGCGGCTTGTCAGGCTTTCCCAAGCGCAGTGAGAGCCCCTACGACACCTTCGGCGTGGGGCATTCCAGTACTTCTATCGGTGCCGCCCTGGGAATGGCCCTGGGTTCCCCCGACGAGCGCAAAGTCGTGGCGGTGATTGGCGACGGCGCTATGACCGCTGGTATGGCCTTCGAAGCACTCAATCACGCATCTCACACAGGCCGGGATATGTTGGTTGTGCTCAATGACAACAGCATGTCGATCTCTAAAAATGTCGGAGGCTTGGCTACCTACTTCGCCAAGATTCTTGCCAGCAAAACCTATCTCAATATGCGCGAGGGCAGCCGCAAGATTTTGTCGGCTATTCCCAAAGCCTGGCAGTTGGCGCGCCGCACCGAAGAGCATGTTAAAGGCATGATCACACCCGGCACTCTGTTTGAGGAGTTGGGCTTCAACTACGTGGGACCACTGGATGGGCACAACATGCACGATCTGGTGCACACCCTGCGCAACCTGCGCAGCCAGCCCGGTCCCCAGCTACTGCATATCGCCACTACCAAAGGCAAAGGCTTTGGTCCGGCTGAAGCCGACCCGGTGGGTTACCACGCATTGAACAAGCTGGAGCCAGAGAGCAAAGTCCAGGTGGCTGTGCCGGGCAGGAAGAAGCTGCCCAAGTATCAGGATATTTTCGGCCAGTGGCTATGTGACACTGCCGAAAAGGACGAGCGCCTAATCGGAATTACCCCCGCCATGAGTGAGGGCTCTGGCATGGTAGAGTTTTCCAAGCGTTTTCCAAAACGCTTTCAAGACGTAGCTATTGCCGAGCAGCACGCCGTTACTCTCGCTGCCGGCCTCGCCTGCGAGGGCCAAAAGCCGGTTGTGGCCATTTACTCTACTTTCCTACAGCGCGGCTATGACCAAATGGTGCATGATGTTGCTATCCAAAACCTGGATGTCACCTTCGCCATCGACCGCGCCGGCCTTGTAGGTGAAGACGGCCCAACCCATGCAGGCAGCTTCGATCTGACCTTTATGCGTTGCTTGCCCTACCTCGCCATCGCTGCACCCAGCGACGAGAACGAATGCCGCCAATTACTCTATACCGCATACAAGTACGAAGGGCCCGCCGCTGTGCGCTATCCCCGCGGTACCGGTATGGGCACCGCAATAGAAGAAGAGATGCGCGAGTTACCTATCGGTAAGGGCCGCCTACTGCGTAAAGGCAGCGGCGTGGCCATTTTGAATTTCGGCACCCTACTCGCCCCCGCTACGGCAGCGGCTGAGCGCCTCGGTGCCACTCTCGCCGATATGCGCTGGGTCAAGCCATTAGATGAAGCGCTGATTGATGAACTGGCCGACAGCCATCAGTTGCTGGTCACCATCGAAGAAAATACCGTCGCCGGAGGTGCTGGCAGCGCCGTTATGGAGTATCTCAACAGCTCTGCGCGAACCCTGCCCGTACTGCAACTGGGCCTGCCGGACCGCATTATTGAGCACGGCAAACACAAAGACCTGCTCGCAGAGATAGGCCTCGATGCCGGCGGCATTGAGGAACAAATCCGCCAGCGCCTGCAGCTGCTTAACCGGCACAATTTTAACGACCGCGCCGCAGCCGCAAACTAACCATAAGGGCCCGATAACCATCTGGGATATCGGGCTCCTGAACCACAACTCAGCCGCTTACTATTGATTTGACGATACCGCGTGACCTAGCGCCCTTCTATCAATCAATTTCCGCACGCCTTGGGGGAAAGATGTCACTACTCAAGAAAACTCTTGTCGCATCCATCGGTCTGTTCGCCAGCCTCAATGCAACCGCTATGGAACAGGAAGATTTTAAGAAGGCCTATCGGGCGCTACCGAAAGAGAATGCCTCTGAAAGACTGGTGGCCCTACAGGATCTGCGCTATCGCTGGATTATGGAAAGCTTTCCCAGCCAGGCCACTTATGAGGGCTATCCAGGGCAAAATGATCGCTGGGTAGACAACTCAAAGAGAGGCATTGAGGCGCGGCAAGAGCAGACTCGCCGACTTTTAGGAGCTACCCGCAATCTCGATATCAGCGAGTTGCCCAAGCAGCAACAACTGGACTACCAGCTGCTTTACCAGGATTTACTCGGTGAGGTGAAGGGCTTCCAGTTCCCCGAACATCTACAACCCATTACCCATATGAGCGGTATCCAGCTCGATGTGCCGAATGTGCTCAACAGTATGCCGCAGAGTACGGTTGCTGATTATGAAGATATTCTGGCACGTCTATCAAAACTACCAACTTTGGTAACACAGACACAGACGCTAATGCAGCAGGGATTAAGAAAAGGGGTTACTCCGCCGCAAATCACTCTGCGTGATCTCCCCCGACAGATCCGTGCGCTGATCCCCACAACTCCCGAGCGGAGTCCCCTACTCAGTGCTTTCTCGGAAATGCCCAGCGCCATCCCCAAAGCGAAACAAAAAAGCCTGCGCCAGCGCGCTCTCGCCATCTATGGGAGCCAGTTATTACCGGCATGGCGAGACTTGGCGGAATTTATCGAAAGGGAATACATTCCTGGTGCACAGAAAGGCATCGCCCTCAGCAGTCGTCCAGACGGTCTGCGCTGGTATGCCTACAAAGTAGAAAAGAGCACCACCACTCACCTTAGCCCGGAAGAAATCCACCGCATAGGCTTGGCCGAAGTGAAGCGTATCCGTGCAGAGATGCAAGCTGTCATGCAGAAGACAGGCTTCCAAGGTGACTTCAAGGCCTTCACCGAATTCCTACGCACTGACCCACGCTTTTACCACACCAGCCGTGAGGCCCTGTTACGAGACTACCGGGATATTGCCAAGCGCATCGATGGCGAGCTGCCCGCCCTGTTTGGTACCTTGCCCAGGCTGCCCTATGGAGTTAAACCCATTCCCAGCTACTCGGAGCAGTCACAGACCACGGCCTATTACCAGTCTGGCTCCAACGAAGCCGGCCGCGCGGGCATCTTCTTTGCCAATACCTACAACCTGCCCAGCAGGCCGAAGTGGGAAATGGAAGCGCTGACGGTGCATGAGGCAATGCCTGGGCACCACTTACAGATTGCCCTTGCCCAGGAGCAAACGGATATTCACCCATTGCGACGATGGACCTTCTATACCGCTTATGTAGAAGGCTGGGGCCTCTACTCCGAAAGCCTCGGTTATGACCTGGGTTTGTACAAAGATCCCTACAGCGAGTTTGGGGCGCTGACCTACGATATGTGGCGCGCCGTGCGTCTGGTTGTAGACACCGGCATGCATCAACTGGGCTGGAGCCGTGAGCAGGCAATTGACTATTTTATGGAAAATAGTGCCAAGCCTCTGCACGATGTCACCGTGGAAATTGATCGCTACCTGGTTTGGCCTGGACAGGCACTGGCCTATAAATTAGGGCAATTAAAAATTAAGGAGCTACGTGCAAAAGCAGAAGAGGAACTCGACAATAATTTTGATATCCGCAGCTTCCACGATGCCCTTCTTGGCGCCGGTGCCCTGCCCTTAAATATTCTCGAAACACGAATGAACAGCTGGATTGAAAGCCAGGGCTCTGCATCGGCCCAGGTTACTCCCCCTGTAACATCACAAATCTCTGCGGGCTAGATAAACGAAAGGGCAGGTATTTCCTGCCCTTTTTTATGACTGAAGTATCCGCTAAAAGCCCTCTAATCAAATCACCACTCTGAAGATACAGATAAATAGATTGCGCGTGGCTCCCCAGGAAAATACCTGTCCCCAGCAAAGCTGCTATAGTCCGCTCGCTCTGCGTAAGCCCTATTGGTTAGGTTTAACACCCTTGCTGAGAGAGCCCAACGATCAAATTCCCACCGGGCTCGCAGGTTCAATAAGTTGTGCCCAGAATATTCATGCTGATTTTGGGGGTCGGTGTAATAGCGCCCCTGATACAACCACTCCAGTTCAGCGTTTATACCTTGCCGAGGTCGCCACTGCAGGCGATAGCTACCGAAAGCCCTGGGAGCTGAATCCACAAGATTGCCATCCAGTAGTACTCCCCTCAGCTCTCGCTCATCACGATAACGGTGCTCCGCATAACTGGAAGAAACCTCCAGTCGCCAGTCCTGAGCAAATTTATAGCCAAGAGCCATCTCTACACCGCGATGTGAGGTTTTCCCATTAGATTGGTTAAAGTACTCCGTATCCCGAAAAATCACATTGTGCTTGCGCATTCCATAAGCGACGAGCTCATAAGAAAGGTTTTCCTTAATAGCTCGTACCCCCAATTCAATACTGCTGATTTGCTCGGACTCCAATTCGGCAACAGTTTGTTCTCGCTGTAAACGGTAAAGTTCTGCTGCCTGGGGAACCCGATATCCTTGAGTCATATTGACAAATAATTGCAGGTCTGATGTGAAATCGTAAGTAGCTCCTAGTTTGGGTGACCAGTTCTGGAAACTGTCTTTGCGGTCCTCTGGCCGGCTAAACCTACAGCCACCAAAGCCACAAGGGAGACCATCCTCGGCCGTACGGCCAGAAAGCATTTTATTGTTGTAGTCATACTGTACCGACTCAAAACGTACACCGCTGTAAAGCTTTAAAGTATCAGTAACATTCCAGGTAGCCAAAGTAAAAGGAGCAACGCTGTAAGCATTTACTTGATAGTCATAGTGCTTACCTACAGGGATAGTCTCCCGCAAAAAATCTGATCCCTCAGTTGGATCTTTTTGGCGTTCTCGTAAGTAGCCTTGAGTAAATTCTGTATCTAGCCCCATTACTACTTCCAAGTTGCCTTCCCAGCTAAAAAGATAGCTACTCCGCAAGCCGATACTCTCCTGGCCACTTTCTTCCAACGCCTGCCCCGGCAAATAATGCTGCAGAAAACGCATATCTGTTTTTCTAAGATAAGGGGCCAGTGATAGCTTTTTTCCCGAGCCCAAATCAATATCGAGAATGGAGTAAAGCCGTACCGCGGAGGCATCGCGGAATGCTTCTGGATTCGGGTTTTCCCTGTCCCGCTGATCATCCCGATAGGCATTGTATCCTTCGATATAACCCGCTGTTTCCTGATTTAAATTCGTGACTGCCAGACGAGAACGGATTTGTGTCTTCCCTGTAGTGACAGAGTGTAAAAGGCTGAGCTTTTGTTGATCATAACCAGAGTGGTCCCGATAACCACTATCAGATGTCAGGGAAAGATCTGCTCGCACTCTGCCTTTGTTAGAAAGGTTAGATTCTGCCGAAATACTGGCTCGATAGTAATCGTGAGGACCACCTTCAAAGCCTAAAATGCCAGAAAAGGCCTTGGTATTTTCTTCAATTTCCGGACTCAGAATATTCACGACACCATGCATAGCATTGGAACCATACAGGGTGCTGGCTGGGCCGCGAATAACTTCAATTCTCTGAGCCATTTCACTATGGGATTCAAACAACTCATTTATATTGCAGAATCCATGTGCCCGCAGAGGGATGCCATCCTCCATTGTCAGCACACTGCCACAGGCTCCAGCCCCAGACAGTACTGGCGAACGCAATGCGGGTAAATATTCCTGACCGTTACCCCTTGCCACATTGGCCCCAGGAACCCGCACTAAACTTTGCTGGATATGATTGTGCTTAATCAGCTTTAACTCGAAACGATCAACCATCGAGAAACTTTCTGGATAATCCTGAAACTGCTTCTCAACACGACTGGCTGTGACAACGACCGACTCTATTTTCGCCGAATCCGACAAAGCCACCTGACTGACCGACAAAAGTATTAGCACCAGGCTCTTGGTTTTTATTAACATGCTTCCAGCTTATTTTTCCTTCGATATCAGTCAACCATACAGGACCTGGGCAGGGTTTTCCCACTCTCCCCCTACTTCTCTCAAAGTCTCCTTCCGCATTAAGCTATCAAGCTCCCTGTCAAAAGCTATACCGAAATAAAAACACGCTATAAAAAGGTGTCATCTGTAAATTAGTCAATCTATTTCCCCTAATTTCTAGACAAAGTGGCAGATAGCTATTCTCCGACCTAACCTCCAAGAGGAGGTCGAAATAAGATTTTTTAAAAATTACCCTTTAAAGAGGAAAAGCATGGCCTGGTTCTACCTGTTAATGGCCGGTCTTTGTGAAATAGGCTGGGTGCTGGGGCTAAAAATATCCCAAGAGACATCGACTCGCCTGCTGGGTGTTGTAATGGCGGTCGTTTTTATTGGCCTCAGTGGGTTTTTATTGTGGTTGGCCCAGCGAGAGATTCCCATTGGCATATCCTATGCCGTCTGGACCAGTATCGGCGCGGCCGGTGCCTTTCTGATGGGAGTCATTTTCTTTGGTGAGACAGCCAGTCTCGGACGATATCTCGGAGTACTGTTAATTATCGTCGGGGTAGTCACATTAAAATTGGCCCGCTAGCTTGTATAAATGCTTTGAAGGGCAGCCAATGCTGCCCTTCAAAGCCTGGTTAAATAGCGCTTAAAAAAAATAGAGGTGTAAAAAAAAGGCAGTCATTTTTTCAATCCTCTCCGTGATGCTTGCGTTTACGTGCCTGGTTTTGCACAGATCGATACATCTGGGATAGCGCTCTCTCCCCTGCCCGTTTCTGCGCGAGAGTTTGACCGTTACGGCTTAGTTCCTGTTGCAGTTTTTGCCAATTGCGCAAGCGCCGATCATCCAGCGAACCGCCCGTTATCGCCTCTTGTACCACACAGCCTGGCTCTGACTGGTGCTGGCAGTCAGAGAAGCGACACTCCCTAGCCAAGGCCTCAATATCGGAAAAAGTCTCCGCCACGCCATCTTCAACGTGCACCAACCCCAGCTCCCGCATTCCAGGGCTATCGAGTAACAGCGCTCCCCAACTCAGGGAGTGAAGAGAGCGTTTCCTTGTAGTGTGGCGCCCTTTACTGTCGGCTTCGCGAATGGTCCCAGTCTCAGCCAGGGATTCGCCAGACAGCGCATTTAGCAAAGTGGATTTACCCACTCCAGAAGAACCTAACAGCGCGATAGTTTCTCCCGGTAAACACCACTGGCGCAGCTGTGCCACGCTTTCTCGATCCAGGCTATTTACCAGTGCAGCGGGTAATTCTCCGAATGGACGCAATGCCTGAAGAAAAGGGGCTGTATCTTCACACAGATCGGCCTTAGTCAGTATCAGGTGTGGGCGGCAACCAGACTCCCGAGCCAGAGCCAAATATCGCTCAATACGTGAGAGGTTAAAGTCATCATTCAGAGACGAAACAATAAAAACACTATCGACATTGGCGGCGATCATCTGCACCTGATGCCCCCCAGGTGCCATGCGCTCAAACTGGCTGCTGCGGCTCAACAAACGCACGAAATATCCACTGCTCTTCTCTAACAACAGCCAATCCCCCACCGCGGGCAAATTAGCCACAAGACTCCCGGTTAGCGGAAGGGACACAGCCCCCTGCTCGCCGGCCAATTCCAGGCGACTGCGGTGTACAGCCATAATCCGCAGCGGCAAACACTGCTCGAGTTCTTCGAGCGTCAGCTGCTGTTGGAAAAAAGGCTTCCAGCCGAGTTTTTGCAGCGGAGAAGCTTCCCGCTCAATTTTGATAGATGCGGATTTAGTGCCGAATCTATTAACAGACCGGCGGGTAAAGTGAGATTTACTCAAGATTGAAACCCTCAGGGCGCAACAAAGCACCAAGCGACCGCACATACGCGGCCAACAGAGCTTTCTCAGGGAAAGCCCGACGTCTAGGAATCTATCGCCGGGCGTGGGCAGCTGGAGGCTGCTACTGGACCCGACGGAGGGTTGCAACAATCATCAATCATCCTCCGCAGTTATTGAGTTCTGGATTCCGCCATAGTACCTGGCGGGTTATGGGCAAATTAGCACTACCCGGGGATAGGAGCAAGGATAAACCCGGGAAGCCTCTCAGTAATTGCCCCGCCACAAAAAGCAAAGCCGGCAAAAGCCGGCCTTCGAATCCGATTACAGCGAGTGCATCACCTTTCTCGACTCACCATAACCCGATCAGTTGAGTATAGATCCGGCTTTTTCTTTCGCCATCGCGTTTACTCGAGAAGCATCTTCTCCTGCGGGTGTTTCCACCAAGTGACGAATTTATAAAGGTTTTATGACACCCCCAACCACCTCCCCCAGACCTCCACCTCCTCGGGGTGGGAGGCCGTCAATGCGTGACTGCGATTCAATACCAACTGAGAGAACCGCAACAAGTACAACAAAAAATGGGAAGCGCTATGCCAACAACAAAATTTACAGGCCCCGGCACAAGGGCGGGGCTGATTCTGGGGGCAGTCTTCTGCTCCATCCAATTACCGGTTTGGGCATCTGATACACCAGATCCCACAGAGGTCAATATTCCCGGCAACCTACAAAGCCAACTGGGCTGCGATGGCGACTGGCAACCAGGTTGTGTCGCCACCCTGCTCAGCTATGACAGCGAAGACGACAAATGGCAAGGCAGCTTTTGGATACCCGCCGGCAACTGGGAGTACAAAGCCGCTCTCAACAACAGCTGGGATGAAAATTATGGCTCGGGCGGCCAGCGGGACGGCGGTAATATTTCCCTCAGCCTGGATGAGGCCCGCGAAGTTAAATTTATCTACGACCACGAGAGTCACTGGATCACCGACAACCACAATAGCGTGGTCGCCACTGTAGCCGGCAACTTCCAATCCCTGCTCGGGTGCCCGGGAGACTGGCAACCCAGTTGCCTGCGCAGCTGGATGCAGGATGCCGATGGAGATGGCACCTACACCTTTATCACCTCAGCGCTTCCTGCCGGTTCCTATGAATTCAAGGTAGCCCTGCACGAAGGCTGGGAGGAGAGCTACGGCAACAATGGAGCCAACGTCAGCTTTACCGTGGCCGCCGATTACGACGAAATCTATTTTGCTTTTGATTCGAATAGTAAAGAAGTCACCGTCAGCAGTGACGGCTTCGCCAAAGGTGACCTGAGCAGCGATAAAGCGCACTGGGTGGATGCCAGCAGCTTTGCCTGGGATATACAGGTGCAGGAAGGTGCAAAGGTTAAATTGCACTACAGCAACAGCGCCGAGCTAAAACTGGAGGACGGTGATATCCGTTCCGATGGCACCATCGATCTCACCCCTCTCGCCACCCTGCCCGACAGCGCCCAACAAAAATTCCCACACCTGGCCAGTTTCAGTGCCTGGCAATTGCCAGGGCAGGTTTCCATTAGTGATCTGGTCACCCAGCAGCTCGCCCTCGCCGCTTACGATGCGGAAGGCAAGTTACTGGATGCGACTGGTGTGCAGATGGCCGGTGCGCTCGATGACCGCTTTTACTACGAAGGTGAACTCGGTGCCCGTGTCGGCGAAGAGAGTATCCAGCTCGATCTTTGGGCACCTACCGCACGGGCAGTAAAGCTGCACCTGTTTACAGGCCCCAGCAGCGATAGCGCCGATCAGGTGGTATCCATGCTGCGCGATGAATCTACCGGGGTTTGGAGTGCCAATGTCGATAAGCAGTGGGACCGCAGCTTTTACCTCTACGAGGTCGAGGTGTATTCCTACTTCAGCCGCCAGATTGAAACCAACCTGGTCACCGACCCCTACTCCCTGAGTCTCTCCATCAATAGCGGCAAAAGCCAGATCGTCAACCTGGATGACCGGGACCTGAAGCCGCGCGGTTGGGACCGCCTGCGCAAGCCCAAGTTAACCCAGCCGGAAGATATCAGTATCTACGAGCTGCACGTACGCGATTTCAGTATTGCGGATCAAACTGTCCCCGAAGCAGAGCGCGGCACCTTCAAGGCTTTCACCCGCAAGCACAGCGACGGCATGCGCCACCTCAATAAACTGGCCCGCGCCGGCCTCACCCATATCCACCTGCTGCCGGCCTTTGACTTTGCCACAGTCAATGAAGATCGCACCCAGCAGCAGCAAACCCCGGACCTCTCAGACTACGCATCGGACAGCAGCGAGCAGCAGGCCCAGGTGGATTCTGTTCGCGATACCGATGGCTTTAACTGGGGCTACGATCCATTGCACTACACAGTCCCCGAAGGCAGCTATAGCAGCGCTCCCGATGGACCTGCGCGCATTCGCGAATTCCGTCAAATGGTGCAAGGGCTATCCCACTCCGGCCTGCGACTGGTGATGGATGTGGTTTACAACCACACCAGCTCCTATGGCCAATACGACAACTCCGTACTCGATAAAATCGTCCCCGGCTATTACCACCGCCGCAATCTGGAGGGCGGTGTGGAAATGAGCAGCTGCTGCGCAAATACCGCCAGTGAGCACGCCATGATGGAAAAGCTGATGATCGATTCCCTGGTCACCTGGGCCCGGGCCTATAAGGTGGACAGCTTCCGTTTCGATCTCATGGGACACCATAGCCTCGACAATATCCTCAAGGCGCAAGCGGCATTGCAATCACTGACCCCGGCAGCCGATGGTGTCGATGGCAACGCTATCTATCTGTACGGCGAGGGCTGGAATTTTGGCGAGGTGGCTGACGATGCTCGCTTTGTACAGGCCCGCCAGGGCAATATGGCCGGCAGCGGTATCGGCACCTTTAACGATCGCCTGCGCGATTCCGTGCGTGGTGGCAACCCCTTCGGAGGCTTTGAGGAGCAGGGCTTTGGTACCGGTCTGTTCACCGACAGCAACGGCAAGTTTGAGGGGGAAGATGAGCGTGCCACACTGCTCACCCTGGCAGATAAAGTCCGCGTTTCCCTCGCCGGCAACCTGGCGGATTACCCTTTTGAAGATGCCAACGGCAATATTATTACCGGCAGCGAGCTGGTCTATAACGGCCAGCCCACCGGCTATACCGCCGACCCGCAGGAATCCATTAATTATATTGCCGCCCACGACAACGAGACGTTGTTCGACGGAGTACAGATCAAAGCCAGCGACAGCGCCGACTTGGCTGAGCGAGTGCGTATCCAGGCATTCAGTAATTCCCTGGTTCTGTTCGCCCAGGGAGTGCCGTTTATCCACGCAGGCCAGGATTTCCTGCGCTCAAAGTCGATGGATCGGGACAGTTACAACTCCGGTGACTGGTTTAATGCACTGGACTTCAGCCTCGCCACCGATAATTGGGCTGCGGGTTTACCTATCGCAGATAAAAACGAAGATAACTGGTACCTGATGCAACCTTTACTGGCAAACCCGGAATTGGCTCCCGAGCGCCGGCACCGCTTGTGGAGCTCTGCTCTATTCCGCGAGCAGCTGGCGATTCGCAACAGCTCTCCCCTGTTCCGCTTGTCTGATGCAGAGTCCGTAGAAGCACATCTCAATTTCCTCAACACCGGACCCGACCAGATTCCTGGGCTGATTGTGATGGAGTTATCCGATTCCAATGGCAACATCGATCGCCGCTTTGAACGTATTGTGGTGCTGTTTAATGGCGATGACGAATCGGTGGAATTCACCAGTGAAAAACTCATTGGTAGGTACTTGTTCAAGCATCCACGTCAACGCCGCTCGGTAGACTCACGCCTGCGCGGAGTGAAGTTTGATAGAGACACAGGCACCTTTACTCTGCCCGGCCGTACTACCGCAGTATTTGTGCAGCCACGCCGCAGATATTAATTCTCTGCAGATTAAAAAAGGCCGGATTTTCCGGTCTTTTTTTGGATTTTTTAGAAACTTATTTCCGGCTTTCACCAAGTAATAACCCCACAATTGTCATATTCCGCAGATTGATTTAGCGTGTGCCTAAATAATAAATAGGTGTACAAATCATGAAGCGTTTCCTTCTCAGCAGTATCGCAGCGACTCTTTTCTCTTCCTCAGTACTGGCAGAAACCATTATCCACGCAGGCACACTCCTCGCTGTTCCCGGTAAAAAACCTTTAAAAGAGCAAAGCGTAATAATCGAGAATGGCAGGATTACTTCCATCCGCCCTGGTTATGTGAACAGAGATGATGCCGAGGTCATTGATCTTAAGAACAGCTTCGTAATGCCAGGCTTAATGGATATGCACGTTCACCTGCAAACTGAGTTGGGGCCCAAAAACGATTCCGAAGCCCTAAAGATGTCCATGCCATTGACCCAAATGCGCTCGCAAATGTTTGGCATGCGTATTCTGAAATCTGGTTTTACCACTGTACGCGATGCGGGTAATAGCGGTGAAGAAATGTATGCGATGCGCGATGCGATCAACAATGGCTGGGTAGATGGCCCACGTATTATCGCAGCCGGCGGAGTGGGTATTACCGGAGGGCACGCCGATATCAGTGGAGTCAGCCCCGAGTTAATGGCACTGCATGACGATAAAACCAGAACGGTATGCGACGGCCCCTATGATTGCCGCCGCGCGACCCGTCATGCAATTAAATACGGCGCTGACTTTATCAAGATTACCTCTACCGGTGGTGTACTTACCGATCGCGCTACAGGTACCGGCCAGCAGATGGAAATCGATGAGCTAAAAGAGGTGGTCCTGGCAGCCCAGCGCATGGGTCGCAAAGTGGCCAGTCATGCGCATCAGGAAGAAGGGATTATCGCCGCACTGGAGGCCGGTGTAGACAGTATTGAGCACGGCACCTACGCCGGTCCCCGCGCTCATAAGCTATTTAAAGAAACCGGCGCTTACCTGGTTCCGACTCTTCTCGCCGGCGATACCGTGGTACAGCTGGCAAAAAATACTGATGTTTTATCTGAAGCTCAGAAGGAAAAAGCCATACGTGTTGGCACAGATATGCGCGGCAATTTCCGTAAAGCGGTCGATGCCGGAGTAAAAATTGCCTTCGGTACCGACTCAGGTGTATCCAAGCACGGCATCAATGCACGCGAGGCGGTCCTGATGAGTGAAGCCGGTATGGACAATATGGCCATCCTGCAGTCCGCTACCGTTAACGCCGCAGATCTGATCGATATGAGCGATTCACTGGGCACCATTGAATCCGGTAAATACGCCGATATTATCGCCACCGATGGCTCGCCACTGGATAATATCGATGAGCTTTTAGATGTGGATTTTGTGATGAAAGGGGGCAAGGTCTTTAAAGATTAGAAGCCCAATATTTTAGGAGCCTCTGAATTATTCAAAGCCGAACTCCAAATACTCGAGCTCGGCTTTAATTAATTTCCACAAAAAAAGGCCGGGGTTATCCGGCCTTTTTTATGGGGGTGTCTGAAGGAGGTTAAAAGTTATTTTTCTTCTTTCCCTTCCTCATCCTCATTTTCAATCAAATGACCAAGCTTACCTTTCTTGGTGGACAAATACTTGGCATTGTGAGGATTGCGCCCGGACTGGTGCGGCAGGCGCTCAGTCACATTTATACCCAAGTCCTCCAACGCTTTTACTTTGCGCGGGTTATTGGTCATCAAGCGAATGGCATGAATACCGAGGTGGTCGATCATCGCTTTCAGAATTGAATAATCCCGCATATCGGCGCCAAAGCCGAGTTGCTCATTGGCCTCCACGGTATCCGCACCGCAATCCTGCAAATGGTAAGCACGGATCTTGTTTAAAAGGCCTATGCCACGGCCCTCCTGGCGCAGGTAGAAAATAGCTCCACGTCCTTCCATGGCAATGCGGTGCATGGCATGTTGCAACTGGGCACCACAATCGCAACGCAGGGAAAACAGGGCATCACCGGTCAGGCATTCCGAGTGAATGCGGGCCAGTAGGGGCTCGTTGGTATCGAAGTCCCCCATGGTGAGCACCACATGCTCCTTGCCGGTCTCCACTTCCTCGAAGCCGTGCATTTCAAACATACCCCAGGAAGTGGGCAGCTTTGAGGATTCCACATAACGAATGGTCAACTTAATACCTCTTCACGTCAGTTGCGGGCGCGCAGTATCAGCACACCCCTCTGCTGTTCCATATCTAACCGGCCGAGAAAACTGTTTCCCAGAAGCACCACTTGGGGAAAGTTATCAGTGTGCACGGTAGCTTCTACATTGTGCAATTTAATGCCACCGATAGTGACACTGCTGAGATTGATCAAATAAGCACTGGTGATGCCACTGGCGGTCGACACCGGTATGCGCTTGGCACCATTAAGATTTAAGCGCAGACGCTGGGCGGTGGGGTAATTGATTGCCAGAGTGGTCGCTCCGGTATCCACCATCACCGGAACCCGCATCCCATTAATCCAGGCATCGGTATTGAAATGGCCACGACTATCTCCCATCAAGCGCACCTCGGCGCGCTCAGCCTGGGCATAGCTTGCGGCGATGGGCGCATCCAGGGTGAGCTTCTGTTCGCGTCCATTCACGCGAACACGCGCGTAACTGGTCGTCGATTCAATCAGGCCAACCCCTTCCGGTGATTGTTGGCCTGCCTTAAGAATGCGTTGACGGCCATCGATTTCCAGCATGGCGCTATCGCCAAACAAACCCTTCAGCTGTACCTGTTGTGCCCAGGCTGTACTGGAAACCAGTAACCCCAGCAGAAGCCAAAATGCCTTGTGCATCGATAATCCCTATCCGCTAAGCCCCTACAAAAAACACGGTTATTTGCAATATTAAAGCCGCATAAACGGCGGCCAGTATATCGTCGAGCATAATTCCGACGCCACCCTGTACCCGCCGATCTGCCCAACCGATGGGCGGTGGCTTGGCGATATCGAACAGGCGAAAAAGTACGAAACCGTAAAGTGCCCAAATCCAGCCAGCCGGGGCCATGAACATAGTGAGCCAGTAGCCCACCATCTCATCCCAAACGATACCCCCATGGTCATGTACACCGAGCTTCTTTGCCGCAGCGCCACATAAATAACACCCCACTAAACCCGTCACCACTAGGATTCCCAGGTACCAAGATGGGGGGAGATCTTTCATCAGCCACCAAAAAGGTATGGCAACCAGAGTGCCAAAAGTACCCGGTGCCTTGGGTGCCAGCCCCGAACCAAAACCAAAAGCCAGCAACAGAGTAGGATCGCGCAAAAGCCCGGAAAAACTGGGGTTATGTATTCTCATTGTCTTATTTCCAAAGCCACCACCGGCACTTCCGGGCCAATACCATTTAAAAATGCTGATAGCCAGTGACCGCTGGCGACCAAGGGTTGCCATTATGCCAGCAGCGCACCCCGGTACTGCCCTCAATGAGGGTGCCGATAGCAGTTACTTTCAGGCCCAGTTGGTCCAAATCTGCAACCCGCTGCTGGGGAACGGTAAAACAGAGTTGGTAATCATCGCCACCGCCTGTAGCCAGAGCCATTGCTTTCTCTGCGGCAAGAGTCTGCGCCAAGGGAGAAACGGCCAATCGCTCCAGATGAATATCAGCGCTGACACCGCTGGACTCACAAATATGTCCCAGGTCCGCGAGCAGACCATCGGAAATATCCAGAGCCGCACTGGCCAACTCGGCAATCGCCGCAGCCACAGGGAATTGGGGTTCGGGATAATAGAAGGCGCGTTCACACTGCAACTGCACATCGGCATTCACCCGCTGCTCTCCCAGCACCACCGGCAGAGCGGCGGCAGCAGCACCTAGAGGACCGCTGACATAAACGTGATCACCGGGACCGGCACGGTCTCGGCGCAGTGGCGATTCCGTGTGTCCGATCACCTGAATGGTGATCGACAAAGGGCCCGCAGTGGTATCACCCCCGACCAGAGAAACACCAAACTGTGCCGCGGTCTGCAGCAGGCCATCGGCAAATTTGCGCAACCAAACTGCATCACTGTCAGGCAGGGTCAGGGCCAGGGTAAACCAGAGCGGGCGCGCATTCATTGCCGCCAGGTCACTGAGATTAACCCTGAGTGCACGCGCGGCAATAGCAGCGGGGTCCGCATCAGCCGGAAAGTGGCGGCCTGCCACCAGGGTATCCATAGAGGTGGCCAGCTGCCCCGAGGCGGGTGCCTGCAATAGAGCGCAGTCATCACCTATACCCAAAGCAACCCCTTCGCCCACAGGAGCACTGGCGAAAAAATCGCGGATAATTTCAAATTCGCCCGGCGCAGTTCCCATCAGCGTGGCTTCAGGACTTCTTGTCTGCAGCCACTTCCGCAGCGCGCAGGTCTGCAGCAGTCTTATCCAGGATGCCGTTGATGAACTTGAAAGCGTCGGTGGGGCCAAATTTTTTCGCCAGTGCCACTGCTTCGTTAATCACTACTTTGTAGGGCACATCGATGCGGTTTTTCAGTTCATAAGTGGCCATGCGCAGCAGGGCGCGGGACACCGGGTCCAGATCTTCCACTTTGCGATCCAGATGGGAGGAGTAAGCGCCTTCTACTTCGTCGAGGTTTTTGGCAACCCCGTGGAAGATATCGCGGAAATATTCCACGTCGGCTTTGCTCATATCGTTGTCAGTATGGAACTCGGCTTCAATCGCATTGAGGCTGGCGCCGGCCATTTGCCATTGGTAGAGCGCCTGCATGGCGTAGTGGCGCGCCTTGCGGCGGGCAGATGCAGTTACGGTCATTGTCTTTTCCGGTAGATACTTCTCAGAATGGGCAGCGCCGGCGCAACTGGCCGGCGCTGTGGCAATTAGATTTTGCCGAGTAGGGAAACCATTTCCAGGGCGGTTTCGGCAGCTTCACAACCTTTGTTGCCAGCCTTGGTGCCGGAGCGCTCGATAGCTTGCTCAATGGAGTCCACAGTCAACACACCAAAGGTCACCGGAATACCGGTATTCAGGGATACCTGAGCCAGACCTTTGGTGCACTCACCAGCGACATATTCGAAGTGCGGAGTGCCGCCACGAATCACCGCGCCCAGTGCAATAATCGCATCAAATTTTTTGGTTTCCGCCAGCTTTTGCGCGGCCAGCGGGAATTCGAAGGCACCGGGGGCGTAGTAGATGGTGATATCCTCATCCTTGATGCCCTTGCGGCGCAAGGTATCGAGGGCGCCGTCTTTGAGGCTCTCAACCACAAAGCTGTTCCAACGGCTCACCAGCAGCGCGTACTTACCTGTACTGCCGACAAAATCCCCTTCAATCACTTGAATGTTGCTCATAATGTCCAATCCGTATTTCTTTCCATACCCGTGCCATTTCAAATGCGCCGGGAAACATTCTGTTATTACTCTTCGACGTTCAAGTACTCTTCCACTTCCAGTTCAAAACCGGAAATAGCGCTGAACTTAAACGGCGCACTCATCAGGCGCATCTTGCGCACCTTGAGATCACGCAGTATCTGCGAACCGGTACCCACCTGCTTGTACACCAAGTCCTGGCTGGGGCGCTGCTGCTTGCCGCTGATCAGCCAATCGATACTCTCCTCGATTTCCTCGGTGGTCTCGTTATGACAGATCAATACCACCACACCTTTGCCCTCTTTCTCGATGCGCTGCATGGCGCGGCGGAAAGTCCAGGGGACAAATTTTTCATCACCGCGCTGAATCGTGAGCACATCTCGCAGGGTGTTGCCCACATGTACGCGCACCAGGGTTGGCTCCTCTGGCGTAGGCTCGCCTTTGATAAAGGCGAAGTGGCGCTCGCGGCGGGCCTTATCGAGATAGGTGCGCAGTTTAAACTCGCCAAACTCGGTACGCACTTTGCGTTCGTTGACGCACTCCACGGTTTTCTCGTTGAGCGCGCGGTAAGTAATCAAGTCGGCAATGGTGCCGATCTTCAGGTTGTGCTCTTTCGCGAACTTTTCCAGATCCGGGCGGCGTGCCATGGTGCCATCGTCATTCATGATTTCAACGATTACCGCGGCCGCCTCGAAACCCGCCAAGCGGGAAAGATCACAGCCTGCTTCAGTGTGGCCGGCACGGCTCAGTACGCCACCGGGCTGGGCCATAATCGGGAAAATATGTCCGGGCTGAACGATATCGCTAGGTTTGGCATTTCTATTTACGGCGGCGCGCACGGTACGCGCACGGTCCGCAGCGGAAATACCGGTGGTTACCCCTTCGGCAGCTTCGATAGAGACGGTGAAGTTGGTGCTGAACTGGGCACCGTTATCCCGCGACATCAGCGGCAGGTCCAGCTGCTCACAGCGCTCCTTGGACATGGGCATACAGATCAGACCGCGGGCATGGGTAGCCATAAAGTTAATATCTTCGGCGCGCACCTGCTCCGCTGCCATCACCAGGTCACCCTCGTTTTCGCGATCCTCATCGTCCATCAGGATCACCATTTTGCCCTGGCGGATATCGTCGATCAGTTCTTCAACCGTATTTAATTCCATTGCTAACTCTGGATAAATTAATCAATTGCAAATTGAGCGGCTTTCCCTGCAGTTACACTCACCCGCCCTCACTGGCGCGGCATGCCGGGATAAAGCCAGCTAGCGCTTGTAAAACCCGTTCTGGGCGAGAAATTCGAGTGTCATACCACCGTCGCTGGATTTGGCCGCCTCCTCGCCAAGAAGCAGGCGCTCCAGGTAGCGTGCGATCAAGTCCACCTCAAGATTGACCCGGGTGCCAGCTGCGTAGCCCTGCATAATCGTTTCCTGCAGGGTATGCGGCACAATGGTGAGTTCAAACTCAGCGCCGTCCACCGCGTTCACAGTAAGACTGGTACCGTCGACAGTAATCGAGCCCTTGTGGGCAATATAACGAGCCAGATTATCCGGTGCGCGTAGGCGAAAACGCTCGGCACGGGCCTCAGATTTACGCCACACCACCTCGCCGATACCGTCCACATGGCCGCTGACAATATGGCCGCCAAGGCGGGTTTGTGGGGTCAATGCCTTCTCCAAATTGACCCTATCCCCGCGCTTCCAACTGCTGACACTGGTGACATCCAGCGTCTCCGCGGAAACATCCGCCCAATAGCCATCACCGGGCAGCTCCACTACGGTCAGACAGACCCCGTTGGTGGCGATACTATCGCCAAGCTGTACATCGGCGAGGTCCAGCTTGCCGCTCCTAACGCGCACGCGCAGATCACCACCGCGCGGCTGCAGATCGGCAATCTCGCCAACCGCTTCAATAATTCCAGTAAACATCAGCGCTCGATATCCGTGGTTGCGGTGATGCGCCAGTCGTGGCCGACCGCGCGCATATCGGTAATCGTAATCGGCAGCACCGAGCCCATACGCTCGATGGGCAATTCAAACAGCGGCCGCGCCGTGCTGCCGAGCAGCTTGGGCGCCAGATAGACAATCAATTCGTCTACGTGACCCCGGTAGAGAAACTCACCGGAAAGGATCGCACCGCTTTCTATCAATACTTCATTGCATTCGCGTCGGGCCAACTCTTTGAGCAGGGCAAGCAGGTCTACCCGACCGTCCTTGTCCTGAGGCAAAACAACAACTTCGGCACCGGCGTTTTCCAGTCGCTGGCGGCGCTCTGGATCGGCGCGCTCAGTAGTACACACCAGTGTGGGGGCGTCCCCCTGCAAAATAAAGGCCTTTGCCGGCGTGCGCAGCTGGCTGTCGACAATAACGCGCAGGGGCTGAACTTCTGCAGCCTGTTCCGCTTCGAGCAGCTCCAGCGCCATCTCATCGGCGCGCACATTGAGATTCGGGTTGTCGAATCGCACGGTCTCTACGCCAGTTACCACTGCGCAGCTGCGCGCACGCAGGCGCTGCACATCGGCGCGCGCAGCCGGGCCTGAAACCCATTTGGATTCACCGCTGGCCATGGCGGTGCGACCATCTAGGCTCATCGCAGATTTGCTGCGCACCAGGGGTAACCCCAAGGTCATACGCTTGATAAAACCCGGGTTGAGCGCGCGGCAGCGCTCTTCCAGCACTGGCCCCTCTACCTCAATGCCCGCATCGCGCAGTTTCTGCAAACCGCTTCCGGCAACCCTGGGATTCGGGTCTTCCATACCGTATACCACGCGGGCGACACCGGCCTGTACCAGAGCCTCGGCACAGGGACCTGTGCGGCCACTGTGGCTACAGGGTTCAAGGGTCACATAGACGATGGCGCCGCGGGCTCGCTCGCCCGCATCGCGCAGGGCTTCTATTTCAGCGTGGGGTTCGCCAGCACGCTTATGCCAGCCCTCGGCAATTACTTTGCCATTAGCATCGGTGATCACACAGCCGACCCGGGGGTTCGGCATAGTGGTATAGAGACCGCGCTCCGCCAGCTGAATAGCGCGGCCCATCAGTGCCTGGGCACTCTCTACAGCCATTTGACTCATTGCGTTTGGTTTTCCTTACTGGTCAGGCGCTCAATTTCTTCACTGAAGTCGCTGACATCTTCAAAGCGTCGATACACCGAGGCAAAGCGCACATAAGCGACCTCATCCAGCTCGCGCAACTGCTCCATAACCAGCTCGCCAATGGCCCTTGCGGGCAACTCGCGCTCACCCGTTGCGCGCAGTGCATGCTTGATTTGGGAGACTGCGGATTCCACCCGCTCGATACTGACCGGGCGCTTCTCTACCGCGCGCTGGATGCCCGCGCGCAATTTGTCTTCATTGAAGGGCTCGCGCTGGCCATTTTGTTTGATCACCCTGGGCAACAGCAGCTCTGCGCTTTCAAAGGTGGTGAAACGTTCATGGCATTCGAGGCACTCGCGCCGGCGGCGCACCTGATCGCCCTCCGCCACCAGGCGGGAATCAACTACTTTGGTTTCTTCTGCGCTGCAGAAAGGACAGTGCATGTGGGATCGTCCCCAGGGGAATGGAAAATGGGCCGCAGTTTATCACAGCCGTTGCCCCCTGTGACTGCACCACGCACCGCTGCGGTGCAGCACACTGTGATACAGCCATAAAAAAAGCGGCTCACCGAGCCGCTTTTTCCAGCAAAGCTAAATTAGGCTTTCTTGTACACAGGAAACTGTGCACAGATCTCCAGAACTTTTTGCTTCACATCGGCAATGGTGGCTTCAACATCGCCGCCTTCCAGTGCGTCCAGGATATCGCAGATCCAATGGGTCAGCTGCTGGGTTTCCTTCACGCCGAAACCGCGCGTGGTAATCGCCGGAGTACCGACACGCAGACCACTGGTAATGAAGGGAGAACGCGGGTCATTAGGCACCGCATTTTTATTCACCGTGATATTGGCATTGCCCAGGGCCTCATCGGCATCTTTACCGGTGTATTCCTTACCGATCAGATCCACCAGCATCAGGTGGTCATCAGTGCCGCCAGAAACGATATTGATACCGCGGTCGAGGAAAGTCTCCGCCATAGCGCGGGCATTCTCTACCACCTTCTTCTGATAAGCCTTGTATTCTGGGCTCATGGCCTCCTTAAAGGAAACCGCCTTGGCCGCGATAACATGCATCAGCGGGCCACCCTGACCACCGGGGAATACCGCGGAGTTCAGTTTTTTCTCGATCTCTTCGTTGGCACGGGCCAGGATAATGCCACCGCGCGGTCCGCGCAGGGTCTTATGAGTGGTGGAGGTCACCACATCGGCGTGGGGAATCGGCGATGGGTATTCACCAGCGGCAACCAGACCGGCTACGTGGGCCATATCTACAAACAGATAGGCACCCACTTTGTCGGCGATTTCGCGGAAACGCGCCCAATCCATGACTCGGCTATAGGCGGAAAAACCGGCCACGATCATCTTGGGCTTGTGCTCCAGAGCTAGACGCTCCACTTCCTCGTAATCCACCTCACCAGTTTCCGGGTTCAAGCCGTACTGCACCGCATTGTAGATTTTGCCAGAGAAGTTGACGCGGGCACCGTGGGTCAGGTGGCCGCCGTGAGCCAGGCTCATACCCAGCACGGTGTCGCCGGGGGCGCACAGGGCTTGATATACCGCTGAGTTGGCCTGGGAGCCAGAGTGCGGTTGTACATTGGCGTAATCCGCACCAAACAGCGCCTTGGCGCGCTCAATCGCCAGGGTTTCCACTTTATCCACATACTCACAGCCACCGTAGTAGCGTTTGCCCGGATAACCTTCTGCGTACTTATTCGTGAGGCTGCTGCCCTGGGCTTCCATGACTTGTGGGCTGGTGTAGTTCTCGGAGGCGATCAGCTCAATGTGGTCTTCCTGGCGAGAATCCTCTTCGCGGATAGCTTCCCAGATTTCGGGATCGTAAGAAGCGAGCGTGACAGATGAATCAAACATGGTGTTCCCTCGGTAATGCGGGCTGAGTAGAGACTGGTGTAACTCGGTACCACTGTGCTCAGGCCTTGAAACTTGGCCTCAGGCGCCAATAGGCCCCACTGACTACTCAAAGAATCCTGAGCATTTTAGAAAGGCGCGCATTGTACACCAAGGTCACAGGGATTGCGCGAAAACCAAAATCCGGCCAGTTAGCCGTGTTTTGGACTATTGATTGCCTTAGAAATGAGCAATTCAGGGGCCGGACTCATAAGCCACCTCTTTAAATGCTTGTTTTACTCAAATACCTTGTCACTGCTGGCCCTTAAGCTAAGCCAACACCAAAACCATACTAGGATCACCAGTCACTGCCTCATTCTCACACCAGTGACCTATACCCGCCACCAGCTTGTGTGGACCGGTAGAACACCAATAAAAATGTATGGCCTATCCTCCTATTGATTTAACCGTTGATCCCTGTGATAAGAGTGCACCACAGCACTCAGTCTACAAAATAAAAGTGATGACTTAATACTCAAACCCTGCGCGGCAATTAACATGACTTGAGCCCAATTTCATTATTTTACAGCCTTTGTATGACTCTAACTCGACAACTGGTTTTGGATAATTTTTAAAATGGTGCCCTTTAATTTCTTTACTGCGCCAAAATCCTCAGGTTGTACCACTTTTTTTTCGCTACTTGATCCACATCAATTCCTCTCTCGAGTCTGCTGGCAACAATAAGCTTCGAAACTGATCGCGGAGGTCTGGGATGAACAACATCTACCGACAACTCTGTTTAGACCATAAAAATATGCAGCAAATGCTCAATGCCTTTGAGCGCTTGCTACAGGACCTTTTTGGAACTCATGAGCGGGACCCTAACACACTCTCTCTGATTCTTGACGCACTGGATTATTTTTCTGTTTACCCAGATAAATATCATCATCCGGTAGAAGACTTGATTCTTGCTCGCTTGCTGACCAAACCTGTGCATGACCGAAGTGCTATTTATGAAGCGCAGATGCAGCACGAAAAAATTGCTGCAACCACCAAGCATATGTGTGCACTTTTCTATGCCGTAGCCAATGACGCCATGGTTGAGCGGAGAGTGTTACAAGGGGCTAGTAATAGCTATTTGCAGTTACAGCGAAATCATATTGAGCTGGAAAATTCTGCGATTTTCCCTCAAATAGAGCAATATCTACAGGTAGAAGACTGGAAACAAATATACAAGCAGGTAAAGCAGTTAAAAGATCCCTTTTTCGATAAAAACACCAGAAATGTATATGAATCTTTACGCGAATATCTGACTCAACCAGAAACACCCTCACAAGTATTTGCTTAAGATGACCGGGTCATTTCACAAACTATAAAAAGGCGGAGACATGAAAATCAAGCGTCACGGAATCTCCATTGGCATGGAGAGAATTGATGATGATTTCTTCCTGTACATCAAAGCTGTTGGGCAGTTGACCCATGAGGACTACGAATATATAACGCCTTTGCTAGAGTATGCTCTTGAGGGCGTTAAAAAACCAAAGGTACAAATGCTGATTGACTTGCGGGATTTTGAGGGCTGGGGTCTGCACGCGATTTGGGATGAATTCAAGCTAACCCTTAAACATGGCAATGAATTCTGCCGCATTGCTGTACTTGGGGATGAAGGCTGGCAACAGCTGGCCACCAAAGTTGGAGGATGGTTTGTAAGTGGCGAAGTGCGTTACTTTGAGAAGCAGCACGAGGCCATGGACTGGCTGTCACAAGCACCGGAAGAATTAGAGAAAAAAGGTGCAGAAAAGGAATTAGCTTTCTCCACACACTCCTGATAAGTAGTGGATTCCGGGGGCGTTTTCGCCCCCTTTTTTATTTTTTAATGCTCAAACCCTTATCCTTTCCAGAAAATTTTCGCCACTTCAAAGGCTTCTAAACCTCGCCCTCATAACCACAGTGGGTTCCCGCTATTTCACTAAGCCCCAGTAAATTTTGAATCTGCACTACCCTGCCATTTACTTGGATAACCCCCTGCTTTTGAAAGCGAGTAAACAGACGACTCACCGTTTCTGCAGTTAACCCTAGGTAATTGGCAATATCTGTACGCGACATTGAAAGGATAAATTCATTGGGGGAATAACCTCGACAGGCATAGCGACTGGAAATATTCATAAGCAATGCGGCAAGGCGAGTATCTGCAGAACGCTTGCCAAGCAGCATTAAAATTTCATTCTCCTTGCGCAACTCTTCGGAAAAAATGCTGTAAATCTGTTGCTGCAGGGCCGGAACCTGTTGCGCTAGTACTTCCAGTTGAGCAAAAGGCAGGAGACAGACACTGCTGTCTTCTAACGCCTCGGCATAGCTAGAGTGAACACGGGTACTATAAGCATCGAGGCCAAGTAATTCTCCCGGCAGGGCAAAATGTGTTATCTGGGTATCACCATCTGCGGCAATTACTACATTTTTAAAACTGCCAGAGCGAATCGCGTAGAGATTTTGAAATGAATCGCCAGCCCGGTAGAGAGATTCTCCGGCCTTAATGACCTTCTTTTTTCCAGTAACCTGTTCGAGGCGATCAATCTCTGCCAGAGACAGGCCCGCAGGCAAACAGAGACGCCTGACAGAGCAATTACTGCAACTTACTGGCACTGGTGAATCAGCCATACCCAAATCGCCGTTTAACAATATAGGAAAATTGTAACGGCATTATTGAAAAGCGTCGCCACCCAGAAATAAAACACTAAATATTAAAAAATTAGTATCGAGGCTAACCATCTTTCTAAAACAACGTACCAATATATACTACGTTTACACAATTTCAGACATTACTCTTCTACATAAAAATAATGACTAGCGGGTGCTCCTGGGCTTATCTAAATAAACAAAGCCCTGTGAAAACAATGAACTTTTCGGTAAATCATTGATTGGCAGATAACAGGGTATCTATCACCATTTTCTGCTGAGCTTTACCACTTGGATCTGCATGCGTTTTATAAGCACAAAATTCATTGGCCCAAGGAGAAGTACGGACCCGAACCGGTGGATCTTCACTTTCAACAACATCTAAAACTACCTGCGCCACCTGCCCGGCACTCTGATAAAGACGGGCCGTTTGTTCTGGTGTGCGCCTCTGGATACCACTCAGATATTGTTCGAATAAGCCCTGGTAATCTCCTTCTGGAACACCACCATCCACTTGCAGTTGAGATAAAACACTGTTGGCAAATTCAGAGTAAATGCCGCCAGGTTCAACCGCAGTGAATTGAATGTTAAAGCTGGGCTGGATATAGCTAGCCATAGCCTCTGTGTACCCCTCTACAGCAAACTTGGCAGCACAATAAAGTTCATTAAACGGCTGCCCCACTAACCCACCCACAGAAGAAATGTTGATAATCCGACCGCTGCGTTCCTTTCGCATATGGGGGAGTACTGCCTTGGTGCAACGTACTACCCCGTGGAAGTTCACATCCATAACCCACTGTGTCTCTGCCTCTGAGGCCATTTCGGTGGTTTTCACAAAGCCGGCACCGGCATTGTTAACCAAAATATCGATACGCCCCTGCTCCTCAATAATGGTATTCACAGCATGTTGAATACTTCCTGCATCCTGCACGTCTAGCGCTAAAACCTTGAGCTTGTGCCCAAGCCCGGCATCTTTCAGCAGTGGGCCCGCTTTGTCCAAATCCCTCATGGTGGCGTAGACAACATACCCCCGCTTCGCCATTTTGGTGGCCAAACTCTGTCCCAAACCTGTAGATGTTCCCGTAATCAGTACTACCTTGCCCATAGGTCCACTCCAACACTCAGAAAAAGTACACTGCCTGGTGTATGTTACACCTTTAACCCACAAAGTAAACCGACTGGTTTACACATCTGTAGTCTTGCGGCTTCACCAGCCATGCCCGGGCCGGCAGGTTAGCGAATGGCTTTTCAGCCATAAGGAAGAAGCTGTTACCATTACCGCCAATTTTTCCGGCTGTTGAATCGATGCCTCCGGCCCGGGTAACAGCTCCCACACTTATCTCCAATACAGTTATTACTATGAGCATCGCCGATCTGGATTTTATTAAGACCCTCCCCAAGGCAGAGCTGCATTTGCACATTGAAGGCTCGCTGGAGCCAGAACTAATGTTCGAGCTTAGCCGGCGCAATAAAATTGAAATCCCCTTTTCCAGTGTTGTGGAAATTAAGGCTGCCTATAAGTTTCACAACCTGCAGTCCTTCCTGGATATTTACTACCAGGGAGCCTCGGTCCTTATCCATGAACAGGACTTTTACGATCTAACCATGGCCTACTTGCAGCGCTGTCGTGAAGATAATGTTGTGCACACTGAAATTTTCTTCGACCCCCAAACCCATACAGAAAGGGGTATTGATATCGGTGTGGTTATTCGGGGCATCCACAGCGCTCTAAAAGATGCCGAATCTGAGTGGGGAATTAGTAGCCACCTGATTCTCTGCTTCCTGCGCCACCTGAGTGAGGAAGAGGCCATCACTACTCTGAAAGCCGCCAAACCTTACCTGGAATTTATTAAGGGTGTTGGCCTGGACTCCTCAGAACTGGGACACCCCCCCAGCAAATTCCAGCAAGTCTTTGCCATGGCTAAAGAATTAGGCCTGGAGAGGGTCGCTCATGCGGGGGAGGAAGGGCCAGCTGAATATATTAAAGAAGCCCTGGATTTACTCGATGTAAGCCGCATAGATCACGGCGTGCGCTGTGTAGAAGACGAAGCACTGATTGAACGACTTATCGATCAGGAAATTCCCCTCACTGTATGCCCTCTGTCCAACACTGCACTGTGTGTCTACGACGATATGAGCCAACATCCCATATTACAGTTATTGGAGCGTGGGCTCTGTGTCACAGTAAATGCGGATGATCCGGCCTATTTCGGCGGTTACGTTAACCGCAATTACCTAGCACTGAGTGAAAGTCTTGGTATGACCAAGAAACAGGCAAAACAGCTGGCTATCAATAGCTTTAAGGCCAGCTATATTTCGCAAGACCAACAACAAAAATGGGCCGAAACCATCGCCGCTATTTAAGAAAAATCTAACGCAAATCATTTGAAAAATTTTATAGGGCCTGACTATTTATTTAGCTCTGGCCCTTTTAATCAACTAAATTTATCAAACTCTGATAAAGTTCTTAATTAGTCTTCATCGTAACCGTAATGGGTTCCGGCCAGTTCACTGAGACTGATCATATCCAGTATTTCCACCGCCCGACCACTTACCTTAATCAGCTTTTCTTTTTGAAAACGCGAAAATAATCGACTTACGGTTTCTGCAGTTAATCCAAGGTAATTGGCAATATCTGTGCGCGGCATGGACAACACAAATTCACTGTGCGAATAACCGCGGCGAGCATAGCGGCTGGAAATATTAATCAGCAAAGCCGCTAAGCGGGTATCAGCCGATCGCTTGCCCAGCAGCATTAAAATATCATTTTCCTGGCGCAGCTCCTCAGAAAAAATACTATAAATCTGTTGCTGCAACGCGGTGACCTGATTAGCCAGTAATTCCAGCTGGGTAAAGGGCAACAGGCAGACACTACTGTCTTCCAGCGCCTCAGCGTAACTGGGGTGTACGCGGCTACTATAGGCATCCAGCCCCAACAACTCACCTGGCAGGGCAAAATGAGTGACCTGCGTATCGCCATCCGCTGCGATAACCACAGTTTTAAAACTGCCTGAACGAATAGCGTAAAGGTTTGCAAAAGGATCACCGGAGCGATACAAGGTCTCACCGGCTTTTACAATTTTCTTACGGCGCGTAACCTGCTCTAGTCGATCGATATCTGCTTGAGATAACCCCGCAGGCAGGCATAAACGTCTAACCGAGCAGTTGCTGCAACTAACCGCTACTGAGGAATCCATCATACTAAACCAGTCGGTAAACTAATTTGCGGCTATTGTACCCGCTGTGAAGACAATCGTCTCCTGTAGAACATTAAAGAACACGAGAATATTGTGCATCAGTTTGCTGACTGTGTAAGTAAATATCAAAAGCCGAGGCAACATTGCGTACAAACCAGCGCCCCTGCTCCGTGACGGTGATCTTTTTTTCATCCTGATAAATAAGACCATCCTCAAACATGGGTTCCAGCCTTTTGAGTTCCTGGAAAAAGTATTGATTAAAAGGTACGCCAGTGCGACGCTCAGCCTCAGTTTTATCCAGGCTTAACCGGCACATCAGTTCAGTAATAACCCACTGACGCAACTTATCTTCATCGCTCATTAACCAGCCGCGACACGAAGCATTACCCCGCTCAGCGACGGCCTGGGTATATTCTTTCAGACGGTGCAGGTTCTGCCAGAAACCATTACGGCTGTAGCTGATTGCGGAAGCCCCCAGTCCAACTAACGCATCGGCGGGCATTAATGTGTAGCCTTGGAAATTCCTCTGTAACATCCCCGCATGAGCGGCCTTGGCCAGCTCATCTCCCGGCCGGGCAAAATGGTCCATACCCAGGAATTCATAACCGGCCTGGCCCAAGTGCTCTACCGCAGCCAGCTGCATTGCTACTTTTTCTGAGGCGGAGGGAATAAGTTCCGTATCGATAAGACGCTGAGCTTTAAAACGATGGGGTAAATGCGCATAGTGATAGAGGGCAATACGATCCGGCTGTAAATCTAGCACCTTATCCAGGGTGCTGTGCAAACTGCTGAGGTTTTGTTTGGGCAAACCATAAATCAGATCATAGGAGATAGATTCGAATCCCCGCTCACGCGCCGCAACCGTTAATTCAGTCACCTGGTCGGCACTGCAAATTCGGTTGATGGATCTCTGCACCTCGATATCAAAATCCTGCACGCCCAGGCTCAAGCGATTAAATCCGAGCTCTCTTAGGGTATCCAAGGTCTCCAGCTCCAAGGTGCGTGGATCGGCTTCAATGCTGTACTCCACTCCATCGCCTGGGCGTAAATCAAAAATCTCACCCAGTCCTTCCATCAAGCGGCGCATATCTCCATCGCTGAGAAATGTGGGTGTACCACCTCCCAAGTGCAACTGGGTGACCGGTACCTGGGCCACCTTGTCCCGATACCAGCGAGCTTCCTGCAAGAGGTTATCCAGATAGCTGGAGGCGAGACCGTATTGGGAAGTAATTACCTTGTTGCAAGCACAGAAATAACAGAGAGAACGGCAAAAGGGGATATGCACATACAGGGATAAGCTGCGAATATTTTTCAGTGCATCCCAAGGTTTGATACTGCCATCCAGAGGTTTAAATCTGTCGGCTGTGGGATAAGAGGTGTAGCGCGGGCAGGGGCCACTGTATCGGGATAACAGTTGTTCTGATAGGCCACCTATAGTGCTTTTAGTCTCTTGCATCATATTTCCACAACCTCAATCAATTGTTTGCGACAGCCTCCCGCACAAACTAAAAGGCAGTCGCCGAGCTCCCACTTGGAAAACCGCAACGACTGCCACACTCCAAAACTAGAGTGCTGCCACCTTAGAAGCGGTAGCCTAGACCCGCCATATAAACCAACGGGTCGATATCTACTTTAGCGGTGACATTGCCCACACCAGGTACCTTTACGGTGGCGTCGGTATCAATATCCATCCAGAACACGGACATATTAAACAACCAGCGCTGATCTGCGCCGAAGGCGAAGTCGATACCCGCTTCAGCCGCCAGACCGAAGGAATTATCGAGAGATAGTTTTGAATCTCCAGTTGCGCCAATGCCTTTAAGGGTGGCATTACCGGTGCTGCTAACTTCCTCATCAAAGAAAGCGGTGTAGTTCACCCCCAGTCCTACATAGGGCTGGATTGTGGATTGAGTATCCATTGGGTACCACTGCACTAACAAAGTGGGTGGCAGATGCTTGGTTTCACCCAGATCAAAGTTGCCAAGGCCTTCGCCAACAACTTCGATATCGTGACTAAAAGGCGTTGCTGCAACCAGCTCCACGCCCCAGTGATCGCGGAACATATACACACCGGTCAAGCCCAGGGCAGAGCCGTTGTCCACATCAACCCCAGTATTACCAATCTTGCTCCCATTCGCAGACAGTGCGCTGGAACTGGTGTCGGGCGCTACTGTGGCCATACCACCGCGCAAAATAAAGCTGCCCTCTTCGTAGGCCAGTACCGGTGCAGAAAGTACGGCGGTCAGGGCGGCTGTCGCACAAGCAGTTATACGATTCATTAACTTCTCCATATAGCGATTTAGCATTTTTCCCGACTTTGGAAGGCCCCCTCCAGGCACAATCACAAGTCGCAGGCAGGTTAACCGCTGGCCGCAATCGTGAGCTTGATCCAAATCAAGCTGTAGAATTTCGCGGAATTAAAAGCAGCGTATTGCCCATAACGCTTGTCTGGCCAATCATCAGATGGCCTTCCGAGCGGGGCAGCGAAGATAGCGATAGGGGTGTAATGAAGGAACGGCTAGGGGGCTAGTAATTGGTACCTATTGCCAATTTTGCGAACTGGTCCAAATTTTTAACGTTAGGCGACACTGAAGCAAAGCTCCCTCTCCGGTACTGGCCAGAAACAATCAACTGAGGAGGGAGCCCGCGGAAGCTAGAAATCTACCAGGTCAGACCACCTGCCGGGCGGCGGAACATATTCTGGATACTGGAGAAATCCAACTTCTGGTTTTCGTCACTGGCACCATGTAGCTGATAAAGGTTTTTTGCCAGAGCCCCCATAGGCGTGGAAGAGGCACTGGTAGCTGCGGCATCCATGGCGAGCCCCAGGTCTTTCAGCATTAGCGCCACGGTGAAACCACCAGAGTAACCATTTGCCGCAGGTACATTCTCCATAGCACCTGGGTAGGGGTTGTAATTGGCCAGAGACCAATTGTTGCCAGAGCTTTGCATCATAATCTCGCTCAGGACCTTGGGGTCCAAGCCTTTGTCGACCCCCAACTGCAGGGCTTCGGCGGTACCGGTCATATGGATAGCCAGAAGCAGGTTGTTACAAATTTTTGCCACCTGCCCTGCCCCAGCCGGGCCGGCGTGAAAAATCTTGGCGCCCATCGCCTGTAACGGCGCCCGCGCGGCTTCTACTGCCACTTTTTCACCTCCACACATAAAACACAAGCTGCCAGCCTGAGCTGCCGCGGTCCCCCCAGAAACTGGCGCGTCAATGGCGAGTAGGCCCCGCTCAGATGCGGCCTCATTTACCAGGCGGGCATCTTCTGCAGAGATGGTTGAGCAATCGATAATCAGAGTATTCTCAGCCAGGCGGTTCAGCAGCCCCTCTTCTCCCAGATAAAGCCCTTTCACCGCCGCACCACTGGGCAACATCGAGACCACAATGGAAGCCCCCTCAGCCGCCTGCATTGGGGAGTCGCAGGGCCTACAGCCATCTTCTTGCGCCTGCGCCAGAGCCGTGGGATTGAGATCGAAAGCCGCCACACTAAAACCGGCTTTCACCAGATTGGCCGCCATAGGGCCGCCCATATTCCCCAGACCAAAAAAGGCTATTTTTTCCATAAAAGCCACTCCATATTTTGTTGTTGGTATCCCGTGCGTAAAGCGGCCCGGGTCGCTTTATAAATCCGCAAGCGGATGCGCCCTGCTCCAGGGAGCAGTAAAACAGCTCTCCAGCTGTTGTGGACTAATTTCCTCCAGGCTAAGAGGCCGCCACTTTGGCGTGCGATCCTTGTCAATCAATAGAGCCCGCACCCCCTCCTTGAAATGACCACTGGCACAGAGGTTTACCGCGAGAATCAGCTCCATCCTAAACACATCGGCCAGAGACAAGTGGCGCGTACGTCGCAACTGCTCCCACACCACCCAGGGGGTCAATGGCGAACCACCGGCCAGAGTAGTGGCGGCGCGCTGCAGCCATTTATCCACTCCTTGGTAGGCGCTGATTGCCGCGCAAACCTCAGGCAGGCTGGCAAAGTCGGTAAGCTGTTGAATCTGATCGTAGTGTTCACGCAGCTGTGATTCCGGCCGCTGCAATGGGGAGAGTTCGCAGCTTTTAAGGCAATCGCTTACAAGGCGGTGGTTAAACGCACTACTGGCCGAATAATCCAGCGCCGCCAGCGCCGCCAACACAGGCTCGCGCTGATCCTGGGCAATAATACGGTCGGCCATACCGGCAAACAGGGCATCGGCCCCATTAAACTGGGCCCCTGTCAGCCCCAGGAAAAGCCCCAGGCGACCCGGCATACGGTTCAGGAACCAGCTTCCACCCACATCGGGAAATAAGCCGATAGTGATTTCCGGCATCGCCATACGTGTGGTTTCAGTCACAATACGGTGGCTGGCACCTGCCATAATGCCGATACCACCGCCCATCACAATACCGCCACCCCAGACCACAATCGGCTTCGGATAAGTGTGTATTTGATAATCGAGACGATATTCACGAGAGAAGAATTCAGTCGTGTAACTATATTCCGGCGTCTCACCGTAGGCGGCCGATTGCTCATACAGCGCTACTACATCGCCCCCAGCACAGAGGGCTTTATCTCCACTGCCTTCTATCCACACAGCGGCCACGTCATCGTCATGCGCCCATTGACCTAGTTGCGCTGAAAGCAGATCAATCATCTGCAGGTTGAGCGCATTAAGTGCCTTGGGCAGGTTGAGGGTCGCGATCGCCAATGCACCGCGCCGGGAGAACAACACCGGGGAGTCCTGATCCATTGCTATCTGTCTTATTGCTCTTGTACTAATTAGCGTCGCAGTTAAGCACAGATCAGATTCAACGTCAGCCACACGCGAGTACAACGGCGACATGCTCTGCGGCGCGGTTGCACTTTTTACGCAAACTGATAAGTTGCGCGCAAAATCTGAGCGATTGCAACACCCAGTTACGGAACCCCAAATGGCTGAATACGTATACACTATGAACCGGGTGGGCAAAGTAGTGCCCCCCAAACGCGAAATTCTGAAGGACATTTCCCTTTCCTTCTTCCCCGGCGCCAAAATCGGCGTACTCGGTCTCAACGGCGCAGGTAAATCCACCCTGCTGCGCATTATGGCTGGGGTCGATCAGGACTTTAACGGCGAAGCCCGCGCAATGCCCGGCATCAAGGTCGGCTACCTGCCCCAGGAACCGCAACTCGATGCCAGTAAGACTGTGCGCGGCAACGTAGAGGATGGAGTACGCGAAGCCATTGACGCCCTCGCCGGCCTGGAACAGGTCTACGCCGATTATGCCGAGCCCGACGCGGACTTCGATGCCTTGGCTAAGAAACAGCAACAGTTCGAAGACATTATCCAGGCCTGGGACGCCCACAACCTGGAGCACCGTCTGGAAGTCGCCGCAGACGCCCTGCGCCTGCCGCCCTGGGATGCGGACGTCAACAACCTGTCCGGCGGTGAAAAACGCCGTGTGGCCCTGTGCCGCCTGCTGCTGTCCCGCCCAGATATGCTGCTTCTCGACGAACCCACCAACCACCTGGATGCGGAATCCGTATTCTGGCTGGAGCGCTTCCTGCACGATTTCACCGGCACTGTGGTAGCCATCACCCACGATCGCTACTTCCTCGACAATGTTGCCGGCTGGATTTTGGAACTGGACCGCGGCCACGGCATCCCCTGGGAAGGCAACTACACCACTTGGCTGGAACAGAAAGAAAAGCGCCTGGAGCAAGAGCAGCGCGGCGAACAGGCCCGCGCCAAAGCCATGCAAAAGGAACTCGAGTGGGCCCGCCAAAATCCCAAGGGCCGCCAGTCCAAGAACAAAGCCCGTTTGTCCCGCCTGGAAGAAATGCAGTCCCAGGACTTCCAGGCCCGCAACGAGACCAACGAAATCTACATTCCGCCCGGCGAGCGTCTCGGCGACAATGTGATTGAGTTTAAAGAGGTAAGCAAAGGCTTCGGCGAGCGCCTGCTGATCGACAACCTGTCTTTCCGCGTGCCCAAGGGCGCAATTGTGGGTATCGTCGGCGGTAACGGTGCCGGTAAGTCCACCCTGTTCCGTATGATCAGTGGCACCGAGCAGCCGGACTCCGGCGAGATCAAGACCGGTGAAACCGTTAAGGTCGCCTACGTTGAGCAGGGCCGTGAGAATCTGGATGACAGCAAGACCGTATGGGAAGCCATCTCAGACGGCCACGATATGCTCAAGATCAACAACTACGAAGTGGGCTCGCGCAACTATGTTGGCCGCTTTAACTTCAAGGGCAGTGACCAGCAGAAGCGCGTAGGCGAACTCTCCGGTGGTGAACGCGGACGCCTGCACCTGGCCTACACCCTCAAGCAGGGCGCAAACGTGTTGCTGTTGGACGAACCCTCCAACGATCTGGATATCGAAACCCTGCGCGCCCTGGAAGAAGCCCTGCTCAACTTCCCCGGCTGCGCCCTGGTAATCTCGCATGATCGCTGGTTCCTGGACCGCGTTGCCACCCATATCCTCGCCTATGAGGGTGAGAGTGAGGCAATCTTCTTCGAAGGTAACTACACCGAGTATCACGAAGACTTTGTGCAGCGTAAAGGCGAAGATGCCGCACCGCATAGGATGCATTATAAGAAGCTGAAGACCTGAGATTTACAAGTCGATTTGACCAAAATTTCTATCAGTTAAGCTCTTTTTACTGTACAGAAATAAAAACCGGAATCCCAAACAGGTATTCCGGTTTTTTCATTTAATCAATTACTAGTTACCATTCACTCAGAAACATTCCTAGCTAGTGTTAAAATATTCATTTTTAACTCCCATAGCTGATTTAAATTTCCCTACGTGAATCATGGAATTGATTTCATCCGCCTGGAAAAAAGCCTCATAGCAGGATATTAGAAAGCTCAGAAAGTATGCCCGGCACTGGAGAGTTGAACGGACTTTTGCTAGGTAATTAGCATCGTTTGGGCGTTAATTGGGAATGCTATATATCCTATTATGCATCTTCTTTCTATATTGCATGGATGTTAATTATATTAAAAGAAGTAGTGAAATAGCTTATAGTAGATTACGCACCTCATTGAGTATCAACATACTACTTCCAGGCGACAAAGAAAGGTAACGGTTTTTAGGTCAGCAGCTCTTATGAAAACTTTGGCTATCCATTCACCTACATGTTGTGCCTATGGCTTGTGTTGCGGGTCGTTGCTTAGCGCCGGTAGCGTTAGAATACACCTTAACAACATGCTATTGAGGAATACCGTAGTTACCTGAATCTTGATTTCATGGGTTTACTGAAGAACGGAGAAAAGATAACCCTACCTTTATTTACTCTATGATTGTCCCTCATGAAGATGTTGTACCACTTTCCAAAATACTCAGGAAGGCCATGTCATTTACAATCGTGCTTGGCAAGTTCCAAAATAGCGTTAATGATTTTTATATTAGGTATCTTTGCGGTTACCATAAGAGCAAATTCCACCAAAACTGATGTCAACAGATCCTAGAATGAAACAAAAGTACAAAACCCACCTTCACATTATTAGGCAAAAAAAATCGATTAGCCATCTTCAGGGCCTGCGCGCTTTGAAAATATAAGCGTGGAGATATGGTATTGACCAAGCAGGTTACCACCTCCCCCAAACACAATTAAAATTTTTAAAATAACGTTTATATGCTAAATGGTAACATTTTTAACCAACAGCCTTTGAAGAAGCCTTATTTTTAAAGGTGATGGCATAGAATTGTTGTCAACGCCACTACAAATCTCACTGAAATGGGCCAGAAAAGCACCCTATAAAACTATTAAAGTAGCCCTTCCCTGACCCAAATACTATTAAGCTAAGGCTAAAGCCGCAGGCGGGGGAGGCTCAACACCCCCTCTGGGACCTGCCTGAATATCAGTTTCGACTTGCATTATGTTTCTCCTTACAAGTTGTAGTTTATAAATGTGCTAGTTATGCCTGGACATCCAATAAAATAACCAAGCACAACATAGCTTACCCCGACCACAGGCCCATAATCCAACAAAATCTTATTATTCTGAGGGAACAATCACAATTTATCAGGCCCGTTTACCTCATGCTAAGCAGCCTATAACACTGAGATATTACAAACCAAAAACATATACATCTGTACCACTTTCATAAATAGGCATCACCTAAAGATTAAAACCCCCAGATTATAAAAATTAAAAGCAATCATATAGAATCTTTCGCCACAACACCGAAAAAATGCAAAATGAGAGCATCACAAAAAATCAATCCATCCAATTCAAAAAATAAAAAATACGCAAAATACAACCCAAGATATTTTTAGCTCCCACTAAAAAACATACAAATTTATAATCAACACACTCAGATCAGTTTAAAATCACTGACAACCCTTCACTGCAAAAATAAAAGACAAGACCACAGTAAACTATGACACCCTAGACCACCTCAAAGAAATAATTCAGATGGCTCACAGAAGGGAGAGTCCTGCCTTTAGCAAAAATGACAAATACATTGCAATTAAACTTATAAAATTGCACTTCCCACAAAATCTCAGGAAAAATATGGGTAAATTATGGCGACAATATAAAGACAACTTAACCAGGACAATCCCCTATAAAAGATCAAGAAAAACTGCAAAAAGCATAAATGAAATTTCTGAAGCAGTCCGGCAAGCAATTTTAACCAAATAAGAGAAGCCCACCTTATGAAAGCTTAGCAGCAAGTATAAGAGGAACTTATATCTCGAAAAAAGAAGCAATATTTTAAAGTGAACTACGATAATTGATCAAAAAAAATATCTCACAGGAGACACCCGTCACATGATATGCAAGCCAACAAACATTTATTGGTTAACACATGAAAAACCTAAAGGCTATATACCTCTCTAAGAGAGCTTAGCAGGATAACAAAATTGACCCTATTCATCACACACAGGAAAAGTTCCTAGGGTTAAAAACATTAAAACCCAGGGCAACAACACACTGAAAACTCACGGAATGCACCAACTTATACGTTTTCAGATTATAAATTATGGGTGAGCGATCACAATTAAGCTATTCGAATAGTTTTGCACACAATGAAACGATCGTCTTAAATTATCTGGATCCAAAGCTGCAAAACTCTCATCCAATACCAACAACTCAGAATTCTGCAAAAGTGCCCGCGCAATAAACAAGCGACTCATCTCACCGTGAGATAATCTCCACCCCATTTCCCCCACCGTCTGTAACATCCCTGCAGGCATTTTTTTAATCAATGGGCTCAAACCTAATTCATCACAAACTTTATAGGCTCTACGAACACTTTCCATCTTTGGTGGCCATTCATCACCCATTAATAAATTAAACAAGAAAGAATCGCCAAGTACATGATTTTCATGAAATTGTGGTACTGATGCAATCAGTCTGCGCCAATGCTCAGCACCAATACTGGTTCTATCGTACCCATTGATAAGTAATATACCCTCTCTTTGCTTTTGGATACCGGCAATCACATTTGCAAAAGTAGATTTACCTGAACCAGAAGCCCCCTGTAAAATTACTCGATCACCAGGATAAATACTCAGCTTACAGTTTTTTAAGACCATCTTGTCTTGATTAGGGTAATTAAAACTTAAGTCACGGATATAGCACAATGGCTGCTTGGGCCCTTGTATGTCTGAATGAACTTTATTGGCCAATGAGATAGAGGTAACGCCCCGCTTTAAAGCAGCCTCCAAGGAAAAAAGTTCACGTACTTTTTCCCAAGTCACCAGGGCGCTGAGTCCACTGGAATACCCTGTCATGCCTTTCAGTACTGCGCGATATCCAAGCAGTACCCCCCCCAAAGCCGCAGCAATTTGCCCACTCCCAGTATTGCTATTGACAAAAACAGGCACCAAGCCAGTTATACCCAATAGCAACCAGAAACGTGGCAAAAATGCGACTAGGCGAGTCATGTTGCCATCCATTGCCGTAGAACTTCGCAAATACTCTTCCAGTTCCTGATCTTCCCCCCGGTGCCAATCCGAAGGTTTCTGCTGTGCCAATCGGGTCCGATGGCCAAGCATTTTCTCAATTAGACGGTGGGTCATACTCAAACGTTGACCAGTCCAGTATTGACGAGCCAAATACTGGGCACGTCCTAGAGCGATGGCTATAAGTAAAAATATGATCAAAATCCCCAACGATATTGGAGTTCCAAGACTTAGCTGTAGCACCATGAAAGCCAATACCAGCTCTACACCACCGAGTAGTAGCATAAAGCTCGCCTGTAGCGCACTGGCTTCAATATTTTCTGCATCATAAACACGCCCAAGTATCTGTCCCGACCCCATATGGCGCACCTTGCCTGGGTCTATTCGCAAAGCGCTGGCGAGTAAGCGCTGCTTCAACAGGGCACCGGTTTCTAGCGATATGGAACCTTGTAACCGAGCAGTTAAGAGTGAAAGGGGGATCTGTGTTATCAGTAATAATACCCAGGCTACCAGCCAGCCACTATCTACATGGCCATCAAGAACAGCACGACCTATCAACCACCAGCTGGCTATAAACAAGAGTACTTGTATTGTGTGGCAGGTGATCATACTTAGAAAGCGCAAATGCTGGCGATGATGGCGCAGCTGCTGCCAAAAAGAGCGGTGGGAAGGCTGCCGCAACAACCAGCAGTCATCGATTTCTAGCCCTACTAGATTTTCTCGTAATAATGCCTCGGTGGCTTTTTTACGCCGCCGCCCAACTATTTCGGCACTGTCCAGTAGGCGTGCAATACGTTGACGCTGAGGTGTTTCTTGTGCGCTTGTTAGTGCTCTCAACACTTGACCTGGGCGCAGCTTTACGACTTGTTGTGATGGCGTAAGAAAATGTAAAAAACGACGATTACCACCACACAAAGCGATGAAATATTCCTCCTCTGCAAAGCGCAAACGCAGTAAGGCTGGTGCGGCCCGGACCAACATCTGCTCCAACTCCCCATATTTGCAGTTAACTCGCTCAATATTTAAATCGAAAGCTTCTGCCTGTAACTGTAAGCGAGCATCTGTATCCAAATATACTTGCGCTTTGTTTTCGAAGTCAGGAACTGCAGGCTCAAGCCCGCTATGAAGAGCCAGGGCTTTCACTGCACCATCTAGCTGGACTGCAGGCCAACAGTGATGGCGCAGCTTGCTTATGGAAGCTTCAGGTTTCACTATGCACCTCTTGAGACTGCACAGTATCTCTATCTTGAGCCCGTTTTTTTATTGCAGATTGAAGCTCAGTAATTCGCCCTTGTTCCATACGCAGATGACGCCAGTCGGTACTTTGCCAACACTCTTGCCAGAGTCTCTTTTCCGCTGTGAGAAGTTGGGCATAACGAGATTCAGTTTGCGCTTCCAGATTTGTGGGTGTGTCATCCTCAATAATTTGCCCATCTTCTACCACCAATACGCGAGGAAAATCTTTGGTTTCTGAAATATCATGAGTGATGCAAATTAGGGTGGTGTCTTTCCATACTCGCCTCACACGAGCAAGTAAGCGCTGGCGTTGCCCGCGGTCTAGCCCGCGAAACGGCTCATCTAAAATGACACAAGCTGGAGACTCTCGGCCTAGGGCACGACCTAATCGCACGCGCTGCCCCTCCCCTCCGCTGACAAGCGCACCACTTTCCCCCAAGGTGCTCTGTAAACCTTCAGGCAAAGAGGCAACTAGGTTTAATAGATCAGCCTGTTGCAGTGTTGGGAACAAGGAGGAAGAGGAGTTATTACCGTAGTTTAGGTTATCCAGCAAACTGCTATTCCAAAGTTGTATTGCAGGGTCGACCCAAGCACAACTTAGACGAAAACGACACAGTAATTCACCCTGTAATTTCTCGCCATTTAGCAATAGGATTCCACTCTCAGGGTTATGCCAACCCAACAATAAACCGGCCAAGCTTGACTTGCCAGCACCAGATGAACCAACAATGGCGACATGCTCCCCGGAGGCAACATTCAGATTAATATTCTTAAGAATACTTCTACCACTGGCTTTAACACTGACATTATCAAAACGAAATGATACAGGCGCCTTTAAAGGTTGAACCCTTTTATCATTAAAAGGCTCTTCACTAGCACCAACCGTAACCGCTTGCAGCGGCTCTAAAGCTCTCAACAAGGTATTCCTATGACGAGGGTAGCTCCGCATTAACTGTGCGATATCTTCCCCCAGTGGCGGCAGTGCCAATACCCAATAAATAAGCAGAAGTAAGTAGGGACTTGCCCCCAGGATCTGAACACAGTAAATCACCAGCACACAAGTGAGAACCCCATTCACAATCAACTGCACCGCTTGGCTATTAAGCTGGAAACGCAAAGAGGAATAGCCTGCTTTAATCCACTCGGTAAGCAAACTTTCATGTTCACGGCGAACAGACTCTCCAGCACCGTGTGTACGAATTGGTATTACTCCCAGCAAGGCATCCATATAAAATCTAGCCAGAGCGCCAGTATGGGTCTGGACACGCATATTATAATCACTAAGTACTGGCTGAAATAGCAGAGGAATAACTACCTGTAACCCCGTTATTAATAACACCAAAGGCGCGGTAGTGGGCGCTATCCAAACGATACCAGTAGCTGTTGCGAGCAATGACAACCCTTTGAAGAGTATCCCTCCCCCCAGTAAAGGCAACTCTCTCAGAGCTGCTATACGATGACCTCTCTCTGCGGTATCTGAGGTTGGGCGGCTTTGAAAGAAATGGTCTGGTATTTTCGGCAAGGCGGAAAGAAAGCGCATGCGAAAACGATTTTCCAAGTGCTTACCAATAATTAGCTGCAGCTTGGTCATCGGCCACTGCACAAGTATGAGTGTCAACATAAATCCCAGTAATAAAATGACAGTGCCGATTCTCTGCACCTCCGTAGCTAGTTCCGAGTGGATATCGATCAAGCCTCGAAATAGCAGTGCCTCAACCATCACACCAAGCACCGCAGCAAACATCGCAAGCATCACGATACTCGGGGCAAGCAAACCATCCTCTCGCAAAAACTCCCATAACTGACGGAGTGGGCTTATTGACTGTACTTGTAAAGCTTTGCTTAGAGCCTCCGACTTAGGTTTAATTTCTTTCCTTTCACGTACTCCCTTTACGCTGACTATTACGGCGCCGCTAAACTCCAACAACTCTGGTTCAAGCTCAACTGTGTCAACTTCCTCAGCGCCGGGAGAACTGGAAGGGCGTACACACCAATAGCTCTGTGGCACTAGTTGATAAGCGTTAATCGTGTCTTCTGAAAAGTCACCTATCAGCCTTTGCAACAATGCACTTGTTTCTGCCCCTCGTCGCACCGCACCAGAGCCAACGAGCGCTGCCAACATTCTTACACTGGCATCTAGAAAAGCCAGTGAGAGCCAGTCCCCTTTCTTCAAGGCTTGCTCACACATTACTTCGCTGATGGATTTAGAAATTCTCAGCTGTTCCATCCGCTCTTGCAGGGGATCGATAAAATCTTTTCCTCCAGCCCAACTTCTCCACCCTTGCGGCGGAACGCGCATAGTGTGGATATGCAACTCATCGAGAAAGTGTCGCGCACTGGGCCAACGTCTTCCCGAGGCTGGGTCCATAACCTGTATAATTCCCCGGTGATTACGCCAAGCCACAACAAAGTGAGTATTACCATTGGGCAAGCGCACCACCACCAGCCCCGGCAAGTAGCCAGCCGAACCTAACAGCAAGTGATCTTTGGGCACGACCATCTGTGCCGCATCCAACCCCAGCTCAACCGCAATTTTCTCTAGGGTATTAATAGAAGTGCCGTCTACATCAGTTTGACAGGCATCACGCAAGTGGCCGTAATGTACATTTACACCAAAGCCTTCAAGCAAGCTCTTAAGGGATGCAGGGCCACAATCCATATTGGAAGTTTGCACAACTTCGGGAACCAACCAGCGAACTTGTCCCTTCACTACAGGGTCTCCAACGAATTTACGCTACTTTCTTTTTGCCCTGATAAGAAGTCGCCAGCACTTTGCAATAGCAACTGATATGGTGTCTTTACTCCAGTGGCAATCTCTACCCTTGCTGGTAGGTCATGCAATAGCGGCAACTGTGGGGGAATCTCTCCACGGAGAGATAACTCAACGAGAATCTTTCCTTTTTGCACAGCACTAGCGACCCGCTCTACACGGGCCTGTAACTGACCATAACGCGCCCAGGAAAACCCATCTAATTTTACTCGCGCACTCTGCCCTGAACGAATATGTCCCAAAGCAAGGGCAGGAGAGAAAAACGCCTGTACGGTGATATTACCCTCAGCTTGTAGTGTGGCAATCTGTTGCCCTGCGACTAATACCTCCCCTTCCTGAATATCCGCCAGTGAAGCAAGCTTACCGGAGATAGGCGCACGCAGACGCTGTTCATCTACCGCCAAGGTGCTCTGCTGAATGCGAGTATCCACCTCCGCCAGCTGTCTTTGTAGATCTGCTCGACGCTGTTCCAATTCACTCATGGATAACTGGTACTCGCTAGCTAATTGCTCCCGGCGATCATGGGTTGCTCTTATTGCCGCTTTCGATGCGAGGGTGGCCATGGCCATTTGCTGATAGGTACGTTTAGCTGCAAGGTAATCAAGTTCAGAGCTTTGCTGTTTCTTCAGCAAGCGTTCATAGCGCTCCGCCACATCTGCCTGAATCTGCTGGTTGTTCATCTGAAGCTTGTGTTGCTCTTGGAGCAGCTTCAGCTGATCACTCAAAGCTTTGTCGTCTTCAGCAAATTTTTTATCCCGTAAACGCTCCTCTCGCTCTATTGCCAGTAATTGATCCGAGAGGCTCTGAGATACTCGAAGATCACCATCTAGATCCAAATCAAATGCCCTGGTATCCAGCTCTATTAGCAAGTCTCCTTCTCTCAAGGTATCTCCTAGCGAGGCAGTAATAGCAACTACTCTTCCTGTACTCTGGGTGCTGACATGTACGGTATTCTGCTCTTGTTCAAGTCTCGCCTGGTCACTAACGCTATAAACCGTGATTTCTTTAAAAAAAAACCATATCCCCCAGCCCAGCAATAGAAATAACCCTAATGTGCTTATCAGCGCTAGAGAGTAGATTGAGTCGGAGTTGATCGCGCGAGAAGTTTGAATAAACGGTGTTGGCAATACGATTCACCCTGTTTGTACCAGTTAAGGCGAGTAAAATATTCATTGTATTTATGCGAAACCAGTGTGATCTGTGAGCCGCGGCGCCAAATCTAATTCTCTATTATCTGATAGTCAAATTCGAAGAAATTTTACTTACTGGAGAAGTTTCACATCCCGATCAAACCCGTGATAACAGCTCAAGCAGGCCTGGAAATACCTAAAAAGGCAAGGGCTGATAACTCACCCCTCTTTAGATATTTGAAATGTGAAATTAGGACATCAAGCAATACCTCTGGGGCCATCTGAGGACTTCTACGCTCTATACCGAGTAGATAGACGATAAAATTACAGCCAATTACAAAAAGCCTAGTACTGATACACGGTCTGTTTCATAGTGGTTGGTACTGATCTAAAGTCAATCAAAGTCTCGCGCTGGGTCTTAAGCCTAACCCAAACAGGCCTAAGTGAGTGCCAACACCTCCTTTCCACTAAGGTGAGTATCAGTACTTTCTTTGACGATATAGTCAACCTGATAGCAGGGGAGGATTTACAAGAAATACCGGTAGTGGGACACCGCCTTGGTGGGATCACAGCCTCCGCTTTAGCTGATAAATTAAGCGACCGTATTCAGCACTTGATTTACCACAATGTTTCTATCGCTCAGGTGAGCCATTGCTTGTATGAATAGCTGCCATGAAAACAGGACCCAGAGGTTGGCTAATAGCCTATTAGTTCGGGAAACCCAATGTTTTATGACTACCTCAGCCTCCAGTTTTGATATAACAAATCCGAATGATATAGCTTAGGCAGAGAACCACCTTACCCTATCCAGTTAAAACTTATCTAGACTCTGTAAATATATCGAAGTTTGTTGAATCAGGGTTAGATTGCACTTACATCGCATACAGTAAAATTCTACATCCCTCTCTTTAATTAAGCAGACAATGGCAAAGACCTAAAACAACAGAAAAATTAAATATACAGCAACAGGCACAGCGCCCCATTAATTATCCTGATATTGCTAGTGACCCCTAAAAGATTTGTAAAATTAGCAGCTTATTTTTTAACAGCTACACTAACTGTATATTAGCTGCACGAAGAAGCGAGAGCCTCTTCAATAGAGATACTAGGAATCCCGCATATGTCCAGCTGTAAAATATTTGTAGAAGTCTCGAAGATAATTCCTGACTCTGCAGCCAATATCTTTAATGAGATAGTGACCAAGCGCTTGGAAACAGAGGGAGAAAAAATTCCAGTTGTCGTGATCGAATCCAAGCAGGTTGAGCCGGCCGGTTGTTATATCGAAATTCTCTGTAATAGAACACCTCATCGCACTCATGAGGTGATACAAAGCATGGCCATTGAGCTTGACAATACGGCTAGAAGGATATTTCAGATTGACGAACCTATCGGAGTAAGGATTCAAATGGTGGATGATGATTTTTTATCCAGCATAAACTAGGCCTTGAGAGTAAACATGAACACTCTCGATAAAGGAGGCCTTCTTTTTATAGAAGACCTCCCGCAAAAAATATCAACTTACAATAAGTTTTAGCTAGAACCTAGCACTTGCCCCAAAGCGAAAATATCGAGGGACTTGATATTCTTGATTTACCCCCCAGCTTGGATCTAACACACCGGGACTTGACTCAGCAAACTCATAAACCTCTGTTTCAGCATCCGCATCAAGAAGGTTAAAGACCTCAGCTCTAAGCTCCACATCAGCCAAACCAATGCGAGTACTATAGACAAGGGATAAATCTATCTGATTGACCCAGCTAGTTCGCCCTCTACTGCCTCGACTTGTCTTAATAAGATTTCCATTTGAGTCAGTCACATAATAAGTATCTCCATAAGCCGGGGTTCCATTGGGATGGCCAGCACCAAAGGAGTTAATTGGGCGCCCTGATTGCAAAAGAAAATTAGCCCCCAACAAAAGACTCTCCATCACCTGATAGTTCCCATAAATTTTTATTTTATGAGTACGATCATTTGGCAAATATCCGTTGGCTCCATCCATCAACTCAGGGAAATCAAAATCTTGGGTAATCCCAGCATCATCCTGGGCGTTGTCCGACTTAACGTACCCCTCACTATTCCCCTTACTCTGAGACCAGGTGTAACTCGCACTTAAACCCCAAATACCATCAAAGGCGCGCTTCGCGGAAAATTCTAACTCCTTATAAGTCCTTTTGGCCTCAGGATAGTTAAGCAGTTCAGCCGAAAATGTTGTCATTTCCAACTCACCCGTTCCATAACGATCGTAAGGTATGGTGATATCACTTCCCGGGTTTGCAAGCACATAACCATGGCCATCACCAGTGTGCTCATATCCCAAAGCATCTACCGCATGGTCAATACTCACATCATCAATATGTGATTTTAAATCACGATAGGTAGCTTTAATTCCCAATGTCCAGTCATCCGCAAAAAGCCTCTCATAACCAAGAATGAACTCATCCTGATACATAGGCTTGAGGTCTTTATCCGAGAGCTGAGCACTATCCGGCACATTACCATCTGAAGTTACCCTTGCAGAGCCAACTTCTTCAGATGTAGGAACACCATCGGCACCCACATTTGTAGGGGCATATGTCTTCGGATCGTATTCGCCATCAAAAATGAAATACCTTTCAAATCCCAATTCACCGCCAGATAAGCGCACATTGGTATTGGAAGCGATAGGCATAAAGTAACGACCCCAATTGCCATATACTCTGGACTCGCCATCACCACCTGGATCCCAAGAGAAGCTTAACCGTGGCGCCCACTGATCATCAATTTCAATAAAAGTATCGCCCTCTCCATTAAAATTGGAGAAAGTTTCATTACGAATTCCTGCACTTAAAGTAAGTGTATCCGTAATATCCCAGGTATCTTCGATATAAAAAGCTTTTGACTCAACCTCAAAGTCCCCTTCTACATCGCCAACCCGATAAGAGACTATATGAACAAGAGAGCCATCTCCATTTACATTGTCAACCACCGTGCCATTGGGAAGCTCTTTACCAGGTTTATATGAATCATAAGTGTAAAACACTCCCCCATCTTCCCTAAAACCTGTTCCAGAATAAGTTTCTTTAGACGAAGAGGAGTTAGTTTCCTGATCGTAGCCAAAGCGTATTGTATGATCATTAATCACCCACTCAAAATCGATACGATCAGCTACCCTTTCATCACCCCCAGCTTGAACCCTAGAACTGGCTTGACAGCCAGGTCTGTCATCCGTATTTCCAGGTAAAGCACCAGCACTAAAGTCCCTTACATACGGGCACTCCATATCAGTTGTACTAATTGTAGTAAGTGAGTATTCATTCTGGCCATGGAGCATAGAAACACTGAAATTATCTGTTATCTGACCATCATAACGAACCAGCCAGTTATCTCCGCCACGCTTATCCCACTTAGTGCCCGTATACTCTTTTTTATCTCTATTAAAATAGTCGTAATTGAATTGATCATTTTCCCTGGTGCGTTTGTCTGAAAACTGCATATAAGAGAGAATATGATTATCAGTTACATTCCAGGTTAAATTGACTCCCCAGAAATCATCATCAATACTTCTATCGTTGTATCTGCTTGGACTTCCTCTTGTGGTGAATTCTTCAACCGTTTCCTGCTGTTCGTAAAGGGCATAGAAAAATAATTTATCCGGAATGATAGGGCCACTAACATAATAATCTGTTGTGTACTTGGACTCCTCATTTTCCGAATTTAAGTCATAGAGAGTCCCATCTGCAGAGAGAGAGTCCGGGGCTTCTGAACGCAAGGCTGCCGGCTCATAATAGGCAACCACACCATATTCAAATTCGTTGGAGCCTTTCTTGGTAACAGCGTTGAACACTCCTCCAAGAGAGCGACCAAATTCAGCGCTATACCCCCCGGTTTTTATTTGGAACTGGTCATAAAATTCAAAAGGTACCGATGATCCACCCAACCCGTTACGGAAATTAGTGACATTGAGACCATCAATGTAATAAGCGTTTTCTCCTACGGATGCCCCCCCGAACGATATCAGATCCTTATCCTCACCAAACCCGGAATCACCTAAAACAGTACCAGGAGCCAATAAAGCAACCGATTCAATATTACGAGCAACCGGTAACATCTCTATATCTGACAAGCCAATATTCAGTGCAGATTCTGCCGTGCCAGTGCGGATCTGGGGAACCGCCTCCCCCACTACAACCACCTCCTCCAGATCTCCCAATATCAACGGTATATCCAACTTGGTGGAGCTACCTATTGAAACGGCAACGGCTTCAACCACCGCGGGCTGGTAGCCATCTTTCTGAACTGTCACCTTGTAGATGCCTGTGGGCAAATTCACCCGGAAGTCACTATCCTCACCCGTGGACATAGTCCTTCTAAAGCCATTTTTATCATTTTCTATAATAATTGTAGCGCCACTCAGATCGTTACCATTGCTACCGATAACCGTCCCATCAATAGACCCATTCACGTTGCCTGCTGCCAACGCTTGCCCCCCAATAACCGGCAAGCTAATAGATGCAGCCAGCAGCACCCGCTTGAAGTTCTTCATAAAGCCATCCTTTTGATTATCAATAAATTTATAATTTATTATTTACAAGCTTTACTTAAACCGATGATCGTCCCCCAGCGACCTCATTATCAACTCGAATAAAATAGTGATTCAACCAACCAAAACAGCCATATTATTCCCCTTCAAACAGTCAACACAACAGGCATAAAAATTTATTTAAAATGAAAAATATTATTAACGCCACAAAATCGACCCCTATAACCTCCCCAATAAAAATAAATTAATAAAATGATTTAAAAGCATTAAAAGCGACGCGAATAAACACACAAACAGGACTTCAAAATCATCACGAGAGAAAAAGAAAGTAGAAAGGGAAGCAGTAATAGTCAGCTTCAGATCCAAACCAATAAACAAGAAGATTTTATTAAGTCATCAGAAAGATGATCATCAATTCATCTTGTCAATTTAAGAATAAAAAGGAAGAAGGAAGAATATTTAAAACTAGATGGCGAACTCAAGGGGCAGTATTATCTACCCCTTGAATAAAGCTACTTGCGTAAAAACTCCAGCATCCATTTTGCAACCATATTCTCGTGAATATCGTTTTGCAGGGAGGCCTGGCCCTTTTCCACCACATCTGTACCAAAAGCTTCTCGACGTAACTCCATCAGGCTATTGGAATAAGGTTTGGTAAACTCCGGGTGGGCCTGGAAGGTGAGCATGTGGTCATCAACCTGGAGCATAGCCATTGGGCAGAACTCGCTGGAAGCCAGCACTCGACCGCCAGGAGGAAGGGTATCTACTTGGTCCTGGTGAGTAACCAACAGGTTGAAGCTATTCGTAGGCTCCGACATCCAGGAGGGGGTTTCCTGCATTTCATAGGAATGCACTCCCAATCCCCAACCTTTATCAGATTTGCGAGCCCTTCCACCCAGTGCCTGAGCAATCAGCTGATGACCAAAGCAGATTCCAATAGTTGGTTTTTTTTGGTCATGCAGCTTGCGCACAAAGTCCATCAGTGGAGGAATCCATTCCTTGTCATCATAGACACCGGTTTTGCTGCCGGTAATCAGGTAGGCATCCACCTCATCGACCTGGGCCGGGTACTGGCCGTGCTGCACTTCATAGGTGGAGAACTCCAGTGTGGGGTCCTGGCTGCGCAATAGATCTGCGAACATCTCCGGATATTCACCGTATTCGCCCACCAGCTCCTTGCGCACATCGTCGGTTTTTAAAACTCCAATCTTCATTATTTCACCGCTGGGTTGACTGCTGAGTTTTCGGATTATGGCATATTCGGGAATGCAAAGGCGGCTAGTCTGTCACTTGAACAAGTCATCTAAAACGTTAAATACCAGCTCTTAAGCTTCAATTCCCTACGCATAGGCGCTTTTCATTTCCCGCCGCCTGCCAATATAGCCCTCTTCCACGTAGGGCTTTTTACTTTCCGACTTTGCCGACCCGCTAACCAAGAACATTCCGGTGCGGGCATTCTTACCTAAAGGACTTTTGTGTATGATCGCGCACTTAGCACATTTTTCAGCCAATTATTGGGCTAACGGGTATCCCAGAGGCAATTAGGGCTACTCGCCAACTAAATTGAGGACACACAATGACCACAACGACCTCCCCCAGCGACCAGCAGGATAGCCCGCCCGGACGCAAAACGGCCTTTACCCGCTTCCTGGATGTGGTGGAATGGCTCGGCAACCTGCTCCCCCATCCCATTACGCTCTTTGCGCTCTTTGCTGTGGGTGTGGTGATTCTAAGCGGTATAGCCTCCTACTTTGGCCTTTCTGTAGCAGACCCACGCCCGGTGGGTGCTGCGGGACGCGATCCCGATGGGGTAATTGAGGTCTTCAATCTATTAAGTGGCGACGGCCTCCGGATGATCGTCACCGGTCTAGTGAATAACTTTACTGGCTTCGCGCCACTGGGTACCGTTCTCGTAGCCCTTCTTGGAGTAGGTATCGCCGAGCACTCTGGATTGTTGAGTGCCGCCGTTCGCGGCTTGGTACTGCAAGCCTCCAAGCGCACAGTCACCGTGATCGTGGTATTCGCCGGCATCATCTCCAACACAGCCTCTGAACTTGGCTATGTGGTACTTATTCCTCTCGCCGCCATGATCTTCCACTCTCTTGGCCGCCACCCACTCGCCGGTTTAGCGGCAGCCTTTGCCGGCGTATCTGGAGGCTACAGTGCTAACCTGCTACTGGGCACGGTGGACCCACTCCTATCGGGAATCACCGAATCTGCAGCCCATATGATTGACCCAACTTATAGCGTTGGCCCGGAAGTGAACTGGTTCTTTATGATCGTCAGTACCTTCCTGATCACCATTGTTGGCAGCTGGGTAACCATGGCCATCGTTGAACCCAAACTGGGTAAGTACGATCCCAATGAGGCCTCTGTTGACCTCAGTCAGGACAAACTTGGTACGCTTACCGACGATGAAAAACGCGGCCTTAAGTACGCTGGTCTTGCGGTTCTGGCTGTCTCCGCGGTATTTGCCCTGACGGTTGTGCCCGAGTGGGGTGTGTTGCGCAACCCGGAAACTGGCCTGGTAGCCGGCTCGCCGTTCCTAAAAGGTATTGTGTCTCTTATCCTGGTGTTCTTCGCTATCCCCGGCTTTGTCTATGGCAAGGTAGTGGGCACCATGAAGAATGACCGTGACGTCATTGATGCCATGGCCAAAAGTATGAACAGCATGGGTATGTATATCGTGCTGGTATTTTTCGCCGCGCAGTTCGTCGCCTTCTTCAAGGTAACCAACCTGGGGACTATCTTCGCCGTACTGGGCGCCGATGCCCTGCAGAGCATCGGCCTGACAGGCCCGCTGCTATTCCTGTTCTTTATCATGATGTGCGGATTTGTGAATCTGATGCTGGGTAGTGCCTCAGCACAGTGGGCCGTTACCGCTCCAATCTTTGTGCCGATGTTGATGCTGCTGGGCTATGCGCCTGAGGTGATACAGGCTGCTTATCGAATTGGCGACTCGGTCACCAATGTCATTACCCCGATGATGAGCTACTTCGGTCTGATCATCACCTTCGCCGCCCGCTATAAAAAAGATCTGGGTATGGGAACACTGATCGCCACAATGATCCCCTACTCCATCTTCTTCTTTGTTGGCTGGACTGCATTGTTCTATATCTGGGTATTTGCCCTGGGCCTCCCCGTTGGTCCCGGTGCAGCAACTTATTATGGTGGCTAAAACCCACTTATTGAAAAGGCCCGCTTTTTAGCGGGCCTTTTCAATTGTGAAAGAAATATGCACATTTAAGCTCAATTCTGTAATTGAAAGATCTCGAGCGTCTCATCTAATCCTCCACGACCCCTGATATAATTGGTACCATTGAGCCAATATTAAATTTTTTATCCGTCCAGACTAAAAAATTTATATTCCCAGTGACGCAGTCGTCATAAAACAAAAAATACTTAAATTAAAAATTTAGGGATAAAATACCTAAAAAATTACAATAAAAAGACTTATTTCCCAAGGGACTACTTCCGGGAAGTATCCCCAAGTTATCTTTGGCCTTTAAAATACCTAAATAAAACGAGTAACATTACGCAGTAATAACGTTTTGCGGAGATCGATACGCGGATTATCGCCAGCATAGACCTGCCCTGATCTAACTATCATTCATTTTTCCGCTCAGGACGAGCACCGTGGTTGTGCCCTACCTTGCCCTTTTGAAGGGTAAAGATTGCTATTGCCCTCCATTACCGACATTACAGGACGTCGACACAGAGCAGGCCCTGGCCAGAGAGACTGTCCTTTAAACCAGTCGAAAAGAAGCCTTCACTAGATAAACAGATTGAGCCATATGGCTCTTTTTTATCTTTGGCGTCCGCCCAGATCCGATCTATTCCGCTGGATTAACCCTTCTCCACCTGGGAAATGTATAAAAGTAATTTTTCCAGGGGATTCACAGGATTTATAAAAATTGACTCAACAAATAAGAACGACCCTGTTAACAGGCTTTTACGAGTTGGTGAGCCAATTAAAAGGTAGCCCTGAAGCCCTGCTGATCAGCTCCCGTATTAACCCCCACCAGGTTGAGAGCCTTGATGGGTATCTGGCACTAGATCAAGTGGCTGAGCTGCTGAACAAGACCGCTAGCCAGTTGAACTGCGCCGACTTTGGACTGCGTCTTGCCTACAGTCAGGGCGCTGCCGCACTGGGTTCTCTTGGGGCTGCTGTACTACAGTCCCTTACTTTGGGTGAATTCCTTAACACAGCGATTAAACAGCTAGGCAATGCTCCCTATAATCTGCGAGTTGAACTCACAAAAAAGGGGAAACACACGCATCTAAGTTTTCTGTGTATCGATGACCTGGAAGCTCAGCTTGCCGGGGACGCTCCTCCCCCCCAGCAACAATCCCGCGAGTTTCTACTCGGTGTTTCATTGGTAGCTCTACAACACCTTTGTGGGAGTAATTTTCAGCTGGAAAGTGTTCACCTAAAAGCCGAGCGCCCCGTACATGACCATTACGAAAACTTCTTTGGGGTTTCCGTACACTTCGGCAAAGAAACTGATGCATTTATCCTGAATAGCAGCTCCCTGCTGCAACCTACAGAGAAATGCAATCCCAGCCTGCGTCCACTATTGAAAACCTATATCGAAGAGCTTCTGCAAAAGGGGGAAGCCAGTTTGGTGGAACAGGTGCAGCAGCTGATTTATTGCCTGATGCCTTTAAAAAGGTGCAGCCTACAAGAAGTCGCCAATCAGCTGGGTATGCACAAGCGTACTCTACAGCGCAGGCTTAGGGACCGGGAATTGGTATTTGAGGATCTTTTGGATCGCATTCGCCGGGAGCGTGCAGAGTATTATTTAAGCGGTAAACAACCCCCCATGTCCCAGATTTCGGATATGCTGGGCTATCGCGAACAGAGCTCTTTCAACCGCGCCTGTTATCGCTGGTTTGCCACCACCCCAATGCGAGTCAGACGCCAGCTGATGGCACAGATAGTAGCCCGCGAAGCCGCACAAGAGTTAGCTGAAGTCGAATAAGCACTGCTGACAAGAGGCTTTGGCTGCGTAAACCCTGCTTCAGCTTAAGTCTCTATTTAGCTCCTCTATTCAGATTGCACGACTTCACAATCACCACTCAATGCCTCTGCGAGCGGCAATACCGGTATTGAATGCGTGTTTTACCGAACACATTTCGCTCACAGTATCGGCTACATCCTTGAGGTACTGCTTGGCCCCACGCCCGGTTATGACAACCGTCTGCTCCCTGGGCCGCTGCTGTATCGCCTGTACTACCTCTTCTTTGTCCAACCAGCGGTAATTCAGCGCGTAGGTGAGCTCATCCAAAACCACCAGATAAACTCGCTCATCCCGCAACGCCTCCCGCGCCTTCTCCCAAAGTGCCATTGCCGCAGCTTTATCGGCCTCAAAATCCTGGGTTTCCCAGGTGAAATCCGTGCCCATTTGATGCCACTGTAACGGGTGGGCGGCGCCCATTAGAAGATTCTTTTCTCCACACTCCCAGGTGCCCTTAATAAATTGAGTCACCACGGTAGAGTAACCGAAGCCCAGGGCACGGGTGACCGTGCCCATCGCCGCAGTGGTTTTACCCTTGCCATCGCCGGTATAGAGAATCACTATGCCGCGCTCCTCCAGCGCTTTAGAAACCGCCTCATCCACAATTTTTTTACGGTTCTGCATACGTGACTTATGTCGACTCTTTTTATCCTGTGATTCTGAACTCATAAAGACCATCAAACATTTAAAGTAAAGGGAGCGTGCAGATTGCACTCAAGTGTGCGTCGTTATTCAAAGGCTTCTCACTCTGTCATTGCTAAAAATGCAGAAATAAAATCCCAAATCAGATCATCCTGCCAGAGAACATTGTGGCCACCGGAAAAAATGCCCAAGCGCGAATTGGGAATCTGCCGAAATAAAGCCCGCTGATTTTCAAAAGGGGCGACACTATCGTAGCGCCCGGCACAGATCAGCGTTTCTACCTCCAGAGTCGGTAGGCGAGCAAAAGTATCGTGGCCTTTTCTCGCCTGAAGCTGTCGAATACGGCACTGGGCTCCGTAAGGCTTGCTTGCCGCCAGTTCGCAGACCTGGCGATAATACTTATTTAAAAATGCATAGAGTGCTGATTCTGAATGTATACCATCGGCACTTTGCAGGCGGCTATCGCCTGCAGTCACCCATAGATTCACTTTTTCCTCGAGGCTCATAGCCTCAATATCGTATTGATGAAACGGGAATGAAGCGCCTCCGCGGCCTCCGGAGCTGGTTACCAATAAAACCAGTTTTCGCACCAACTGGGGATATTGCAATGCAAATTCCTGAGCGACCATGCCACCAAATGATTCTCCCAGTAGATGCGCATCCCGCCAATCGAGATGATCCATCAGTCGTTTAAGGTCTAGGGCGTAATCGGCCATATTGGGAGAATCGATGGGTGAATTAGACTGACCGATGCCACGGGGGTCAAAGGTTAAGATTTCAAACCGATTCGCCAACGGGGAGTCGAAAATAGTCGGGGCTGCTCTGAGATCACTGAGGGTACCAGGGTGAAACACTAAGCGCGGGCCCCTTCCGCGAACTTCAAAATGCAATTCCACGCCATCATTACTAAATACCGCCACAAAATAGCTCCCGGAAAAAACTAGACGCTGCAATAGTAGCCGCCGGGAAGAGAAACACCGGGATTGAATCGTTAGAAGAGAGTGAACAGTGAGATAGCCCAAGGGGCTATCTCTCCAAACATTTTTATAGGCTAAATTCTATACCGGCATAAACTGCTGCGCCTGCTGTGTAATAACCCGCAACTTCGCGATAGTTCCGGTCCAACACATTTTCACCGCGTAGATTAACCCGCATATTGGGGGAGACCCGATAGACGGCATTCAGATCAACCTTACTGTAGTTCTCCAGAGCAATTCCGGTATAACCATCAATACGATCCTCAACCCGCTGCCAGTTACCACTCAGAGTCAACTTATCTCCCAGCCATTGTTGGCTGAGACCGAAGTTAAATACCCTCTGGGGAACTCCGCCACGCTGAGCGCCTGTGAAGTCCTCTGAGTTCAGCCAAGTGCCAGTTATAGACCAATCCAGGTTGCTATTAAGGTTGCCGCCCAAGGACAGTTCCACCCCCTCAGATTGACTATCACCATCATCCTGCTCATAAGACCAGGTTGTGTAATTATAAAAAATAGCATCGCTGATCTCCTGGTCGAAGTAGGTCAGCTCAGCCTGTAATAATTGTGCCCACTGGTATTCCAGACCCAACTCATAACCACGACTGGTTTCAGCCCCCAAAGAAGCATTGGTAGTATATTCGTACGGGCTCGGAGCACGGTAACCAGTTCCAAAACTCGCGCGATACTTAAGCTGCTGATCATCACCTAGAGAAACAGGTAGAGCTGCAGAGACACGCCAGCTATTGTGATCCTCAGTCTCCAGGCTATCGCGACGGTAGCCTAGGGTATAGAAAACTGTTTCGGCGAAATCACTGTGCCACTCCGTAAAGAAGCCAGTACTTTCCAATACCTCATCGGCAAATTCTGTAGCATATTTCTGCTGTTCATACTCTCCGCCCCACAGTAGTTTTCCACTGCTCAAGGTATTGCTGCCGATATAATTTGCCTCACGAATTTCACCACTTGTTATAAATGGAAAGGCCCCAGGGCTGATACCCTCTTCGCGGTCAATCTCCTGTTGAGAAAGGCTTACTCTATGATTCCAGTTGGCAAACTGGTAATGACTACTAAAGATGAAAAATTCCTGGTCGAAGCGACTCAGGCAATCATTAGGATAATCCGAAAAACAGTTGTCGTACTCGGTCTCAGTATCCACCTTGCGGTACTGACCCTCGAGAGATAGATTTTCATTTATCTGGTAACCGAGACGTGCACTGGTGGTAAAATTATCGTAACCATCTTCCTCACCAGAAGAATCTTTTTCGGTTGCATTAAAACCATCGGTGGAATAGTCAGAAACACTCAAATCGTAGTACCAGGATTCAATGCTTCCCCCAAGGTTCGCACTGGTGTTCTGGCTTCCGTAACGACCCACCTCTACAGAGGCACTGGCGTTAACACTCTCAGCAGGCCTTTTGCTAATAATATTAATCACGCCACCGGCGCCGGCACCGTAAAGCATGCCCTGGGGCCCGCGCAGGACTTCAATACGCTCAATATCGCTAACCTGCAAGTGCTGCAATTGGGTGCTTACCTGTAAACCCGTCGGGTCGGCAATATTCACCCCATCCAGTAACACCAGGGTGCGGAAATTACTTTCCCCACGGATAAACAAGGAACTGACCTTACCCGCTCCGCCGCTATTGCTGACAGCAACACCTGGCAGAGTGCGCATCACATCCAGCAGGCTGGTATAACCCAATCGCTCAATATCGGCAGCATTAAGAATTGAAACAGAGACACCCAGCTGGCTCTTGGGCAGATCCAGACGGCTGGCAGTCACGGTGATTTCTTCCAGGTCCGCAGCCGCAGACAATAGCGGTTGCACCGCGGCAAAGACGGCAGCGGCTAATAAATTTTTTTTCATTGTGGTTCCCCAATCTCGAACAGAAAAACGGATTGAGGGAGGGTGAGTACAATCGGTGCGCAACCCAGGCGGGCACACTGACCAGACAAAGCCCTCCGCTTTATCCTCAAGGCCAGATATAAAAACTCCGGCTTATTGCCGAGGGCCGGTATCGGGCTTGTCATTTTGCAAAGAAAAATGATTTACCGTTGCGGGGGCAGCGCCGGACTCTGTGTACACATCACCGGACTTCCCGTTTACCCCAGCCAAGTGTAAATACACTGCTGGGCACCCAAAGCGGCGGCAAGTATAACAGCGTGGCTGGCGCTTCCCCAGCGAAAGTGAGACGTTAAATCCACGGGGTAATTTTCAATAAAAATCTGTTTTTCAAACACCGCTCAGTCCTTACTCGCTTGCACACTTCTTTACCAAAAATCCACATTCCTTGCGCATTCCTGAACTATGTTGGCTATCAGCGGCTGGTTAAAAAACACCTCCCAGGAAGGGGGGATACTGGCCGCCGCTAATCGCCCGCGCCTGCTCTTCAGTGCAGGCGCTGTCCAGCTGCCTTCAATGGAGAGCACCATGTACAAGGTTTTATTATCTGTCGCCCTAATGGCCATGATTTCCTCTGCAAACGCACAGCCACGCAAACCTCCTCAGGAAGCCTTTGATGCCTGCAAGGCCATGTCGAAGGGTGATGCCTGCAAAGTGGAAACTCCGCACGGTTCCCTGGAAGGCACTTGCCGCATGCCCCCTAGAGAAGAGCAACTGGTGTGTGTCCCCACAAAAATGGAAGGCCGCAGACCGGGCAAAGATCGAAAAGAAAATAACGAGTAAATCATTGGGGCCCTTGCGGGCCTCGCAGTTCGAGAATGCAGTATGAAAAAGTGGCTATTAGTGGGCCTCACCTGTGTCGCCCCGGCAGCTCTGGGACACCTGCCGGAAACAACCGTGGAAGCCTGCCAAGGGTTAACCTCCGGCTCCAGTTGTAGCATCGGTCACAGTAGCGGCCAATGCTTGCGCTTATCTGAAGATCAGGCTCCGGTCTGTGTGACGGGCACATTGGCTATTGCCAGAATCCCTTCTCAAGAGCGCGCTAACGGCAGACCACCGGCGCGCAGGCATCGGGTGGTGCAGTCGGAGGGATTACAATATAGGGTTCCCGCCGACCACAACCCAATCACCACCAGCCGCGTTAAAGTCACAATCGAGGGGCCCTGGCGGGTGATTGAAGCCAACGGTATCTCCACGCATAAAACCGGTGCCTTCCCAAACTCCGGCAATCCCCACAAAATCGAAACCCAACGCTACAAATACCGAGTACCCGCAGCCCCCAAGTTGGCAAAAAAATCCACACCAGTAAGCCTGCAAAATTTTGGTATTGGCATTAACGGCGTGCCCTTTGATCCCAGCGCCGCAGAGTGGTACCTGGGTAATCGCGGCCTCTGGCGCTATGAGGCGCTCTCCGGTGCGGTTCCCCTCGGCGTTGACGACAACTACGCCCATGTACAGCCCAACGGGGCCTACCATTATCACGGTCTGCCCACCGGACTATTGGCAAGACTACAAGTCACCCCGCAGCAGCATTCACCATTGATTGGTTGGGCCGCAGATGGTTTTCCCATTTACGCACTATATGGCTATGGCGATGGCATGAATGAGGAGACTGATGTAGTAAAAATGCACTCCAGCTATCGGGTGAAATCTGGACATCGGCCAACAAGCAACAAGCAACCTGGCGGCTATTACGACGGCACCTTTGTGGCGGACTACGAATATGTTGAAGGGGCGGGCTCCCTCGATGAGTGCAATGGCCGCTTTGTGCGCACCCCTGATTTTCCCCAGGGTATCTATGCCTATTTCCTTACTGAGGAGTGGCCAATAATTCCGCGCTGCTACAAAGGAACACCCTCCGAGGACTTCCGCCGCGGACCCGCAATGGGGCGGCCACAGCCCCCGCGCAGGCGATTTGGCTGAGACAGGAATTTCTAGCCACTGGATTTTCGCAGCAAATCCAGTGGTACAAAGTCTGCGATACCGTCGCGCCAACGGAATTCACAACTCACCCCGTAGGCTTCGCCAATCAACGTCGGAGTCAGTACCTGTTGCGGTGTTCCCTGAGCTAACAATTCTCCATCCAGCATCAAGAGAATCCGATCGCAAAAGCGCGCCGCCAGGCTGAGGTCGTGCAGTGCCAACACCACGGTTTTGCCACTGTCGGCCAGGCTGCGGAAGTTCTGCATCAGCTGAAGTTGGTGACGGATATCCAACGCCGCAGTGGGTTCATCGGCGATCAGCAGCGGTGCCCGCCCCACTAACAGGCGGGCCAATTGCACGCGGCGCAGCTCGCCACCGGATAATTGAGTGACCGGGCGCTGGGCAAACTCCTGCGCATCGACCAATAACAACGCCTGTTGAATTCTCTGCTCCCGATCTGGCAGGCGTCCCCAGGGCAGTAAACCCAATGCCACCATATCCGCCGCACTGAGAGACCAGGCCGGAGTTTCCGACTGCGGTAGGAAAGCCCCCAGCCTCGCGCGCTGGGATGCCGGCAATTGCCCCGCATCGAGACCATTCAGCTCAACATGACCCGCATCGGGGGACAAGACGCCCGATAAACACTGCAACAGGCTGCTCTTGCCGGCGCCGTTGGGGCCCACCACGGCGGTCAGCTCGAAGGGCTTAAAAGCACAATGGATTCCCTGCAGGACACTCTTGCGCCCTCGCTGCAATTCCAGAGCAACGCAGGCGGCCTCAATGGTTTTCTCACTAGCCATATTCACAACCACTGCCCCCTGCGCGCCGTCAAAATCAGCCAGAAGAAAAAAGGTGCACCGATAAAAGCGGTGACCGCGCCAATGCGCAGCTCCTGCGCGCCGACAAAATTAATCACCAGAATGTCTGCCAGCAGCAACAGCAGCGCTCCAGCTAAAGCGCTGATCCACAGTAAACGGGCGGGGTCCTGGCGCACCAGAGGGCGCACCAGGTGCGGCACCACCAATCCGACAAAACCGATGGTGCCAGCTACTGCCACGGCACCACCCACGGCACTGGCGATGCCCAGCAAAATAAGAAAGGGATAGGCGCGGCTCTGGAAACCCAAGGAAGCTGCGCTGTCTTCACCCAAGGCCAGCGCGCGCAAATAATTGCGTGTGAAAAACAGGCACAGCACCCCCACGGCCAAAAAGGGCAATGCCAAAAACAGTTGGTCCCAGCCGCGATTGGCCAGTGAGCCCATCAACCAGAACACCACCTCCTGCATGGCGAACATGCTCGGTGCATAGTTAAGCGCCAGTGCAATCAGTGCAGATAAGAAGGCGTTAATAGCCACCCCCGCCAACACCAGCCGTCCAGCACTGGCGCCGCGCCCCGCCAACAACCACACCGCCGCCGCCGCGCTAAAGGCACCACCAATAGCCAGAGCCTGCAACAACCAACCGGATTTCCAGGCCGCGCCGTAATAGAGAAACAGTACCGCCGCCAAAGCCGCACCGCTGGAAACGCCGAGCAGCGCCGGCTCCGCCAGGGGATTGCGCAACATCCCCTGCATGGCGGCGCCGCCCATTCCCAAGGCAGCGCCCACCAGTATTGCCAACAGGGCACGGGGCAGTCGCAATTGCCACAGAATCACCGCATCGCTGCTCTGGCCACTCCAGCCCTCAGCCAGCGCATTGGAAAGGTCCACCGAAACCGGGCCACTGCCCAGTGCCCCGAGCAGGGCCAGCGGCAGGGCCGCCAGTAATAACAAAACCGCGTTTTTATTGTACAAGCGCTTCCCTCTTATCCATCAGCTGTTGCAGTGTATCCACCACTGCCAGTACCGGGCACAGGCTCAGCTGCTTCGGCAGGGTATAGGTGCGGCCGCTATCGATATAGCGCTGAAGTACCGGGTGGCGCGCGGCCAGGTAAGCCAGTGCGAAATGCTGCTCGCTGCCATAGAACACCAACAAATCCGGTTGCAGAGCAATCACCTCTTCCAGGCTGATCCGTGCCAGTCCCTGAGTGGTGGCGAGATTGTCAAAACCGGCGCGCTGCAGCAACTGGTGCTCCAGCATGCCGCTGCCGTAAGTGATGTTATTGGCAGAGAGAATCACCGCACTGGCGCGCTGTTTAGCAGCGGGCTGATCGAGTAGTTGTGCCAACGCGCGTTTCTGCTCTTGCAGCGAAGGAAGCGGGCCCAGTACGGCTTGCAAAGCACCGAGTTGTTGTTGCAACTGCTCCAGACTGTAGGCATCGGGGATGGTCACCACATTCATACCCAGTGCCTGCAGCCGCTCAGCCGCACGCTGGGCACCGTACTGCCCGGCAAGCACCAGATCTGGCTTTAATGGCAGCAGCTCCTCGGCGCGGGCGCGATTGAGCTGAACGTGTTCGGGAATCGGCAGGGAGCGATACTGTTCGGCGGCGGACAGCCAAGTCAGGGAGGCAATATCCGCAGGTTGTGCCCAGTTCAGCAGTACTTGGTCCAGACACAGGTTCAACGAAGCAATGCGCTCATAGGCCTGGACTTTCGCGGCCAGAATGAACACTGCACCGAGTAATAGTTGCCAGCAGAGAAGATGACGCCTGGACGTGCGGGTACTCATCCGACTCAGCTCATGTCGATCACGGCGAGGGCTTCCGCCAGGGTTTTTACCGAGTGCATTTCCATACCCTCGATATCGTTTTTCAGGCGATTGGCGGCGGGCACTATCGCTTTGCGAAAACCGTGCTTAGCGGCTTCGCGCAGGCGCTCCTGGCCCGAGGGCACGGGGCGGATCTCACCGGAAAGTCCCACCTCACCGAAGACCACCAGATCCCGCGGCAACACCCGATTGCGAAAGCTGGAAACAACTGCTAGCAAAAGAGTCAGGTCGGCACTGGTTTCCATTACCTTGACGCCGCCTACCACATTGATAAACACATCCTGATCGCCGACCAAGACGCCGCCATGGCGGTGCAGCACCGCCAGCAGCATATTCAGGCGGTTCTGGTCGAGGCCCACCGCTACCCGGCGCGGATTACCGAGGCTGCTGTCATCCACCAGTGCCTGCAGTTCCACCAGCAGCGGACGGGTGCCCTCCCACACGGAAGTCACCACCGATCCCGCGGCGATCTCCTCGGCGCGCTGCAGGAAAATAGCTGAGGGATTAGAAACTTCTTTAAGGCCCTGCTCGGTCATGGCAAATACCCCCAGCTCATTCACCGCTCCAAAGCGGTTTTTATGGGCACGCAGGGTGCGGAAGCGAGAGTCGTGAGTACCTTCGAGCAATATGGAGCAATCAATAATATGTTCCAGCACCTTGGGGCCTGCCAAACTGCCGTCTTTGGTGACATGGCCCACTAAAATCAGCGCAGTACCAGTCTGCTTGGCGAAGCGGGTCAGGTAAGCAGCACTCTCACGCACCTGGGCTACCGAGCCCGGAGCGGACTGCACATCGCTCATATGCATCACCTGGATAGAGTCCACCACCATCACGCGTGGATTGACTTCTTTTGCCGCCAGGCAGATGCGCTCCACATCAGTTTCACTGAGGAGCTGCAGGGAATCAGTGGGCAGGCCCAGGCGTTTGGCGCGCATAGCCACCTGCTGAAGAGATTCTTCACCGGTGATATACAGCGCCGGCATTGAAGTAGCGAGGTGACACAGAGTCTGTAGCAATACCGTGGATTTACCGGCCCCAGGATGACCGCCGATCAGCACCACCGAACCCGGCACCAAACCACCTCCCAGCACTCGATCCAGTTCCGAGGCGGAAGTGGGAATACGCGGCAGCTCACTCAGGTCGATTTCCGAGAGCTTCTGCACCTTGCCAGCACCGGCGGCGCCGGCATAGCCACTCTGGGCATCGGTGAAATTGGCCGCGCGGCTGTCTTTGTGCTCCGGCCCCAAACGCACTTCAGAGAGACTGTTCCAGGCACCACAAGCACTGCACTGCCCCGCCCACTTTGTATAGTCAGCGCCACATTCATTGCACACATAGGCAGTTTTGCGTTTAGCAGCCAAGGTTACTCCCCCAAAGTGTCACCCAGTCAAATTGGCGCACAGTTTACCCCTTATCTCCCTTCAGAGGGCAGCGCTTAACAGACAGATATGACTCTCCTTTACCCAAGTGGTGTATTGGCACTTTTTCCCACTTTCTCTGGGATCTGCGCGATTGATCTAGATCAATTCTTCGTATTTTCACCGGGCTAATATCCGGCGCGTCTCGCCTCCTCCTATAGGCAGAGTCATTACAACATCACCGACTACTCAAAACAGGAAGTAAATATGTCGTCTATTACTCTTCGCAGTGCGCTTCTCACACTCGTCATGGCCTCGACGTCCGCCCTGGCAGCAGATCACGAAGTTAAGATGCTGAACCAGGGCAAGGACGGCATGATGACTTTCGAACCCGCGTTCCTAAACGTTGCAGTGGGCGATACTGTCACCTTCCTGCCCACCGATATGGCACACAACAGCCGTTCCGTACTCTCCCCAGCCGATGGCGACAGTTGGAATGGCGGCATGGGCGAGAAAGTCAGTGTGACCTTGAATAGGGAAGGCGTTTACCTGTACCAGTGCGATCCGCACCTGCCCTTGGGCATGGTCGGTGTAATTCAGGTAGGCCAGGCCGGCAACCTGGAAGATGCCAAGAAACACGCTCAAGGAATGAGTGAACGTATCGCCGTCAACAAGGAGCGCCTCAGCCAGTACCTTGACCTAATTAAATAAGAGAGGCCGCGGCGTGGACATTTTATTTGAGCAAGGCCCTCACCTGGTTGCGCGTTTCTGCGATCTGGTTAAAGAACAGAATGGCAGCGATGGAGTGCAGGCCAACCAGTTTGTGATTCGCCGCGGCACCCAAGGTGCGCTGATTGATCCCGGCGGTGATCTCACCTACACACCCCTAACCATCGAACTCAGCCGCCACCTGAACCTGAGTGACCTGGAATATATCCTGGCCTCGCACCAGGATCCGGACATCATTGCCTCACTGCCACGCTGGATGTTGCACTCGCGCTGCAAGGTAGCGGTATCCAAACTGTGGTCGCGCTTCCTGCCCCACCTAGTATCCGGCTTTGTCGCCTCGCGTGCCGGTAGTGAACGTTGGCAGGACCGTATCATTCCCATCAGTGACACGGGCGAGGTGCTGCCTTTTGCCGACAGCGAAATCTGGGCCCTGCCCGCACACTTTATGCACTCCTGCGGCAACTTCAGTTTCTACGACCCGGTTAGCCGCATCCTGTTTTCCGGTGACGTGGGCGCTTCCCTCGGTGGAGAGGAGGGCGAAGTCATCGATTTTGATGCGCATACTCCATCCATGGAAGGTTTCCACCAGCGCTATATGGGAGGCAACTGGGCCTGTCGTCTGTGGGTGAAAATGGTGCGAGAACTGAACCCAGCCATGATTGTGCCTCAACACGGCGGTTATTTTGCATCTGAAGAAGTTAAGGAAGGCTTCCTGAGCTGGTTGGAGCGGTTGGAATGTGGACCCGATCTGCTGCGACATCAGGACTATCGCTTGCCTCTGAGGAAACCCTAAAGACCTGTCTAGAGGACAGTCTTTACAAGCGATAACCCTGTAGGCTCCGAATCAATACAGGCATGAAAAACCAAGGGAGAGCGAGACGCTTTCCCTTAACCTCCTCCAATCTCTCGCTGTGCTTGCGCCCCCTGCTGCCCACACATACACTGACCGGCATACTTCTCCTAGGCTGCTTTATGTATATTGCCTACCTTCGCACCTTGTTGCTGATACTGCTGTTGGCCTTCGCCGGCCTAGCATCGGCCGTGCCCTGTGCGGAACCTGCAGATATGCTGAGCATGGAAAGCAGCGAACAGGGCCACTGCGAAGCCGATAAAGCCGATGATTGCCACAGTGAGCACCGCGGTGACTGTGGTATCGAATGCGGCTGCTGCCCGGGATTGAGCAATAGCCTCGCCGTAATCTCCGCCAATATCCCGAATTTTTTGCGGCTAATTTCCCTGGCAACAGCTTACACAGTATTTAAACCTTCCCCCGACCCGGAAAGCGCCCTGCGGCCTCCTATTGCCACCTGAGCCTCGGCTCCAGCAGTAAACTTCGCCGATAAATCTTTTTTGCCCGCCACTAGCTGCACCTATGCTGCACTGACGATGTGGTGGGTCAGTTGATATGAATGACAGGAGTAATTCCATGTACCGATCTTTTTTAGCCGCAATTGCCGCGCTTGTTACCACATTAGCCCTCAGTGCTTGTGCCGAACCCACCGAGCCTAAAGAATCTCAAGCGCAGAACCTAACTACCTATAAATCCGCTACCTGTGGCTGCTGCAAAGTTTGGGTGGACCACGCTCGCAACAGCGGCTTCGAAGTGGTGGCAAAGGATGTCGATGACCTCAACGGCGTCAAAAAACAGCACGGAATCGAACCCCGCTACCAGTCTTGCCACACCAGTGTGTCCAAGGAAGGCTATGTTTTCGAAGGGCATGTGCCAGCCAAGCTGATTCAGCAATTTTTGCAAAGTCCGCCTAAAGGTGCGCTGGGGCTGGCTGTGCCCGGTATGCCTCTCGGAAGCCCTGGCATGGAGATGGGCGATCGATTCACCCCCTACCAGGTAATGCAGTTAAACAAGGACGGCAGCAGCGTGGTTTATGCAGAAATCAACGCGGCCGGAGAACAGTTCTGAGGACTGTCGATGACAAAACCTCCGCGGTGCGGCTCGGTTTCGCGCCGCACCTTTGTAACCGGAATCAGCGCCGGCATGGCCCTCCTGGGCCTGCCCGGCTCCCCTACCCCAGCCAGGGCGCGAGTCCCGCCTCCCACGACTTTAACTGGCGAGAATTTCTCCCTGCAGGTAGACCAAAGGGCAGTCAACCTGACCGGACAACCCCGCAACGCAATTTCAGTTAACGATTCTATTCCCGGCCCAATCCTGCACTGGCACGAGGGGCAAACTGTCACTCTCAATGTCCTCAACCAATTAGATAAAAACACTTCGATTCACTGGTATGGCATCAGGGTGCCCAATACTATGAATGGTGTACCAGGGCTCAATTTCTCCGGTATTAGGCCCGGGGAAAATTTTCGATACCGCTTTAAAGTCACACAAAGCGGAACTTACTGGTATCACAGTCACTCCGGCTTCCAGAGGCAGCAGGGACTCTACGGTGCTATCGTCATCGATCCAGCTGGGGGAGACCCGGTAACCTATGACCGGGACTATGTAGTGTTGCTCTCCGATTGGAGCGATGAATCCCCCCAGCGGATTTATTCAAACCTGAAGAAAGATGGCCACTATTACAACCGGCGCCGCCACCGCACCACCACAGATCTCTGGCGAGATGTACGCGCGAAAGGCATAGAGCAAACCTGGCGTGAACGACACCCATGGAACTTCGCAGGCATGTCTGATCGAGATGTGTCTGATGTCACAGGCTATACCTACAGCTACCTGATCAATGGACAAACTCCGGAAGACAATTGGACTGCCCTATTTGCCCCCGGTGAGATAGTACGGCTGCGTTTTATCAACGCCTCTGCCATGACAATCTTCGACCTACGCATTCCCGATCTGGATATGACCGTGGTGACTGCTGATGGCCAGAATATTCAGCCGGTGAGAGTGGATGAATTCCGCCTAGGTACTGGGGAAACCTACGATGTGGTAGTTAGGCCCAGTGGCGACAGAGCCTACACCCTTTTTGCCCAGGCGATCGATCGCGGCGGTTACGCTCGCGGTACCTTAACGCCCGCTCAGAGTCTTTCTGCCGAAGTTCCCCCCATGGATCCAATCCCTATTCTCGATAAGCGCGATATGGGATTCACCCGTGCCAGTGGTGCTAGAGCTGCTGATAGACAGCCCACTGCAGAAGAAGGCAATGCCAAACTGGCCCCCGCTGGCCTGGGAAGCCATAGCCCCATCATCCACCAACCAACAGAAAAAGGCCATGGCGTAGCCCTGCGCGCGCTCGCTCCCCAAAATGGAATGGATGATCCCGGTGTTGGACTCCGTGAACACCAGCAACGCTACAACCGCCGCATCCTAACCTACAGGGATCTTCGCAATCTCACACCATCATTAGACCAGCGCCAACCGCAGCGAGAACTACAACTACATCTCACCGGTAATCCAGCTCGTTACCTATGGTCCATTGACGGTGTTAAATATAGAAACGCCACACCAATATTATTGGCTTATGGCGAGCGTCTACGTATCACTCTGGTGAACGACACCCTACTCACCCAGCCCATGCACCTGCATGGTTTATGGAGTGAGTTGGAAACTGGTGACGGAGAGTATCTACCACGCAAGCACACGCTGATGGTGCAGCCCGGTGCCAAGATCAGTTATCTGGTAAATGCCGATAACCGGGGGCGCTGGGCATTACACTGCCAAATGCTTTATCGCACTTACGGTATTTTCCGAGAGGTGCGCGTGGTATGAGGCGCACTCCCTGTACCAAAGCGGCAGTGATAATAGTTGTTACTCTGTGCTTGCAACTGGGTTTTCAAGCAGCTAAAGCGCAAAATCGGCAAGACCAGCACCACAGCTTCCAAGCCCCCTCAGGAGGTTCAGTCGCTGGAGAGGACAATGGTATGGCCGGGGAGGGGGACAAGCCGGTAGCCAAACTCAGCCTTGACCAATTCGAACGGCGCGGTATGAACGGCGCGGCAATCGAAGGCGATTTCAGTTATGGAGATGACGTCAATAAAGTAGTGCTGGAAGTAGACTTTGAGCGGGGAGGAGGAGAAACGGAAAAAAATGAGCGATGGCTAGTCTACAGCCGATCCATTTCCAAAGATTGGAATTTCCTCGCCGGCTTCCGGCACGACCTACAGCGGGAAACTACCAGCCGCAATTGGCTGGCGATTGGGCTGGTTGGAGAAACCCCTTACTCATTAGAAATGGATGCAGTGCTATTTCTGGGAAGGAACGGCAGTACAGCTTTTCGCCTGGAAGGGGAATATGATGCAAAGCTCGCAGAAAAAGTGAGCCTTATTCCGCGCCTGGAGCTGAATTTCTTTGGCCAAAATGATGAAATCGCTGGCAGTGGCAGCGGATTGTCTCAAATAGAAATAGGATTGCGTCTACTCTACGAAATTCACCCTAAATTTTCCCCCTATGTCGGCGTTCACCATGAACGAGTTGTGGGCAATGCCGCAGATTTTGCCCGTGAAGAAGGGGAAAAGGTGTATAGCACCGTGTGGGTTGTCGGTTTTCGCGTCTGGTTTTAGCTCCCGGTTCGTTAAAAAATTCTGTTCACAGCAAACTATCCGCCAAGTAAATGCAGCAGGAAACCAGAATTTCTCTTGGCTTACAGTCGTAATTCACACTTTTTCTTAGGATTCATTAATAGAGAGATTTTATCAAATTTGAAATATTAGAAAGGCAATATGCTTATACTGGTAAATATTCCTTACAACAAGCAAACTCAAAACTTTGTAAAATGGCAGAATACAGAAACAACTTCTATTAAATGTATGAAATTATTACATCAGGAAGAAATGGTATAGAAAGGGCAAAAAGTGTCGTACATAAACACTTCAGCTCTACACTTTATTCACTCACCATATCTGCAGCAAGATTTCTCCTCATTGAACCTCATAGGTCGCACCAAGCCTATATGGGGTAAACGGGAGTCCAGACGATACGCAAGTGAAATTCTTCTACGTAAAGTATCAATAACTCCAGCGATTACTATTTCCTTACTAATGGGGATGCTGGCTATCGAAGGACAATCCCAAGAGGATTTACATCATGGCCTTCAGTATCACTCCACATCTGGAAGTAACAATGATGCAACCCTAGGAGAAGACAAACCCATCGCCAAGCTCAGCCTTGATCAATTTGAATTACAAGGTAATAACGGAGCCACCATTGAGGGGGACATCAGTTATGTTACAGACCAAAGCAAGCTATCCGCAGAAGTAGACTACGAGCGCTCCAACGGGGAGACAGAGGAGAATGAGCTATGGGGCATTTACAGCCACGCAGTTTCTGCTAATTGGAATATTCTCGCAGGAATTCGTCATGATTTTTACCTGGAGAATACCAGCCGCAATTGGTTTGCAATTGGTATTATTGGCGAGACCCCCTACTCATTTGAAATGGACGCTGTATTTTTCCTTGGTAGAAGCGGCAGCACTGCCCTTCGCATAGAAGGGGTTTATACATTTAAACTCTCAGAAAAGTTCAGTTTAGCACCCCGTGCAGAATTTGATTTTTTTGGGCAAAATGACAAAAGTTCAGACGGAGGGTCTGGTCTATCTGAAATAGAAATTGGCATACGTTTACGTTATGAACTTCATCCAAAATTCTCCCCATATATTGGCATACATCAATATCGCAATATCGGAAGAACTGCAGATTTTGAACGCGAAGAGGGAGAAAAAGTATACGACACAGTGTGGGTTCTGGGATTTCGAGCTTGGCTATAAACCAAAGATCATTCCCCCTTAGCTAACATTGGTACTATTAAAATAGCGGCACCTCTGAAATTTACCATTTTCATCCTATGAACCTTAAATCTTTATGTGCCCAACATCAAACAGGATGGCAAGAATAATTCACAGAGACACCCAAAAAGATCAACCATGCAACTAAAGCGTTAATCTTCTTTAAATATTTCCCTAATCCCGAAGTTGTAACCTACCACTGGAACCGTTAGGTGATTCTCTCCCTTAAATACCTTGTTCGACAATTTAAGGCTAGGATAATTGCGCGACTCCAACCTGCGCACAAGTTGTTTCATGTCCTTCACCATAAACCCTTCTTCCTTACCGACAAACATGAATATATGCTTCTCCATATCTATATTATTTTCTGCATAAGTTCGTTCCTTGGCAAGAATCACTTTATCATCCCACCAGACACTAGGGCTTGCTATGATGTAACGATGAAAGCTATCTGGCTGAGTAAACAAAGTATGAAGAGCAAACAATCCCCCTAAAGAATGTCCCATAAAGGTCTGGTCCTGTTGATCAGCAGGGAACGCATTGCTAATAAAGGGCTTTAACTCTTCGTTAATAAACTCAAGAAACTGATTCGCACCACCCCCCTGAATCTCCCCATCCATCTCCACAGCAGTTGGTGTCAAATCGAGACGCCGTAACTTCCCCAAACTATCATCAACATAATCAATACCTACAAAAATAAAAGCCGGAATCTTTCCTGTTACACTCTGCTTGAAGAAATTTGGAGCCATCATTGGAAAATCGAGATAACCATCCACCATATAAACAACTGGATATTTAACGGTATCGTTCTCCGGATCGTATTCTTTTGGCAATAGAACATCAATTTGATACTGACGCGCCAAGAGATCTGACTGGTAATAAAAAGACAATATTTCGCCACGAGTAAAAGAGACTGGCTCGGCAGTTCCTGCAGACACCGCCCCCACAGAAACGACAAGTATAAAAACAACCGTTGACAATAATATTCGCATAAACTTTCCCTAGCTGAATGAAATTACTATCACCAATGCAATCAGCGACACCCCAGTTTTTAATTCAGAGCAAACCATAATGTCAACTTAGACACAAAAATTAATAGCCATGTAAATAGATAGGCATAAAACTCACATTTATTTAAAAACAAAAAATTCGCGGAGTGTAGCTTTTCATAGCTTCAAGTAAAGATAAACCAACACAACATCCTACAACTTTGCAAAATAAGACATCATTGTATCTTTTGAGACAACTTACCCAGGATCCACTCTAATCTTTACCCTACGCGTTGAATATGGCGACACACCCGATTCTCAAATAGCCTAAATCCAATACCCAAAACTACTGTTACTAGCTACAAGAAAATATTGAATCACCATTTTAACCCCGGAAATTTAGGCAACCTTTACTAACTGAAGCGTAAAAATACCACTCAGCGGCAACCCAGTATTCTGACTCTCCAGAGTCAGCAGGAATACAACCCTTCCAGATTATCAACAAGGCCCACAGCAAGGCCAAGTGGATAATCCAGCTCTAGTAAAATAGTGAAATTTTATGTCTTTTCATTACTTACAATACGCTTAAATACTTTCCCAGATAGACGCAGCAGCTGCGCTCGGCTCAATAGTCGAGAAAGTAAAACAAGTGCCCATTTTTGCTTACCTGACAGTACATAACTTTTTTTGGAGAAGAATGCTTTTAGCCCTATTTGAGCGACGTACTCAGCAGTTTCGTAAATACTCTCATCCACCTTGACTTGATTATTCGCCACCTCAGCAAAGTTTGTCTTGGTTCCACCGGGGCAAAGGCAGGTTACTGTTACACCTGTTCCTTGTAGTTCATTGTGCAGAGCTTCCGAAAAATTCAGTACGTAACTTTTGGATGCAGAGTAGACGCCAGCATAAGGTACCGGCATCAGGGCTGCCCCAGAGGCAACATTAATGATACCGCCTGTTTTTTTAAGCCTCATCTCTGGTAGATATAAGTAACAAAGCTCTGTTAGGGTGTTAATATTGAGCTGCAACATATCCCTATAGGTTTCAAGACTGAAGCTTTCAAAGCTTCCCCACTTGCCAAAACCTGCGTTATTAATGAGAATGTCAACTTCAATACCCATCTCTTTAGTTTTATCAAAGAGCTTTTTCGCAGATCCTTCCACGCTTAAATCCATAGGAATAAAGCTTGTATCTACTGGGTATGATTCATTAATTTTTGTTGCGATATTCGATAAGGAGTCTTCAGATCGAGCCACCAAAATTAGGTTTGCACCACTTTTAGCACATTCATACGCAAATGCTTCGCCGATTCCCGAAGAAGCTCCCGTAACTAATACAGTCTTTGATTTCATTTAATACTATCCCAATACAACTCAAATCCTATTTATTTAGGAAAATATCGGCCTGTGAGTCTCTCTTACCGCAACATTGATAAAAGCATCCGATTGCAAATACGATCGCCAAACCATTCGCGAGTGAGATCCATTTTTAAAGGGGCAGTATCTTGATCCTTTAGGTCGCCCATTCGATCACGACATCGGGCAGGTGTGTAGATAAAAAACCCTTTACGTCCCGTGCTCAGTCAGAGCCCTTGCCCATAACCCACGAAGCTCCAGTTATCAATACAAATTGTTTATCCATCTGCACTTCCCTCTTGAAAGAAACTCAACTGAATTGGCAAGATCGTATTTATGGTTGAGTAGCCAGATCGATCTGCACTTCAGCTATAAACTTCCTCCACCAGGCCTGTGTCGGGGCGGGCGTACGCACATTCACCGGAACACCGATAACAGGCGTAAGAACTGTTGCCCCATGAGCTTCTGCGGCCACTGACGCGCGCTCTAGGGGTTCAAACCAATCGTGCAGGGCAAGATCAAAGGTACTGTTGTGGATAGGAACCATGGCACGGCCACGCAAATCCAAATGAGCCTGCACACTCTCCTCCGGTAGCATATGAACTTCACTCCACAGATCATTGTAAGCACCGGTTTCTATCAGGGTTAGATCAAAGGGCCCGAAGCGCTCCCCGATTTCCCGAAAGCCACCGAAATAACCACTATCACCGCTAAAGAAGATTCGTGTCTCGCGTCCTGCAATTACCCAGCTGGCCCACAAGGTTCTATCCCTATCAGTAAGGCCGCGCCCGGAAAAGTGTTGCGCCGGAGTGGCCGTCAATTGCAGACTGCCTAATGAAAAGGACTGCCACCAGGCCAGCTCGATAATCTTGCCTGAAGCGACTCCCCAATCCCGTAAGTAATCGCCTACCCCTGTAGGGACAACAAAGCGTTCAACTTTCTTATCCAGGGTGCGCACGCTGGTTTTATCCAGGTGGTCGTAGTGATCATGGCTGATTATTACGGCTTTTAACGCCGGCAAATCTTGCAGAGACAAAGGTAGCGGGTGGAAACGTTTCGGCCCCATCCACTGTACTGGTGAAGCCCTCTCACTGAATACCGGGTCAGTAAGCACAAACTCCCCATCAAGATGGATCAAAACGGATGAGTGCCCCAGGCGATAGATCGTGGGCTGACCCTCATTATTTGTGAGTATTTCCTTTGTGATCGTCTGTAGGGGAAGAGGTGCTCTAGGTACCGGTGCCGCCCTGTCAGCACGGGCATAGGCTGCAATGATGTCCACCATCTTACCCAGCCCCGCTTTATAAACGGTCTCCGTGTTTTGAAACTTTTGCGGCTGTGTAGCACAGCTATTAAATAGACCAACGGACATACCTATCACTCCTAGTAATAACCACCAGCGCTTCTTCATAGATGCCACCAAGTATACTATACAGTGCAGTTTATTATCGGTAGAAGAAAAAGTAAACCAGTTAGTGTAAAATTAATCACTTAGATTAATTCCCCGCCAGGTAGCTTTCCTGACGCAAGCAGAGATATCGAGAGTCACATGAGTGAAAAGAAGCCGACCAGAAGCGAAATTAAGCGCCAGGCCATTATTGATGCCGCTAAGCAGGCCTTTCAGGAACTGGGCGTTCAGGGAACCAGTATGGATGAGCTGGCAGCCCGCGCCCAGGTGTCCAAGCGCACGGTATATAACCACTTTGCCAGCAAGGAAGCCTTGGTGATGTTTTTGATTGGCGAGCTCTGGCAGCAGGCAACCCAGTCCCCAGGCTGTGACTACAACCCGGATAGCGACCTTTATGCTCAACTGCACACGCTGTTGGCGCTGGAAATTAAAACTATCTGTAACCCGCAGTATATTGAACTAAACCGTATGGCCTTCGACTACTTCTTCCACCAGCCGGAAGCCCTGCGTCAGGAAATGGAAAAATACAAAGCCCATGAAACCGGCGTACAACGCTGGATTAAAGCCGCCGCAGCCGATGGCCGACTGAAGCCACTGGACCCAGAAATCGCCAGTGGGCAGATACACAACTTAATTAAGGGAAGCTGTTTTTGGCCACAGATGTTACAACTCTCCGGCCCGCCTAGCTCAACCGAACAAGCCGCACTGGCGGAACGTACTGCGGAGATGTTTTTGAGTCATTATCAGGTTTGATGTCTATATGTGTTGGTAGATAGTCCTGATAACTACCAACACATTATTGTATGCAAGAAATCTACTGTTCTAAGAAGATTTCTGAGGTTTTTTTATTAACTTTTAACTAAAAATAAAAACCACTAATATAATCACCTTTGAACCATACCTACTCCGTGATTAAACTTGCAACTTACCCAAATGCAAATTAGTTATTAACATTTGAGCATCTTCTCCATCATTTGACCCACTTATATATTTGAATTTTCGTTTTGCAACTGCTGTAGCTTTAGCGCCTCCATCTCTAAGGGCTTGGTGTAATTCCTTTTTAGGTATTTTAGGGTTTACATTGTTACTCATAACCCAAAAATCTATCCCTCCACTATAGTCAAGTATTCGTGCAGCCTCACGTATTGCTTTACTCACACCTGTATACAGCTTTTTATTCTCCTGAACCAAGTCATTTGGTGACATGATTCTCTCACCCTCAGCATTCAGATTTTTAACATATATATTTCTTATAAATGCTTGAGGAGTAGTTTGATACCATTCCGCTGCAATTTTTACTGCAGCCACAATATCGCTACTCACTGTAGAATCTATACCATATACCCACACTTCATTATCGATAATGGCAGCATTTTTTGTTATAGAATCAAACCTCCTTTCAAAAGGAGATTTATTTATAGATCCAAAATACTTTAATGACCATATATCAATCGAATCAAAGCAGGTACGTAAGATTTTCTCTCTATTTTTAGGGCTTCCAAATACCAAAGAGACATCCATTTTAAAACTTGGACTGCCCTCAGCCATAGACATAGCAAAAGAATCTATATTCATTGCAACAACATCCTTATTAAATTTGCTACTAACTAGCTAAAGTCAGTCCCACTCCACTTCATCGTTATCGCTTTCTTCACTTTCATTAAAGCTCATAGATTCAGAGGAAATGAATAAAGCAAACTTAGGCTCATCTTTTTGTCTGGCAGCTTCAGCCGCACTCTCAATCTGACTAAAATGCTCTGTATCTACCCACGACTCGGCATTATAAATTTCACACCTCAATACCTCACACAATTCCAACTGTTTATCTCGCAATAAATGTTCAATTGAACCATTTGCCTCTTCAAAGCTATTTGAGGGAATTAGGCACTCGACAAAATAAAAATCAGACCCATCATCATCTAACTGGCATCCATCCATTCGACGTGACCTTGTCGAAACGATCCATATATCTTTGTTATCCATATTCATCTCTCAATATTAAGCATGAAGGTTAGCTTATCAAACACAGTACAGGAACACACACAGCCCTGACGAATGCAGAATTTTAATATAAAATCAATAGCAATAATCCCAAATGTAATCAGCTGTTATTGGAAAAATATCTACTTTATCATTATGAATTCACCCTAAGCACCAATCACAACACAAATTTTTTCAGCCAGATATACTATTACACCAAAACTGAAAATCAGCAGGGACGGCCAAAATATACTGATAGGTCCATGACGACTGACTACCCACTTTGATATAAATCCAATAAATAAGCACATCAAAAAAATGATTAGAAGCTACAATCCAAACGACATAGAGCCCATCTTAAATATTTGGCTAAAAGCCTCCGTTAGGGCGCATAATTTTATCGCAGCTGACTTCTGGGAGTCTCAAATAGATAATATGCGCGATACCTATATACCGAACTCAGAAACCTATATCTATGATATACACTCAAAAATATCCGGCTTTTACTCTCTAGCTGACAATACTTTAGCCGCGCTTTTTGTGGACCCAGAATTCCAAGGCCAGGGCATTGGGAAACGGCTTATAGCGCACGCTAAATCACAGAGAAACCCGTTAAACCTAACGGTTTACAAAGAGAATGTTAATAGCTATCAGTTTTACCTATCTCAAGGCTTTCACTCACTAAAAGAGCGAGTTGATAATCATACGGGACATATTGAGTGCTTGATGAGCACAAAGATATAAAGCGCCTAACCTCCCAAATATAAGTAAAAGACAATGCTCCCTGACAAGATATATTTAATCGACAAATCAAAAGAGCTGACTCAAGCCTGGCACCAGGTTTTTAGTGATATTGAGATTTTTGAAATTATTGAGGGTGATTATTTCTCAAAACCTGTCGATGCAATGGTAAGCCCAGCAAACAGTTTTGGAATTATGGATGGAGGCCTCGACCTGCCGATTAGAAATGAATTAGGGTTTGAGGTGGAAGATCAGTTACAAGAGCGAATTAAATCTGATTTTCATGGTGAGCTGCCCATTGGATCAGCAATAGTGATTTCAACCTCGAATGCCAATTGGCCTTACATGATTTCTGCCCCCACTATGCGTATTCCTGAGGACATATCAAATACCATGAATGCCTACTATGCTTTCAGGGCCATTTTAAACTCAGTAAAACTATTCAATAAGTCAGGCCCCACGAAGAAGATAAACTCCATAGTTTGCCCAGGCTTGGGCACTGGCATTGGGAATTTACCGGCTAGGCGTTGTGCTGGCCATATGCGAGCAGCCTACAATTACTTATCCAAACCTCCTAGAATTCCCAGCTTTAAAGAAATTCATGAAACCCATAGAAAACTGCAAATCACATACTAAATAGAGCCAGTGTCCTATTGGAGTAGCTCAACGTAAGTAATGCACATCGTAAAATACAAAAAGGCCCCTAGTGGGGCCTTATTTGATTAGTTGGATTTATAATTTTTCCCAGGCCATCTGCCAGTAGCTACCTCTGCCAGGTTCATACTGGTTTGCACTTCTGCTCCACTGGACACAGTAGCCAGAATTGGGGAAGGGCTTACATTGATAAATATTCCCATCACTGCCCATTACTTTAGTTCCTGCCGTATAGGATTTTAGGCCTTCGGGGAAAACAAAGTCGTAGTCACCTGCTGGCGGTGGAGAAGTTTCGTCTTCCATCAAGTGGAAATCTTGTGTAGTTTGATCAATCAAATTGCCATCAATATCTTTTGTCACAATAACAAGCATATGATGGCCAGGTTCAGACTTTGAAAGTGTCAAAGTCCTATCTAATCTCTGACCGTCACTCATATTGACTTCATAATTAGCCAGTGTTTCACGAGCATGGTTCAAGACTTTTAGCTCAGCCCTGATATTTCCTTTTGCCGTGAGAGCAAGCTGTAGTGAGAGTGGATCATCAGATATTGTGTACATATCCTCAAGTCCTGACACATTTAAATCATAATCTGGTGTTGGACTATTGATTTCATAATTAATTTCAACACGCTCTAAGCCACTGCCATCCTGTAAATATATTGGGTTTGAGCCAAAGACAGGGCTAAATTGATCTTCGCCATTAAACTGGCCTGCGCGAATACTGGTCTGTTCTTGATTGATTTTGGTTGCAAGGTCATGTGCCCAGTTATTAGCCATACCCTGCTCATCAGTAGCAATTTCCAGCACTGTTGCATAAGCTGGCTCTTCATTACTGCTACTATAAACACGTGTGGAAACTTTATCGCCAACTTTTAAGTTTTGTGTTGGATTAATTGTTCCACCTTGATTCCATTCTGATTCGGGTATGCCATCGCCATCAAATTCTACGTCGATAACATTGTAAAAGGCCGCGGCTGTATCAGCCACATCCCACACAGCAAGGATAACTTGGTACCCATCTCGCTCAGGAACCACGCATTCGTGATGCATATCAATGGGTGGCTTTTGATTATTTCCATCAATAGTACAGAATGGATTTAAATCAAATGAAGCTCGGGATAATGGTTGATTGGGGTTCCAATCCGGTTTAGTAATATAATATTTCCAGTCACGAGCTACGTGATTCGCGGTAAAGTGCCACTTAAAAGTTTGTTTACCAGCAGTTATGGGGGTTTTCAGCCAGCGGTCAGCAGTTTGTTCATTTAATGGTGACCATGCATTACTACCGGCACTAGCGATCATGCCATCAGCAGGGCCACTCTCTGGAAACCCTTCGGGCCCTTCAACACTTTGCGGCTCCCATTGAACGGCTCCACAATTTATGTTTTTTTGACCTGTAGAGGCTAGAGGGTATTTACATAAAGTACCCCGCGCAGATGCCACACCTCCACCATATTCTTCCACGTAGCCATGGCCAATTGTATTAGAGCTGCCCCCCACCAGAATCATCGCCAATAGAGTTTTGTTTAATGCAGGTTTCTTCAGTGACGAAACCGCTTTTTTCATTCGTAAATTCATATCAACAGCCATTATTTATGCATGTGCGATTTCCTTCCTGGGTTTATTTACTTCCTTATTTTTGCCCGACCAAGTAAACATCGCTTTATTTAAAAAATACTTGTGAGGCGTTATTGTCAGGTTAATGGACTTTGACCTTCAGATACGGTTCCAAATAATTTCGCAATTATGCAAACTTAGTGAAAAACTGTCACCAAAAGCCATACTGCCATTTTAAGAAAGGAATAAATTATTCATGTAAGGGAATTTCTATTTAAGCTTACTGTCTTGACAAAAGAAAAATAAAACCACGTATAAATATTTAGAAAGATCTAGACAGGTAGGCAACGAGAAGTAACTACCTAAACAGCAAGAAAATCTCTCTGAATATATGACTAAAAATTAGGAATTATTCTTAAAAAAATAATCAAGACTAGAAGACCAATAAACACCTCATTTTTATTTAGTAGTCATAAAGCTACACATCCCTGTGTTACCTAGACATATTCACTCAGTAGACGAGTCTTCTAAAAACTGGCTAAAGGGCAAAAAGATTAAATCATCCATATGTTATGCCGCCATAAAAGGTCTACTGAGAGGCAGGAGCAGAAGGAAATGAAACCCTCAAGGCCCAACTGCCAAAGAAATCATTTATGCTCCAAAATCTAAAAATACTATTCTTTACACCTCAATATCTAAGATTAGACGCAATCCTGTTACTTACCGGTAACTGAGTGACTTAGGTGCTTACGGATATCGATCATTATTAGCAGATTGGCGATAAACCAAAGATCTTTAATAATAAATATGCCACTAGAGGCCAAAACTCCAGGGCTTTGCCAGCTTCCGGGATAGCTGAATAGAAAAGTCTGAGTTGTTACAAACACCGCACCACAGAGCAGTATCCCCGGCCAAAACAGGGGCCGGATGACTAACCCCAAAGCCAGAATGATCAGAGCGATCAAGTCATAAATGCCAATCAGATTGGAGGCCTGTTGTATATTAAAGAAATTATAGAGCCATGCCATCAAGGGTGAACTACTCACCAGGGCCTCAATACCCTGGGCTTCTATTGCAGTGAACTTCATTCCGCCAATCCACAACAGAACCAACCCCACCGGTAAATAGTTCAGCCAGATATAGCGCATTGACTGACAGGCACTGCAGCTCAACAGTGTCAGACCAATCGCTGTGAGGGCAAAGTACTTGATCACGCCCTGCCCGGAGCCAATAGCGGGAAACCCACCAAGGCTATCGATCCAGTGCGCACTTCCGAAGAGACTTAATAGAGGGACCAAGGATATACATATAATCAGGAGTGCCAGAGGGCGAATATATTGTGGTTTTAACAGTGATAGCAGGGCTACAACCGCAGCTACCGCAAAGAGTAGCGCTACGGCAATTCTTACGATATGCAAGCCCGCCTCACTATTAACGCCATAAAATCCGAAAATGGAGGCCAAGCCCCCATTCTGGCCAAGAAACAAGGCAGCAGCAATCAATGTGAATGAAAGGCCCAGCAGGGCCCTAGAAGTTTTTTGCAAAAAGGTGTTCATTATTTAGGGACCAAATCGTAAATAGCACTTCTGGAAAACCTAGTGGCTTCCCCTCTGTCTCCTCCGGGCACTTCCCTATGCTCCGATGACCCATTAAGTGTTCTAAATCGGGTTAGCTGTGAAGGAAGTGCCTGAAGACCTATTAATGTTGTCGGTCCTGACTGGAAAAAATTACACCTTAATTGACTTGTTCGCAGAAAATAAACTGACCTCTTCCGGTTGAGTTCACTTTATTCCAGGGTAAGCGTCCCACGATACATCTGCATCTGGCAGCTAAAGGGATATTTTCCCGGTTTGGCAGCAGGGATTTCTACCGTGGTTTCTTTATTGAGCGCTAGCTCAGCACTGATTTCGAGATCGGGGAAAATCACCCACTCGGAGCAAGGGCTGGGATCTTCCCGTAAAAAATGCAGCGTGGCGGCATGACCCGAAGGCAGGCGAATATGATCCGGCTCATAAACCCCATCTTTGACCAGTATTTGCAGTTGTTCACTGACCGCCACTGTCTTTGCCGCACCGCGCCTCGGGCCCAGCCAGAACCACCAGATGATGGCAATAATTAGCAGTACTCCGATGGTATTTACCAGGGTCGCAATCATTAGTGCACCTCCGAGGGCTTAAAGAAGCGTAGACGGTTGGCATTGCTCACCACGGTGAGCGAGGAGAGTGCCATAGCGGCACCGGCCACGATCGGGCTCAGCAACATGCCGGTGAGCGGAAATAGCACCCCTGCGGCGATGGGTATACCTAGGGTGTTATAAATAAAGGCTCCAAAAAGGTTCTGTTTGATATTGCCGAGAGTCGCCCGCGATAATTCCACCGCATTGGCGACTCCATGTAGGGAGGAACGCATCAGGGTGACATCGGCACTTTCGATAGCGACATCGGTACCGGCGCCGATAGCAAAGCCCACATCGGCGCGAGCCAGTGCTGGGGCATCATTGATACCATCTCCCACCATGCCCACACGCGCACCGTCTTTCTGCAGTTGCGCCACTATGCGCTCTTTATCTTCCGGCAATAACTCAGCGTGCACTTTATCGATTTTAAGATGGCGGGCAACGGCCTCGGCACTGGCTTGGTTATCACCAGTCAGCATCTCCAGGCGTAAGCCCAACTTACGCAAACGGGCTATGGCCGCTGCGGCATCATCCCGAATCGGATCAGCCACAGCGATAATTCCCTGCAGTACACCATCCACTGCCGCATACATCACCGTACGCCCTGCCTCCGCCAGATTGTTGGCGCGGGCCTTCCAGTCACCCAGGGGAATATTTTCCCGCTGCATTAACTTACTGTTACCGAGCAGTATCTTTTTACCGGAAATAACCCCCATCACCCCATGTGCGGTAATGGCTTCGAAATCACTGGGCTTTTGTAGATCAAGCTTTTTCTCATGGGCCGCAGTCACAATCGCCTCAGCCAGCGGATGTTCCGAGCCCTGCTCCAGGCTCGCCAGCAAACGCAGTAACTCATCGCTATCGCCTTCGCTCTCGATATCGGTGAGGCGTGGTGAGCCCTCGGTGAGCGTGCCGGTCTTATCCACAACCAGCACATCCAGATTGCAGGACTGCTGCAACGCCTTGCCGTTGCGCACCAGCACACCGTACTCCGCACCCTTACCCACGCCCACCATCACCGACATGGGCGTAGCCAGCCCCAGGGCGCAGGGGCAGGCAATAATCAGCACCGAGGTAAGAACCACCAGCATATGGGCGGCGCGCGGATCCGGTCCCAGGTTGAACCAGACCAGTGCCGCCACCACAGCGATGATCATCACCACCGGCACAAAAATGGCCGAGATTTTGTCTGCCAGGCGCGCAATGGGCACCCGAGAGCCCTGGGCGTTTTTAACCATCTCAATAATTTGTGCCAGGCGGGTGTCCGCCCCCACTTTTTCCGCCCGGAACAGCAAGCTGCCGTTCTTGTTCAGGGTGCCGGCAGCCAGATTGTCCCCCTCGCCCTTCTTCACCGGCACCGGCTCGCCGGTGAGCATGGATTCATCCACCAGGCTACCGCCCTCCAGCACCACGCCATCCACCGGGATCTTTTCTCCGGGGCGCACGCGCAACTGGTCACCGGCCTGAACCTGCTCAATCGGCAAATCCACTTCTTTACCGTCGCGCAGAACCCGCGCTGAGGTATCCTGCAGCTCCAGCAGTTTCTCCACCGCCGCACTGGTACGCCCGCGAGCGCGCACTTCCAGTGCCTGGCCCAGGCTGATCAGGCCGATAATCATGGCGCTTGCCTCAAAGTACACATGGCGCGCCGCTTCCGGCAACAGGTGGGGCACCAGCACCACCAACATGGAAAAAAGCCAGGCCGTGCCGGTACCCAGGGCCACCAGGGTATCCATAGTGGCGCTGTGGTGGCGTAGCGCTTTCCAGGCCCCACTGAAAAATTGACCACCACAGAACACCAGAATTGCCAGGGTAATAAGCCCCATGGCGCCCCAAGCCAGCTGATCTGCGAAGCTGTTGACGGACATCTTATCGGTGATCAGGCCCCAGGCCATCAACGGCAGGCCCACACCCAGGGCAATAGCGGAACGCCACAGCAACTGGTGATAGTGGCGCTCTTCTTGGGCGCGCTGCTCTTCGCGCCGTTGGCGCTCGCTACTCTTGGCCACCTCGGCGTCATAACCCGCCTGGCGCACCGCTTCGATGCAACTTTGCGGCGCCGCCGCGCCCTGCACCTTAAGGGTTTTATCGGCCAGGTTTATGCGGGCATCCTGCACCCCCGCAACACCCTGCACGGCGCTTTCAATCTTATTCACACAGCCGGCACAGCTCACGCCACTGAGGCGGAATAGTGTCTGCGCTGCTTGCTGTTCTCTCGCCATAATGCTCTCCCTCAATACCGTTTCTGGCGACAAAGTTACAACCTTACCCCAGGGGTAAGGCAACGGGTTACAGCCACAATTTACCCTGCCCTATTTCCCGGCCGCCATTATTCAGCTTAGCGGCTGGACTGGCGCACCCTGCTCTGGCAAAAGCACGTAATAAAGAGCCACTGTAAAGGCCGCGCAAGCCCCACGCCGGAGTGTTATTATCGCGCCATGAAACACCCCCTGCTCCCCGAAAGACCCCTGAGTATCTCCCCGACTCTGGCCTCAACTGTTGGCCTGGAGGAAGCGGTATTGCTCACCGCCCTGGGCGACCTGATACCTTTCCTGCCCGCGGAGCCCTACGCTGGGCGGGACTGGTTTACCGCCACCGGCGAGCAACTCTATCTGCTTCTGCCGTTCTGGCAGGCAGCAGATATCCAGCGGGTAGCCACCAGCCTGCGCAATCAGGGCGCCCTGATGCTGGGCGCAGCCCCTTTCGGTAGCAGTGAAGTCCTCAAGTTCACCCTGCCCAGTGAACACCGCCGCCCTACAGCCCTGGCTCAAACCCCGGAACCGAGCCGCGCCCCGGCACCAGCCAACCGCAATGCCAACACCATTGCCCCCAGCTGGCAGCCAGATGCCGAAACTATGGCGCGCATCGGCCAGCTCGGTATCCCGGAACACTTTGTGCGGGAGCAGTTACCGGAGTTTGTCACCTACTGGCGCGAACGGGCCGAGCCACGCCACTCCTTTGGCTCACTGTTCCTGCGCCAGGTAAAGAGCAAATGGGAAGCCTTTCGCGCTACTGCCCAACGCAAGCAGGCCCTGCCGGATAACTGGCAACCGAACAACGACACCCTGCGCAAACTGGCCGACGAGGGGGTACCCAGTACATTTGTCAGCCGCGGCCTACAGCGCTTCCTCGACTACCACCGTTCCAGCGGCAAGCAATCCATTTCCTGGGATCTGGAATTCAATGACTGGATCATGGAAGACTGGGAGAAACAGGAAACTCCATTTATTGAAAAGCGCAAACCCACTGCCATGACGCGCGACTGGCAACCCAGTGAACATACCTGGGAACAGCTACAGCGCCTGGCGATCAACCCGCGCTTTGCCGCCGAACTGCTGCCGGAATTTATTTACAAGTGGACAGAGCGCGGTGGCCACAGCGCGCGCTGGGGCGAGCTGTTTATTGAGTACGCTCGCGAGGAATGGGCCTACTACTGCCAGGGTATTGAGAAAAACCCGGTAGCCAAACCCATAGCGCGTAACTGGCAGCCCGGCGGCGACTGCCTTAGCCACCTGGTGAACCAGTGCGAGATAGAGCGTGACTTCGCCCTATCACTGGTGCCGGAATTTATTATTTACTGGCGCGGCCAAAACGCCGCGCGCAAAAGCTGGGACGCCGTATTTGTGCGTCACGCTCGCTATCAATGGGCAGAGCGCAACAAGTTGGCAATAGGAAACTCTTATGGCAATCCACAAGACGCCCACAACAGCGCAAACCAGCGCACCCGCGACCGCTCAATCGGCGACATACTCACAGACACAAACTGGTAATGCGCAAGATCAGGAACTACTGAACGAAAAAAAGCGCGCGATTAACGAAGTCTTCGCGTTGTTTAAACTGAATTACCACAACCAGTTCAGTGCCGCATTTCCAGATACCGAAACCCTGCATCACGCAAAACGCCTGTGGCTCGAAGCGCTGGCCGCTTTTGAAGCGCAGGATATTATGCAGGGCGCAAAGCGCGCGATACTGCAGAGCGAATACCTGCCCACAGTTCACAAAATGCTGCAGCTCTGTGCCGCCGGCGAAAACGGCCTGCCAGAAGCCCGCGCCGCCTACCGCGAAGCCTGCAATGCGCCCAGCCCCAAAACCAATCACAATTGGAGTCACCCAGCGGTTTACCATGCTGGGCGTGAATCCAACTGGTATTTTCTCTCCAACAACCCAGAATCTATCGCCTACCCGGTATTTGCAGAGCACTACCGCAAGCTTTGTGCGCGCGTACTGGAAGGAGAAAAACTCGGTGCCCCGGAACAGTTAAAGCTGGAAGAAGACCCCGGTACTCCACTATCCAAAGAAGAAAATGCGCAAAAGATGGCAGCCCTTCGGGCTGAATTAGGTATTTAAATTTCCTTTTCCGGCGCTTAGGAATACCCTGAGCGCCCTCCCCCCCAATACTCCTATTTCCCCACATATTCCCCAACAATATGGCCGGATCTACTGAAAGATTTAGGTTATCTTGATCACTCTTTTTATTGAACCATCGCAAAAAGATAGAACGCCTCTTAAGCTCAAAAAATTGTAGATTTATTGCTCTATCAGCCTCTGGCATGCACCATGGAACCATTTAGAAGTGGCAGATTGATTTATTATGTTTTTTGGGAGACATTAGCGCAGAAATGCGTTTGGAATAGAAATCAAGGTGGTAGAGGTCCTGTTAATCACCATATAAATGTTTTTTCTTAGGACTATTAATCGAAAATGTCTAAAGTAAACATTCGCACTGTAAATGAGCTAGATCTGGATAGGTGCTATGAGATTGAGTCTGTATCCTATACCGGTAACGAGGCCGCAACTAGAGAAAAAATTTTAAAGCGAATTAAGACCTACCCTGATGGTTTTCTCGTTATAGAAAACAGTGAGGAAATTATTGGTTTTATTAATTCAGGAGCAACCCATAAGGTTGAACTATCCGATGAAAACTTCAAAGAATTAATAGGCCATGATCCGAGTGGAAAGAACATTATCATCATGTCTGTGGTAGTTCACCCTAAATATCAAGGGAAAGGCATGGCAAGTACGTTAATGGAGAGATTTATTGAGTCCATGCGGGATTTAGGGAAAACAAAAATTTACCTTATATGCCAGGCTGAACTTATTGGCATGTATGCCAAGTACGGCTTTATACACCTTGGAAAATCGGGTTCTGATCATGGCGGGCTTAGCTGGCATGAAATGTCACTTACATTACAAAATACAGAGTGACAAAATACCAGCAATGAATATTGAATTAAAAAAATGCGTAGGAAGCGATTAAATCATTATGCAGATATAGTTTGTAAAATATTTTTTGGCTGGCGCATGAGCAATGACCTAGAAATGATGTCCGACTTACCAGATGGCACTATCTTTGTAAACATTCTTTCGGGCGAAGCTCATCATTCTATTTCTGGGGCCGTATATCTACATATAGCCAAGCAGATTCAATCTTGGTTTAAGTATCAAAGCAAAAAAGATAGTATTGACTTTTCGCAACTAGAAAGTGCCACCCTGGTAGTAGACATCGACACAGGCAAAGTAGCTACAAATAAAAAGAAAATTGTTTTATTCAATATGGAATGTCGCAGCACAATCAAAACTAGAGATAAAACTTACAAGGCGATGATAAAGGATGTGAAACAATGGCACACCAGAGTCATAACCTAAAATTCGGTTACTGTCAGGAACAATGGGGCAACTACTAAAAACGCAATCACCGAAGTTATATCAAAAAACAATACAAACTAATAGTATGGCCATAGTGTCAGGTGAGTTTAAGGACGTACAATCACTTAAGCACCTCAAAAACGCCATTGGTATTATTTAAGCCATTACAGATAAAGGGGGTGGTTACTGTAATAGACTTTCAAGCCGCTAGGCTCTAAACGCCTGATCAGTGGTCAGATACTTTTTTTGAACCACGGAGACCTTCTTTACAAAAACATGCTTTTCTAATGTACTCTCGGGAGAAGGATGGAATTTGGTTACATTCAAGGGGAATGCGAATATTTTGAATGCCCGACATTAGCCTGGTGGGTTGGCCAGAAAAACATCTTCATGATGGGCATAAGTTGGCAAACAGATTTATAGAAATGTATGCAAAGGGTAAATTCCCGGAGTCCGGTATTGAGATCAAGGTCGAGGGATTGCCAAGAGGTATGCATACACAACTCAAAGATGGACACGAAAACTTAGACTTAAAAACTATCACATTGAGATAAAATACAAAAAAACAAAATAAATTGTAATTTTGAATTGAACACATACACAATGAGGACATATTATTGTAGGGTATACCGACTGGTGAAATTTACACCAGTAATGATTGAGCTAAATATTTTATGACCTTTTCCCGTTAAATGGATTTATTTATGGAAGAAAATCCTAAAAAACTAAAGTCCCTCCCACCAGGAAGATTAGAAGCAGAGTTAAGGCAAAACTTAGAGAAAATTACAGGTTCTAAGTTTCACTCAATTTACATAAGTCTATTCGAATACGCATCAGGGGGATGCTCTGATGATGGTGCTATTGAATTTACGATAGAAATTGATTGCAACAACTGGTGAGAATAAAGGTAGACAATGGATTTAGATAGAAATAAAGACTTAATTTGTATTTCTGCAGAAGATCTCGAAAAATCTTTAACTGAAGTTATAGAAAAGATGACTGGAGAGCAATCCTATGAAGTTTCTGTTAGCTCTTTAGTATTCAAGAGATCTGAAGGTGGAAAACAACAGATACGAATGATCGCCAAAGTAGGCGAAAAACATAGTGTTAGTGGATGGTAAATATATATTAATGGTTAGCTGTAATTATAGCCGTCACCCCCTAACGATACTCATCCGAGCATAAAATTTCAACACCAAGCCCCCTAAGTTCCTGGCAGTTTAAGTTGGACTTAGAGGGCTCGGCCTAGTTAATAAGTGAAAGTGATATTGTGATAATGCTTATTCCAGCTTCAGACACCACATAATATCATGACGAAAAAAGTGTATGCGACTGTATCAAATAATGTCAGACTTATTAACTGATTTTGAGCATCAGGAAGTTATTTAGATCTCGGAAAGATCGCCGTATGCAACCTTAAAGAAAAGCTTAAATAAATTGAGAGGATAAAAAACAACTTTCATCTAAGCGCCCTCTACCAGACAAGAATAAGATAACAATTCAAAGATGCCAGCAAGCCTGCTACTTAAGCCATAAACAACACTCTATGTTTAATAGCTTACCCTATCTGGATCCTAAGGCTTTGAAAATCCTCCGTGAATAAATTGGCAATTTAAAAAGTATATTTTTCATGCCTACAGAAAAAACTAACAATAAAATGACCAATTTTAAGTATTACAAAAAAAGGAATGATATGTTTGACCCTTGGACATGAACTTCAACATTAATTCACAATAATAGTTTTGGCATCTGTTGCAAAAAAGCATTAGAGTAGAAATTAAATCTGTCATTTAATGATACTCAGCAAGAGCCTTACTGCTCACATGGTTGCTCATGGAATAGCTTAGGTAAACTATATGATCTATTAAAACTGACATTAGGTGGAAAAAGAACTAAGATAATCAAGCATTCAGAAGCATTTATTCCACTAGATATTGAGTTACTTGATAAAAAACGTCACTGGCCAACACTTTTAAACACAGATGATTCTGAATTGCGTATTTTAAGAGGTAATGAATCACTTTTTTATGATGATTGACTTATTGTGAATTATTGATAGCCATAAAAGAGGCTAATATACATGGATTACTGCTATGGGTTAGTTAACCTGATATCCTTTTAATCAACTTATCTTCTTCGGTAGCATCATTTGTATTTAAGAAAGGGAGGTCACTTTATGACCAATCGTCGTAATTTCGTTAAGGTTCTAGGTACTTTTACTGCAGCCTCTCTACTGAGTGGCACCAAGGAGTCATTCGCAGTAATGAATAGTAAAAGTACTTGGTACATGCCAGATGAGGGTGAGCCTCACCTGCGTACTTGGATGGCCTTTGGTGCAAGCCGCAAAATTTGGGGACGGAAACTCCTTAGGGAAGTCCAGCAGAATTTGGCAACAATTGCGCTGACGATTGCGGAGTACGAGCCCGTTTCAATGCTGGTTCGACAAGCAGATCTCCCACTTGCCCGGCGACTAATGGGAGATAAGATTAAACTGGTTGTTTGCCCTCTAGATGACTTGTGGATACGTGATACAGGCCCTGTTTTTATTGTAAATGAAAACGGTGATAAAGCGGCTATTGACTTCAACTTCAATGGTTGGGGAGAAAAGCAGGATTTTGATAATGATGCAGAGGTTGCTGCATTCACTGCTCAGTCGGCCGGTGTGCCCAGTATCCAAACTAACCTGATACTCGAAGGCGGCGGGATAGAGGTTGATGGGTATGGTACCGCGATCATAACCGAGAGTTGTGTGCTCAACGATAACCGTAACCCAGGTGTTAGTAAGCAACAATGCGAACGGGAATTAAAGCAGCTTCTTGGTCTAGAGAAAATTATCTGGTTACCTGGCATTAAAGATATGGATATCACTGACGGACATACAGATTTTTATGCCCGTTTCGTACACCCAGGTGTAGTTGTTGCCGGCTATGATCCCGATCCCAACTCTTTCGATCACGCCGTAACAAAGCGGCATCTTGAGATTCTACGCTCTGTAACGGATGCCAGTGGCCGCGAACTAGAAGTTATTGTATTAGAGGCACCTTCAATAGTTCGAGAGCGGTTTGACAACAGGGATTTCGCCGCTGGATATATTAACTTCTATGTTTGCAATGGCGCGGTCATAGCACCTGAGTTCGGCGATCACTATGCAGATGCCTCAGCCAAGCGAAAATTACAAAGAGTATTTCCTAATCGCGATATTATACAAATCAATATTGATGGCATAGCAGCCGGTGGTGGAGGTATACATTGTACAACCCAACAGGAACCAGAAATTTAATCGTTCTTAACTTAAAGTGATTAACGGAGATTTAATATATATAAATACTTGCTACCTTAGATATTCGTCATAAAGAAGTGTGTATTTATCTTGAGTATATTTGAGCAGCACATAATTTAACCTGTAAATACATTGACTGCATAAATATCCAAGAAAAATAGAAATTACAAATAATTACATTTCTATAGTAAAACATTCTTCTTTCAAGAATCTATGGCAAGATAACCGTCTTGCTATAACGTTGATCATATTCTTTATAAAAAAGACAATTCAGCTATAAAGCTCCCCCAAGATTGGAAAACAATAAGGATATATTGTTTATGAATTATACGCTTCGATTACTAACTAGGCTACGCTTAACAATTCTAGCTGTTTTTATGATATTCCTCAGCCTTCCAGCATATGCAGACTCTGTGGATAAGCTGATCAAAAGCATCATGGATAAGCGCCAAATTCCTGGCCTCCAGTTGGCCATCGTTAAAAACGGTGAAATAATCAAACTGGGAAATTATGGGTTATCTAATTTACAAGACAATGTGCCGGTAAGATCCAACACTGTATTTCCAATTAACTCAATGACTAAGGCGTTTACGGGTGTTGCATTGCTACAGCTCGCTGAGCAAGGACGCCTTTCCTTAGATGATGAGATTGGCAAACACCTTACTGACTTACCTGCCAACTGGAAGTCAATAAAGATAAAACATTTAATGGCACACACTTCTGGGCTGCCTAATATTTTCAGTGGTTACCTTGCTGATTTGGTTGTTCGAGGCAATCCAGATGCCGCCTGGAACAAAGTAAAAGAATTACCTTTAAAATCAGAGGTAAACACACAATTTAGCTATAATCAGACGGGTTATGTTATTATCGGTAAAATAATCGATAAATACGTTCAAGGTGGCTTCCCTAAATTCATTACCGACAACCAGCTTAAAATCGCTAATATGAAATTAACAGCTGATGCCGGCTTTGAACACATGACGCGCCCTATAAGCAATCATGCAAGGCAATATCTCTACGACTCCGATAAGAGCCAGCACAAAAATAACTACGTTGAATTCCCTTACATTTTACAAAGTGCAGCTGGCATGAATTCAACAGCAACAGAAATTGCGCAATATCTTATCGCCTTGCAGTCTAAAAAGCTGGTCAAAAACCTCCATTCACTTTGGACACCGATCACTTTAAAGAATGGCCAAACTGCTGGGTTTAATCGTGTAGAGAATGGTTATGCTATTGGATGGCAAGTTATCGATCGGGAACATCACCGTGCAGTTAGTGCGAGCGGCGGAAATGCGGCAACTATGATTCACTATCCGGAGGATAAACTATCCATAGTTGTTCTTACAAATTTAATTGGCGGATTGCCAATCCAGTTTGTAGATAAAATCGCAGCTGAATATATTCCTGAATTTAAGCTTTAAAGTAGCAGGGGCAGTTAGTAGCTGGGATTTTAAAGAGCTGGTTAATAAGCAAACATATCACCTATACAAAACCTGCCCCAACAATTAATCCATTAATGAGTCAAAAATCATTATCGGGGATACAGCGGAGCCTCTAAATAAATCCTTAATGCCTCTACGAGTCTTAGGGGTTGCAGAGGTTAGCCGCGGATAGTCCTAACCCTCTGTAAGAGCTGGAACGTGGCAGATATGGCCTGCCCCTCAAGGGTTTCAGAGCGATTTACATTTGGTATTGCAACTTCTTGGAAATTCTAGGCATTCCTGCAAAGCAGCATTTTGATTGAAAACTACTCTGAAGGCCAGAGGAATCGCGGAATTATTCAGAGATCCCCTAGATTTAATCTTTCACCAAATTTTTATTTTTTTTGGCTCAGATGGAAAATTTAATCAAAATCACTATAACCAATAACGCTAGATCATAGCTTGGAGCAGGAAATATAAAAAACAATTTTTATTATGTATATCAGGTTTATAGCAAAGACGAACCCCGATATTTTTCATAGCAATTCTATAGAAAATTCCAACAGGGTTTTGTCACAATAAATATAAATGGTTAATTTTTAACAAAGACCGACAAATCCAATGCCTCACTCACCGTATACCAATCAATCAATTTGAAATTCTGCTTGGCATTGGGCAGACGATTCCTGCCATCTTGGACAACAAGCAAACCCATTGGATATTCGGGCCCAAGATACAGGCTGGTAACATCCAGGCCATCGGTTTCAGAACTTCCATCGATACCTGAGCGCACATTCATTGTTACCCTAAAATGACCAACAAAGTCATTACCATCACGTGTGAATAACGCATAACTGTCATTACCCTGGCTAGAGGCGATCAGGTAACCACTATCCTCTGTTAGGTAGAGGGCGAGCCCTTCCACATCGTCCACCAGGGTCTGACCATCCACTTCAGCAACCAATTTAGCCTGGTATTCACTATTCTGTTGCTTTTTAAGGCCCAGTGACCAAATCCCCCGATCCTCCTCGGCAAAAAAGAGCCTCTGCCACTTATCATCGACGACACAGCCTTCAACCTGGCTATTTACGACTATTTCTGTATGCTTTTTTAACGAAAATTCTGTGGGATTCTCGCCGAGATCAATTTCAAACTGGTGCAAGGCAGCATCTTTATCCGATACCCAAGCAAATAGCTGATTATTGGTTTTCTGCAAACATAGGCCATAAGGATCTTGCAAATTTATAGCGCGTAGCCCCAGGTGCTCGACATGCCCCTCAGCCGTGATGGCAAAGAGGTTCACCCCGGCGGTCGAGCGGTTAGATGCTGCCGCTAATGCACTATAATGAGGATGTTCAATACTGCGGATATCCACATTGTTCACACGTCCCACAGCAAAATGTTCGAGCAGCTTTCCCGATAAATTGTAAATATTCAGGCCACTTTTTTTGTCCGTTGCCAAAATCAGGCTATTCTGTGGCTGGGATTTATTGGCCCAGATAGCAGGATCATCAGCAGCATCACCAAATGACTCTACCGGGTCCGTCTGATTGCGAGCAAATACACTGACGATTGAATCACCGCTCTCGGGATCAAATCCTGTAGACTCAGTTTCTAAGTAATCATTTTCCACATCATCAAAAACCAACAGCTGATCCCGACCAACATCCAGGGCCCAGAGCTGACCATTTAAGAAAACTGGGGAGACTGCCGAGTGGTTCTCGTTAATATGAAGGTGCCACTCTGGCTCCTCTGAGGAAAAAGGCAGTCGGTAGCGATGTATCTGATCACCTGCACTCAGCCACAGACTTTCACTACGAACATCAAACCATAGATTGCCGAAGTCTTCACCAAGCCATTGAGCACTGAGGAATAATTTACGCTGCTCATCCTTTTCCGCGTTTGTATTTAAGCTCAGGATTCCAATGGGTGGTTGAGATACTAGCAGGCGTTGGGAGCGTGGGCTTACTGCGCAAGCATTAACTTGCTCACCAAAATAGAGTGGACGTACTTCTTGCATCTGCCACTGTTGTTGGGCTGGGAATAATAAATATTCACGACCTATGCCATCTTCACCAATGCTAAACAAATGAGTGCGCTGTTCTTGTTGGGAAAAGCACAGGGCACTCTGTGGCGTTGGCATTTTCTGGCTACCCAGTAGCCTAAAATTTACGTTTTTTGAAGCATCACTGTGGCGTATTTCATGTAAATTTATTTCCGCCAGGCGCTCATCGTAGGAGGCAACCAGTAAATTTTCATTAGGCAGAGCTTGTACGGCTAGGCGTTCCACCCTTCCCTCTTGGGAGGCGAGTATTTCTCCGTAGGAATTTATTACAAGCAAACCGCGACGCTCGCTGGCAAGCAATAAATATTGCTCAGTCCCAACCCGTATCGGCAGAATCTGTTCTGCGTCTATCGCACCCAAGGGAATTACCCGTTGCGGCAAGGCCTTTTTAATGCGTAAAACAGAATCCACATCGTGACCACAGCTAACGAGTAGCGCAGCGGCGAGCATGATCGCAATAATAAAATGCAGTTGTTTCATGGAGAGCCATTCAATTCCGGAGAAAGAACCCCACCTGTGTGAGGCTCCTTGCAGTGCATAAACACCGTAATTTTATTAAAAATGCTTTAGATGTTGTCCCGCTAGAAAGTGCTGTAACTCAGGCCCAGGGCATAAGTCGGCCCGTATTCTTCATATTGACCGTTGAAACCAGAGTTATGCACATAATAAGGCTCATCGGTCAAATTCACTCCGGTGAATGTCAGCAGTAAACCGTTGTTCAAGTGGTAGCGCACAGAGAGATCCAATTGTAAGTGATCCTCTTCATAACGATCACGGGATGCATCCTCCATATCTACCTCCAGCAATCGCTCGCTGCGAAAAGCAGCAGACAAGCGCAGGCTAAAAACGCCTCGCTCATAACCAACAATAAAATTCCCCACCAGATCTGCTTGGGATGGCATAGATATTCCATCGCTACGTTGACGATCCGGCCCCAGTCCTAGACTGGCTTCAGAGTCTGTGAAGGTCGCGTTAGCACGCAGTAGGAAACCATTATCGAAGCCCTGTGTCCAAGCCAGTTCCGCACCGTTAATCCGTGCCCTGTCACCATTGATAGGTTGAAGTATTTCGGCCTCTTCCACTATCAGGTTACCGATATACTGAGTAAAGTCTGCGCTACTGGAAACATCGGACATCACAATAAAATTATCGATAGACTTGTGGAACAATCCCAGCGATATCATACCCAGATGATCCGCGTAGTATTCTGCGGAGAAATCCAGATTGCGAGATTCATAAGGTTGCAGAGCTGGATTGCCGGCTTCCACTTCCAGCTCACCATCGTCGTATTCAATTTGCGCCGGCGAGGGATTCAGGTGGCCAAACGAGGGGCGCGACAGGGACTCGGTGTAGGCCGCACGCAGCACAATATTATCGCTGTAATCAAGCTTGAAGTTTACACTAGGGAAGAAGTGATCGTAATCGCGCTGATAATTGACCGCACTTGCATAGACCTCATCGGCAGTGAAATCGGCACCGGGTACTGGCTCTTCGGATTCAATCACACGCATTCCTTCGGCACTGAAATCGGTGCGTTCATAGCGCACTCCAAAGACCCATTGAGCGCGATCAAGTTCGATGGTATTCATTACGTAGAGCGCACTGATGTCTTCCTGCATCTGGTAATCACGCGCAGAAGAGAGGGCGGTTTCAGTTTCATCCATCACAAAACTGGCAATATTGCGATTAATAAATCGATTGAGATTGCCTGGATTAACTCCCGGTCCGAAGGTATCGAGACGGTAATCAATATCGTTACGAACAAAATCTGCCAAGGTATAGTCACCGGCAAAACCATCATAAACGCTGGCATTCAGATCACCACGTTTTTCCCTCTGGCGTTCGTGCAGGCCAAATTGCACAGTTGAGTCATAGCTGACCCAGTTTATCTCCCTGGTAAAATCCAGACGTAAACTCAACTCTTCATCCTCGGAGAAATTATCCTCAATAACCAACTCGTCCAGTTGATAATTGGCGGGATCTAATATTTTTTCAGCGTCGCTACTGTCCACTGCCATACGCGGAGTTTTACCCGCTTCCACATAACCCAGGCGCAGTGGTTCAAGGACAAAGTCGGTATCGCGGCGATGTGGCTCAGATTCCTCCGCGTAAGAATAACCCAGCACGTAGGCAAGACCCCATTGTTCGAAATTATGCTCTCCACCCAATACTGTTGAAATAATCTCCTGTTCTTCCAGACGATCTTTCAAGGATTTTTCCAATGCCGCCTCTTCCCAAATGGCGCTATGTCTGGAGATCGTCTCTGGCTCATCGCGCTCTGCATCCAGTTTCCAGGAATTGCGTTGACGGATCTCCTGATCTGAGAAGTCGGAATAGAGATTGTGCAGATAGATTCGTGCACCACTACTCAATTTCAGGTCGAAATTCGCGGCCATACCGGTGCGCTCACGAGTAATGGTGTAATCCCGCTGTTCTATTTCAGTTGCCCCAATCCCCTCACTACCGTCCTCGGCCACAAGCGCTTCCCAGCTACCATCGGTTTCAATATTTTCAGAACCGAAACCTCGCTGCTGATGACTGACTGCCAGAGCGACACCAAAGCGCCTGTTGCCATCAAGATCGAAAACATTGGTCATGGTGGCTGCATATTTTGGACTGTGCTCCTCTTGCAGGTCGCTATAACTGTTTTCAACACTGAATTTATAGCGACTGCCATCGTAGTCCAGCGCGTTAATACTCTTGATTTCTATGGCCCCGCCGATGGAGTCTGCACTCATATCCGGTGTAAGGGTTTTGAATACTTCTAAGCTGGCAAGTAGGTCTGAGGGGATGACATCCAGAGCCACAGCGCGACTGCCAATTTCTGGTGCGGGCAGACTGACGCCATTGATGCTGGCGGCATTCAAGTTGGGATCAATACCGCGCACCCCCACAAAACGTCCCTCACCCTGGTCGCGGGCAATAAAGACTCCAGGCATCCGCTGCAGGGCCTCTGTTACATTGGCATCCGGCAACTCACCAATGGCATCAGAAGTTTGTACTGCCACCAGCTTGTTGGAGTCACGCTGACGATCCAGGTCGCTGCGCGCATTGTTGGCCTGAGCGGTAACCGTCACCGTTTCCATGGTGCGGGCCTGGCTCTCTTGTGCATAAGCATTGCCACTCAAGCCGTTATTAGCACAAAAAACTGCTATGGCAAGCGCGGTAACGGGGGTGTTGGGCGTTCGAAAATTGATGGTTGTGCTTTTCATGGCGTCCCACTCCAATTAGTCCCGGCGGCGTATTTATTGGGGCGCAGACTAGTAGGCGACTATGAACTTTACATGACGGTTCTTTTAAGCTGTCATCAAGCTTTCAGAAATAGCTGGAAAAATTCCCAGATAAATTAAATATCCTTATTTATTTATCGCTTTTTATTAACCTCTTTTAATTAATCGGTAGCGGAAAAGATATGTCATCGATTTAATTAGGTCAGGTTAATTTAATTTAATTAGGTTCCCCGCAACGGAGCAGCAGCAATGAAAGATTCCCCTAAAAACCCTGACCGTAGAAAGCTATTGAAGGCCATTGGTGGTGCCACGGCTGCGGGCGCCGCAACCAGCTTTATGCCTGGCTGCGGATCGGAGCATCATCGGGAGAATCTCTCATTTCAGGAAGTTCCCCACAGCTTGGACTTCAAACATCATTTACCGCAGGGTTACAGCGCCGATATCCTGCTACGGTGGGGCGACCCCATTGTCGCTAACCTCAAAGAATTTGAGCCGAAACAATTGACGGCGAAGGGGCAATCTCAACGCTTTGGCTATAACAACGACTTTATCGCCTTTATGCCATTGGCGGAGAATACCCCTGCCGGGCACGGAGATATCCACTGCCAGAGTGGTAACAGCGATCGCGGCCTACTATGTGTAAATCACGAGTACACCCAACCACACCTGATGTTCTCTGGTTACAACGATGAGTATAGTGCCACGCGGGGAGTCAGTGCCGAGCATGTAGCCATAGAACTAGCCGCCTGTGGCCACTCGGTAATAGAAATTACACGTACCGACAAAGGCTGGCAGCCGGTTTTGGAGAGCCCCTACAATCGCCGCATCACCGCGACCACGCCGATGCAAATTAGTGGCCCCGCCGCCGGAGACAAACGCTTGCAAACAACCGCAGATCCCTCTGGCACCCAGGTGCTCGGTACCATTGGCAACTGCGCCGGTGGCAAGACTCCCTGGGGCACGGTATTGGTGGCCGAGGAGGGATTTGGTGGCGCCTTCCAAGGAGATCCCAACAAAGTCGAGGATACTCGCGAGGCGCGCAATCACCGTGACTTCGGCGTAAGACCCCACAATCGCAACTTAGGTGATTACGACCAACGCTTCGATATACAGCAAGAACCCAACGAACCCAATCGTTTTGGTTGGATGGTGGAATACGACCCCTACGACCCGCAATCTATACCGCGCAAGCTGACCACCCTAGGCCGCTTTGAACACGAGGGCTTTACCCTGGTCTGTAAGCCGGGCCAACCAGTGGTGGCCTATGGCGGCGATGACGACGAACATCAGTTCGTCTACCGCTATGTCTCCAAAGAGGCTTATCTGCCCAAAGATCCAACCCACAATCGCAATTTACTGACCGAAGGCACCCTCTATGCGGCACGCTTTGATGCGGATGGAAGTGGGAAATGGTTGCCACTAGTTTTTGGGCAGGGCCCTCTAAACAGCAACAACGGTTTTCACAATCAAGCAGATGTCTTGATTGACGCACGCCAGGCCGCTGTACTGCTGGGCGCCACTCCTATGGACCGCCCGGAGGATGTAGAGACCAATCCCCACAACGACTGCACCTATGTGATGTTAACCAAGAATAAAAGCCGCGCCGAAGACGGTGTGGATGCAGCTAATCCCCGTCACCAAAATACTGCCGGGCATATTTTGGAAATTGTGCCCCCGGCCATGCCTGGTAAAAAAACCGGCCGAGATCACACCAGCGACCAATTCCGCTGGCACCAGTTTTTACTTGGCGGCAATCCCAATGCGGAGAATCCCGTGGAGCGCGGCGCTTACGGGCAGCAATCCACTTACAATATTTCTAATCACGGCTGGTTTACCAACCCGGACAATGTCGCCTTCGATCCTCATGGCAACATGTGGGTGGCCACTGACGGCTGCGAGCGTTTCGGCTTCCACGACGGCCTCTGGGCCATGGCCACCGAGGGGCAAATGCGCGCCGCGCCCAAACACTTCTTTGGATGCCCGCAGGGCGCTGAGGTGTGCGGCCCCGAGTTTACTCCCGATGGCACAACTCTGTTTATCGCAGTGCAACACCCTGCCGACGCCCTCAACTCTACTTACGACCACCCCTTACACCGCTGGCCGGATAACAACCCGGAACTGCCACCGCGCCCCTCGGTATTGGCCATCTATAGGGACGATGGCGGTGAAGTGGGCAGCTAGTCATCCCAGAACGGCGCGCTTTCACACGAAGCCGCCGGTCCTGCTAGAATTTTTTAATCGAAGCCTATTTTTGGCGGCTCGTCGCTGGTCTCCAATAAGAGACCGGTGACCCTTTAGTTGAGGTAGCCCATGTTATCGAGGTACACCGCGGTACTACGCCACCTTGTAGCCATACTGGCGGTGACCGCTGGCATTTCACTCTTCGGCCTACAAGTGCAAGCCCAGGTGCCAGAAAACCCCGTTAATCTGCGCGGCAGTGGCGCCAGTTTCCCCTATCCGATTTATGTGGAGTGGTTTCGCCAGTTTACCCACCGCGAGAACAATATTTTTATTTTTTACGAAATGAGCAGCAGCGGCGACGGCATCCGCGATTTTCTCGGCCATACTGTTAATTTTGCCGCCTCAGATGCGGCCATAGAAATCGATGAACTCAAGAAGCTTAAGGAGGGAGGTGTTGTATTACCCGTCACTGCTGGACAAGTAGTGTTAGTGTTTAATTTACCGGGTATCGATAAATTGAAGCTGTCGCGGGAAGCCTATGTCGGCATTTTTATGGGCAAGATCCGCCATTGGGACGACCCGATTATCGCCGCCAGTAATCCAGATATTAAATTACCACGCACAGATATTTCAGTGGTTACCCGCTCCGAGAGCTCCGGAACTTCCTATATTTTTTCCGGCCACCTCAGCGCCGTTAGTGAAGAGTTCCGTGAGAATATTGGCCTGGACCGCACACCCGACTGGCCCCGGCTGTCGACCTTTAAAATCGCACCAGGTAACCAGGGTGTAGCGGCCAAAGTACGAGAAATACCCGGCGCTATCGGTTATGTGGAGCACGGCTTTGCCAACATCGTCAATTTACCGGTAGCAATCCTAGAAAACCGCGCGGGCCAATTTATCGAAGCCAATGCCAAGAGTGGAGTAGCTGCATTAGAAGAAGTGGAATTTCCCGATAGCAAGCTGCCCGTGAGTGGCGCGCCCAACCTGATCGCCTGGGTCTGGGACCCCAAAGGTAAAGATGCCTACCCGATTACCAGCTTTTCCTGGTTGCTGCTCTACGCCAATCAGAAAGATGATGTTGCCCAGGCTCTAAGACAGATGCTGGTCTTTATGTTGAGCCAAAATTCCCAGTCGGAAGCCGGCAATATCGGTCTGGTACCTCTACCGGAAAACGTGCGTATCAGGGTGCTCAACGCAGTGACCTATGTGCAGTAGCTCAGCCCTCCGCCACCGCATACTCTAATACACGATTGCGACCGGTCCTTTTGGCCCGGTAGAGAGCGTTGTCGGCATGCTGCAATAATTCCAGCACATCTCTCTCTCCCTGCAGCTGGGCCACGCCGATGCTAGCGGTAAACTGCACCGGCCCCAGAGCGGACTTGATCATAATTTTGGCGATATCTTCATGGATACGCTTGGCAACAGACAGCGTACCTGGGCCATCGGCACTAACCAGCAGTGCAAATTCCTCACCGCCTATGCGCCCAAACACATCCACCTCACGCACATGCTGGGCTATTACCCGGGCAGTGGCACACAAGGCCTGATCACCGATCAGGTGGCCATGGCGATCATTGATTGATTTAAAGCGGTCTATATCCAACATCAATATACCCAGGGGAATTTGCTTGCGTTGAGCCAATTTGAGCAAAAGATTGGACTCTTCAAAAAAACTGCGGCGATTGTGAATGCCAGTTAGTGGATCGGTACGTGCCTCCAGTTCCGCCCTGGCCTTGGCAGCCTCCAACTCCCGAGTGCGTGACTGCACCAACTCCTCAAGATCGATCTTGGATACTTCCAGCTGTTGCAGGTATTTTTTTTCCGCCCGATCCTTCTGCAACCGCAGGCGCTGCACCATTAAACCGATCGCTGCCATAATCGCCAGCATCTCCACAAAAGAGGCCACCGGCGGCCAATAGTAATTGACCGGGTTGTGCACCACATAACCGAGATCACGCATTGCCTGCACCAGTAGCCCCAGCACTAGGGTGGCCCACCCCAGGGCAAACACTCCTGCAGCATTCTCTCCCTGGCGCCAGCGAATCATAGCGATGGGCACGATCAGGGGATAACAAAGCAATGCGATGATCATGGATATTTGGGAAAGGGCCTTCAGCTCTAAAAACACGCAACCAATCAGGAAAGCACCGTTGAGCAACATCAGCTGTAAGAGGAAGTCCAACTTTGGCGTGAATTGACGGGTTTCGAGAAATGTCCGTGCAAAGACAAGCCCGGCCATAATTGCCACAGCCCCACTAAGAGAGCCGTATCCCCAGTGGAAGCTGCCTGTCATCAGGTATTGATGGGTATATCCCAGCACCGTGCCCCACACCAGGATTTTGCTAGCGCAGTAGAAAGAATAGATATAGAGAATCTTTTCTTTGATTGCGATCGCTCCCACCAGAGCAAAGACTGCCATTAGAAAGTAGCCTCCAAACAGAAAAGCGATCAGGCTCGTCTCACCCTTACTGTTTTGTTGCAATGCCTGGGGGCTCCAGATACGCAGACTGGGAAAGACCACACCCAATTCGCCAGAATCGAACCTTACCATTAGCTCCTGAGTGGTCCCCGGTGCGATGGTCACTGGAAAAACAAAACGGTTATGCGCCACCTGCCGACGGGCAAAAGGCTCATAAATAGAAAGGTTGCTCACTTCGCGGAAGAGATCTCCACTGCCCGCCTTCCGGCCGAAAGCTTGCAAACCGACCAACTGGTGATCGACATACTCAATATTTAGGGTTAGCGGGTGGCTGTCGCGATTGCGCAACGTAAAGTGAGACCAAAAAACACCGGCGCTTAGACCGGTGGAACCCGCTGTTTCCAAAGTGCGAAACTTCCCCTGCTCATGAGCTTGTCGTGCACTATAAATATCACTCTCTCCACCCTTGTCGTGCCATATCGCATGGAGTCCAGTGGAATTTTCCCCCTGCTCATTGGTGTTCACGTCCAGGGGAGTATGCGCCCATACCGGAACCTTGGGCAGGAAGAGGACATAGAAGGTTAAAAGTAAAAAAACATAGAAAGAGGGACGAATGTACCAACATTTAAAAATAGAACGCCACAGATCCAATAACCGCAGTCTTATTATTCTGTCTTTCATAGTCTTGGCGCACGGGGATAACACTTACCCCTTATAATGCCTTCCTACAGAGCAGTAAATGACAGCCTCTCACTTAACGCGAGACATTCTGGCCAGCTAACGCTTTCACAATGATCAATCCGCCCCCTCAATGAAGTTTTGCGTATCTTTTGGCTCTCAATCGGAGCACCATAGGTACTAGCAACCACTAAAGTTCGAATTTACACAAAAGACACAACATTGCCGCAATTCCCCTATTCATTACTAAGCCTTGATCACAGAGATTACTCCACTGTCTCAATGCTTATCGGTATAGGCTCGTTTTGCGACAAGTATCTAACTGAGTAAGGTGATATCAGAAAAAATATCGGGTCTTAATTGAACAATTTGTGTCAAAGATCGTAATGCGAGAAACACTCCACAAATAAACATTAGAGCGAGCATATAGTAATGAAAGCGCTGTGTACTCATACGCAAGATGCGATGCTTAGCAAGGTAAACTCCAATACTCCCTCCAATACCAATAGCAACGCCATAACTCGCCAAATCCATGGTGATAGCACCAAAGCTAAGATAAGTCATTATTTTGGTGGCCTGTAAGACCATGGTGTTCAACGCCTTGGTTGCAATCAAATTTTCCTTATCAACACCGTAATTGATAAAGAAGGGATTCTGCACCGGACCAATAGCACCAATAACCCCAGAAAGAAATGCGACTACTACACCAAGTAAGAAAAAGTAGGGTAAACGCATTGGAAAAGAAGATTGTTTTCTACCGAGCCGATATTGAACCAAAGTGGACATCAAGAAGATGCCCACAAAGAGCTGAAGCCATATTGGGTGCATTTGACTATAAATATAGGCACCAACCATCGCCCCCAGAATACTACCGGGTAGCATCCAGCGAATAACGCTCCAGTTAATATATGGCCAAAAGAACAACACGCGGGAAGGTGCGGCAATAACACTGCCAATCGTAATCGTAGGAGCCACCAAATGTGGCCCTATCAAGAGGCCGACTAGTGGAACCATCAGCATGGCCCCACCACCGGCAGCGAGGGTGCAGATATACCAGGAGAGGGCCCCAAAGATTAGTAAAACTGGGATTAGTATCATGCTCTTATCCGCAGCTCAAAAATACCTCTACTAGGCAGGCAATAAGTTTGCTGGCGATTGATAGCCCGAAGAGTCAGTCAATATAGACCATAGAAAGATCGGTAGGAATAACGAAGAAAAGTCACTTGCTCCAGTACACTTAGTCTTCACCACGAATTACCCAGGGAGAATTTACTAGCGGTTGTCCCGTCTCAGCCACCTCACACTCCAGAGTTGCGCCCATTGCAAAGCCAGAGATATCTATAGAAAAACCGACGAAACCACCACGGCCTGCACCATTTGCGCGTAGATCAGCACGATATTCATTCGCTAGAACCTCGCCCTTATAGGCCCCATCAACTTTCACACGAAGCACAACCGCCTCATTATTTTGTTCGGGAATAGCGCAACCTCTAATACGTTTATTGGATTGGCTAAAAATAGAACCAGCCACAAACCTCTCCCCCCGCCGGGAAAGTAAAACCCTCCATTCAAACTGTGACACCGATTTTTTATACAGAGTAATTTCACCCGCATTCAGAATACGCAACTCTTCCAACTCATCTTGGGGAATATCATATTCTTCCTCAAGCTTTTCACGCCCTAGATTCTCTGCCAGATACGGGATTTCCAAACCAAATTTTTTATTGAGCAACTGTAGAGACTCATCATACCTCTCTGTCAAACCGACAAACCCAAGAGCAGGCCAAGATAAGCCCCTAAAAATTTTTAGCTGTCGATTGGTAAATGATGGCTTGCTGTAAAAGGACCTGAAGGCACCTTTATATCTATTGTGACGAGAAAAGTGTTTATACTCTGATACCACTCTCTGTATTGGATCTCTCAATATCGTCACTGTATTTTCCAGACCAAATACCGGGACATAACGTATTGCATTAAAATGACCCGAGAGCATTTTTCTATTTTCGTATTTCATCTCCTGGAAAAAGGACCATGGATCTGGGATTTCCCCCATCCATTTTTTTACAACATCGCTGGTCTCCATTGACTCCGGTCCATAATCAAGACAAATACTGCCATCACCAAAATAAGCTGATGCGCCGAACCGAAAACTTGTTCCCGCTGTTTTAGGAACATGAACAAATAAGAGAGGATTCACTGCCGTAAAAGGTCCTTACAATGAAACACAACATGCCTCCAAAACTCCTAAACAGTAACAAGAAAAGAGCAATGGAACACATCAAGAAAATGATAAAGGATTGTCTTTTGAATATCTTATCTCTTAGCCAATTCATTTCTTGTAAAACAATTACTTATCATTATGCATCACTTAATCATAGTTAGGTTTAGTGATGTGAACAACCATCTGATTATTGCCTGACAAACAAAGGGCGTAGCTGTGACTACAGTCTTCTTTTGGCCATTTATTAATGATATTTAGAAAACAAAATAATAAGCCATAAAATATTACTCAGACGTATTTTGGCTGTACCGGCATAATAAAGTCACAGAGAAAGCATGCTTCACCATAGTACAATACAGTATTCAATAGCATCTTGTTATTGAGTAAAACACATCTTTCATGGGGAAATCGAAACATGGAATAATCGAAACTAGTCGGCAAGAGAACTTGTACAGACACCCCAACTGACGTTCGAAGTGCCTGCTCATTCTGACTGGGCAGCTTAGATAGAGAAGAACTGCTGTATACCCAGCAGTACATTGGTGGTGGCTACCGAGGCGAGTATCAGCCCCATCACCCGGCTGACGATACTGGCGCCAGCATCCCCTATAAACCGATAGATCCAATTTGCGGTTAGTAACAGTGCAATCACAATCCCCAATACTGCCAGCATCGCCGTGGCAGTGTTGAGTTGATGCATCATATCAAAGCGATGATTATCGGTAAGTACCACTGCTGCTAGCATGGCGCCCGGCGAGGCTATTGAGGGCACCGCCAGCGGGAATATCGCGGTCTCATGGCCCTCGCGGACAATCTCCATCTCCTGCTCAGGTTTACTATCACCAAATATCATGGTGAGGGCAAACAGGAACAACACTACGCCACCCGCCACCTGAAAAGCTGACAGCGGTACACCGATTGCCTCCAATAGGAATTGACCGACCAATAAAAAGAACAGCAAGATCCCAGCGGCTACCAATACGGCCAGCCAGGCGATTTTGCGTTTTTGCCATTCGGCGTGACGGGAAGTGACGGCAATAAATACCGGCAGAGTGCCCACCGGATCAATTACCGCAAAGAAAAAGACAAAACTACTGATCCAATCGTTCAACTGGTACTCCGGCGTGCCGTGCTACTATCCGCTTATTCCCTGCCGCGGGGAGATCGGCAAGCGCCGGGCGGTGGAATCTGGTAAGGCACGGGTTACCCCCGTCAGCCGCCCCAAATGCTCCCCAGGCAGATGCTTAACCTGAAACTCAAAAACCAAGTCTAGTGCATGACCAATCACTCACCGACCGCCCGCCGCATCGCGAAGACCATCCTGAATGGTTTTGATGCGTATTTCGCAGACTATCAGAACATCACTCTGGGCGCCAAGGCGCGCTTTGAGACCGCTTCCTGGCAGGCCGCACATGAGGCCAACAAGGAACGCATCGACCTGTACAAAACCAAGGTCAACCAGGTGCTCAAACTAGTGCACTCAGTTACCAGTAAAGACACCAGCCAACTAGAATTGTGGCGAGATGCCCGCGCCACCTACGCACAACTAATCGCCAATCACAGCAACTACGAGATTGCCGAAACCTTCTTCAATTCGGTCTTTTGCAGCCAATTCCGACACGCGGATATTCACGACAAAAATATTTTTGTCAAACCCTCTCGCGCACCAGATGACAAACCGCTGCGGGATTACAGCATTTATATCAGCTATAGCGGGCGAGATGGACTCGAATATATGATCGAGGACATCCTCAAAGACTTCAGCTTTTCCGCCCCCTGGGAAAATATGCAGCGGGATATCGAAAATATCTGTGCGCTTTTACGCGAGGCACCGCTGGCCAAGCTGGAAAATGAAAAACAGCTACGTGTAGATATGCTGGAGTCTGTGTTCTACCGCAACAAGGCCGCCTATTTAGTGGGTCGCATGATTTTTAATGGCGAAGTGGTACCTATTATTCTGCCCTGCTTGAATAACGGCCGTGGTGGTATTTTTGTGGATACCCTGCTGCACAGCAATGATTCCGCTAGTATTATCTTCAGCTTCACCCGCTCCTATTTTATGGTGGATGCGCCCATTCCCTCGCGGTTCGTACGCTTTCTCTCCACTATTATGCCGCTCAAGGAAAAGTCGGAGCTGTACAACTCCATCGGTTTCCACAAGCACGGCAAGACCGAGTTCTACCGCCATATCCTTGCGCATATGAAGGTGAGCAACGATCAGTTTGTGATAGCACCCGGTATCAAGGGCATGGTAATGAGCGTATTTACCCTGCCCTCCTATCCAGTGGTGTTCAAAGTCATTAAGGATCGCTTCGATCGCCCAAAAACCGTCACCGAAGAAATTGTGCGGGAGAAATATAAATTTGTATCCCGCTCAGACCGCGTTGGGCGTATGGCCGATACCCAGGAATACACCAATTTCATCTTCTATCGCAATCGCTTTAGTGAAGAACTACTGCGTGAGCTACAGGAGGTAGCACCCTCCAAACTGGTCATTAATGAGAAGTGGGTAATTATCCGGCACCTCTATGTAGAACGGCGCATGGAACCCCTCAATCTCTATTTACAAACCTCCAACGAAGAGGAAACTCGAGAAGCAATGGAGGAATATGGTAATGCCATCAAGCAGCTAGCAGCAGCCAATATCTTCCCCGGCGATATGCTTCTTAAGAACTTTGGTGTGACCCGTCACGGCCGCGTGGTCTTCTACGATTACGACGAGCTGTGCCCGCTGACGGAGTGCAATTTCCGCAAGATTCCCGAAGCGCAAACACCCGAGCAGGAACTGGCAGACAAACCTTGGTACACCGTGGATGAAGCGGACGTCTTCCCCGAGGAGTTCCGCCTGTTCTTCTCCGGTAATCCCACCGCGCGCTCAGCTTTTGAGAGGTTGCACAGCGACCTCTACGATTATCGATACTGGAGGCGCCTGCAAGACCGTATCCGCGCCGGGCATGTGGAGAGCGCCTTCCCCTACCGGCGTAAGTGGCGCTTCCATCGCCGTGCTCCGGCCATCGCCCGCAACAAATAAGCACCCAATCTATGGCTATATTGGTAGGAGGCCCCCACAATTCGAATAGGTGATCAGTGCGCATACTTGCATGGGCCGCAACTCTAGCGGCCCTAGCTCTATTAACGGCCAGTGGCTGCGGTTATCTGCCCAGTGAAATGACCATTCCCGGCAAGGAAAAGGCGCCGCCTCCTCACGCCCGTATCACTGGAAAACCCCAAGTAGTCAGCTGCGCAACTCCAGCACAGGGATTTCGCCCAATTCCATTCGACAACCTCTACACCTTCACCGGCAGTGAACCCCAGCCTTTTCAGGAAAAGGCCAGTGTGCCAATGCAATACGATGTACTGGCCTATGTTTGGGGTAGTGAACCCTGCGCACCCAGCGCCTTTTGCAAAAGAGGGGATTACTATTGGCTGATCGGGCGAGGACCTGGCAATGATTTCCAAACCTGGGTAGTTACCCCACAGTTTCCACGTATGATTATCCAGTCGACTTGCTATGAATGGCTGCAAATCGGACAACGCTATCGCTTTTCATTCAGTCGAGGAAAGTTGGTGGGGTTCAGCCGGGACTAAGTGAGCCAAATTACTGTGAGTGCTTTTAAAGCCTGCAAACCAGTTCTTGTCGAAACCAACTAAGTTCAAGCGTCAGACTGCTTCTTCAAATAGCGGTATATAGCATCCTGGGAACGACAGTTTTTTTTGCCAGAGTTGGCAATTTTAGTATTACTCTGTCTCGCATCCACAATCCGAGCTTTTTGATTATCACTCCATTGCAGCTCCAAAATTTTTCGAATCGTCTCACGGTGATCAGTATTCATAATTGGAAAAGTCACTTCCACCCGGTGATCTAAATTACGAGTCATAAGATCTGCTGAAGAGAGCCACATTATCTCCTCTCCACCGTTATAAAATATATAAACACGCGCATGCTCCAGAAACTTATCTACCAAACTGACAACTTGAATATTGTCAGAAAGACCCGCTGTCTCACACACTAAGGTGCACATACTTCGTACAATGATTCTTACTTTTACTCCTGCGGCACTTGCACTATAAAGCCGCTCCACTACCTGGCTGTCCACCAGGTTATTACACTTAAAAAACAACTCAGCTCTATCGCCCCTTTCTGCCGCCTCAATTTCTCGATCTATTGCCCCCAAAAGCGCTGCACGGTTTGTCAGAGGTGAAACTGCGACATGCTGAAATACCGGGCGACGTCGAGTACGTCGAATAAATTCAAAAACATTGTAGACATCCTGGCCCAACTCCTGATTATTAGTTAACAAACTAAAATCACAGTAAATTCGCGCAGTACTCTCATTAAAATTTCCTGTTCCCAAATGACTGTAAAGCTTATCCTTACCCTCTTCTCGACGAAGAATAGAAATCAATTTACAGTGAACTTTCAATCCTGGAACACCATAAATAACCTCTACCCCCGCATCGGAAAGCTCCTTCGACCAGTGAATGTTTGCCAACTCATCGAATCGCGCGCGCAACTCAACAACGGCAATGACTTTTTTATTATTCCGCACGGCATTGATCAAAGCAGCCACCACCCGTGAATTCTTTGCAACCCGGTAGAGATTGATCCGAATTTCTCGCACCTGTGGATCAATTGCTGCAGATGCGAGCAAATTGGTGATTACGCGAAAATCATGATAAGGGTAATAATAAAGCCGATCGGCACTGCGAATATGTGCAAAGGCGCCCCCCTTACCAGGTAACGTTGGCAGCGGTAATAATGGCTTATAGATATAACTCCCAGAATCTGCGGGGAACTTCATTAGATCTTTGGAGTTGTGGTAACGCCCACCAGGTGTATAAGTATCATAGCGCCCCATTTTTAATTTTTTCTTCACCATATTTAGGAGCACTTCAGGCATTTCTGCATCGTAAGCAAGGCGCACCGGATCGGCACGCTTACGCCTCTTGAGAGATTTCTCCATACGGTCCACGAGGTTTTGGGTTATCTGCTCACCCAATTCAAGCTCAGCATCACGGCTAATCTTGAACATATACGCTTTGGCCGAGCGAATCGGCAAAACCTGGCGAAACACCTCCACCAAGCAGGCCCGTATAATATTGTCGAGAACAATATATACTTTTTCACGTATTCCCTCACGGGGTGGAATCACAACAAAACGCGATAAAGTATTGGTGGGAATTTCCATTGCCGCATAACGCTGGATACCATCTTTTAAACGCAGAAAAATGGCAAAATAGATACTCGCCTCATTAAGCAGCGGCATAGTATCAAGGTCATCAATAAAAAAAGGCTCCAGCTCTGGCAACACTTCCCGATGGAAATATTCTTCGACAAAGGTGCGTTGGTGCTCAGTTAGCGTGGTTTCCCTAACTACATGGATATTGTGTTTATCGAGATCTGCCAGTGCTTTAGCGTAAGCTCGTGCGTAACGTCGCTGCAGGCGCAGTACACGCTCATTAATTTGCCCGAGTAGTTTGGCAAAATGTCTTTTCTCCTGTTCAGCCCCTGCGAACGCGGCAAGACGGCGCACATCTGCTACACGTACACGGAAAAATTCATCGAGATTGTTAGAGAAAATTCCCAGGAAACGCACCCGATCAATAATGGGTACAGTTTCGTCTTCAACTTCCTGTAGCACTCGCTCATTGAAGGACAACCAGCTCAACTCTTTTGGGTATAGAGGGATATCGTTAGGTATTGAAGGTTTGTAAAACATATTCAACCGGAGTGAATTTCCCTGCCCCAAGAATTCGATGCCAATTTAGGGGAAGTACATATCGAACAACTTATAGGGGCACAGGCATCAACCTATGACGAGCTATTCTCGCGAAAGGAAGATTTACGCGCATTTTCGTCACAACCAGGGGGAAGACCCCGCCAGATTGAAATAATCAACATGAGCACAAGGTTATACAGTTAATAGTAGAGTAGCTTGCCGTCTTAACTAACACGGGCCTAAGGATGTCGATGCAATCACCAAGTGAGCGCTACGTTGCGCTCGACCTCGGCTCCAACAGCTTCCACCTGTTGTTAGCGGAATTTCGCGATCAACGCATGGTACGCCTGCATACCGACCGCGCCATGGTGAGACTGGCAGAGGGGCTGGACGCCCACCACCACCTAAACCCCGTGGTATCGGAGCGCGCCCTGGCCGCTCTCACTCGCTTTCAACCTGTACTACAAAAACTACCGGTGGATCATATTCGCGTCGTCGGTACCAATACCCTGCGCGCCGCCGCGGCTAATGCCGATGGTTTTCTCGAAGAGGCCGAATCCATTCTCGGCGTGCCCGTGGAAATTATTAGCGGTATTGAGGAGGCACGCCTGATTTACAGTGGCGTAATGGCCGCCGCCGACGGCCCACCACGGCTTCGCTGCATTATCGACATCGGCGGTGGCTCCACCGAACTGGTGCGCGGCAGCGAATCCCCCCAACAGTTACAAAGTCTGGAAATGGGTTGCGTTTCCTACAGTAGGCGCTTTTTTGCCGATGGCCTGATCAGTGAAAATACCGTCAACCACTTTAAGCGCGCACAGCGCGCCGCCCGCGCCGAGTTGCAAGGGTTACAACACATTGCCGCCGAAGCGGAAGTTATCGGCTGCTCTGGCAGCGTGAAGGCGGTTTCACGGGTACTGAATGGAGGAGAGGTGGCGGATATCGTGCACGAGGATATCGACCGTCTCGCCAAAGAAGTTGCCAAGGTGGAGCATATCGCCGAACTGGAGCTGCCCGATCTCGACGAGGAGCGGCACCCGGTATTCGCCGCCGGCCTGGCAATCCTGCACGCCATCTTCTGTGAATTGGATATCCAGCGCATGGAGGTTTCGCCCTATGCCATTCGCGAGGGCATAGTGCATGACTTGGCGGGGCGGCTGCACGGTGGCGATCGCCGTGCCAGTACTGTAGACGCTGTGGTACAGCACTGGCAGATTGACCAGAACCAAGTGCGCCGAGTGAACGACACCGCCCTCAAACTATTGCAGCAATTGCGCCCCGAATACCCATTGGAGGGAAGGCAACGACTACGCTGGGCCATCCAGCTACACGAAGTGGGGCTGGCACTCACCCACAGCAGCTTTCGCAAGCTCGGTGCCTATATGATCAAGCATGCGGATATGGCTGGATTCTCCAACGGCGAACAGGAGCACTTGGCCTACCTAGTGCGCAACCAGCGCGGTTCAATCAAAGCACCAAAAGAGCACTACGGTTTTCACCCGAGCCCAGATTTACTCCTGTGTCTGCGCCTTGCCAGTATTATTCACCGCGATCGCACAGAGCGCACTTTGCGGGGAATCAACTTGGCAGACCAGGGAGATGCCTATCGCTTGCAAATTGAGCGTGAATGGCTGGATAGCAGCCCGGCGATAGAGGAATTGCTTTACCAGGAGGAGCAGCACTGGCAATCACAGACACGCCCTCTACGCCTACTTGCGGTATAAGCGTCCCTGCGAATAGCGATTAATGCCGGTAACATGCCTGGCAACATTTATTTTTAGCCCAAACCCAAAATCTATGAAACTCAGCGAAGTTACTCTCAGCCACCGCTACGCCGATATGGGCGATGCCTTTGGCCGCCGCATCAACCCCACTCCCTTCAAGCATCCACAGCTTATCGATATCAATCCCCCTGTGCTGCAGCTGCTGGGTATCAATGCCGCTGAGGCGAGTAATCCCGACTGGGCCCAACTGGGGTGTGGTGCCAAATTGTTTCACGGCAGCCGACCCTTTGCCATGAAGTACACAGGCCATCAATTCGGCGTCTACAACCCGGATCTGGGCGACGGCCGTGCCCTGCTACTCGGGGAAGTTGAACACCAGGGCAAAAGCTGGGAATTACACCTGAAAGGTGCCGGCCAAACCCCCTATTCCCGCTTTGGCGACGGCCGCGCAGTGTTGCGCTCCACCATACGCGAATATCTCGCCGGCGAGGCCCTAAGTGGCCTGGGCATCCGCTCTACCCGCGCGTTGAGTATCGTCGGTAGTGACGAGCCGGTAACCCGCGAGCAAATTGAAAAGGGCGCCATGTTGATCCGCGTGGCCGAAAGCCATGTACGCTTCGGTCACTTCGAATACCTGTTTTACACCAAGCAGCTGCAGGCCCAACAACAGCTTATCGGCGAGATCTGCCGGCGTTTTCTCCCCGACTCCCAAGAACTCAGTATTGGTGAACAGGCAGAGGCCATGCTGCGCTTTACCACCAAACGCAGTGCTGAACTGGTGGCGGGCTGGCAGGCGGTGGGTTTCGCCCACGGCGTATTGAATACCGACAATATGTCGATTATTGGCGACACCTTCGACTACGGCCCCTATGCCTTTCTCGATGACTACGACCCCACCTTTATCTGCAACCATTCGGACCATACCGGCCGCTACGCCTTCGAGCAGCAGCCCGGTGTGGTACTTTGGAACCTGAATGCTCTAGCCCACGCTCTATCCGGCTTTGTCAGTGTGGAGGCACTGCGAGACTGCCTGGAGCAGTTCCAACCCCAGGTGACCGATGCCTTTGCTGCGAGGATGCGCGCCAAATTGGGGCTCACCACCGAGGAGGAGGGCGATCAGGCTCTCTGCGCAGATCTATTGCAGTTGTTACAACAGGCAGACTACACCCTCTTCTTCCGCGCCCTATCCCACTACCGCGGAGAGCGTCCCGCCCAAGGACTTCAGGAATGTCTCACCGAGGCTCAGCACAGCGCCCTTGAGCAGTGGCTGGGGCACTACGATCGACGCCTGGCGCGTGAGCACAGTGATTCCTGCGCCCGCAACCGAGCGATGCTGGCGACAAACCCCAAATACCTACTGCGCAACTACTTGGCGCAGAAGGTTATCGAAGCCGCCGAAACCGGTGATTACCAACCCTTGCGTACCCTGCGCCAGCTACTGCAGAGCCCATTCGACGAACATCCTCAGCACGAAGTCTGGGCCAGTGCCCCTCCGGAATCCGGCAAGCGTATCCCGTTGAGCTGTAGCTCTTAATAGGGCCAAATTGGTACAACTTGCGAACAAATTGCTGGTATTTGCGGTCAAATGTCGTCTGTATGCGGTTATTTTTTTACCCGATGATGACTTATGCGGTGTCGCTGCAAGTGACTTGCTGTAAGATCTGGGTCACCCACTGAATAGAGGAAAACCTACAGATGATCAGAAACCTGCTCCTGGCCACATTCGGCCTGTTGTTCGCCCTGCAGGCCAATGCCGCAGATGTTGTAGGCAAGTGGCGCACTATCGATGACGAATCCGGCAAGCCCAGATCCATCGTGGAAATTTATGAAAAGGACGGTAAGTACTTCGGCAAGATCGTTCAGCTGTTGCTGAAGCCCAATGACACCATTTGCGAGAACTGCCCTGGTGACCTAAAGGGCAAGCCTCTGGTAGGAATGGACGTGATCACCAATATGGTGCAGAAAGGCAAGAAATACGAAGGCGGGGAAATTATGGACCCGGTGAAAGGCAAGGTGTACGACTGCAAGCTCTGGCTGGAAAACGACAACACCCTGAAAGTGCGTGGGTACCTCGGTTTTCTCTACCGCACCCAGACCTGGCACAGAGTCGAAGAGTAAATTTTAGGGCCCGCATTGCGGGCCTTTTTTTTGGCCGGTTGCCACTTGTTAGCCAGATTCTAACAGCCAAACCGACCGCTCCAACGCACAGCGCAAATCCCAGCCACTGAAATGCTTCTAGAGAACCACCCTGCCACTCTCATCGGTAGAGGCGCGTGCGGATACTACCTTGGCATCCTCACTGGTATCGATACGCACTTTAGCGCTCATACCCGCACGGAGCGGCGGCGCATCCTTGAGGGGGTAGAGGCGCAAGCGCACCGGTACCCGCTGTACCACCTTGTGCCATTCACCGCTGGCATTCTGCGGCGGAGCAGGTGAAAACTCACTACCACTGGCCGGACTCATGCTGTCCACCTGGGCCTGCCATTCAAAGTCCGGGTAGGCATCGAGGGTCACCTCCGCCTGCTGGCCCGTGCGCACCCTAGCCAGTTCGGTTTCTTTAAGGTTGGCCTCTACCCACAGGCCGCTGGTGCCCACCATATACAGAAGGCTCTCGCCGACGGTGGCCATCTCTCCGACTTGTGGCAGGGTATTGGCGATCACACCATCCATAGGTGCAATAATGCGGGTACGCGACAGTTGATAATTGGCCTTGTCCAACTGCGCCTGGGCCACCTTGAGGTCGGCCTGCTCTTCCAGGGCCACACTGGGGTCGCCACCCAGCTCTGCACGCAGGCTGGAGAGCTTTTCCGCATTGATGGTGATCTGCGCGCGGGCCCGCTCCAGCTGCTGGCGGGCGCTATCCAACTCCGCTTCAGAGAAGGCTACCTTGCCCAGTTTTTCATTGCGCTCCAGTTGGCGCCGGTAGAAATCTGCATCTTTGCGCGCCTGCTGCAGGGCGGCATCCGCCTCGGCATATTCGGCGCGGCGCGCCAGCAGATCATTACGCACCTGAGCCAGGCGCGCCTCAGCTTCGGTCACCGCCAGCTCATAAGCCGTGCGGTCAATTTGAATCAACAACTGGCCCTTAAAAACCGGCTCATTGGCACTTACCAACACCTTGGTCACCACACCATGTACTTCTGGTGCCAGGGAAACTTTATCCGCCTTTACATAGGCGTTTTGCGTCTCGACGATATCGCCGCCGCCATACAGGCTCCAGCCGGCCACCAGGGCGACAAACACCAATCCCAGGGCGGCCCCCAGCTTGCGCATCGCACTCGGCTTTAGCTTCAGGTGCAGCTTGTCAGTCACATTCAATCTCTTCGCCTATCAGATTCTTGCGCAGCCGCCCGAGCAGCGTCTGCAGTTGTCCTATTTCCGCCGCAGTAAAGCCATCCAGGGCATGACTGCGGGTCTCCTCCGCCAGGTCTCCCAGCAGCGCCATGGCCGGCTGTGCCCGATCGGTGGGATAAATCCTAAAACAGCGCCGATCCTGTGGATCGGGCCGTCGCTCCACCAGCCCTTCGTCCTGCAACTTGTCGAGCAGGCGCGCCAGGCTGATCGGTGCCATCTCCAGGCGTCCCGCCAGTGCAGTTTGCTTCAGTCCCTGCTCCCGCGTCAGATGCCAGAGCACCTGCCAGCGGGCATCGCTGAGGCCGTGATCCCGTGCGCGGCGGTCAAAGTTACGCCGCAGCAGGCGTGCCGCGCTGTGCAACGCAAAGCTCATCTCGGTTGCGCTGTCTTTTCCGGACCCGCCCATCCCTGACATAGTCTCACCCCTTTTTTGAGGGCGCTCATTATAAGCCTGCTTATTATTTCATCAATGCGCGGCTTATCAATACTAAAAACTGACAATAAAAAAGCGGTCGCAATGACCGCTTTTACCGTGCCACATCAGTAAGGGCTTATTTTTCCAGCACCTCGATGCTATCGACCTTCTGAAAGCCCCGTGGCAGCTTATTGCCCCGTCGGCCGCGCTCACCGCGGTAGTGCTCCATTTCCGAGATCTTGATCTTGGTATGGCGCTTACCGGCATGCACGACCAGTTGGTTTTTACCCTCCAACACGGCGATTCCCACCACCACTTCCTCGCGGCTGGCAGCCCGCGCGGCAGTGATATTGATAATCTTATTGCCCTTGCCTTTCGATAATTCCGGCAGCTCTGTGACGGGGAATACCAGCATGCGACCCTCAGAGGTTACCGCCGCCAACAGTGCCTCTTCGGGACTGTCTAACAACTGCGGCGGCAAGACCTGGGCACCTTTGGGCAGGGTCAGCATGGCTTTGCCCGACTTGTTGCGCGACTGCAGGTCGGCGAGTTTTGCGATAAAGCCATAGCCCGCATCGGAGGCCAACAGAACCCGCTGGTCGTCCGGCCCCATTAACAGCCCCTCAAAGGTGGCACCGGAGGGCGGGTTAATACGGCCACTCAACGGCTCGCCCTGGCCCCGCGCCGATGGCAGGGTATGGGACGCGATGGAATAACTGCGCCCAGTGCTGTCGAGCAACAGCGCCGGCTGGTTACTCTTGCCGCGTGCGGCAAAACCGAGATTGTCGCCAGCCTTATAGCTCAGTGCCGCCGCATCGATCTCATGGCCCTTGGCGGCACGAATCCAGCCTTTCTCAGAAACCACCACGGTGATGGGGTCGGAAGACAGCAGCTCCGATTCGCTAAATGCCTTGGCTTCCTCGCGGGCTACAATGGGCGAACGGCGCTCATCACCGAACTCCTTGGCCGCAGCCAGCAATTCTTTCTTGATCAGGGTCTTGAGGCGGCGCTCGCTGTCCAGGGTCTTAGTCAGGGTATCGCGCTCTTTCTCAAGCTCTGCCTGCTCACCGCGGATTTTCATCTCTTCCAGTCGCGCCAACTGGCGCAGCTTGGTATCGAGGATGTAATCCGCCTGGATATCCGTCAGCTCGAAGCGATCCATCAGCTCCTGCTTGGGCTCGTCGCTGGTACGGATAATCTCGATCACTTCATCGATATTGAGGAAGGCTACCAACAAGCCGGCCAACAGGTGCAGGCGCTTCTCTACTTTGTCCAGGCGGAACTGCAAGCGGCGGCGCGTGGTAGTGGCGCGGAAGGTTAACCACTCGCGCAGGATCTTATCGAGGGACTTCACCTGCGGGCGGCCATCGATACCGATCATATTCATATTGACCCGGTAGTTGCGCTCCAGGTCGGTGGTAGCGAACAGGTGATTCATCACCGACTCCATCTCCACCCGGTTGGACTTGGGCACAATCACCAGGCGGGTGGGATTTTCGTGATCCGACTCATCGCGCAGGTCGCTCACCATCGGCAGCTTCTTCGCCTGCATCTGCTGAGCGATCTGCTCCAGCACCTTGGCACCACTCACCTGGTGGGGTAGCGCGGTAATCACAATATCGCCGTCTTCCTTACTCCACAGGGCGCGCATTTTGATAGAGCCGCGACCACTGGTGTAAATCTTACGAATGTCTTCGCGCGGGGTAATAATCTCCGCCTCGGTGGGCATATCCGGACCGAGAATATGCTCACACAGCTCTTCTACCGTGGCCTTGGGATTCTCCAGCAGTGCCACCGTCGCGTTGACCACTTCGCGCAAATTGTGCGGCGGAATATCGGTGGCCATACCCACGGCAATACCGGTGGTACCGTTTAACAGGATATTCGGCACCCGCGCCGGCAACACACAGGGCTCATCCATGGTGCCATCAAAGTTTGGCTGCCAATCCACCGTGCCCTGGCCCAGTTCCGACAGCAGCACTTCCGAATATTTGCCCATGCGCGACTCGGTATAACGCATGGCTGCGAAGGACTTGGGATCATCCGGCGAGCCCCAGTTGCCCTGGCCATCAATCAACGGGTAACGGTAGCTGAACGGCTGTGCCATTAACACCATCGCTTCATACACGGCACTATCGCCATGGGGATGGTACTTACCGATCACATCGCCAACCGTGCGCGCAGACTTCTTATACTTGGCAGTATTCTTCAGGCCCAGCTCGCTCATGGCGTAGACAATTCGCCGCTGTACAGGCTTCAGGCCGTCACCGATATTCGGCAGGGCGCGATCCAGGATCACATACATGGAGTAATCCAAGTACGCCTTCTCGGTGTACTCCTTTAACGGCAGGCGCTCTGTGGCCTCATAGACAGAGGTGTCGGTCATACAGCACTCGTTATTCGATTCGGAAGGAGCGGATTATGGCGGACTGGAGCGGGAGGTTCAAAGGGAAGCTGAAAAAGGAAGGGCATTTGTGTTAGGTAATTGAAGGAGTACATATGGATAGAAATTACTCCCACTTTACTTTCATCAATTTAGTGAAATAACTTCAATGTCATTAGCATCTTTCAAGCAAATGAAAGAAAGGGGAGAGGCTCATTGTAAGTTCAATACAATCTTTTTAGCTTACCCATAAAGTTCGATGGGTATCGAACTAGCCTAACGCAATCTTAAGGAAATAAGACTCCCAGGCAAAATTACGAGAGGCACACCTGCTCAGTGTGCCTCCCTCAGCACCAATTTTATTTCTGGCTGCACTCGCCAGCTTTAGCAAGCTTTAGTTTTGTAATATCAGCTTTGCCCTCTTCAGACGCAACAAGCTTCAAGTCTGCACCACCAACGAATACACCCATCTTAATGTATTGCTCGATAAAGTAATTTTCACCTGCTTTTACATCAACCAGCAGGTCATTCGGGGAGAATTCCGACTCAGTTGAGACCTTATGTTCTTTATCTCCAATAACCTCCTGGTAGAAAAAGACATTAGGTGCAGATTGCCCAACACATTCATCATTAACCCAGATATCTTTCTTCAGAGCAGTACCGGGACCAGAGGCTCTATAGATGTAGAGACCAGCATTCCCCTCAGTAGGTGAATTGAACTCTTTCGCTTTATTGGATAACTCATCACTCTCCATAGGAACCGACGCACAACCCGCAAAAAGAGATGTAGCTACAGAAAGTGCCGCTAATTTTTTGTACATTCTTACCCCCAATATAATTTAATACCTGCTAACGGCTGTTTTGTGTACAGCTCCCACGTTAACAGGCGCGCATCATATCAGCTTGACTGCCAACTAGAACCTTAAGGTTAATTAAATTGATTATAAAAACTCGACTCCCCAGCCATACCCACGGAGTTTTAACACTTCAGTAATTATTAAGGTGAAGGGAATAGAAATAAGTAACCATGATTAAACCTGAACTAAAACTCGAATCACTGAGCATCGGCCCGCTAAAAAAAGTAAAAATAAAGGTACTGGCAGGAGAAATCATTTGTCTCTCAGGCCCCTCTGGCTCAGGCAAAAGCCGTCTACTTAGAGCCATTGCAGATATTGAGCCCCATGACGGCGATATATCATTTGATGACAAAAGTCAGAAGGAAATAGCAGGTCACCAGTGGCGCCGCCAGGTTATGTTAGTACCGGCGCAAAGTGCCTGGTGGTACGAGACAGTGGGCGAACACTTTAATCAGCCAATGGGGCAAGCGTTAAAAACATTAGGGTTCCCCGAGGAGGCAACAAAGTGGCAAGTAAGCCGGCTCTCTTCCGGGGAGAAACAGCGCTTGGCACTTATTCGTGCGCTTTCCTACACTCCACAGGCACTTTTACTGGATGAACCTACTGCCAATCTGGATGCAGATACTACCAGCAAAGTAGAAACATGGCTTATGGATGAAATCAGCAAGCACCAATACCCCGTCATCTGGGTGGCACATAATAGAGAGCAAATCCAACGAGTGGCCAGCAGGCATATTGAAATTCAAGGCAGCTGTCTTGTGGAGCGGGAACTATCTAAATGAATATGATCGATCTTTCCTGGTGGCAGTTATCACTGGCTGCGGGGTTGGTAGTCGCCCTGGCAATTTGCACCCATATTGCCCGATTACAGCTCGGTAAACCGCTGATTATTGCGGCGGTGCGCACAGCGATACAGCTGGCGCTTGTCGGAGTCATACTGGAAGCGCTATTCGCCGTAGGCACCCTGTTATGGGTCAGCCTGTTAGGGCTCGCGATGTTACTGTTTGCCGGGCAACAAGTCGTCTCACGGCAAAAATATCGTCTCCGCGGAGGCTGGAGTTTTGCCATTGGCACTTTATCCATGCTGGTTTCCGCATTTAGCGTCACAATACTGAGTCTAGTGGTGCTAATCGGCCCCCAGCCCTGGTACCAACCGCAATACTCTATTCCATTATTAGGCATGCTTCTGGGAAACACCATGACCGGCGTTGCCCTAGGCCTAGACCGGCTGACAGAAAGTATGCGGCGTTCACAGGATATTATTGAAAATCGTCTAATGCTGGGCGAAACCTGGCGGCAAGCCAGTATTGAATTTCGCCGGGATGCCATGCGCGCGGGGTTGATGCCAACGATCAATATGATGGCTGCAGCCGGTATTGTCTTTCTACCCGGTATGATGACCGGGCAGATACTAGCCGGTACCGCGCCTACTATTGCGGTTAAATATCAGATTTTGATTATGTTTACGATCGCTGCGGGTACTGGGTTTGGTACTTTTGTGGCGGTTGCGCTATGTTCGAAGCGTTTGTTTGATGAGCGCGAGAGATTATGTATACAAAGGCTATATGGAAATTAAATTATTTTAATTTCATAAAATAAAAAAGAACGTTTTAACCATTGCAACCAACCCCAAAGAACAAGTCCCGCAAAAACTAAAAACCTCTAACAATTGATAATATTAAAGCCCCGAAAGACGTATCTACCGGGGCCCTTTTCAACGAATCAAACCTTAAAACTGCTCCTTAGTCAGCCTATAAAATCATCAATAGATTCAAGATTTTCATCAAACATAAGCGTATAAGAACACAACATATCCTTATCATGATCTTCATCAAACGCGTAAACATAAATCATCACATAGATGTGAAAATCTGAAACCTGATCAAAGTAGAATAAATCTTCGATCTCAAAATTTTTTGAATATGAAATCCTTGCCAACTCTGTTTTAACTTCAGACACAGCATATTCATTAAATATCTCCCTATATTTATCAACATCCTCATTGTTAAGCCTTTTCGCAATATCCATAAGCGCATCATGTGCCTCTTGATACAAATCGGCTTCGTTTAGTAATTTCTCTTTAAAATTTATCATTTTGCCTTGTGCGTCCCAACCTTAACCCACTCAAAAGTGCCATCTTTCTGCTTATTACCATAGACCCTTACATCACCATACTTCTGCGATAAGAATTTTACCTCATGGGTCCACTTCCCGCCCTTGTATTTCTTTATCCCTTCTTGCCCTTTACCACCAACTAAACCTTTTTCAAGAGATTTTTTAAAAGCTTTTTCTAGCTCAGGATCCTTCTTGAAAGCCTTCTGTACTTTTTTACTTAGAATATGGCCACAATCATTATGAACCCAGGCTCCTGCCTCACCAACAAAATAGGTATGGTAATCAGCAACCTCAAAGTTGTAAGTGTCATACAGCCGCTTCTCAGCTACGATTGACTTAACACTGAGCTGACTACCATTAATGCTTGCTATTTCATAACCATCCTGAAGCTCTTCAGCTTTTATCCATCCTAATCCCTCAACCCAGAAAGGGTGATCTCCCGTAACACCAAATAACTCTTCCTCACCTTTATGGTCAATCAAAGTTACACTCAAAATCTCTTTATCATAATTACGGAACAACTCAACGACAGGTTTCCAAGTTATTTCCCCGGTAAGGTCATCTTTTGACGCAACCAGATCTCCAACTTTTATTTTTTCAATAGGTTTCAAACCATCTTGTGTATGGACAAGTGTTCCTTCTACAAAACAAAGTTTTCCTGCGGTCTTTGAAATCTTTAAAGCACGTGCAGCCAAATCTCCAGCTATAGGTACCAATCCAATACCAGCAGCCAATATATTTGTGGCCGTAGGATCGGCTACTGCTTCAGCAATTCCTTTTATATCTCCAATAACAGGAATAAAGTCAATATTTTGCTCGTGTGCCCTAATGCCTTCTCTATATTCCTGCTTGGTTATCTGGTCATTTGCCAGCATTTCAACCATAGCATCCTGCTGTATAGCAAAGAGTGTCTCTCTACCATCTGGGTCAACATAATTGATGGGATTATTACGAACATAGCGGTAAGGCCCCCAACGCTGTGGATCGATAAAACGCTTAGCATTGTTAAGCAAAGGATCCGGGCTAATAAAAGTACCAAAGTCAGACTGCAGGTAGCGTCGTTCGAAGTAACCTAAACCCGTGGACTTATCCAGCTCTTTACCCGCATAGCGGTAAGGTGCTGCGGTACTATCACCGAAGACATTTTCCAGCTCGCCGTAAGACTTATAGGTAAAGGCATTAACGATCTTGCCAGCCTTATCCAGGGTCAGGTCGGTAGAACCTATATGGGTATGCAGGTAATACTCAGTCGGCGTGAACACTTCCCCACTCTGGTCACTGCGGGCAATACGTTTCTGACCAACACTGATGTACTTCAGTAATTTGCCATCACGTACTTCACTATCTCCGTCGATATACAGGGTGACGCTGCGGGCTCCGCCTGCACGTTCGGTGATTTTAAAGCGGCGCTGGTGTTTAAAGTCATAACCGTACTGGTCAGCGGCTTGCTGATTACCGGCGTAAGTCAGGCGCTGGTCGTGGTCCCAGTGGTAGGTCTGGTCACCGGCTTGCGTACGATTACCGTTGTCATCGTATTCAATCAGGCCTTGGGCCCAGCTCAACGCTTGGGGGCCGGGCAGGCTGCCACGGCTGCTGCGGTTGGAGGCGCCAGTGTTGCCATTGTCATGGCTGCCGCCGTAACGCAGATCTGTGATCTGGGTATTTCCAGCGGTGGCCATATCTGCCAGATCGACACTCGCGCGGCCCACTTGCAGCAGGTTGCCGATTTTGTCGTAGCTGTAATAAACCTGCTCGATATCGTCGGCAACGCCGGTCAGGCGATAAACATCGTCGTAGCTGTAGACAATATTTTTTGCCAGGGAGGCTGCCTGGGCACTGGTTGCGCCGAGTTCGGCAGCCATTGCGGCGAGGGCGTCGCTGGGGCGTTTATCATCGATACCGAGTACATTGGAGACGGCATCAAAACGGTAATCCCACTGTTGCAGTGGCAGGGCGTCCCCGCTGCGCTGGGTGCGCAAGCCGGCCAGTCGCTGGCGCTCGTCAAAGCCCCAATCAGTTTCAACACCATTGGCCAACCCTTGGTGTTGTAAAACACCATTGGCGGTATAGTCCAGACGCTCCACCACTCCCGGGATGCGCTCGAGCAGGCCGCGGGCGTTATATTCGAAGTTCACCCGGCTATTGTCGGGGTAGAACTGCTGTGTCATACGCCCGGCGCTGTCATAGGCGAAGCGCGTGGTGTAGAGAGGGCTGTCAATTTGTGGGCCGGTGATCTTGCGCTGGCGCTGTACGACTCTGCCGCGCGCGTCATAACTCCACTGTTCAAAGCCGGCTTGGTCGATCACTTTGGCCAGGCGCCCAAGCAGGAAGGCACCGCCCTCTTCGCCGCGCTGGTCGTACTGGTAGCTGACTACCGGTGAAGTAGAGCCCAGCTGCAAGCCCGGTTGCCAATTTGCGCCGCTGGGAGCTTCTCCTCGCGGTGATAATTGATACTCGGCAAAGAGGCGGTTGGCGCCATCGTAGCGATAGTGCCGCTCCTGCCCCAGGGCATCGCGGGTGGCCAGTAGGTTGCCGGCATCGTCAAAGTACTGCCAGCGCTGTCCGCGGTTGGGGTCGTCCAAGAAGCGCATGCGCCCCAGGTCGTCGTAGTGCATGGTGCGCACATTATTTTGTGCATCCTGCAGGCGGGTAAAATTATTATTGAGGTCGTAGTCGTAATAGGTGGACCAGGTGGCACCACCGATGCCGCCCTGGGTATTGGCTCCAACAATTTCATCCACTTGCCTCAGGCGGTATTCACCCTGCGCCGTTTGCAGGCCATCAAACACCAGTTTTTTGGCGGCGCCATGGTGAACACTGTTCGCACGAGTTTGCTCTTCATCTTCCAGCACCTGTGCCATGGGCAAATAGGTGATGCGATTGAAGACACTTTCCCCACTTTGCGCGGTATAGGGCTGATAAACCTCCTGGGTACGCCCTTGGGCGTCGTAAAGATATTGTCGGTGGTGCTGACCTTTATCATTAGCGCGATAGGCGAGCCCCTGGGCAAAGTAAGGCAGTGCGGTCTGCACTACCTGGCCGCGCGCATTAAAGTTACTGTGATCGCTGACCACAACCTGTCCCGGTTGCTCGGCTTCACTGCGCACCATCAGGGTGCGGCCCAGACCGTCGTAAAAACGGCGGCTGTCGATGGTACCGCTAGCACCACTCCGCTCGCGCTGGCGAGTCTCTACCCAGCTGATACGGTGACCATCTACCATCTGCGCCAGTTGGTAATCGTACTCGACCGTGGGGAGTTGCAGGCTGTCCCCTGGCTTGGCCATGGCGGTGAGGCGTCCATGGCTATCGTAACCATATTGAGTCTGCTGCCCGTTAAAGTCGGTGTAGTCGGTAAGTACACCGAGGCCCTTGTCATAACCCGCACGAGCGGTGAGCCAGCGGCTGCCGGTATGCAAACCCACTTCTGTTGGGAAGGTGTGATATTGCGAGTCGTAAGTGACTTTGGTTTGGTGGCCTGTGTTGGCATCCCACAGGGGGTCATAACTTTGGATGCGGTTGCCGAAGGCATCGTAGCGGTGGCGCTCTGCGGCAACATAGGCATCTGCACTCTCAGCATCGTGCCAGAGTCGACGCAGGGTCAGGTTGCCCTTGGAGACCGCGCCTAAATTACCAGCGGAGAAACTTTCATCATCGTAGAACCACTGCTCTTTGGCCACAGCGCGGCCCGATAGGTCGGTAACCTTGCGCTCTAGCGGTAGGTGCAGGAGCCAGTGGCCCTGTGCAGAGGCGGATTCCGCACTGAAGCGCAATTGGGTAATACGCTCATCCTGCCAGTTGCCATCGGTACGGCCCAGCTCTTTGATATAAGTGGTATTGCCGTAATTATCGTAGTCATACTCCCAGGCAAGGGTCACGGGGGTACCACTGCCCCGCTCCAGCATATGCTGCTGGCGTTCGGTCATAGCCGCAAACTCGACTTTGCGGCTTTCCTCGGCATAACCAGACAGCAGTTGGCGCAACTCCCACTGATTTTCCTCGCGCCAGAAAATTCCGCCGAAGGCATCGCGGGTTTCTATTTGTTTGATCTTGCCCTGTAGGGCTTCCTGTTCGGTGCCATCGGCTTTTTGGCCCAGGTGGAATTCGTAGCGGGTTGCCAGTGTCGGGGTACTGGCATCGCCCACGCGGCGCTCTTCACTGTGTGCAAAGCCCTGGAATTCTTTATCGGCAGCATCGTAAAAGCCGTCCCAGTAATCCATCTCGGTGGTTTGCTGTTCACCACCGCGGCCATCATCCACAACAACGCGCTTAAGTACCTGCATTGCCACAGGGATACCCTGCGACCAGGGGCTGTTACCCTCGCGGTCTCTCACCATCTCCTCAACAACAGAGCCGTACTCCAGGGTCGTCAATGCACCCAGGCCATTGTCGATCGTTTTTAGCTGATTCGGTTGCTCATTGGGGAATAGCTCTGCGAAATAAAAAGTATTAGCACCGCGACCGGGGCTGTACCAAACAATATCCGTAGAGCCGTTACCATTAATATCGACCAGGCGCACTTCTTCGGAGGATACATTTCCCTGAGCTTGAATTAATTGTGGCTGACTAAACTTTGCCAGCTGATGTTGCTTGGTATCCAGGCCCTGGTTCAACCATAGCGATACCTGAGTGCCATTGAGGTAAATTAGATCCGCACGGCCGTCGGCATTGATATCAGTAACACGAACATTCTTGAGGTTGTGTAACGTATCGGGACTATTGGCAAACACTACTGCGGGAGCAAAACCCTGCAGGCCACGGTTAGCGTAGTAAGCCGCGTAGCCATTGCTGACCCAAACCAGATCAGGCAGACCATCTCCGTTCATATCCCGGAGAAAGACATTGGGATCACCCAAACGCATAGCTGCGGTGCCTGTGGGCATCGGCAATTGAATAGGCTGTGACCAACCATCGGGGTGGTTCAGCTGCACCACATGGGATAAAACCTTACCGCTGCTATTGGTTATCGTCGCAAAGACATCGATACGTTTGTCATTGTTGATGTCCAGCATATCCACATGGGGACTATCGAGAGGAATATAGAGTCCATCTATAGCACCGCTATACTGCCAACTATAGTTATCATCAAGATGAAAGTAATGGGTACTACCAGAGCTATACTGCAATAGATTCACATCACCAGCGCCATCAATATCAGCCCAGGTGACCGAGTCACTGGAAATACGGCTGGTAGTGAAAGTATTCATTTCACGATAACTCTGCCATTGCGGCAGGCCATCTTTATCAGGACCTAAATTAAGCCAGTAAACGTCTTTATTCGGTGCCGTATTAACAACATCTGGCAAACCATCCCGGTTAATATCCAAGAAGGCGACATCGGGGTTATTCAGTGGTACCTGACTCGCAGCCGGCATCGGTGACATAAACACCTGATCCTGCTGGTAGTGGGTGTAGCCATAGCGCACTGGTGGCAGGGTTACCGTAGATTCGCCCTCGCCTGCACTGGAATGGACTTCCTGTAACAATGAGAGGCTTTGCCATTCCGTTAGCGGCTGATAGGAAAATTCGTATTTACGTAAGTGGCGCCCGGCAAATTGTGTTTCCACGCGCTGCAAGCGATAAGCGGTTTTAATCTCAAAACCCGCTTTATAATTTGTTAGGACGTCAGGGCGGTCTTCATAGTGAAACTGCACCGCCATATCGCCATTCGTATTATATTGAATCCTGTCCAGATAAATCTGAACGCCATCATCCAACTTGCGATATTGATAGTCGATACGATTGCCATGGGTATCTTCTACCGCCTCTAGATACCAGGAGAATACCGATGTGCCGTTGTTGCCACTGACTCGGCTATTAGAGTCTTGCCCCAAATACCAACGCAGACCGTTGGACTGTGTCACCAGCCAACCCTTCGACAGGCGCTCGTAGCGAGCAAAATCACTGGCATTTTTGGTGCGATAAACACCGTCTTCGACTAGAACTAATTCTTCGCCCAGGTGATTGATAAACGTATCAAACTCATCAAACTCGTCGGTGCGACCATCGCGGTCATTATCCTGCCGATCAGTCTGGCCCCACTCTGAATAATTAGGCAGGCCCTTGTCGGTTTGACGCTGGATATAGGGAATAACCAGTTTATGCCCCAGTCCTAATAGCCCGTTACCAAACCCGCTGTTGTATTCCAGTGATACATCCGGAGCCAGTCCATTACGCCCAGGGGGCACAGCCAAGTTCACTAGACGTGAACTGGTGCCGGTATTTAAATTAGGGGTGAAAGCCTCACCGAGCCCGGAGATACTGCCCGGGCCTGTCGGCAGATTGAGAACGGGCGCTTGCAAAGCGGTGTGTTCATTGGCGGCAACAGCAGCCGTAGATGACACAACCATGCAGCAAGAAAGCAATAAATTGCGCAGCATAAGCATCCTTGTTTTTAAAATCAGTGTTTCCTCAAAAAACACTTTAAAGACTCGTAGTTTTTATCGATAGACTCCAGCGTGAGTCATGCTGTAAAAAATAATCTTCAATAAAGACGGCAACCCAGCAGTATGATTACTGCTGGGTTGCCGAATTAATACTCTAATTATTAGGCATTAAAAAAGAGAGTTAGTGGACTACCGGCTCGCGCAGTAGTAACAATGGACCAGTGCCATCGTCGCCACCACAGCTATCAACATTTCTCGGTTTGAAACGATGGTTAAAGATCAACTCAACATCCTTAACCGCATTGAGATCTACCAATGAGCCATACCGATCTGCCAGCTTGAGTGACAAGCGCCAGCCAGTGGCGGCGACACTGCGTTCTTTAAACGCGCTGGTAATCGTGGAATTTGAACCAGTACCACTATTAAACACATCCAAGTTTGCAGACATAGAGACACGGTAGCTATTTCGGAACGCCAGACCAGTTCCCTCAACGGTATCCCAGAATCGAGTACTATGAGTAATAAATTCGTCCTGAATACCAATACCCTCCGTATTTTCTACCAGGGTTCCCGGCGTTTTGCTGCGCAAGAAGCTGGTACCTCCGTAAGTCAAAAATGCAGGCGTTTCTGTTTCACCACTAACACTATATGCAAGGGGGATATTAAGCCCAACGGTTTCAATTTTATCCAGGTAATTACCGCCAGTTGCCAAGCAAGACAAATCGCCGTTGTCGGCAATAACCGGCCCCAGGAAGAAGTTACTGCGCGGTAATTCTTTCACAGTACTAAATTCCACGGTTACCCAGGTATCACTGCCGTATTTACGCGACAACAGGCGCAGCTTTTCCTGCAAAGCTTGCTGCGGGCTTAAGCGCGGACCGCCTTGTTGAGCAGGATCCGGATGGACGTAGGTCTGTGCAATACCGTTGATATCATCTACATAGCCAAACACATCATCCTTCAGAGAGAAGGTGTCCGTCGCCTGCTCTATACTTCCAAGCTTATGGAGTTGATCGAAAGCCAAAAGCTCACTATAGAAATCTCTAAGCTCCTGCGCATTGCGCAAACGGAAAATACTTTCCTTTCTGAAGCCAGTGACTGAACCCACAAAAGATTCCTGCCACTTGTATTCCAGTGCACTGGCCGCGTAGAACAACCACTTCTGTGCTTCTTCAAAGTAACGCTCCGCACGCAGTACTTCAGTCGTCAGGCGGCTGGCATGGATCGGGTCGGCAAAATAACGCTCAGCCAGATTGGCATTAGTAGTGAACATCTGGTTCATAACCCGCTGTGCCTGATTCAGCATGCCGACTAAACGTTCAACTTCTTGCTCAACCGTAGCTTCCGCTTGGGCAATATCCAGCGCGATGGTATTTGCTTCCAGCCACATAGTGCGCACGCGAGCCTTACTCTCCACACCCAGTAGTCTATTTGAGCTGTCGTTTAAGGTCGCGCGTTCTTCCGCCGCTAGGCGGGCGCTCTCTGCCTCCAATTTACCAATATCTTTAATCGTTTTTATATTGCGGTTGTGCTCAGCAACGGTTTCTGCGGTTTCTTTTACCGTTTGCGCTAGTTGAGCCCAGTTTTGACTCACGATAGCTGCTACCGACTTCACAATCCCTTTAAACAGGCTACCCCGCTTTCTAGACTGTTCCGCCTTTTTGCGAATTTTGGCAATCTGCTGCTTAATTGAAACCTGCTTAGAGCCGTAATCCAGGATGATCTTCGACATGCCGTCGACGATACCCTCTTCCTCCGCACGTCGCTCGATTTCGATTTCAATCGCACTCAGCAGGTCTTCCATACGCTGCAGGTTGTTGCTCAGTGCAATTTCCGCAATATCGATATTGTTCGCCTGCAGAGAAATTTCACTACCGTTCTGCGCATCCTCCGTGACAATCACACAGTCCTCGGCAAAGCAGTTGCTCGGAAACTCCAGGCCCAACAGGCTGTACAGCCAGTTGCCCAACTGCTGGTGGCGGTCGGTATATTCCGTGGCCAGCTTGTCGGCACTGTGGCGGTAGTTCTCGTAGCTGGTTTTTGCGGCGGCGAGACTATTCTGTGCGGTGGCAATAGGGCCACTGCTGTCATTACCGAGGAAGTCACTCAGTGCATTGAAGGAATCAAACACGGTGTTGCCATCAATACCGTAACCCTGTACCAGCAACACTGAGTCCTGCGGCAGGCCCAGAATGTTGGTTTCGCCCGTGAGCCAGCTCACGGAGTTTTCCAAATCGCTGAGATGGGTTTGCCATGCATACACCGCTTCGGGCAGACCAGAGAAACCTTGCACCTGGGTGAAGTCGGTATTCGGGAAGATCGCACGCAATGATTGCTCTTTAGCAATCAACTCACTGCGCAGCGTATTCATCTCGTCAACCATTTGTGCCAGCAGGGTGGTATTGGTCTGTCCGGCAACGACGGCCAGACGCGCTTGCTGCACTTTAGTAGAAGCCAATTTGCTCATCAGCTGATAGAGCATGGTGACATCTTTGTAACCGGTGAACAGTAATTCTGCTGGGGTTACATCTTTTTGTGCCAGGTCGTTGGGGTCGTAGTAGCGGGGGCTAATTTGACCACGGGAGGGACCCCATTGTGCTAAAAACTCCGGTGCATAGGTCAGCAGGGAGTTGTACTGCTCCAGGGCATCCTTCAGCAACTGGTGTGCAGTTTCTATATGGCCAACTTCGACCTCTACCGCTTCGTTACGCAGGCGGCTAATACGGGCATTATCCAGGGCTTCATTAGCCAGGATCATTTCCGCTACCGCGCGATCGTAGTAAACATCCAGCGTGAAACGTTGCAGGTTTTCATTGTTGGGATGATGAGTGAGCTGCTCAAAAATAAACGCTTCCACATCTGTGGCACGGTTACGCTCGGCAGTGTCATACAGGCTGGAAAACTCAACCGTGGCTTCACCACTCGCATAAGGGTTAATCACCGTATTGGTGTTGGTATCAACGATATACATCAGGTCCAGGTAGCGGAAGGCCGCTCTATCCCGGGAGAAAATACCCTGGGCAGGATTTTCCTGGGCCGCAGGTACCTGATCGGCTTCGTTGTAGTACAGCTGCTTGCGAATCTGTACCGTGGGATCCAGCTCCATCGTTACCGTGAAGGTATTACTAAAGTCGGAAGAGCCCGCTTTGTTCACGGCCTGTACACGATAATCGTGCGTACCGAATACTAATGGAGAGGCATTGTATTTATAGCTATTACCAGTACCGTTATACACGGTTTTCCAGCTGCCATTATTCATACGTTGCTGCAGCAGATAACTATCAGTTTCGGCAACTGATGGCCAGCTTACGGTATACGCTTCGCCAGTAGAGGAAGGTACGGTGATATAACTAGGTGCTACGGGTGGCTTCAGCAACGCTACGGTGGCGCAGGCTTCCGGTGAATAGTTGGACTGATCTGTTGAGGTCAGTGCACGCACCCGGTAGCAGTGGCGCCCGTCTTGCAAGTTACTCAGCTGGTAGCTGCGTGCAGTGCCGCGATAAAGCTGCTTATTTGCACTGTCTACCACTTGATATTCAACGGTAAGACCGCCTTTTTTAACTTCGCTCCAGCTAAGCTTGACCTTGCCATCCCAGCTGTTGGTTGGCGAAGCTGAGGCTACGGGCACACCAACAGCGCGATCGACTTTAACCGTTACTAACGAGGAGTAGTTGGAGCAAGTGCCCTTGGCATTACAAGCGCGAACCTTATAGCTATAAGAGCCATTGCTAACACCAGAGAAACTCTTACTTAAACCAGAATCATTGTACAGAGTGGAGCCACTGCCATCGACCAACTGATAACTGGTGGCAAACTGCTTGGTATTCCAGCTGACAGTATATTTACCATCGAGGCTGGTGGTGGTATTTAATTTAGGTGTTGGTACGCCAGGACGGAAATAGACTTCTAAATCTTTACTTTCTCGATAGCCAGAGCAAGTGCTATTACAGGCCCGCACTCTAAAGCGGTAAGTACTACCATGGCTCAGGGAGGAAACCGTTGTACTGGTAGATGAACCAGAATAAATATTGCCGGACCAATTGCCGTTATCCTTGCGCTGTTGTACCTCGTAGCGAGTAGCCCCGCTGCTGGCAGCCCAGCTGATGCTAACGCTGCTAGAGGAGGTATAACTGGGAACAGTGATAGAGGTTGGGGTTGATGGAGTCAGCTCTACCTTTATGGTTCCGCCGTTCTTATAAGCACCACATAAATTCTTTGCGGTGTTACAGGCTCGTACACGATATTGGTAGTTACCACTAGAGCGGCCACTTTCATCAAAGCTAGTTTTAGAACCGTTATAAACCCTGCTCCAGGAGCCACTATTTACCCTACGGTAGAGCTCATACCGGCCTGCACCAGTACTGGAAGACCAGCTAACCTTGTAAGCCCCATCACTATCGAAAGTGCCGTAATTGATACTGGAGGGCGCTGCTGGTTGAAATATAACGTTAACGGTATGAGTGCCTAACTTAACCCTATTGAATCGGGAAGCAGGGCAAGATGTAACTTTATCTTCCCAATCATCAGGGGAGATAATATCTGGAGTACAGTGTTCATGCCAATACTCATAAAAGTATTTACCGGCAGAAGAAACGGTTACAGATTTAGTAGAGTTTGAACTGGAAAACCCATAGTCTAATGAAATATTCCGAGTAAAAGTTCCATTTTTATACTCTTTTAGATATACACCCATTATCCCAAGTGGCGCTACAGACTTATATGACAAGGAATATTTCCCATCAGTATCTGTGCTCGGCCCGCTCAAGGCAGACCCATAAGCAATAGCACTGGCACTTAAAACCTGCAGCACAAAAAAGTTACGAACAAGAGTCAACATTTTAAAAACCAAATAACTATGATTCACATAGACATAAAGCCAAAAAGCCTTGACAACTCACAACAATTAAAAAATCACCACGAGCAGCAAAAAAAGCTTAAGACCATCCTTTATACAACAGAACCGCAGATGACTTTCCTCCCTAAGTTTACTTATATCCATTTTCAGAAAAATATTTACTATAAATCCAACCCCAAAAAATAGCATGGAATTTTATTGGGAAACGCAGCCTATCATCAACAACTACACTCCATTCAAAACCACAAAAAACCCCACCGGAGTCACAACCCATCCAACCACAACAATCAAACTAGATAAAAACACTTAATGCGTACCAACCACCAAGCGAAAAGAGAAAGTAAAAATATAAAAATCCTCCAACAGCATCTCAGCATACTTTGAAACCAGATAATTTTACAAAAACGCAAAACCTCACTAGCAGCTCAGCAAAAGACTCGACGCAAAAACTAGAACAAAACCAGCATTGAATTCCGCAAGGGTTTCATACGTGCGGAATAATTATCACCAACAATTAATTCGCTGTCTGCAGCAGGGTTTGTCTTTCTATCTAGCATGATGACTGGACAGATACTAGCCGGCACAGCGCCCACTATTGCGGTGTAATATCAGATCTTAATTATGTTTACGATTCTGCGGGTACTGGGCTTGGTGCTTTTGTAGCGATTGCGCTATGTGCGAAGCATTTGTTTGATGATGGCGAAAGGGCCCGTATTGAATAGTTAGCCTAGAAATCACATTGACCGCCCTTATAATTACTATAAGTATATGCTTACATCCCCAAAATAAATTTCACGCCTTACAAAAATAAATACAATAAAAACTATTAGAGCACAAATTTTCGATTTAAACTGGATCATATATAGCAACTCACAGAGCCCATGAACTGACTATATATGGGCCAAACACAAATTATTTTAACCCAACCCATAAATAGGTCTTTCCTAGAAAAAAGCGACACACCTCTCACTCACGAAGAGAGGTTAAATTCTAGCCTCAGGGGATCTATATTTGACATAAATCGCCCCAGACCTAGTAAAAACTCCCATAAAAACTGGCTAGCTCATACACAAACCTTCAAACCAAACAAAAAACTTCACCTACCATTTCCAACAATACCAATATCATTTGAAATAACATAGAAGTAATTTACAGCATACTAACCCCTATAAGAAACCCAAAAAAAGCCCGCGACACGGGCTTTTTTCAGCTAATACGGTATTCCCACATAAAGCCTAGATTTTCTTTAAAGAATTAGCATCCTTGCAAACTTAAAATATAAATACAACCAAATATCATTCCGCCCTTGCAAACACAAGAAATTTTAAGCTTTTCACATTTTCATAATTAGAACTTGAAATTCTTACTTCTACATCGCTATCTTCAAGCTCAACAAAGTCCCCACAAATCTCGCCAGCAGCCGAATATATCATATCAAGCTCATCCTCATTCAATTCTCTTTGAACATACGCCAAAACTTTCAACTTATTATCTAAACTGACTTCAATAGATATAAAACGCATAGCAGAGCTTATATTAAATAATAGCGCCCTCTGAGCCGACAACAATAAATTTGACCGATCTATTTTCATTATCTAAAGGCCTTTGTTTGGATTAACAGGGACTATTTTGGGAGACTTCAATGACTGAATCATAAAAACGTTAGTTCTCACATTCACATCAGGCAGACCATTTGGATTTCCAACATTTACATACCTTCCTGTTACATTATCAACTTTGATTGTAACCGTACTTTGCTTGACGTTTTCACCTATAAGCTTGTAATTCCCAGAATTTAAGTTATCAAGAACTTTTTGTGCATCCTCAAGAGAATCCAAATAACTTTTATTCTCAGGTGCTGTTCCTTTTATATGCCTCATTTGCTTTTGCGCACTAACTTTCTCAGCAAATTGAAGTGTAGTCTTCGCAGCTTTAGTTGCCTTAACCCAGCTCACAGCACCCTTAACTAGGTTTGCAGCCCCCTTAAAGACTCCCATTGCAGCCCGACTAAGTACCGCTGCCCCAATAGCAACCTCATCAACTGGGGATATCATCATTAGGCCGACAATAGCCCCTTCAGCCTCAGCCTGAATCTCTTCTTTATATTGTTGTTCAGTTATTTCACCAGACAAATACTTTTCGTCTCTATGCTTCATCCGAATATCAAAGCGTGTCTCTATAAGACCATTCGGATCCACATAATTAATCGGGTTATTCCGCGCATAACGATAAGGTGTCCAACGCTGTGGATCCGTAAAACGTCCCGAGTGGTTTAGCACCGGATCCGGGCTGATAAAGGTACCAAAATCAGACTGCAGGTAACGTCGTTCGAAGTAGCCTAACCCTGTAGACTTATCCAACTCTTTACCCGCATAGCGGTAAGGTGCTGCGGTACTATCGCCGAAGACATTTTCCAGCTCGCCGTAAGACTTATAGGTAAAGGCATTAACGATCTTGCCAGCCTTATCCAGGGTCAGGTCGGTAGAACCTATATGGGTATGCAGGTAATACTCAGTCGGCGTGAACACTTCCCCACTCTGGTCACTGCGGGCAATACGTTTCTGACCAACACTGATGTACTTCAGTAATTTGCCATCACGTACTTCACTATCTCCGTCGATATACAGGGTGACGCTGCGGGCTCCGCCTGCACGTTCGGTGATTTTAAAGCGGCGCTGGTGTTTAAAGTCATAACCGTACTGGTCAGCGGCTTGCTGATTACCGGCGTAAGTCAGGCGCTGGTCGTGGTCCCAGTGGTAGGTCTGGTCACCGGCTTGCGTACGATTACCGTTGTCATCGTATTCAATCAGGCCTTGGGCCCAGCTCAACGCTTGGGGGCCGGGCAGGCTGCCACGGCTGCTGCGGTTGGAGGCGCCAGTGTTGCCATTGTCATGGCTGCCGCCGTAACGCAGATCTGTGATCTGGGTATTTCCAGCGGTGGCCATATCTGCCAGATCGACACTCGCGCGGCCCACTTGCAGCAGGTTGCCGATTTTGTCGTAGCTGTAATAAACCTGCTCGATATCGTCGGCAACGCCGGTCAGGCGATAAACATCGTCGTAGCTGTAGACAATATTTTTTGCCAGGGAGGCTGCCTGGGCACTGGTTGCGCCGAGTTCGGCAGCCATTGCGGCGAGGGCGTCGCTGGGGCGTTTATCATCGATACCGAGTACATTGGAGACGGCATCAAAACGGTAATCCCACTGTTGCAGTGGCAGGGCGTCCCCGCTGCGCTGGGTGCGCAAGCCGGCCAGTCGCTGGCGCTCGTCAAAGCCCCAATCAGTTTCAACACCATTGGCCAACCCTTGGTGTTGTAAAACACCATTGGCGGTATAGTCCAGACGCTCCACCACTCCCGGGATGCGCTCGAGCAGGCCGCGGGCGTTATATTCGAAGTTCACCCGGCTATTGTCGGGGTAGAACTGCTGTGTCATACGCCCGGCGCTGTCATAGGCGAAGCGCGTGGTGTAGAGAGGGCTGTCAATTTGTGGGCCGGTGATCTTGCGCTGGCGCTGTACGACTCTGCCGCGCGCGTCATAACTCCACTGTTCAAAGCCGGCTTGGTCGATCACTTTGGCCAGGCGCCCAAGCAGGAAGGCACCGCCCTCTTCGCCGCGCTGGTCGTACTGGTAGCTGACTACCGGTGAAGTAGAGCCCAGCTGCAAGCCCGGTTGCCAATTTGCGCCGCTGGGAGCTTCTCCTCGCGGTGATAATTGATACTCGGCAAAGAGGCGGTTGGCGCCATCGTAGCGATAGTGCCGCTCCTGCCCCAGGGCATCGCGGGTGGCCAGTAGGTTGCCGGCATCGTCAAAGTACTGCCAGCGCTGTCCGCGGTTGGGGTCGTCCAAGAAGCGCATGCGCCCCAGGTCGTCGTAGTGCATGGTGCGCACATTATTTTGTGCATCCTGCAGGCGGGTAAAATTATTATTGAGGTCGTAGTCGTAATAGGTGGACCAGGTGGCACCACCGATGCCGCCCTGGGTATTGGCTCCAACAATTTCATCCACTTGCCTCAGGCGGTATTCACCCTGCGCCGTTTGCAGGCCATCAAACACCAGTTTTTTGGCGGCGCCATGGTGAACACTGTTCGCACGAGTTTGCTCTTCATCTTCCAGCACCTGTGCCATGGGCAAATAGGTGATGCGATTGAAGACACTTTCCCCACTTTGCGCGGTATAGGGCTGATAAACCTCCTGGGTACGCCCTTGGGCGTCGTAAAGATATTGTCGGTGGTGCTGACCTTTATCATTAGCGCGATAGGCGAGCCCCTGGGCAAAGTAAGGCAGTGCGGTCTGCACTACCTGGCCGCGCGCATTAAAGTTACTGTGATCGCTGACCACAACCTGTCCCGGTTGCTCGGCTTCACTGCGCACCATCAGGGTGCGGCCCAGACCGTCGTAAAAACGGCGGCTGTCGATGGTACCGCTAGCACCACTCCGCTCGCGCTGGCGAGTCTCTACCCAGCTGATACGGTGACCATCTACCATCTGCGCCAGTTGGTAATCGTACTCGACCGTGGGGAGTTGCAGGCTGTCCCCTGGCTTGGCCATGGCGGTGAGGCGTCCATGGCTATCGTAACCATATTGAGTCTGCTGCCCGTTAAAGTCGGTGTAGTCGGTAAGTACACCGAGGCCCTTGTCATAACCCGCACGAGCGGTGAGCCAGCGGCTGCCGGTATGCAAACCCACTTCTGTTGGGAAGGTGTGATATTGCGAGTCGTAAGTGACTTTGGTTTGGTGGCCTGTGTTGGCATCCCACAGGGGGTCATAACTTTGGATGCGGTTGCCGAAGGCATCGTAGCGGTGGCGCTCTGCGGCAACATAGGCATCTGCACTCTCAGCATCGTGCCAGAGTCGACGCAGGGTCAGGTTGCCCTTGGAGACCGCGCCTAAATTACCAGCGGAGAAACTTTCATCATCGTAGAACCACTGCTCTTTGGCCACAGCGCGGCCCGATAGGTCGGTAACCTTGCGCTCTAGCGGTAGGTGCAGGAGCCAGTGGCCCTGTGCAGAGGCGGATTCCGCACTGAAGCGCAATTGGGTAATACGCTCATCCTGCCAGTTGCCATCGGTACGGCCCAGCTCTTTGATATAAGTGGTATTGCCGTAATTATCGTAGTCATACTCCCAGGCAAGGGTCACGGGGGTACCACTGCCCCGCTCCAGCATATGCTGCTGGCGTTCGGTCATAGCCGCAAACTCGACTTTGCGGCTTTCCTCGGCATAACCAGACAGCAGTTGGCGCAACTCCCACTGATTTTCCTCGCGCCAGAAAATTCCGCCGAAGGCATCGCGGGTTTCTATTTGTTTGATCTTGCCCTGTAGGGCTTCCTGTTCGGTGCCATCGGCTTTTTGGCCCAGGTGGAATTCGTAGCGGGTTGCCAGTGTCGGGGTACTGGCATCGCCCACGCGGCGCTCTTCACTGTGTGCAAAGCCCTGGAATTCTTTATCGGCAGCATCGTAAAAGCCGTCCCAGTAATCCATCTCGGTGGTTTGCTGTTCACCACCGCGGCCATCATCCACAACAACGCGCTTAAGTACCTGCATTGCCACAGGGATACCCTGCGACCAGGGGCTGTTACCCTCGCGGTCTCTCACCATCTCCTCGACAACAGAGCCGTACTCCAGGGTCGTCAATGCACCCAGGCCATTGTCGATCGTTTTTAGCTGATTCGGTTGCTCATTGGGGAATAGCTCTGCGAAATAAAAAGTATTAGCACCGCGACCGGGGCTGTACCAAACAATATCCGTAGAGCCGTTACCATTAATATCGACCAGGCGCACTTCTTCGGCGGATACATTTCCCTGAGCTTGAATTAATTGTGGCTGACTAAACTTTGCCAGCTGATGTTGCTTGGTATCCAGGCCCTGGTTCAACCATAGCGATACCTGAGTGCCATTGAGGTAAATTAGATCCGCACGGCCGTCGGCATTGATATCAGTAACACGAACATTCTTGAGGTTGTGTAACGTATCGGGACTATTGGCAAACACTACTGCGGGAGCAAAACCCTGCAGGCCACGGTTAGCGTAGTAAGCCGCGTAGCCATTGCTGACCCAAACCAGATCAGGCAGACCATCTCCGTTCATATCCCGGAGAAAGACATTGGGATCACCCAAACGCATAGCTGCGGTGCCTGTGGGCATCGGCAATTGAATAGGCTGTGACCAACCATCGGGGTGGTTCAGCTGCACCACATGGGATAAAACCTTACCGCTGCTATTGGTTATCGTCGCAAAGACATCGATACGTTTGTCATTGTTGATGTCCAGCATATCCACATGGGGACTATCGAGAGGAATATAGAGTCCATCTATAGCACCGCTATACTGCCAACTATAGTTATCATCAAGATGAAAGTAATGGGTACTACCAGAGCTATACTGCAATAGATTCACATCACCAGCGCCATCAATATCAGCCCAGGTGACCGAGTCACTGGAAATACGGCTGGTAGTGAAAGTATTCATTTCACGATAACTCTGCCATTGCGGCAGGCCATCTTTATCAGGACCTAAATTAAGCCAGTAAACGTCTTTATTCGGTGCCGTATTAACAACATCTGGCAAACCATCCCGGTTAATATCCAAGAAGGCGACATCGGGGTTATTCAGTGGTACCTGACTCGCAGCCGGCATCGGTGACATAAACACCTGATCCTGCTGGTAGTGGGTGTAGCCATAGCGCACTGGTGGCAGGGTTACCGTAGATTCGCCCTCGCCTGCACTGGAATGGACTTCCTGTAACAATGAGAGGCTTTGCCATTCCGTTAGCGGCTGATAGGAAAATTCGTATTTACGTAAGTGGCGCCCGGCAAATTGTGTTTCCACGCGCTGCAAGCGATAAGCGGTTTTAATCTCAAAACCCGCTTTATAATTTGTTAGGACGTCAGGGCGGTCTTCATAGTGAAACTGCACCGCCATATCGCCATTCGTATTATATTGAATCCTGTCCAGATAAATCTGAACGCCATCATCCAACTTGCGATATTGATAGTCGATACGATTGCCATGGGTATCTTCTACCGCCTCTAGATACCAGGAGAATACCGATGTGCCGTTGTTGCCACTGACTCGGCTATTAGAGTCTTGCCCCAAATACCAACGCAGACCGTTGGACTGTGTCACCAGCCAACCCTTCGACAGGCGCTCGTAGCGAGCAAAATCACTGGCATTTTTGGTGCGATAAACACCGTCTTCGACTAGAACTAATTCTTCGCCCAGGTGATTGATAAACGTATCAAACTCATCAAACTCGTCGGTGCGACCATCGCGGTCATTATCCTGCCGATCAGTCTGGCCCCACTCTGAATAATTAGGCAGGCCCTTGTCGGTTTGACGCTGGATATAGGGAATAACCAGTTTATGCCCCAGTCCTAATAGCCCGTTACCAAACCCGCTGTTGTATTCCAGTGATACATCCGGAGCCAGTCCATTACGCCCAGGGGGCACAGCCAAGTTCACTAGACGTGAACTGGTGCCGGTATTTAAATTAGGGGTGAAAGCCTCACCGAGCCCGGAGATACTGCCCGGGCCTGTCGGCAGATTGAGAACGGGCGCTTGCAAAGCGGTGTGTTCATTGGCGGCAACAGCAGCCGTAGATGACACAACCATGCAGCAAGAAAGCAATAAATTGCGCAGCATAAGCATCCTTGTTTTTAAAATCAGTGTTTCCTCAAAAAACACTTTAAAGACTCGTAGTTTTTATCGATAGACTCCAGCGTGAGTCATGCTGTAAAAAATAATCTTCAATAAAGACGGCAACCCAGCAGTATGATTACTGCTGGGTTGCCGAATTAATACTCTAATTATTAGGCATTAAAAAAGAGAGTTAGTGGACTACCGGCTCGCGCAGTAGTAACAATGGGCCAGTATCGCCATCGTCATCACAGGTATCTATATTTCTCGATTTGAAACGATGGTTAAAGATCAGCTCAACATCTTTAACCGCGTTGAGATCCACCAGCGAACCAAAGCGATCTGCCAATTTAATTGACAAGCGCCAGCCAGTAGCGGCGACACTGCGCTCTTTAAAGACGCTAGTCATTGAAGAGCTGGAACCTGTGCCACTATTAAACGCATCCAAGTTCGCAGTCATAGATACACGGTAGCTACTGCGGAAGGCCAGATTAGTTCTATCAGTAGTATCCCAGAATCGAGGTGTATGGGTGATAAATTCATCCTGAATACCAACACTGTCCCCATTTTCCACCAGGGTTCCCGGCGTTTTACTGCGCAAGAAGCTGGTACCACCATAAGTTAGGTAGGCCGGAGTTTCTGTTTCACCACTGACGCTGTGTAGCAGAGGAATATTAAGTCCTACAGTTTCGATTTTATCCAGGTAATTACCGCCGGCTGCCAAGCAGGCAAGATCTCCATTACCCGCAATAACCGGCCCCAGGAAGAAGTTACTGCGCGGTAATTCTTTCACAGTACTAAATTCCACGGTTACCCAGGTATCACTGCCATATTTACGCGACAACAGGCGCAGCTTTTCCTGCAAAGCTTGCTGCGGGCTTAAGCGCGGACCACCTTGTTGAGCAGGATCCGGATGGACGTAGGTCTGTGCAATACCGTTGATATCATCTACATAACCAAACACATCATCTTTCAGCGAGAAGGTATCCGTCGCCTGCTGAGTCCCGTTAAGGCTGCCTAACTGATCAAAAGCCAGCATTTCACTATAGAAATCTCTAAGCTCCTGCGCATTGCGTAATCGGAAGATATCTTCCTTTCTAGAACCAGTCACTGAACCCACAAATGATTCCTGCCACTTGTATTCCAGTGCACTGGCCGCATAGAACAACCACTTCTGCGCTTCTTCAAAGTGACGTTCCGCACGCAACATTTCCGTAGTCAGGCGGCTGGCATGGATCGGGTCAGCAAAATAACGTTCGGCCAGATTAGCATTAGTAGTGAACATCTGGTTCATAACCCGCTGTGCCTGATTCAGCATGCCGACTAAACGTTCAACTTCTTGCTCAACCGTAGCTTCCGCTTGGGCAATATCCAGCGCGATGGTATTTGCTTCCAGCCACATGGTACGCACGCGCGCTCGGCTTTCGACATCCAACAATTTATTGCTGCTGTCATTCAGTTCAGCTCGCTCTTCAGCGCCCAAGCGAATGCTCATTGCTTCCAGCTTACCAATTTCTTTAATACTTCTGAGATTGATATGACTAGAAACCACCTGATCAATACCTTGCTCCAACAGGCCTGAATCCTTTAGGTAGAATGCTTTGATTGCACCGCCTATTACTTTCAGGAAACCATCGCGTTTTCTGGATTTCTCCGCTTCTTTACGAATTTTGGTGATTTGCTTAGAAATGGATTCCTGCTTGGAGCCGTAATCCAGGATGATCTTCGACATGCCGTCGACGATACCTTCTTCCTCCGCACGTCGCTCGATTTCGATTTCAATCGCACTCAGCAGGTCATCCATGCGCTGCAAGTTATTGCTCAGTGCAATTTGCGCAAGCTCAATATTGTTTGCCTGCAAGGCAATTTCACTACCCTGCTGTGCAGACTCTTCAACAATAATGCAATCTTTGCTAAAGCAGTTACTCGGAAAATCCAGGCCCAACAGGCTGTACAGCCAGTTACCCAACTGCTGGTGGCGGTCGGTATATTCCGTGGCCAGCTTGTCGGCACTGTGGCGGTAGTTCTCGTAGCTGGTTCTTGCGGCGGCGAGACTATTCTGTGCGGTGGCAATAGGGCCACTGCTGTCATTACCGAGGAAGTCACTCAGTGCATTGAAGGAATCAAACACGGTGTTGCCATCAATACCGTAACCCTGTACCAGCAACACTGAGTCCTGCGGCAGGCCCAGAATGTTGGTTTCGCCCGTGAGCCAGCTCACGGAGTTTTCCAAATCGCTGAGATGGGTTTGCCATGCATACACCGCTTCGGGCAGACCAGAGAAACCTTGCACCTGGGTGAAGTCGGTATTCGGGAAGATCGCACGCAATGATTGCTCTTTAGCAATCAACTCACTGCGCAGCGTATTCATCTCGTCAACCATTTGTGCCAGCAGGGTGGTATTGGTCTGTCCGGCAACGACGGCCAGACGCGCTTGCTGCACTTTAGTAGAAGCCAATTTGCTCATCAGCTGATAGAGCATGGTGACATCTTTGTAACCGGTGAACAGTAATTCTGCTGGGGTTACATCTTTTTGTGCCAGGTCGTTGGGGTCGTAGTAGCGGGGGCTAATTTGACCACGGGAGGGACCCCATTGTGCTAAAAACTCCGGTGCATAGGTCAGCAGGGAGTTGTACTGCTCCAGGGCATCCTTCAACAACTGGTGTGCAGTTTCTATATGGCCAACTTCGACCTCTACCGCTTCGTTACGCAGGCGGCTAATACGGGCATTATCCAGGGCTTCATTGGCCAGGATCATTTCCGCTACCGCGCGATCGTAGTAAACATCCAGCGTGAAACGTTGCAGGTTTTCATTGTTGGGATGATGAGTGAGCTGCTCAAAAATAAACGCTTCCACATCTGTGGCACGGTTACGCTCGGCAGTGTCATACAGGCTGGAAAACTCAACCGTGGCTTCACCACTGGCATAGGGGTTGATCACCGTATTGGTGTTGGTATCAACGATATACATCAGGTCCAGGTAGCGGAAGGCGGCTCTATCCCGGGAGAAAATACCCTGGGCAGGATTTTCCTGGGCCGCAGGTACCTGATCGGCTTCATTGTAGTACAGCTGCTTGCGAATCTGTACCGTGGGATCCAGCTCCATCGTTACCGTGAAGGTATTACTAAAGTCGGAAGAGCCCGCTTTGTTCGCGGCCTGTACACGATAATCGTGCGTACCGAATACTAATGGAGAGGCATTGTATTTATAGCTGTTGCCAGCACCGTTATACACGGTTTTCCAGCTGCCATTATTAATACGTTGCTGCAGCAGATAACTATCAGTTTCGGCAACTGATGGCCAGCTTACGGTATACGCTTCGCCAGTAGAGGAAGGTACGGTGATATAACTAGGTGCTACGGGTGGCTTCAGCAACGCTACGGTGGCGCAGGCTTCCGGTGAATAGTTGGACTGATCTGTTGAGGTCAGTGCACGCACCCGGTAGCAGTGGCGCCCGTCTTGCAAGTTACTCAGCTGGTAGCTGCGTGCAGTGCCGCGATAAAGCTGCTTATTGGCACTGTCTACCACTTGATATTCAACGGTAAGACCGCCTTTATTAATTTCTGTCCAGCTTAATTTTACTTTGCCATCCCAGCTACTAGTGGGCGCTGCAGACAGCACAGGTATACCAACAATACGATCCACTATAACGCTGACCGGTGAAGAGTAAACGGAGCAGGTGCCTTTAACATTACAAGCGCGCACCTTGTAGCTGTAGGTACCATTGCTAATGTCAGTAAAACTCTTGCTCAGGTCAGAACCATTGTAAACAGAGGAGCCATTGCCATCTACAACCTGGTAGCTGGTGGCAAACTGCTCAGCGTCCCAACTAAGCTCATATTTACCATCGAGGCTGGTGCCCGGATTTAATTTTGGCGACGGTTCGCCTGGGCGAATATAAACTTGCAAGTTGCCACTTTCCACATAGCTAGAGCACGTGGTATTACAGGCGCGTACTCTGTATCGATAGGTACTGCCATGAACCAAGAAGGAATCAGTTTTACTGGTTGCAGGGCCTGAGTAAACGCCTGACCAACTGCCGTTATCCCTGCTCTGTTGCAGTTCATACCGTGTAGCTGTGCTGCTGGCAGCCCAGCTGATGTTAACGCTGCTAGAGGAGGTATAACTGGGAACAGTGAGAGAAGATGGGGTTGATGGCGTTTTCTCTACTTTGAGGGTCCCACCGGTTTTATAATCACTGCACATATTGGATGTACAGGCTCTTACGCGATATCGGTAGCTTCCATTGGATTTACCAGTTTCATTAAACTGGGTGCCAGATGAATTATAAATTCTACTCCAAGAACCCCCATTTATACTGCGCTCAAGCTCATAACGACTGGCCGTAGAACTTGATGACCAACTAATGGAATATGAACCATCGCTATCAAAAGTCGGATAATTTATAGTAGAAGGCGCAGAGGTAACAGATACATCACGGCACACCTCTTTTGTACCCACACGTGCTGGTCGGTTAGTGCTAACCGTACCCGTTACACCCTCTGCTTTAAAGCAAAGAGAATAATTGCCATCGGCAGTTAAGCTGACTACTCTCGAACCGGATAATGGAGGAGATTTATCGATTATAGTCTCTTTTCCGTTGAGAATCTGAATAATAGAATAGACTTCCTGCCGTCTATACAACGTGGAAGGACCGAGATCATATTCTTTCCAATTAAGTGTAGCCTTTCGATTTGAGTAGCTGAGCGTGAAGCTTTTTGGTAACTCAAGAACACAAGCTTCTAAAAGGTTTGTACCCGGCTCAAATAGCTTCTCACATGAAGCCAGAACCTCTCCTGAAAAACCTGCAAGAGAAAAAAATCCCAAAGCAAACAACGAGCGAGAAAATTTTGATGATTTTGTCATATGAACATAAAACTCCCTTTACATCGATAATTTAAATTTATCATCACAAAATTATGCAATTACTAGATAACTGCCTCACTTTAAGGAAACTTTCAATGCCAACAACTAAAGCGGAAAGGCAGCAACTTATGAAAACATTTTCAATATAAATAATGAATAGAACAATAACACATGGTTATTTTCAAACCTTACTCCTAAAAATAGCTTGGAGGTTAATTACACTATGGCTGTGAATTATGAATTGACTCTTACCCTTATTTCTCAGATCACACTAAGAAAAGTTAATTTTTCAAAAGAATGGCAACTCAGTAACACTATTGATACTGGGTTGCCAAAAAAGCGCTCTAGTTATTAGACATTAAAAAAAGAATTAGTGGACTACCGGCTTGTGCAGTAGCAGTAGAGGACCAGTATCACCATCGTCACCACAAGTATCTATATTTCTCGACTTGAAGCGATGATTGAAGATTAACTCAACATCCTTAACCGCATTGAGATCTACTAATGAGCCATAACGATCTGCCAACTTGAGTGATAAGCGCCAACCACTGGCGGCAACACTGCGCTCTTTAAAAGCTCTGGTCACTGTAGAAACGGAAGCTGCACCGCTATTAAACACATCGAGATTTGCAGCCATTGGCACTCGAAAACTGTTGCGGAATGATAGATTTGCTCCATCAACGGTATCCCAGAAACGCGGGGTATGGGTAATAAATTCATTCTGGATACCTACACTATCCGCACTCTCCATCAAGGTTCCCGGCGTTTTACTGCGCAGGAAGCTAGTGCCACCATAGGTTAGGTAGGCCGGAGTTTCTGTTTCAGCACTAACACTGTGCAGCAAGGGAATATTGAGCCCAATAGTCTCAATTTTATCCAGATAAGACCCACCTGCAGCTAAACAACTCAGATCGTTATTACCTGCAATAACTGGCCCCAGGAAGAAGTTACTGCGCGGTAATTCTTTCACAGTACTAAATTCCACGGTTACCCAGGTATCACTGCCGTATTTACGTGATAACAGGCGCAGCTTTTCCTGCAGTGCTTGCTGCGGGCTTAAGCGCGGGCCACCTTGTTGGGCAGGATCCGGATGAACGTAGGTCTGTGCAATACCATTGATATTATCCACATAGCCAAACACATCGTCCTTTAGAGAGAAGGTGTCCGTCGCCTGTTGAGTGCCACTGAGATTACGTAACTGATCAAAAGACAACATTTCACTATAGAAATCCCTCAGCTCCTGCGCATTGCGCAAACGGAAAATACTTTCCTTTCTGAAGCCAGTGACTGAACCCACAAAAGATTCCTGCCACTTGTATTCCAGTGCACTGGCCGCGTAGAACAACCACTTCTGTGCTTCTTCAAAGTAACGCTCCGCACGCAGTACTTCAGTCGTCAGGCGGCTGGCATGGATCGGGTCGGCAAAATAACGCTCAGCCAGATTGGCATTAGTAGTGAACATCTGGTTCATAACCCGCTGTGCCTGATTCAGCATGCCAGTCAAACGTTCCACTTCCTGCTCAACCGTAGCTTCCGCTTGGGCAATATCCAGCGCAATGGTATTTGCTTCCAGCCACATAGTGCGCACGCGAGCCTTACTCTCCACACCCAGTAGTCTATTTGAGCTGTCGTTTAAGGTCGCGCGTTCTTCCGCCGCTAGGCGGGCGCTCTCTGCCTCCAATTTACCAATATCTTTAATCGTTTTTATATTGCGGTTGTGCTCAGCAACGGTTTCTGCGGTTTCTTTTACCGTTTGCGCTAGTTGAGCCCAGTTTTGACTCACGATAGCTGCTACCGACTTCACAATCCCTTTAAACAGGCTACCCCGCTTTCTAGACTGTTCCGCCTTTTTGCGAATTTTGGCAATCTGCTGCTTAATTGAAACCTGCTTAGAGCCGTAATCCAGGATGATCTTCGACATGCCGTCGACGATACCCTCTTCCTCCGCACGTCGCTCGATTTCGATTTCAATCGCACTCAGCAGGTCTTCCATACGCTGCAGGTTGTTGCTCAGTGCAATTTCCGCAATATCGATATTGTTCGCCTGCAGAGAAATTTCACTACCGTTCTGCGCATCCTCCGTGACAATCACACAGTCCTCGGCAAAGCAGTTGCTCGGAAACTCCAGGCCCAACAGGCTGTACAGCCAGTTGCCCAACTGCTGGTGGCGGTCGGTATATTCCGTGGCCAGCTTGTCGGCACTGTGGCGGTAGTTCTCGTAGCTGGTTTTTGCGGCGGCGAGACTATTCTGTGCGGTGGCAATAGGGCCACTGCTGTCATTACCGAGGAAGTCACTCAGTGCATTGAAGGAATCAAACACGGTGTTGCCATCAATACCGTAACCCTGTACCAGCAACACTGAGTCCTGCGGCAGGCCCAGAATGTTGGTTTCGCCCGTGAGCCAGCTCACGGAGTTTTCCAAATCGCTGAGATGGGTTTGCCATGCATACACCGCTTCGGGCAGACCAGAGAAACCTTGCACCTGGGTGAAGTCGGTATTCGGGAAGATCGCACGCAATGATTGCTCTTTAGCAATCAACTCACTGCGCAGCGTATTCATCTCGTCAACCATTTGTGCCAGCAGGGTGGTATTGGTCTGTCCGGCAACGACGGCCAGACGCGCTTGCTGCACTTTAGTAGAAGCCAATTTGCTCATCAGCTGATAGAGCATGGTGACATCTTTGTAACCGGTGAACAGTAATTCTGCTGGGGTTACATCTTTTTGTGCCAGGTCGTTGGGGTCGTAGTAGCGGGGGCTAATTTGACCACGGGAGGGACCCCATTGTGCTAAAAACTCCGGTGCATAGGTCAGCAGGGAGTTGTACTGCTCCAGGGCATCCTTCAGCAACTGGTGTGCAGTTTCTATATGGCCAACTTCGACCTCTACCGCTTCGTTACGCAGGCGGCTAATACGGGCATTATCCAGGGCTTCATTAGCCAGGATCATTTCCGCTACCGCGCGATCGTAGTAAACATCCAGCGTGAAACGTTGCAGGTTTTCATTGTTGGGATGATGAGTGAGCTGCTCAAAAATAAACGCTTCCACATCTGTGGCACGGTTACGCTCGGCAGTGTCATACAGGCTGGAAAACTCAACCGTGGCTTCACCACTCGCATAAGGGTTAATCACCGTATTGGTGTTGGTATCAACGATATACATCAGGTCCAGGTAGCGGAAGGCCGCTCTATCCCGGGAGAAAATACCCTGGGCAGGATTTTCCTGGGCCGCAGGTACCTGATCGGCTTCGTTGTAGTACAGCTGCTTGCGAATCTGTACCGTGGGATCCAGCTCCATCGTTACCGTGAAGGTATTACTAAAGTCGGAAGAGCCCGCTTTGTTCACGGCCTGTACACGATAATCGTGCGTACCGAATACTAATGGAGAGGCATTGTATTTATAGCTATTACCAGTACCGTTATACACGGTTTTCCAGCTGCCATTATTCATACGTTGCTGCAGCAGATAACTATCAGTTTCGGCAACTGATGGCCAGCTTACGGTATACGCTTCGCCAGTAGAGGAAGGTACGGTGATATAACTAGGTGCTACGGGTGGCTTCAGCAACGCTACGGTGGCGCAGGCTTCCGGTGAATAGTTGGACTGATCTGTTGAGGTCAGTGCACGCACCCGGTAGCAGTGGCGCCCGTCTTGCAAGTTACTCAGCTGGTAGCTGCGTGCAGTGCCGCGATAAAGCTGCTTATTTGCACTGTCTACCACTTGATATTCAACGGTAAGACCGCCTTTTTTAACTTCGCTCCAGCTAAGCTTGACCTTGCCATCCCAGCTGTTGGTTGGCGAAGCTGAGGCTACGGGCACACCAACAGCGCGATCGACTTTAACTGTTACTAACGAGGAGTAGTTGGAGCAAGTGCCCTTGGCATTACAAGCGCGAACCTTATAGCTATAAGAGCCATTGCTAACACCAGAGAAACTCTTACTTAAACCAGAACCATTGTACAGAGTGGAGCCACTGCCATCGACCAACTGATAACTGGTGGCAAACTGCTTGGTATTCCAGCTGACAGTATATTTACCATCGAGGCTGGTGGTGGTATTTAATTTAGGTGTTGGTACGCCAGGACGGAAATAGACTTCTAAATCTTTACTTTCTCGATAGCCAGAACAAGTGGTATTACAGGCCCGCACTCTAAAGCGGTAAGTACTACCATGGCTCAGGGAGGAAACCGTTGTACTGGTAGATGAACCAGAATAAATATTGCCGGACCAACTGCCGTTATCCTTGCGTTGTTGTACCTCGTAGCGAGTAGCCCCACTGCTGGCAGCCCAGCTGATATTAACGCTGCTAGTGGAGGTATAACTGGGAGCAGTGATAGAGGATGGAGTTGATGGCGTTTTCTCTACTTTGAGGGTTCCACCGGTTTTATAATCACTGCACATATTGGATGTACAGGCTCTTACGCGATATCGGTAGCTTCCATTGGATTTACCACTTTCATTAAACTTGGTGCCAGATGAATTATAAATTCTACTCCAAGAACCCCCATTTATACTGCGCTCAAGCTCATAACGACTGGCTGCAGAACTTGATGACCAACTAATGGAATATGAACCATCGCTATCAAAAGTCGGATAATTTATAGTAGAAGGCGTAGAGGTAACAGTTACCTCACGACAGGTCTCCCTAGTAAATGGACGTCCTACAAATCCATTCCCATCTAACCCCATAACTCCTTCTGCCTTAAAACAAAAGGAATAAGTACCATTGGCTGTTAAATTAACAACACGAGAACCAGTTAAAGGCGGATAGTGATCTAAAACGGTCTCCTTTCCGCTAACTCTTTGAACAATGGAATTATCTTCATTTCTTATTTCTCCGCTCGATAGAGAATACTCCTTCCAGGCTAAAGTAGCCTTGCGGTTCGAATAGCTGAGTGTGAAGCTAGCTGGCAAGTCTACCCTGCAGTCGTAAACAGTATTTCTCACCCCTAGAGAATGCTCACCATCCTTTATACATCCAGCCTGTGCGTTTTGTGGCAAAAAACCAAAAGACACAAACCCAACAGCAAATAGTGAGCCTGTCAATTTGAATATCTTTATCATGCTAAATATTAAATACTCTATTCATAAAATAACCTAACAAGCACAACGAAATATGCACAAAAACTTAAGCACAAGAAGGTTAAGATGATTAACGATGCACCTCACACAATGTGAGATGCACCTATTTATGAGGTTAATGAACTACAGGCTTACGTAGTAGCAACAATGGACCAGGGCCATCATCGCCACCACAGTTATCTATATTTCTTGATTTGAAGCGGTGATTAAAGATCAATTCAACATCTTTAACCGCATTGAGATCTACCAGTGAACCATAGCGGTCTGCCAACTTGAGCGATAAGCGCCAGCCAGTGGCGGCGACACTGCGTTCTTTAAATACATTAGTCACCGTAGAACTAGAACCTGCACCACTATTAAGTACATCTAAATTAGCGGCCATAGGAACCCGATAACTATTACGGAAAGCCAAGTTGGCTCCATCAACAGTATCCCAGAATCGAGTGCTATGGGTAATAAACTCATCCTGAATACCTACGCCATCCGCACTCTCCACCAGAGTTCCTGGTGTTTTACTACGTAAAAAGCTGGTACCGCCATAAGTTAGGTAGGCTGGAGTTTCGGTTTCACCACTAACGCTAAATGCAAGGGGGATATTGAGCCCAATAGTCTCAATTTTATCCAGGTAAGATCCACCTGCAGCTAAACAACTCAGATCGTTATTGTCTGCAATAACTGGCCCCAGGAAGAAGTTACTGCGCGGTAATTCTTTCACAGTACTAAATTCCACGGTTACCCAGGTATCACTGCCGTATTTACGCGATAACAGGCGCAGCTTTTCCTGCAGTGCTTGCTGCGGACTTAAACGAGGACCACCTTGTTGGGCAGGGTCTGGATGTTGGTAGGTCTGTGCAATACCGTTGATATCATCTACATAGCCGAACACATCATCCTTCAGAGAGAAAGTGTCCGTCGCCTGCTGAGTGCCACTGAGATTGCGCAACTGATCGAAGGACAACATTTCACTATAGAAATCCCTCAGTTCCTGGGCATTACGCACGTGGAAAATGTCTTCCTTTCTGGAGCCTGTCACTGAACCTACAAATGATTCTTGCCACTTGTATTCCAGGGCACTAGCTGCATAGAACAACCACTTCTGCGCTTCCTCAAAGTGACGCTCTGCACGCAACATTTCCGTAGTCAGGCGGCTGGCATGGATCGGGTCAGCAAAATAACGTTCGGCCAGATTGGCATTAGTAGTGAACATCTGATTCATAACCCGCTGTGCCTGATTCAGCATGCCGACTAAACGTTCAACTTCTTGCTCAACCGTAGCTTCCGCTTGGGCAATATCCAGCGCAATAGTATTTGCCTCCAGCCACATGGTACGCACGCGCGCTCGGCTTTCTACATCCAACAATTTGTTGGTGCTGTCATTCAGCTTCGCTCGCTCTTCTGCACCCAAGCGAATGCTCATTGCTTCTAGCTTGCCAATATCTTTAATGCTCTTGAGATTGATATGACTAGAAACCACCTGATCGATACCTTGCTCTAGCGTGCTTGTATCTCCGGTGTAGTAGGCTTTAATTGCACCACCCACTACTTTCAGGAAGCCATCGCGTTTTCTGGATTTCTCCGCTTCTTTACGAATCTTGGTGATTTGCTTAGAAATGGATTCCTGCTTGGAGCCGTAATCCAGGATGATCTTCGACATGCCGTCGACGATACCTTCCTCCTCCGCACGTCGCTCGATTTCAATTTCAATCGCACTCAGCAGGTCTTCCATACGCTGCAGGTTGTTGCTCAATGCGATTTGCGCGATATCGATATTGTTTGCCTGCAAGGCAATTTCACTACCTTGCTGTGCAGACTCTTCAACAATAATGCAGTCTTTGCTGAAGCAGTTACTTGGGAACTCCAAGCCCAACAGGCTGTACAGCCAGTTGCCCAACTGCTGGTGGCGGTCGGTATATTCCGTGGCCAGCTTGTCGGCACTGTGGCGGTAGTTCTCGTAGCTGGTTTTTGCGGCGGCGAGACTATTCTGTGCGGTGGCAATAGGACCACTACTGTCATTACCGAGGAAGTCACTCAGTGCATTGAAGGAATCAAACACTGTGTTGCCATCGATACCGTAACCCTGTACCAGCAACACTGAGTCCTGTGGCAGGCCCAGAATATTGGTTTCGCCCGTGAGCCAGCTCACGGAGTTTTCCAAATCACTGAGATGGGTTTGCCATGCATACACCGCTTCGGGCAGACCAGAGAAACCTTGCACCTGGGTAAAGTCGGTATTCGGGAAGATCGCACGCAATGATTGCTCTTTAGCAATCAACTCACTGCGCAGCGTATTCATCTCGTCAACCATTTGTGCCAGCAGGGTGGTATTGGTCTGTCCGGCAACGACGGCCAGACGCGCTTGCTGCACTTTAGTAGAAGCCAATTTGCTCATCAGCTGATAGAGCATGGTGACATCTTTGTAACCGGTGAACAGTAATTCTGCTGGGGTTACATCTTTTTGTGCCAGGTCGTTGGGGTCGTAGTAGCGGGGGCTAATTTGACCACGGGAGGGACCCCATTGTGCTAAAAACTCCGGTGCATAGGTCAGCAGGGAGTTGTACTGCTCCAGGGCATCCTTCAACAACTGGTGTGCAGTTTCTATATGACCAACTTCGACCTCTACCGCTTCGTTACGCAGGCGGCTAATACGGGCATTATCCAGGGCTTCATTAGCCAGGATCATTTCCGCTACCGCGCGATCGTAGTAAACATCCAGCGTGAAACGTTGCAGGTTTTCATTGTTGGGATGATGAGTGAGCTGCTCAAAAATAAACGCTTCCACATCTGTGGCACGGTTACGTTCGGCAGTGTCATACAGGCTGGAAAACTCAACCGTGGCTTCACCACTCGCATAAGGGTTAATCACCGTATTGGTGTTGGTATCAACGATATACATCAGGTCCAGGTAGCGGAAGGCCGCTCTATCCCGGGAGAAAATACCCTGGGCAGGATTTTCCTGGGCCGCAGGTACCTGATCGGCTTCGTTGTAGTACAGCTGCTTGCGAATCTGTACCGTGGGATCCAGCTCCATCGTTACCGTGAAGGTATTACTAAAGTCGGAAGAGCCCGCTTTGTTCACGGCCTGTACACGATAATCGTGCGTACCGAATACTAATGGAGAGGCATTGTATTTATAGCTATTACCAGTACCGTTATACACGGTTTTCCAGCTGCCATTATTCATACGTTGCTGCAGCAGATAACTATCAGTTTCGGCAACTGATGGCCAGCTCACGGTATAAGCTTCACCGGTAGAGGAAGGTACGGTGATATAACTAGGCGCTACAGGTGGCTTCAGCAACGCTACGGTGGCGCAAGCTTCCGGTGAATAGTTGGACTGATCTGTTGAGGTCAGTGCACGTACCCGGTAGCAGTGGCGCCCGTCTTGCAAGTTACTCAGCTGGTAGCTACGTGCAGTGCCGCGATAAAGCTGCTTATTTGCACTGTCTACCACTTGATATTCAACGGTAAGACCGCCTTTTTTAACTTCGCTCCAGCTAAGCTTGACCTTGCCATCCCAGCTGTTGGTTGGCGAAGCTGAGGCTACGGGCACACCAACAGCGCGATCGACTTTAACTGTTACTAACGAGGAGTAGTTGGAGCAAGTGCCCTTGGCATTACAAGCGCGAACCTTATAGCTATAAGAGCCATTGCTAACACCAGAGAAACTCTTACTTAAACCAGAACCATTGTACAGAGTGGAGCCACTGCCATCGACCAACTGATAACTGGTGGCAAACTGCTTGGTATTCCAGCTGACAGTATATTTACCATCGAGGCTGGTGGTGGTATTTAATTTAGGTGTTGGTACGCCAGGACGGAAATAGACTTCTAAATCTTTACTTTCTCGATAGCCAGAGCAAGTGCTATTACAGGCCCGCACTCTAAAGCGGTAAGTACTACCATGGCTCAGGGAAGAAACCGTTGTACTGGTAGATGAACCAGAATAAATATTGCCGGACCAACTGCCGTTATCCTTGCGTTGTTGTACCTCGTAGCGAGTAGCCCCGCTGCTGGTAGCCCAGCTGATATTAACGCTGCTAGAGGAGGTATAACTGGGAACAGTGATAGAGGATGGAGTTGATGGCGTTTTCTCTACTTTGAGGGTCCCACCGGTTTTATAATCACTGCACATATTGGATGTACAGGCTCTTACGCGATATCGGTAGCTTCCATTGGATTTACCAGTTTCATTAAACTTGGTGCCAGATGAATTATAAATTCTACTCCAAGACCCCCCATTTATACTGCGATATAGCTCATAGCGGTTAGCTGCAGAACTTGATGACCAACTAATGGAATATGAGCCATCACTATCAAAAGTTGGATAATTTATAGTAGAAGGCGTAGAGGTAACAGTTACCTCACGGCAGGTTTCTCTGGTCATTGGGCGCCCAATAAACCCAGGCCCAACCAAGCCCGCCTCCCCTTCCGCTTTATAACAAAAAGAATAAGTACCATTGGCTGTTAAATTAACAACACGAGAACCAGTTGAAGGCGGATAGTGATCTAAAACTGTCTCTTTGCCATTAAATGTTTGAATAAGAGAGTAATCTTCATGTCTGGTTTCTCCGCTGGTGAGCGTATACTCTTTCCAGGCTAATGTCGCCTTACGATTTGAATAGCTGAGTGTGAAGCTAGATGGCAATTGAACAAAACAGTCGTAAACAACCTGCCCCCTAGATCCACCTATAGAATGCTCACCATCAATCCTACACCCGGCCTGGGCATGTTGTGGCAAGAAACTAAAAGACACAAACCCAACGGCAAATAGTGGGCCTGTCAATTTGAATATCTTTATCATGCTAAATATTAAATACTCTATTCATAAAATAACCTAACAAGCACAGCGAGATATGCACAAAAACTTAAGCACAAGAAGGTTAAGATAATTAACGATGCACCTCACATAATGTGAGATGCATCTATTTATAAGATTAATGAACTACAGGTTTACGCAGTAGCAACAATGGACCAGTGCCATCATCGCCACCACAGCTATCAACATTTCTCGGTTTAAAACGATGGTTAAAGATCAACTCAACATCTTTAACCGCATTGAGGTCTACCAGTGAACCATAACGGTCTGCCAACTTGAGCGACAAGCGCCAGCCAGTGGCGGCGACACTGCGTTCTTTAAACGCACTGGTAATCGTGGAATTTGAACCAGTGCCACTATTAAGCACATCCAAGTTCGCAGACATAGAAACACGGTAGCTATTTCTGAACGCCAGCCCAGTTCCCTCAACGGCATCCCAGAATCGAGTGCTATGAGTTATAAACTCGTCCTGAATACCAACTCCATCCGCATTTTCCACCAGAGTTCCCGGAGTTTTACTACGCAGGAAACTAGTGCCTCCATAAGTCAAAAATGCAGGCGTTTCGGTTTCACCACTAACGCTATATGCAAGGGGGATATTAAGACCAACGGTTTCAATTTTATCCAGGTAATTACCACCAGTTGCCAAGCAAGACAAATCACCGTTGTCGGCAATAACCGGCCCCAGGAAGAAGTTACTGCGCGGTAATTCTTTCACAGTACTAAATTCCACGGTTACCCAGGTATCACTGCCGTATTTACGCGACAACAGGCGCAGCTTTTCCTGCAAAGCTTGCTGCGGGCTCAGCCGCGGACCGTCTTGTTGAGCGGGGTCCGGATGTGCATAGGTTTGTGCAATACCATTGATTTTATCCACATAGCCGAACACATCATCCTTCAGAGAGAAGGTGTCCGTCGCCTGCTCTATACTTCCAAGCTTATGAAGTTGATCGAAGGTCAAAAGCTCACTATAGAAATCCCTCAGTTCCTGGGCATTGCGCACTTGGAAAATATCTTCCTTTCTGGAGCCAGTCACTGAACCCACAAATGATTCTTGCCACTTGTATTCCAGCGCACTGGCCGCGTAGAACAACCACTTCTGCGCTTCCTCAAAGTGACGCTCTGCACGCAACATTTCCGTAGTCAGGCGGCTGGCATGGATCGGGTCAGCAAAATAACGTTCGGCCAGATTGGCATTAGTAGTGAACATCTGGTTCATAACCCGCTGTGCCTGATTCAGCATGCCGACTAAACGTTCTACTTCCTGCTCAACCGTAGCTTCCGCTTGGGCAATATCCAGCGCGATGGTATTTGCCTCCAGCCACATGGTGCGCACGCGCGCTCGGCTTTCGACATCCAACAATTTATTGCTGCTGTCATTCAGCTTCGCTCGCTCTTCTGCACCCAAGCGAATGCTCATTGCTTCTAGTTTGCCAATATCTTTAATGCTCTTGAGATTGATATGACTAGAAACCACCTGATCGATACCCTGCTCTAGCGTGCTTGTATCTCCGGTGTAGTAGGCTTTAATTGCACCACCCACTACTTTCAGGAAGCCATCGCGTTTTCTGGATTTCTCCGCTTCTTTACGAATCTTGGTGATTTGCTTAGAAATGGATTCCTGCTTGGAGCCGTAATCCAGGATGATCTTCGACATGCCGTCGACGATACCTTCCTCCTCCGCACGTCGCTCGATTTCAATTTCAATCGCACTCAGCAGGTCTTCCATACGCTGCAGGTTGTTGCTCAATGCGATTTGCGCGATATCGATATTGTTTGCCTGCAAGGCAATTTCACTACCTTGCTGTGCAGACTCTTCAACAATAATGCAGTCTTTGCTGAAGCAGTTACTTGGGAACTCCAAGCCCAACAGGCTGTACAGCCAGTTGCCCAACTGCTGGTGGCGGTCGGTATATTCCGTGGCCAGCTTGTCGGCACTGTGGCGGTAGTTCTCGTAGCTGGTTTTTGCGGCGGCGAGACTATTCTGTGCAGTGGCAATAGGGCCACTGCTGTCATTACCGAGGAAGTCACTCAGTGCATTGAAGGAATCAAACACGGTGTTGCCATCGATACCGTAACCCTGTACCAGCAACACTGAGTCCTGTGGCAGGCCCAGAATATTGGTTTCGCCCGTGAGCCAGCTCACGGAGTTTTCCAAATCGCTGAGATGGGTTTGCCATGCATACACCGCTTCGGGCAGACCAGAGAAACCTTGCACCTGGGTAAAGTCGGTATTCGGGAAGATCGCACGCAATGATTGCTCTTTAGCAATCAACTCACTGCGCAGCGTATTCATCTCGTCAACCATTTGTGCCAGCAGGGTGGTATTGGTCTGTCCGGCAACGACGGCCAGACGCGCTTGCTGCACTTTAGTAGAAGCCAATTTGCTCATCAGCTGATAGAGCATGGTGACATCTTTGTAACCGGTGAACAGTAATTCTGCTGGGGTTACATCTTTTTGCGCCAGGTCGTTGGGGTCGTAGTAGCGGGGGCTAATTTGACCACGGGAGGGACCCCATTGTGCTAAAAACTCCGGTGCATAGGTCAGCAGGGAGTTGTACTGCTCCAGGGCATCCTTCAACAACTGGTGTGCAGTTTCTATATGGCCAACTTCGACCTCTACCGCTTCGTTACGCAGGCGGCTAATACGGGCATTATCCAGGGCTTCATTAGCCAGGATCATTTCCGCTACCGCGCGATCGTAGTAAACATCCAGCGTGAAACGTTGCAGGTTTTCATTGTTGGGATGATGAGTGAGCTGCTCAAAAATAAACGCTTCCACATCTGTGGCACGGTTACGTTCGGCAGTGTCATACAGGCTGGAAAACTCAACCGTGGCTTCACCACTGGCATAAGGGTTAATCACCGTATTGGTGTTGGTATCAACGATATACATCAGGTCCAAGTAGCGGAAGGCCGCTCTATCCCGGGAGAAAATACCCTGGGCAGGATTTTCCTGGGCCGCAGGTACCTGATCGGCTTCGTTGTAGTACAGCTGCTTGCGAATCTGTACCGTGGGATCCAGCTCCATCGTTACCGTGAAGGTATTACTAAAGTCGGAAGAGCCCGCTTTGTTCGCGGCCTGTACACGATAATCGTGCGTACCGAATACTAATGGAGAGGCATTGTATTTATAGCTGTTGCCAGCACCGTTATACACGGTTTTCCAGCTGCCATTATTAATACGTTGCTGCAGCAGATAACTATCAGTTTCGGCAACTGATGGCCAGCTCACGGTATAAGCTTCGCCAGTAGAGGAAGGTACAGTGATATAACTAGGTGCTACAGGTGGCTTCAGCAACGCTACGGTGGCGCAAGCTTCCGGTGAATAGTTGGACTGATCTGTTGAGGTCAGTGCACGTACCCGGTAGCAGTGGCGCCCGTCTTGCAAGTTACTCAGCTGGTAGCTGCGTGCAGTGCCGCGATAAAGCTGCTTATTTGCACTGTCTACCACTTGATATTCAACGGTGAGACCGCCTTTATCAATTTCTGTCCAGCTTAGTTTTACTTTGCCATCCCAGCTGCTAGTGGGTGCTGCAGACAGCACCGGTATACCAACAACACGATCGACTTTAACTGTTACTAACGAGGAGTAGTTGGAGCAGGTGCCCTTGGCATTACAAGCACGAACCTTATAGCTATAAGAGCCATTGCTAACACCAGAGAAACTCTTACTTAAACCAGAACCATTGTATAGAGTGGAGCCACCGCCATCGACCAACTGATAACTGGTAGCAAACTGCTTGGTATTCCAGCTGACAGTATATTTACCATCGAGGCTGGTGGTGGTATTTAATTTAGGTGTTGGTACGCCAGGACGGAAATAGACTTCTAAATCTTTACTTTCTCGATAGCCAGAGCAAGTGGTATTACAGGCCCGTACTCTAAAGCGGTAAGTACTACCATGGCTCAGGGAAGAAACCGTTGTACTGGTAGATGAACCAGAATAAATATTGCCGGACCAACTGCCGTTATCCTTGCGCTGTTGTACCTCGTAGCGAGTAGCCCCGCTGCTGGCAGCCCAGTTGATGCTAACGCTGCTAGAGGAGGTATAACTGGGAACAGTGATAGAGGTTGGGGTTGATGGAGTCAGCTCTACCTTTATGGTTCCGCCGTTCTTATAAGCACCACATAAATTCTTTGCGGTGTTACAGGCTCGTACACGATATTGGTAGTTACCACTAGAGCGGCCACTTTCATCAAAGCTAGTTTTAGAACCGTTATAAACCCTGCTCCAGGAGCCACTATTTACCCTACGGTAGAGCTCATACCGGCCTGCACCAGTACTGGAAGACCAGCTAACCTTGTAAGCCCCATCACTATCGAAAGTGCCGTAATTGATACTGGAGGGCGCTGCTGGTTGAAATATAACGTTAACGGTATGAGTGCCTAACTTAACCCTATTGAATCGGGAAGCAGGGCAAGATGTAACTTTATCTTCCCAATCATCAGGGGAGATAATATCTGGAGTACAGTGTTCATGCCAATACTCATAAAAGTATTTACCGGCAGAAGAAACGGTTACAGATTTAGTAGAGTTTGAACTGGAAAACCCATAGTCTAATGAAATATTCCGAGTAAAAGTTCCATTTTTATACTCTTTTAGATATACACCCATTATCCCAAGTGGCGCTACAGACTTATATGACAAGGAATATTTCCCATCAGTATCTGTGCTCGGCCCGCTCAAGGCAGACCCATAAGCAATAGCACTGACACTTAAAACCTGCAGCACAAAAAAGTTACGAACAAGAGTCAACATGTTAAAAACCAAACGACAGAGATCTAAATAGATCGAAAAATAAAAACCTCAACCTCAAAAACAACAGCAAATAGAAAGCTCTTCACCTTTAAAGAACCCAAAAGCAGCTACTAAGAATAACAACACATGTGACTTTCCTCCCTTAAGCACCCATCATCCCTTTAAAGACAGTTTATTGCGGAATTCCCAACAATAAAATACACGCCGAATTCTATCGACGAGCATGGATCTCTTTCAAGAAAAATACGCCAATTATTTTATTTATTTTTATTTCCACACACAGAAAAAGGACATTAATAACCTCAAAATGGTACAAATATCCTATTTAAAAACTGAAAAATTGATTTTTCTCCACTAACCTAAAAGACAGGCAAGCTTAGCAAAAGCTTTTACACAAAAAAAAACGAACAAAATTAAAAGCTCAGAAAACATTGAACAAATTCAATAAGAACAATTAAACACCCCACTCAAACCACCATCAAAACTTAAGAGGTTCCTGCAATTTAAAAAAACCACAATACAAAAATAATTACCCCGAACAAAAATAGCTTACATTTTCAACACCCTAAAAACATAGCAACATCAAAAAATCATATATAGAACCTTTAAGCACCGAGCAAGCATCAGCACTAAAGTTAATCACACTCAACCTTAAAGATTAAAAAATGTAATCTCATAAATCCTGCAATTAAAACAGCCTGCAACAGCAAAGAAATGTAGTAGAGAAATGTAGTAGGGAAATACTTCTGGAGAGATACGCGCTACTTAAAAGTAACGCGCAATAAATCTAGCGGCCTAAAAATAAAACCAAAATAGCAATAACCAAACCAACCAACAACACCCATACTCCTCGAAGCATCAAAGAGCGAGCATACTCCGCTTCTTTATACCGCAACGCATAGGGAATTCCGGTAATCGGGCCAAGAAATATAGTGACAATTCCCCAAACCCAGTGCTTATTGCCCAAGGCAGTCAATGCAGCCATTAGGCCCCCAAACCAACACAGGGTCACACCTATGACACATACTACCAAGGCGATTATGGACCACCACTGATTGGCCAGGAAAATTTCTACTATCTGTGTTTCTGTCATGGCACTCTGCCACTCCCTATTACTACTTGATCATTGCAAATTTTCAGGCCCTTTTCACAGCTTGATAATGCTGTTTCCAGATAGCCCAAATTACCCACGATTTGCTATGGGCACAGCCGCTTTCAAACCGATAGCGCTGTTAGCGAACAATAGTAACCTTAAAGGGGGACAAATGGTCCCCCCAAAAGTAATCAGGAGTGTGTGATCACTTACTCTCCGGAAAATTCAGTGACCAGCTCCAGGCCGGTTATGTTTCTGGTCTCATTGGCAAAGCTATAGTATGTGGGCTTTTCATCAATAAATATCTGATGGGTCATTGTCACTTCAGGGGGAAGTTCGAAGATACCCGCAGGAACTGAATACTGCTGGGTTTCCTTTAATCGGTAGAAGAGATGGGAGCCACAATTGGAACAGAAACCGCGTTCAGCCCAGTCCGAAGAGTCAAATACAGATACATGCTCCTCACCAGAGATTTCCACACTGGTCTGGCAGTCCACCGCCAACAGTGGACCACCGCTCCACTTTTTACACATGCTACAGTGACAGACTCCAAGGTCAGAAGAAGGCAGCTCGGCCTTGATGGTCACAGAACCACACAGGCAGCTTCCCTGTACTGGATTAGTATCACTCATATTTTCCTCTCTCTTCTGTAAAGCTATAGAAGCGTACACTTACTAACTGTTGCCACAGGGCAATCTAAGACTCATAAAACTTACAACGGCGCTTGAACCAGTTAATTCTTTTAGTGTGATTCTCTGGGCAGTTTTCCATACACTGGCTACCAAGCGCTTTCAGGGTGATTGCCTCTGGGTAATTTGCCACTACTTCCCCCGCAACGATATGACGAAAACCTGGTTCGTCTGCCGTAATAAGAAAGTGGTTTTCCTTATTACCAATTAAGATTTTTTCTCTGGCCATAGCATAAACTTGGAATTCCCACATCCCCCAGGAGCTCCATTTATTCATAACCAGGCATGTAGACATGGTTTTTAGAGGCTGCTGCTGCTGCTGCTCAATAGCAAATGAAGAACTTGAGAACAGCAGTAGGAAAAATATAATTATTCTCATATTCAATCCCTGAATACTTATAGCAGTAAATAATTTGACAGATAGTCGCAATATCAGTAGTAAATAGCACTACCCAAAGAGAGGTATACTCATCCCAACTATGTCACAAAAATGAGAAGCACTTCAAGATATGATAATATGATTTACCTTTTGGGCATTTATAACCCAAACTCCACTGAAAAAACATAGAAATATCTTGCAGATTTTATTGATAAATAAAGCAAGCTAGAATATAGGAAGTATTTCATTTATTAATAACAACATATCTCCACACTGATAAATATAGCCACTTACACTTCCACAAAACACTCATCCAAGAGGATGATATATCTCCAGCATAGAGAATAAGGCACCCCACCAAATATCAACTTCCCTTAGAAATATATCACTGATATTAATTAGAAAATTCAACTCTTGGATCACCAAAGTCACGCCCCATATAATCCGGTGCGCAAGGAATAAGCTCAGCAGCTGGGATACCTGCATCAATCAAATAGCGCTCAACTTTTCGACTGCGCTCTAAGGCTAGCTTCTCAAATTCTTCACGCAAGAAAATCGACGGCCTACGGTAGAAATTTGATAAAAATCTGCGACTACCGCGTAGACCAATTGTTGAATTTGGGTACATTGCATTCCAATCCCTGGCATTGGCAATACCACAAATACCAGGACGGGCATCTGGATGTTTATGTAACACTGCGACCATTTGCTGAAGTTGTGCCAGCGCCAAACCACTTAACTCCGCACTGCCGGGAGCAAAATCAATGGAATCAAAGGACTTCGCCATAAATCGCCCCCAGGCCAATTTAGCCAAAAGATAAATACCATAGGGGGTGAAGTAACTAAACAAAGCATCCATAATGGCTTTATGTAGTAACTCGCTGAAGACATACTCCATAGAAAACTTTGGATCGCGGATATTACCGGTTACAGGCATACCAAATTTCACATTCCCCTTACCGTCTTTTAACAGCCAAAGGGCAAGGTTCAGAGGGATAAACCTCTTCTTAACTGATAATTGATCATCTTTTCGTACACGCCGAACCTTTATTTTCTCCAACACCACATCGGCAAAGGCATTTAATTGATTTTCATAGACATGGATATTCACCACCGCATCCATCTGCCCCTGCAGTATCTTGAAACCAAGTAGCTTGGCCATATAAGGCGTAGCCGGTATCAGATTTACATTAGCCAGGTAACCAGTCAGATCCGCATTCCATTTTTTTTGCCCCAAGTAGTCTATTGTCCCGCCTAATTGAATATCGCCAAATCCACCGGGGCGGCCATTTGCGACAATCACAGCTGGAGGATGCTCCCCCACATTGCTGATATCACTGAGATTAAGATTGATATCTCGTACTGGCAGCCGTGCGCGAAACTCATGTTTTCGATCCACCCAGGTAAAAGTACCATGGCGTAGGTGGATATCACCAATATGGTATAAGAGTGGAGGCCGGTGTTTTTTCTTCCTATGCAGATATTGATTAATCGGTATCCCTCGCAGTTCGGCAATCTCCCAGGTTACCGGAAACTGACCCTGCTCATCCCTCAACAAGATAAAACGTGGGCGCAGGAAGTCGATAAAATCAATCGTCAATAACTCCATACGCTTATGGAAACTCAAGCCTTTAATATGCAACAACCTAAAGTCCCCAACGGTACTGTGGCGTTCAAACTCGGGAACACCAGGATCCCGATTGAAGAAATGGAAATGTACGGCCTCCCCCCAGGCGAAGTACCATTCTTCTGAATTCATAGAAAAGTGGGCAATCTCAATACTTTCCCCCTCTACTAATAATTCACCTCGCGGTGAAAAAAGATCAATATTCTCAACCTTAAACAGTGGAAGAGTTAGCCCGTGTACGCCATTGAAGTTACCATCCAACTCAACGGCTCCGAGTTTGAAGCAATGAATCCCTTGATCAAAATAACCGGCGGGAATACAGCTGGCGATACTCAGAAGCCGTAGTTGTTGTACTCCTAGAGATCGTCCCTCCAAACGCAATTGCTCCACTTGCAATCTCTGCGTCTTCAACAACGGGAAAGACAATGCTTGCGTAAAGCCCTTCTCAAGCATTTGTATTTCCGCCACACTGATGTCCCTGAGCAGAAAAACCCTCCCGGTCGCCCCTTGTAGACTTTCCATACCTCCCAAGCGTAATTGGCTCAACTGATAACAAGGGGCAATATTTTTGTCTTTCAAAAGTCCGGCGGGTAAACAGCCACTGGCACCCTGCACCCGTACCAGTGCCTCCCCCTCAAAAGAGATATTATCCAGCTGAAAGTTGGGTATTTTAATTGGCTCAGTATTTTTGCGTGGAATAGAGAGACCAGCTAAATGTAAGGAGCCCTCAAGAGTAAAAGGCCGACTTAGGGATACGCGCTGCAAACCTGGCATATACAGCTCATCGACGCCATAACAGCTCCGCGTATCTCCAGCTCTGGATCGCTCAAGCCTTTCTATCGTTACAATCTTGCCGGAGTCTGGCAGGCACACCCGGGTATTGAGAATCTTTAAGTCGGCAACAGAAAAGTCCTTCCCACCATTCCAGTTGACTCCCCGCAAACTCAACTGTTGCAGGCCTGCCTGCAGGAAATCTCTGCCTTTTTGCCAAAAAGCGATTGGACCAGTGTAAACAGCGCCAGAACTAATCCGATCAATGCTACTTTCAAAGCCGATACTAATTGGGTTACCCGTAAATTTTATCTGTGGTGTTTCAATACAGTCAGCCAGGTTTGCCCCATCGATTTCACTAGGGAACAGGCGCTGTAAACCACAAACTAAGATATTGTCGATCGTTAAATCGTAGAGATCGATGGAGCCGGGGGAAAAATAAATCCGAGGAATGTCAAGTTTTGCAAACTGCCAAATGGGCTCGGCAGAGGCAGCACGGGTAAATTCTGTCACTCCCAGTGACACCCCACTGCTATTGATAGAGTGCAAGTCCCGACTGTATATACAATGGGGGAGTTTTCCCATTATGCCCTGTCGCTGTGGGAGACAAGCCAATAGGGACTCTGCAGACAGCTTGTCAAACTTTATTTCTGAAGTGGCAGCACCATTGCGGGACCAGAGAAATTCTAATTCTGGCAGAGATAGCTGTTGAATATCCAGTGCAGCTATTCCGTCCATCTCCAGCAGTTGAATCTGAGCAATGCTGGAGTCATTCAAATTGGCCGATGCTTGCTGTCGACCAAACTCCAAGTGGAAGGCTTCGCCTAAATGCAACTTCTGCAGGTCTATACAGCGAATGTGAATATCAGAAAGTACCGCGATATCCGGTAGGCAAATATCCAGTATTTCCAGTGCACTTTCAGGCAAGGCGATATAAGTGCTGAGCGCCGCAGACGGTAAATATCGGATTCTAACCAGTGGTAAATTCAGGTCTTCAATATTTAGCAGGGAGCGATTTTGTGTCGTGTGTGCCAGAGCACGCTCGATAGAAAATTCTGCAGTGGCAATATCAAAGCCTCCGCGCCAAGCAATGCGAAGAGGCTGTTGCTGGCGCAAGTCACGAAAGTCAAAGCAAGTGGGCATTTCCTCAAGCGGCAGGGAATCTCGGTAAATTAACCGTGCCCAAGAATCTGGTAAGCAACCATCTAAGCGCTGCAAACTGGCATTTTCCAGTTTGAAGTTTGGCGCATTCACACTGGCCATTTGGTTACTGGCTTGAGGCCCCTGTTCCTCTAGATTGCCCTTCTCCGTACCATAATCCGCCTCTATCGGGCCGATACTTGATGCCATGGCGCTGGCAGCCCAGGGATCTTCAACGGCTTCGCGGCGAAAATATCCGCTACCGCTGGCCATTTTCTGTAGTAAAAGCCCTTTATTACCGCTGGGACTATCTCCCAACATGAGTCGTTGCACCCCCAATTTGCCAAAAATGGCATACCCATCCTCACCTGGCTTCCAGGCAAAATTACCTCGTCCCTTAAGACTGCTGAGCTGGGCGCACAAGGGCCCCAAGCCCTCAGGCAGCAAGCCACGCGATAAGCAGCCAGACAAGGATTCCAGGGAAAAATCCTGAATTGAGTAAGGTGTATCCGATGCTAAAGTGTCGATACCCTCCCACTTTAATTGACGCAGTCGCAGCCTCTCTTCTGCCAATCCCTCTAGCTGCATCTGTCCCAGATACATTGGCCCACTAGCAGCTCCCCATGGAATCGACTTTGACTGCGAACCAAAACGCAGCGCCACTTTTTCCTCTCCACGTAAACCAGCTAAGCGCACGCAGTGGTCGGGTTTACCCCACAATTCACCGGGCACACAGCCGCTGGCACTATCCACCGATAAACTGCCCACTGAGAGAATTCGGCTGGCCTTATCAAACTCCAGTGGACCCAGCCGAGCTTGCGATGCTGTCAGAGGCTGCCTGTGAGGCTGGGCGACATCCACATAGCGCACCTGTTGGGCGCGACTGGGACCGGTAACTATTTTGAGCGGTTGATTCCAGTCAAACTTGGTAGGACCGGGGAGATTCAGGGTGGTGGCTCGCACACAAAAGTGGTGTTTGGCATCGCGCAAGTGCTGTGGACACCAATCGAAGGCGGTAGCGCCCGCACGACGCCAGCGCAACCGTTTAATCGGGCGAACATAATCAAAATCGCGGATAGTAATGGTTTCTGCGCGCCAGTCCTGCCAACGCTGATCGCTGCGCCGCAATAAAACACCTTCGCCATTGGCACGGCGCCACTGCGCCATAGCGACACGACCAAAATCAAATTTTAAATCCCCAGCGGCTTTCAGACGACGCGCTGCGGCACAGTGGCCGATCAAGCGCTGTAATCCGTGAATCGCATCGGCCCACTGTTGTGGCGGGCAACTGGAAAAAAATTCTGCGTGGAAGGCATCCGCTTCGGTGCGCAAACTAGGCCAACGAAAATCCCCAGACTTCAAGTGCAGATGCGCCAAAGTAGTGCTATATCGCGCAGACTTTCTCTCTCTGGCTAATAATTCGTGTAATTCAATCCCAGCAGCGGCAATATCAACTTTTAGGGGAACGTTTCCTTTACGCCACAGCCCCAGGGTGAAATCCCGCGCTCTTATATCGCCAATGTAAACGCAGGAGGCTGTAGACCAGATGGGCTTGTGTAAATAGCAGAGTTCGCTATTACGAATTCGTGCTCGCTCGATTGCCAGCTTAAAATCCCTATCCTTGCGCTCAACCTGTGCCAAATCCCAGCCGCCCACCTCCCATTCTCTGCGCCATTCTCCCGGCACAGATTGCAGATCCATATAGGCGCCACTAATAGAGACTCGAGGCAGATTGGCGCGACCACGCAGCAACTGCCACCAACTGTAATCCAGCAGAATTTCCTGGGCGGAAAACCCTCTCCCTTCGCGGTTGATTGCACGCGCATCCACAAGCAACAAGCTTAAGTCCAGCAGAGACACTCGAAAGTGTTGCGCCTGAAAATCCAGTCCGCGTTCGGCCATCCATGTACTGGCCTTATCGCGTACCAAACCGGAAAGCACGAATGAAAAGCCTTCCAGCAATAATAATCCGCCAATCAACCACCACAGCAGGTGATGAAAGCGGGCATTATGACGGGCAGGCTCTGTTGGCATTGGAAAAATCGCGCCGCGAAATGAGTTGAACGCAAGCTGCAACGACAGCCAAGCCCATAAAGTAAAGACCAGCCCCACAGTTTTTTTTACCCTGGCGTCGCGATTCGCGATAATGAAGGCTGACGTCGTGTGATCAGTCTCGCCCCAACTCACGCTGTCTAAAATTTATCCAGAAGTGAATTTGCACGGCGGGAGAATTTGGCTGGCGGGCAATGGCTTTACCCCAGCAACTGTTGCAGAAATCAGTAGTGAGCAAAAATGCAGGAGCATCCTAACTACCAGGATATCGTTCTGGTCGGCGGTGGCCACACCCATGCCATTGTGTTGCAAATGTGGGCAATGAACCCGCTGCCGGGTGCGCGCCTGACATTGGTTTCTCCACAAATCCAAACCGCCTATTCCGGCATGTTGCCGGGGATGGTAGCGGGCCACTATTCACTGGATGACACCCATATCGATCTGGCGCGCCTGTGTCGCGCTGCAGGCGCTCGTTTTATTCAGGCCTGTGCCCACCATATCGACGTAAAGGCGCACACGGTATCACTGCTCGGGCGTCCACCATTAGAATACGACCTCTTGTCCCTGGATGTCGGTGCCACCCCGGTGCGTGAGCTGCCCGGCTCAGAATTGGCAATCCCCATCAAGCCTATCGGACATTTTTACAACTTCTGGCAAAAACTGCAGAGACATGTACAGAAAAATCGCACATCTCTGCGCCTGGGTATTGTCGGCGGCGGTGCCGGTGGTTGCGAACTGGCCATGGCAATGGCTTATAGCCTGGAGGAGCAGATCTATTCCGGGCGCGTACAAATACACCTGATACACGGAGCTGATGAAATCCCCCAAGGCTATCCTTTCCTCGCGCGAAAATTAGTGGCCCGTGAGCTCGATAGCCTCGGCGTAGAAATACATCACAACTGGCCGGTATCAGAAATTACAGAGCAGGGCGTACGCAGCAACAATGGCGAGCTACTCAACCTGGATCAGGTGCTGCTCTCAACCAACGCTTGTGCTCCCCCCTGGCTGGCGGATTCCCAGCTAGCTCTGGACGATAAAGGCTTCGTAGTAGTAGACCGTAAACTGCGTGCCCAGGGACATCAGGAAATCTTTGCCGCCGGTGACGTGGCCAGTTTTTCCGCCGGGCCGCTGCCCAAGGCAGGTGTCTACGCAGTGCGGCAAGGGCCGGTGCTGTTTCACAATCTGCGCGCCACTCTCACCGGACAGCCATTGAAAAATTACCGACCGCAAAAGCGCTTTCTGAGCCTGTTGGCCTGTGGCGGCAAGCGCGCGGTTGCGGTGCGCAATGGACTTGCCGCAGTGGGAGCCCCCCTGTGGCGCTGGAAAGACCATATTGATCGCAACTTTATGCAGCGCTTTAGCGATCTGTCCATCAGCATGGAAGAGATGCCGAGCGCCCAACCTCGCGAGATACTCAACCAGCGCCAAGGCATCTCTCTGGCGAGCATGCGCTGCAATGGCTGCGGTGCCAAGGTAGGCCCTGAAGTACTACGCGGCGCTCTGGCCAAGCTTCCCATACAGCAATCTGAGTACCTACTGCGCGGACTCGGAGATGATGCCGCCGTGATGGACCTGCCCGCCTCGCAATTATTGGTGCAGAGTTCCGACCAACTGCGCGCCCCGGTTGCAGACCCCTGGCTGTTCGGGCGACTTGCCGCTTTGCACGCACTCTCTGACCTGTTCGCTATGCATGCCCGCCCGGTGAGCGCACAGGTATTGGCCACCTTGCCCACCGCGGCAGAAGAAATCACCCAACGGGACTTACAACAGCTGCTCGCCGGTACGATTTACGAACTCAACCGCCACCATTGCGTACTCTCCGGTGGCCACACTGCCGAAGGAGCGGAGATGCAGTTGGGCCTCACTGTGAACGGCCTGGCTGAGCGCGAGCAACTGCTGGAAAAATGTGGGGCTCACACAGGAGACTGTCTGATATTGAGTAAACCCTTGGGCATCGGCACCATTCTCGCCGCCGAGGGGATGGGGGAAGCCAAAGGTCGCTGGCTGCAAAAGGCATTGGAGACCATGCTGCACAGCAATGCCGCCGCTTCCGGGGTTTTCGCCCAACACGGCGCCCACGCTCTCACTGATGTCACGGGCTTTGGTTTACTCGGCCACTTATTGGAAATGCTGAAACCCGACGGGCTCAGTGCCACTCTAATCGCCGAGCCGCTGCCACTGATTCCCGGCGCCCGTCAGTGCATTGAGCGCGGCTGGTTATCCAGCCTACAACCGCAGAACGCCAGTGCCTATTCCTTTGTGGAAAACCCCCGGGAGTGGCAATCCCTACCACACTGGGCGCTACTCACTGATCCACAGACCTGTGGTGGCCTGCTCGCCGCTGTTCCTGCCAGTAAGGCTGAAGCCTGCGTTCGCGCCCTACTACAGAGTGGCTGCAGCCAGGCCGCCATCATTGGAGTGATCAACACTAGGGGCAACCCCAAGCCAAAGATACGCCTGCGTCGGGATGGCCACTGGCGGCAGTTAATCACTCACAATAGCGAGGCGGAACACAGCCAAGTGTAATCATTCCGCTTTTATTTCTATTTATCATCACTTGTTCGGGCCTGTTGATATCACTGCCAATGCGGAGGATACTGGCAGCAAAACAAGCGCCGCTAACCATGTATTGCGGCGATAGGTCTTCACAGATTGGGGAGTCGGCTTATTAGTAATCGACAGGAAGACCACCCACCATGAAAAAAATTGTGATCATCGGCGGCGGCGCTAGTGGGCTACATCTAGCCACGCGGCTCGGGCACTATTTCAGTTTTACTCCGTTCATGGGAAAAAGACACAACTCTCCCACAGCACAAATTACTCTGGTCGATAAGAATCGTACCCATATCTGGAAGCCCCTCCTCCATCAAGTTGCCGCTGGCGCATTAGACGCCAATATGGACGCCCTTAACTATCAAGTACACGCCCGCGCTAACGGCTATGAATTCCAGCTCGGCGCGCTACAGTCTCTCGACAGAAAGCGTCGGGTTGTCACTTTGGGGGCGGTGTTGGATGACGAGGGCCATGAGTTGGTGGCTTCTCGCGAACTGGAATACGATTATTTAGTTCTCTGTATCGGCAGCAAGAGCAACGATTTCCACACTCACGGCGTACGTGATCATTGCGTCTTTCTCGACAGCAGTGAGCAGGCACAGAAATTCCACCAGCAGCTTCTCAATCATTTTTTGCGCCTGGAAACCCACACTAAGAACAGCTTGCAGATTGCTATAGTTGGTGGCGGCGCTACCGGAGTGGAGTTGTCGGCAGAGCTGGTGGATGCAAGCAAGCAGATGGGCAACTATGGGCGAATCAGCTCGGACGCTATTGGTATCACCGTAGTCGAAGCCGGACCGCACCTGTTGCCGGCCCTGCCGGCGCGCTTGGGCAATAACGCCGAGCGCGAACTGAGTAAAATGGGAGTGCGCGTACTCACCGGTTGCAGTATCGCGAGTGCCAATCCCACGGGTCTCACCACCGGTGACGGCATGGAAATTCCCGCAGCGATTCGCGTCTGGGCCGCTGGGGTCAAAGCTCCCGATTTTCTCAACCGTCTCGATGGGCTCGCCACTAATCGCCTCAATCAAATAGAGGTGAAAACCACACTGCAAACTCAAACTGATCCAAGTATTTTTGCCATGGGAGATTGTGCCAGTTGCGTCGATGGTGACGATCAGCGGGTACCGCCGCGCGCTCAAGCAGCACAACAGATGGCCAAACTCACCGCCTCCAATTTGATCGCTTTGATTGAGAACAAACCCCTGGAACATTTTTACTATCGGGATCGAGGCTCCCTGGTTTCACTGAGTAAATACACTGCGGTAGGAAATTTGATGGGCACCCTGGTAAAAGGCAGTCTCACCGTAGAAGGGCGTATTGCAGGTTTTGCCTACCGCTCACTCTATCGCATGCACCTGGCGGCAATCCACGGCTGGCCAAAGGCGATGTTGCTTTATCTCATTGGACAGGCCAACCGCGCGGTGAGCCCTCGTCTTAAATTACACTGAGGAAACCAAAAAAGTTATCTCAATAAATTAAGCGGTCAATCTTGGCCGCTTTAACTTGGCCATCTGATTTATGCCTATCAACCGTAATATTTTTCTTGCTCTACATAACTAAAGCTTTCAGGCTTTCGATAAAATATTGATCTCCGTAAACTGTCCAATATATTTTTATGCCCTAATCACAGCAGCTTGACGAAATTAATTCCTATGCAATATCAACGTATCGTGGTGCTGACCGGCGCCGGTATCTCCGCAGAATCTGGTATCCGTACTTTTCGCGGGGCCGACGGCCTATGGGAAAACCAACGTATCGAAGATGTCGCTACCCCCGAAGCTTTTGAGCGCAATCCCCAACTGGTACAGCGTTTTTATAACGAACGTCGTCAACATCTAATATCTGGAGATGTAGTACCCAACGCAGCTCATCAGGCTTTAGCCGAACTGGAAAAAGAGTTCACCGGGGAGTTTTTGTTGGTTACCCAAAATATCGATGACCTCCATGAGCGCGCCGGCAGCCATCATCTGATCCATATGCATGGCGAACTGCTCAAAGCGCGCTGCAGCAGCAGCGGCCAGCTGTTTTCCCTGCGGGAGGATCTGTTGGTTAGCGATCACTGCAACTGTTGTGGACTACCAGGTACCTTGCGCCCCCATGTGGTGTGGTTTGGGGAAATGCCGCTGCAGATGGAGGCGATTTACGAAGCCCTGAGCCAGTGCGACCTGTTTATCAGTATTGGCACCTCCGGCAATGTCTATCCGGCTGCCGGATTTGTAGAATGTGCCAACCTGGCGGGAGCACACAGTGTGGAATTAAATTTAGAACCCAGCAGTGTGGGTGATGCTTTCACCGAGCACCGCTACGGACCGGCCTCGGCGATTGTTAGAGATTTTGTGCGCGAGCTGCTCGACTAGCGTATACACAACTAAGCGGCTACTGCGTTTGCGAAAGTTCAGCTACGTGATGTTGTCTGCTGTCCTTACCGTAGCGTTGTAACAGAGTGGTTACCTGGCCTCGATCACGAATAACAATATAGAGGCGATCGTATTCATCGGATTCTCTAATTGGAGCACCTTGTTCCCCTCCGAGAAGGGCCACCATTTCCAGCGTAGTATTGCTATGCCCAACGACCAAGATTCGATCGCCGGCCTGGTCCAAATCCACGGCAAACTCTTTTAATTTACGGTAATCATAGCTTTGTACCGGCAAACCTCGCTGTTCAGCCAATGGGCGGGCAGTTTCCCTGGTGCGAGTAAAATCGGTGCTGTATACCGCATCAATTTCCACACCTTTGAGTATCCGCGCCAACTGCTCGGCACGGGCCTTGCCAGCTTTTGCTAGTTGTGGATCTTTGCCAGCATTAGGCCCCAGCTCCTTTTCCCCATGGCGCACCAAATAAATAACCTGGCTATTGGTCTGGCTATTGGTATTTGATGTCGCGCTTTCCGCCCAAGTATTGACCCAAGGCGAGCTTAAAAAGCCAATGATTAGCAGACTGGTAATTCGGGTAAACACAAAAGGATGCTCTCAATCCAATAATAATTGGAGGTTATGCAAAGGATATAGGGGCAGTAAACCCATATTCGATGAAATGCAGGAGAATGCGTTTAAATTTTTAAGAAATGTAAAGAATACCCTGGTGGAGATTATCCAGCACCGGTATTACCGATGCTGGATAGGAAACCTGAGCAGAATTAGATCTTCCACTCTTTAACGGTTTCCAGACCGTATTCATCGATCCACTGGCTCAGCGCTTTAGGGTTGCGCTTTTTCTTCTCTACAGTGGCACCGGTATACGGATTGCGGTAGTGACCGGTTTCCAGCTTGGGCTCTGCAGACTTGCTCGCAGTAGCTGCAGCACGGCGGCCGCGACGGGGGCTATCGCCCTCTTTTTTCAGGTGACGGGCAACGCGAGACTTAAGAGTCTGTACGTAGTCAGGAGCGTCTTCATCATTCAGCTGGTCTACCAGCCACTCAACGACCTGGCGGCCACGTGCAACGAAGAATTCCTCTTCTTCCATCTGATATTCGGCAGCCAGATTAACCAGTGCCTTATCAAACGCGATAACGCCATCTTTTTTGCGTTCTGCCTGAGCCATTTGCTCCTGCAGTTCTTCGATTCTTGCCTGATGCTCGGCAATTTGCTGTTCGAGTTGTTCGTATTCCTGGAACATTCAATAAACCTCAACGACGGTTATTAAAAATACAGAGAAAACACTGTGGCGGAGGCCGACACAGAGTCGAGTCCGGTTATTCGAAATATCAAAATTGTTAACAGCACCACTAGCCGATTACTGGCGGTTAAGTGATGTTATATTCGGCATATTACGAATTAGCCGAATGAAAAACGAGATACCCTTGCACCGGTCGACTCCAGCGCTAGATATATTCGGCAAATGCATTATTAAAAGCTAGCCGACTTCAGCCTTTTCCGGTATTGAACCCGAAACACTGATTATATTTCTCGGCTGAGGTCGCGAATAATAATCTTTCGCCAACAAATATCAACCGTTTACGCTCTATCATTTGAATATAATAGGAATCTTCACGGTTATTGCTAACAAAATGTAACAAAGGCGTGGATATTCGCCTGAACAAAAGGATATTCAAACATCCCTATTTTGGCTATATTGTAACCGCAGTCGCCAATTGCAAATTATTGCGCTGACTTTTGTTATAGCACTCATTGCCAAAAACCATTGGATACCTGACGCTCGCTATGTCCAGTACCCATAATATTCATCACATGCCCACTTTAGCGGCTCTGATGACGCCGTTTCCCTATCACATCGATATTGATGCCACCGTTGAGGATGCCCTTTCGCTAATGGAAGAGCACAAGGTGCGCCATCTGCCAGTAACCCGTGCCGGCGATCTGGAAACGGTCATCTCCAAGGGAGATATCGAAAGGGCCAACGCCCCCGGACACCGACTGGAAGAGCAACAACTCTATGTCCACGACCTGTGCGCGCGCCGGCCCTTTATTGCCGATATCCACGATCCGTTGGATAAAATCCTAATGGCTATGGCCGATACGGGTATCGGCTCGGTACTGGTCATGCGTGAAGGAGAACTGGTGGGTATCGTCACAGTGACCGATATACTGCGATTTTGTAGCAACTATCTTGCGGAATTAGCGCAGCCTGTGGACGACTCCATCGCCTGAGCTTAGAGCGGCCATACCCACAGCAACATGGGGATACTCACAAGCACCACTAGTATCTCCAGGGGCAGCCCCATGCGCCAATAATCACCAAAATCGAACCCCCCCGGCCCCAGAATCAAGGTATTGTTCTGGTGGCCCACCGGGGTTAGAAAAGCGCAGGATGAGCCGATGGCCACAGCCATTAGAAAGCTGTCCGGATTCACCGCCAGTTGTTCAGCGGTACTAATAGCAATTGAACACATCACCGCCGCAGTGGCCACATTGTTCATAAAGTCCGACAGTGTCATGGTAACGATCAATATCAACACCAGAGCCAATACCGAACTACCCTGAGCCAAACTATCCAGCAGCACCTGTGCCACCAAGTCCGCCGCCCCTGTACTTTCCATCACCTCTGCCACGGCAATCAATGTGCCCAACAAAACAATCACAGAACCATCCAAGGCCTCGTAAATGTTTCGCAGCGGCACAACCTTGAGTGCCATAAAAGCCAGCACGCAGGTAGCAAATGAGACCGCTGCGGGGACCAGGCCAAAGGCTGCACCCGCAACTCCCAATGCCATAGCAAGCAGGGCAATGACTGCCTTCTCCTTGTTCGGCATGCCGATATCCCGCTGAGCCAGAGGCACGCAGCCCTGTTCCCGGGCAAACCTATTGAGATGATTATCAGGACCCATCATCAGCAGGGCATCGCCCGCCTGCAACGGCGTAGAACGCAGGCGCTTCACCGATCGGCGTCCGCGCCGGGAGAGGGCCAGCAGATTAATCTGGTAGTTGGTCGAAAGGTGTAAAAACTGAGTCGAGCGCCCCACCAAAGTAGAATTGGGCATTACAACCAATTCGCGCAACTGCATTTCCTCACCGGTGGGGCCGCTCTTTTCCTTACTCTTATCCCGAGAATCCTCGTCCTGCAGCGGCTTTGCCCCTCCCAGCTGTACAACCACTTTCTTGTCTTTTTCTGTCTCAGCCCCACCAACCATGGTGAGTCCAAGCCTGGTAAGACTCGCTGCTAAGGATGCGGGCTCTGCCTCGATTACCAGAATGTCCCCGCTTTGCACCCGCTGCCAGGGCGCTACTGCCGCTACCCGAGCATCGCTTTGCACCAACCCGACTACCTGTGCATCCTCAGCCCCCAGTACCTTGCCAATTTCACCCAGGCTCTTACCCACTGCCGCACTCTTTTCCCCAACCAGTGCCTCAGTAAGGTAAGTCCCGGTATCGAAACTGGACGCACCCGCTTGGCCGCGACCTGGCACCAGGCGCCAGCCAAGCAGGCCGATAAAGAACAGGCCAACCAGGGTCACTGCCAAGCCCACCGGGGTGAAATCGAACATGCCGTAACTGCCGGCCCCGGCGCTGTCGCGGAAACCGGAGACCACCAGGTTTGGCGGCGTGCCAATCAGGGTGGTCATGCCACCGAGTATCGTGGCGAAAGACAAGGGCATTAGCACCTTACCCGGAGCCAGGCCCTGTTTTTCCGCCATATCCGCCGCTACCGGCATCAACAGCGCCAAAGCCCCCACATTGTTCATAAACCCTGATAGAAGAGCACCGAGCCCAGTCAGGAGTAACATTGATACTGTGATATTGCCGCTTCGAGGCACTACCCGCTGGGCCAGGGCTCCCATAGCTCCGGTATTCTGCAGGCCACGACTGAGGATCAGCACGCAGGCCACAGTGACCACTGCCGGATGACCAAATCCAGCAAATGCTTTTTCAGGGGGAATTAATCCAAAAAACACACAAGCGAGCAGGGAAGAGAGCGCCACCATATCGTGGCGCCAAGGCCCCCAGATAAACAGCGCTATAGTAATCGCGATAATGATTAGAATAAGCAACTGATCTAGGGTCATAAATACGTATTTCCTGAATGAAGCACTCGTGAAGAATTCCACGGGGCAACTCATTCAGGGTATACAAGGATAAGGTATTGACGGGAATAAAGGCGCCGGAAGACCACTCTTCACTGATCGTTTAGAGGCATAATTTGCGCCAACCAAGTTCAATGGATCGGTTTCAATGGAAGTCGAGAGCAATCTTCCAATAGTTTTATGGACCAATAGGAAATCTATATTTCTTATTACGATTAAGGGAAATTTTAATTGGACTTATGCTAATAGGGCAAAGTGTAAAATTAGATAAAAATATTGGAATATCCGGAGATATTTTCTGCCCAGGTATTTTAGTGGCGTCAAATTTCACCAAAAATTATGATATCCAAACCATAACGGATACCAAATTATTAATAACTGCTCCCTATTGAAATTCTCACCCTATTACCAACCATATCTTTTCTTCTTATTTGTTAATTTAGCATAAAGGGCCCTGCCCTAAATTAACCCAAAGCGTTACATACACCTTCAGCTAATTAGCCACAAGTACTCGCGACTAATGCTCTACTAGCTCCTCAATTATTGGTGGTGACATACCCTGGAGCCATTTTATTCTGTTAACCGCTAAAGTGGATTGGCGTACAAACAAGCAAAAGCCTTACAATCGACCAAAGTTTCTTTGATTAACTCTATAAGAGCCTCAGAGTGGTCAGCCCTCATTAATGAGTGAAGCTCTCCACAGCAATATTGGAGACCCTCCTTGCGCAAAAATACTACGAATTACCGTGATCTATTCCTACACGATATTCCGCTGATGGATGTACGAGCACCGGTGGAGTTTCAGCGCGGAGCATTTCCCCATGCAGAAAACTACCCGTTATTAGACGACCAACAACGGGAGTTAATTGGTACAGAGTACAAACAGCAGGGGCAACAGGCCGCTATTGATTTGGGATGGCAACTAGCCACGGATAAAGTCGTAGAGCATAGACTCAACGCTTGGAGTACATTTATTCATCGCCACCCCCAGGGTTACCTTTACTGTTTTCGTGGCGGCCTGCGCTCGCGCACTACACAGAAATTATTGCGAGATGTGGGAATTGATTATCCACTAGTTGATGGTGGCTACAAGGCTATGCGCACCTATCTGCTCAGCAAGCTGGAAGGCCTGAGCCAAGAGCTGCCGCTGATCGTTATTGCCGGTCACACCGGCAGTGGTAAGACAGAGTTAATTCAGGGTGCAGAACGAGCACTCGACCTGGAGGGAATTGCCAGGCACCGCGGCTCCAGCTTTGGCCGTACGGGTTGTGATCAGCCTTCTCAAATTGATTTTGAAAACCAAGTGGGTATCGATTTACTCAAGCTGTCGCAAGCTACCGGACCAGTTTTTATCGAGGATGAAAGCCGGCTTATTGGCCGCTGTGCCCTGCCCCCAGTATTACAAAATGCCATGAAAAGCGCTCCCAGAGTCCTGGTGGAGGAACCGCTGGAGCAACGAGCCCGGCGTATTGTGCAAGATTATGTGTGCGAGGCCCTGCCGCGCTTTAAAACTGCTGACAATTCCTCCGCAGCGACATTGGGAGAAGAACTGCGCAACAACCTGAGTAAAATCCGCAAGCGCCTCGGTGGATTACGCCATCAAATATTGGATGCACAACTTATGGATGCAAATCGAGAATTACAACAGAGTGGGAACAGTGAGGCCTATATTCCACTGGTGATGTGTTTATTGCGAGAATATTACGATGGTGGTTACAACCACCTGATGGAAAAGCGTGACAGCCCTATCCTATTTCGCGGTAGTTTTTCAGAAGTGAAGGACTGGCTGAATCACAGGCGCGACTGTTAGTTAATAGCTAAAAATTTTATGTAGATAATTTTAGTAATGCATCGAGCAGAAAAGTAATTAATCACTCAAATGAAAAACACCGGGGAGGCAGTCCTAAGCCTCACTTATACCTTGTGCGCCAAACGGTTTAACTTGAAACGGCGCAATAAAATCCAGTCCCGCAATTTATGCGGTAACCAGCGCGCAAGCCAGGGCAACAGGCGGCTGCGATTGCCGATACGCACCAGTGTGCGCGGCCGTTTACGTAGTAGTTCACGTACTAACTTACTTGCCAGGGAACTGGCCAGGGTGGCATTTTGTTGAGATTCCTGTGCGCGGGCGCGCACCACTTCCTCCTGGCGCTTATACATTGAATCCGGAGGCAGGAGACCGCGCAGTGATACTTCCGCGTGGCGGCCGAACTCTGAGGCAATAGCCCCAGGTTGCACTGTCATTACGCGAATGCCAAAAGGTTTCAGTTCCAGGCGCAAGACTTCCGAGAGTGTGTGCAGGGCCGCTTTGGAAGCGCAGTAGGCCCCAGAGAAAGGGGTAGCCAAAACACCGGATACGGAACCGATATTACAAATTACAGCGCCCTTGCCCGAGCGCATCAACGGCACACTGGCGCGCGCCAATGCCAGCGGTGCAAATACATTGGTGCGAAATTGGTTTTCCAAGGAACGGGTATCCAGCTCCATCAGTGGGCCCATCTGCCCGTAACCGGCGTTGTTGATCAATATATCCAGGCGACCGTAGGCGGCCTTGAGAGCGTGTAGCACCCGGTTAATATCTGCCTGGCTATTAACATCCAAAGCTTCGGTAGCGATGCCCAGGTCCGCCAGTTCCTGCAGGCTTTCCGGGCGTCGCGCGGTAGCGATAACAATAGTACCGCGGCGATGTAAGGCCAGGGCCAGTTCGCGACCAATACCACTGGAACATCCCGTAATCAGAGCGACTCTGTCTGGCGCCACATAGCCACGGCCAATTTGGGCAAGGCTCTCTGCGGCAAAGCTATCAGGAGATTTTCGAAAACTGGAAACTGGTGGTTTGTTCACGGGGACTGCTCCGTTTACTGGTTCGAATCCTCCGACACGGCCTGGGATTGCTCAATCAGGCCAATAATATTGCCGTAAGGATCGAGAAAACTCGCCATCAGTACGCCCTCGCCAACATCCACCACATCGCTGTGTTGTCGCGCACCCATGGCTCCAAGACGCTCGACCTGTGCGGCCATATCCGCAACCGCCCAGTAGGCGATCACCCCATCCGCGCGGCTGATCGCGCTGCGCGCATCCGGATTCAGGCCCAGTTCACAATGGCCGAGATGAAAACCCACATAGCAATCGCTATCGAAATAGGGCTCTTTCTGCAGCAGCTGCGCATACCAGGCACGGGCCTCTGCAATATCTGTTACACCGTAAATTACTGTACGCAGGCCGAGAAACTGCTCCATTAAGACACCCCGTTGTTTAATTTTTATCCGCTGGGTGGGGCACTATGGCGCAGCTTATTGCAGCTCCTGCTCCAATTGCTCCAGCAGGTCGATGGGTTCCAGCTCCACACCTTCCAGCTCATTGTTCCAGTTCAGCCCCACCAGCAGTACATCCTCGTGCATACCGGTGAGCCAGTCATCCATAAATTCTTCCAGGTCGATAGCTACCGCTTGGTATTCCGCCCAATCGCCCTCACAGTGTGCCTGGGCAAATTCCCGCTGGGACCAAAAGGGCATCACTTCAGTTTGTGGGCGCTTTTCGGATTCGCACAACGCAAAGCCCTCTTCCCCCTGCAGCGCCCAGACGCAGCCCTGTTCGGCAGCCTCTGGCAAAAAACGTGCGCAGTTTTCTTCAAAATCATCAGTTAAGGGTTCGCTTTGCATAACATCTTCGCTTGATAAGTTTGCCAGCAGTTTACGCCAGTTTGCCCCCCGCACCAACGCACAGGCCACTGCTCTGGCATCAGGCAAAACCGCTTTACCTCCGCTCCTCAGGACTTTTTAAATGACACACAGAGACGGAAAAAAATTGAATAAATGGCTTTAGGAATCCAGCTCAAATACCGCCATGGATTCCACATGGGCTGTTTGCGGAAACATATCCATAACACAGGCCTGCTTAAGACGGTAACCCAGCTGAACCAATTCCCCGGCATCCCGCGCCAGAGTCGCCGGGTTACAAGACACGTAAACAATTTTCTGCGCCTTGAAACGGGCGATACCACGCACCGCCTGCAGGGCGCCATCGCGCGGTGGGTCCAGCAAAATTTTATCGAAGCCGTCGCTGGCCCAGGCCTTTTTCACCATTTCCTCATTCAGGTCGGCAGTGTGAAAGCGCACATTGTTCAGCCCATTAAGTTCGGCATTATCCTTGCCCCTTTGAGTGAGAGCACCCAGGCCTTCAATACCGATGACCTCCCCGGCGCGGCGTGCCAATGGCAGGGTGAAATTTCCCAATCCGCAGAAAAGATCCAACACCCTCTCGCCGGGTTGCGGGTCCAATAACTGCACAGCACGACTCACCATCTGTCGGTTGACCTCGAAATTCACCTGGAAGAAATCCATCGGCTGGAAGTGCAGGCTCAGGTCAAATTCCGGCAGACGATAACTGAGGTAATTCTCGCCAATCTGTGGCCACAGAGACTGTATCGAAGCCGCATCACCAGGTTGTATATACATGTGTATACCTGATGATTCAGCGAAGTCTTGCCAGCGCTGTCGGTCCCTTTCCGATAAAGGCTGCAGGTGTCGTAACACTAAGGCCGCCACATCATCACCGACCGCCACTTCCAACTGGGAAAAGTGCGCGCGCCCCTCGCTCTCCGCCACCAGTTGCTTCAACGCGGGAATATGTTGAGCGATGGAGGGGTGCAAAACATGGCACTCATCGATATCGGTCAAATCGTTGCTGCGCTTTTTGCGAAAACCAAAAACGAGTTTTTTACCTTTTGCCGATTTCACCAGGCGAATACCGATACGCGCCTTGCGCCGGTAACCGTAAGGTTCTGCCAGCAGAGGAGGTAAAATTTCCTCAGGTTTAATACCACCAAAACGGGCCAGCTGATCCAACAGGATTTTTTGTTTTTCGACAATTTGCGCATCGGCCTGCAAGTGTTGCAGTGAGCAGCCCCCACACAGGGACACATGGGGGCAGCGCGGTTCACAGCGCAGTGGCGAAGCCTGAATTATCTCGCTGGTAACACCTTCATCGAAGCGAGCCCGATGAGCGCTATAACGAAAACGCACTTCTTCACCAGGCAGGGCGTTATCGATAAATACTGTTTTTTTACCCACACGGGCAAGACCGCGCATATCGTGGCTGAATTTTTCCACGCAGGCTTCTGCCTGGGTGGGCAAAGATTTTTTTACCGTCTTGCGCGGAGTGATAAAACGCGGTTTTCTGCTCATAGGAAATTACTGAATATTCAAAACATCTGAAATCAATGGGACCTGTCGGTAAAGTCTATACCGTGAGGCGGTGGCCATTATCGCGCAACCAGCGGCGTAGCTCCTTATAGCGAGGGCAAACACTCTGTACCAGCAGCCAAAAATCGCGGCCGTGATTATGGTGACGCAAATGGCTGACCTCATGGGCCACCAGATAATCCACCACCGGTTCCGGTGCCAGGCATACCAACCAGTTGTATTGCAGGTCTCCACGAATACTGCAGTGCCCCCACTTACTCTTGGTGCGGCGAATTCGCAGTGTGGAAAACTGCAAGTCCAGTTGTTCGGCCAAGCGCTGGGACTTTTCTGTTAACAGGGCCAACGCCTCGCGCTGGTAGAGGCGCTGTAGGCCCCCCTGTAATTGCTGCGCTGTGGGGGTTGGCGATAAGGTATAGAGATGAATGGCCTCTTCGATGATTGCCGCACCACCTCGATTAGACGCGCGCTCCAAGGGGCGCATTTTACCCAGCCAAGGAAAGTGCTCACCAAACTCAAACCGATATTGTGGCACCTGTGCTGCACGCTGGTTGGCAGCGAGCAATTGGGCGCGTACCCACTGGATATTTTCCTGCAAAAACTGATGGCCGTGGCGGGCAGCGCAGCGCTGAGGAATACGTACTTCCACGCCGGATTGAGCCAATACCAGACCCAGGCGCTTGCGCCTTGCCGAACGCACCAAGCGGTAGGGAATATCTTCAAAAAAATATTCCCGCACTTCACTCATAAAAACCGCCTCAATAAAACCCGGTAAAGTTTACCCAGCGGCATGAGCCACAACTGCCATGGTAATTCGGGAGATACAACTCAGTTTGCCATTGGGGGCGTAAATTAGAATTTCCCACACCTGGCTAGTGCGCCCGATATGTACCGGCTTGGCCCGGCCAGTAACTTCACCCTCCGGCACAGGACGCAGATGATTGGCATTAATCTCCTGGCCAACGCAGTAAAACTTACTGGTATCCACCAGCAGATTGGCACCGATAGATCCCAGGGTTTCTGCCAACACCACATTGGCACCGCCATGTAGAATACCGAACGGCTGGCGAGTGCGATGATCCACCGGCAACTTGCCCTCCAGGTAATCCTCACCGATTGCGGTAATCTCCAGGCCCAGATACCCGGGCATACACTGGGCGGTGCCCCGGTTAATCTCTTCCAGGGTGGGAGTAACGTGCCAAATTGCCATGGGAATAACTCTCTTGAAAATCCAAACTGGGGTCGGGGGAAATGACTGAATTGACTTGCCATATCAGCCCACTAAATTCACCAGTAAAAAAAACCGGATGAAAAAAAGCCGCGCGGATAAAAACCCGGCGTGAAATAGTCTGGGCCGAAAAGGCCATAGCGGTGCAGTTCTAAATCCAACATGCGCAACTCCCATTCGAGTCGGCTGTGCTGGAAGTAAAGCGCACGCCTCTGCTTGTCGCTATCACTGTGCCTAAGGGCCTGATGTAGGGAGTAAAGCTCACGTTCTAAATTATCCCGACGCCACAATAAATCGCGATACTCCTGCGCTACGCGATAGTCGGCCAGGCCACGCTGGTAATTCTGCAAAAAAATATCTGCGGTGGGCCCAGTGCATACGCCCTCATATTTTCGCCCCTGACGTCCCTGAGCGTAGCCATTTTCAGCGGTACAAAATTGTTCCACGCCCTCTTCGTGGCCCCGCAACCAAGCCTCGCTGTCCACATAGATTTCGTAACTTTGGCATTCCTTGGCGATATCGTACATCAGCGCCTGGGAGCGCCCGCGGGCGCCGTCATGTAGGCCGCGCTCATACCAGAGCCCACTGCGGCAATCCGCCTCGGAAATAACAGCGCAACCACTAATAGCAGTGGCCAGAATCAACAGGAAAACACTTAGCTTTACAGGCATGGGAAGGGTCTCCCGATGGATTATTGTTTTGCAGATACCACCTATCAGCCGAAACGTTTATCGGCGACGAACGGATTGGTCTGACGCTCCTGACCAAAAGTGGACATAGGACCGTGACCCGGGACAAAGCGTACATCGTCACCCAGTGGCCACAGGCGCTCGGTGATCGAACGAATCAAAGTATCGTGATCCCCCTGGGGGAAATCGGTGCGGCCAATAGAACCAGCAAACAGCACATCGCCCACCAGTGCCAACTCGCTCGGACGATGGAAAAAGATCACATGTCCCGGGGTATGGCCAGGGCAGTGATGCACCTCCAGCTCCTGGTCGCCGACAGTCACGGTATCACCCTGCTGCAACCAGCGATCGGGGGTGAACACCTCCACTGAGGGAAAACCGAACATCTGCGCCTGTACCGGCAGCTGCTCGATCCAGAAACCATCGCCCTCGTGGGGGCCCTCAACCGGCAACTGCAATTGTTTAGACAGCGCCGCAGTGCCACCCACATGATCCAGATGACCGTGAGTAAGGAGGATTTTCTCAATGTTGAGCCCGCGCTCTTGCGCCGCTGCCAGAATTTTGTCCAGGTCGCCACCTGGATCCACCACTGCGGCACGCTTGCTGTCTTCGCACCAGAGCAGGGTGCAATTCTGCTGAAAAGGAGTGACCGGGACCGAGTGAAATTGCAGCGACATGGTAAAACCCATCCTTATTCGGGAGTAGTGGCTAGATTCGGGAGTAGTAGCTAGTGCCGCGATTATACCGCGACTGCCCGCCGAGATCGCTGTGCGGATGCACCTGCCTTCGGCTTGGTGTTTTGCAGAAGAGTGCTCAGGTCCTTGCCGAGCTGCTCCCACACCAATTCATTGCGCCAGTAATCCTCCGGTGGCAGTAGCTGCGGACCGGCCAGGGCATTGTCTGGATCGGACAGTGGCCTTGTCGCGTAATCCCGAAATACCGCTTGGTTGTAACTGGGGCTGAGAGGCTTAAGAGGCCAGCCGAGCAGGTCATCCGGATGGTAGAAATTTTTCCAGCGGAATTGATACCCGCGGGAGGCCGTAGCCACCGCCTGGATCTGATCCCGCTGCTTGGCCCCAAACCACAGCGGCGTGCCGGCCCCGAGGGTATACCAATGGCTGAGCGTTTTCAGGCGCAAAAAGCGCTCCCGCGCGGAGCCCTTGCGCACCTCGGCTGGCCCGCCATCGCGCCAGACACCGTGGTTTACGCTAGGCCGCTGGGCATCCCACAAATAGTTGGACAAGCTAATACAGCTGGCCGAATGACTGATAAGCAACACCGGAGCGCAATCGCCAGCGGCGGCTGCAGCCTTTTGTAGAGTTTGATAAATGGCTGTCTGGGTCCTCTCGTAGAGACCACTACGGCTATGGATATCCCCCAATTGCGCCGAGTTCTCAGCCAGGGTGTTGAGCAGGAATTTGCGCGCGCGCAGACTATCCACCTCGCACTTGCGCATATCTTCAAATACTCGCTGGGTATTACCTGGCAGTGCTTCCACAGTAGGAAAAGTATCGCAATGAAGGCGCGCCCAGTCGTCATCCAGGGTTTCCCTGAGCATGGAAAACAAGTGCTTTACACAGTTCCTGTGTGCGGCATCCACAGCCGGCGCTGCCAAAACCACAATATCGGCCATAACTCCCTCTTTTTTATTATTGTTGTCGAAGCCGCACCTACTTCCCTGACGGCATCAGTTATTCACCAAATTTTTTTCGGAAATAACTCTGTTTTTTCATAATCCAGTGATCCAAGAATCCCCCACTGCGTACAAACGTTCGTGTATTACGGCAACGAATGTCAGCCGGGAAAGCAGATAACGCTGTCGGGTAGCTCTACGCCGGTCTCGGTGAACACAGGGATGTGTTCCTGACACCGGACATCGCAAGCCAAAAACTGGCCGCAGGGTCTCTTTCTGATTGTTTTGTCTCTTTGGGCTGGATCGGTAAGACTGATTGGATCCGCCAATCAATATACCGTCATAAGCAAAGCCTCTTCCAGTATTAGCCAAAGAGAATCCAGCAAGTCGTCCTATCCTCAGCGCAAATCTGTCACAAAAGCGCTCCGCTAGTGCATAATACCTCTGTATAAAAATCAGACATTTAAAACAATCCTGCCCGCAGCGATGCTTTTAACTTCCAAATACAGCCTGCCGGACTGCTCCGAGCATACCCTGGTGCGCCCGCGCTTACTGACACTGCTCGACGACAGCCACAGCGACCAGCTGCTGCTTGTGACGGCACCGGCGGGCTACGGTAAAACCACGCTGGTCACTTCCTGGGCCTCGGCGCAGGAAAATCCAATGGCCTGGTATACCCTTGATGCCAGCGACAATGAACCGAGCCAGTTTTGTCGTTATCTGGTAGAAAGCGTGCATCGCGCTACCGGCAAAGGCGTACCGCAAACCTGTCGCTTATTGGCGGCGCCACAAAGTCCGGATCCAACAACTGTCATCAGTCATCTGCTGGGTGAACTGCGCAGCTTGCCCAGCGAACTGCGCATAGTGCTCGACGACTACCACCATATCGACAACCAGGCGGTGCACAGCGTCACTCGCTTCCTGTTGCGCCACGCACCACCAGGCGTCGGGGTCCTTCTCACCAGCCGCAGCCAGCCGCCCCTGGGACTGGCCACCCTGCGCGTACAAGGCCGCCTATTAGAGCTGGGCAGCGATCAACTGGCCCTGAATACCGAAGAGATCGCACGTCTGCTGAAGCAGCGCTTGCCATTTAATCTCGATGGCGACCGCGCCGCTCAACTGCACCACCTGAGCGAGGGTTGGCCACCGGCGGTACAACTGTTCGCCCTGTCAGTGCGCGATCGCCAAGAAGTAGACCGCTACCTGACGGAACTGGAGCAGGGCCACAGCCATATCCTCGACTATCTGGCCGAAGAAGTGCTGGAAAGGCTGGAGCCAGAGCTGCGCGAGTTACTCGCTCGCACTTCGATCCTCACCCGTGTCAATGCCCAGCTGGCGGAACGCCTGAGTGGCCGCAACGATGGCCAACAACTGCTGGAAGAGGCGGCGCGACGCGGACTCTTCCTGCAGGCACAGGACTCCAGCCGCCAGTGGTTCCGCTTCCACCCGGTATTCGCCCGCTTCCTGCAGCGCCAGCTCACCAATCGGGAGCAGCTGTTGCACCTGCACGCTCTCGCTTGTGATTCCTGGCAGGAAATGGAACAGCCGGTGGAAGCCCTGCGCCATGCCCTCGCTGGCAGTGACCGCGAGCGCCTGTGTCAGCTGCTCGATAGCCAGGGAGAAATACTGCTGCGCGGCGGGCAGTCGCGCTTGTTGCGTGATTGCCTGGAATGGCTCGGCAGTGAGGCGTTGCAGCAGAGTGCGCGCTTCACCCTGCTCTCGGCAAAAATGGCGCGGGAGAATTTTGAATACGACCAGTGCGAAAAAATGCTCGCCACCGCCGAGAGCTGGCTGCAACGGCAGGACCCACAGCAATGGCGCCAGTTTGAAGGGGCCTTCGCCACCATGCGCGCCCAGGTGGCCATCGCTCGCGGCCAGACCCTGCAGGCCAAAGAGTATGCCGAAGAGGCCCTGGGACTTTTACAGCCCAACCAACTAGGCGAGCGGATTTCGGCACTGCTTGTCACCGGTGAGACCAGTTTTTGCCTGGGCGCATTAGAGCCCGCCGCGACCCATATGTTGGAGGTGGAGGCCCTGGCTATTGCTGAAGGAGATATTCCCAGTGCCGCCTGGGCTATCTGCCAACAGAGTGAGATCGCCTTCGCCCAGGGGCTTCTACAAAAATCTGCCTCACTGCAGAAAAAGGTGTCCAACCTGGTGCAAAAACACCACCTCTCCACCCTGCCCATCGCCGAGTTTGTCTGCCGCCTGCTCGGACAGCTGCAGTGGGAAAAGGGGGATTTGGAGAGCGCCGAGCACTCGGCCCGGCGGGGCATGCAGATCAACCGCAAGGTAGGTGAACACTGGCTACTACCGGAATACACGCTGCTGCTGAAGCTCGCCCAGGCGCGCGGAGAAAAAGAGGAATCGCTGGAGTGGCTGGCCCGCATCGACCGCTTACTCTCAGATGGGCGCTACCACCGCGATTGGGTTGCCAATGCCGATGCCGCGCGTATTCGCACCTGGCGCGCCCTGGACAACCAACAAGCCATTGCCAGCTGGTTGGAGCAAGCTGCGCCAGTTGCGGACAGGCCCAGTAATCACTTTGAACAGTGCCACGGCCGCAACCATGTGCGCGCACTGATTGAACTGCACCGCTGGTCCGACGCCAATCGCCTGCTCAGCCGCCTGCAACAGGTCGCGGAAGAGTGTCATTTAATCACCGATTGCCTGCGCAACCGTGTGCTGGAATCCCACCTGTTGTGGCTGCGCGAACAGTACGGTGAGGCCGTGGAGGCCATTAGCGAGGCACTACTGCTGGCCGCAGGTAGAGGATTTCGCGCCAGCTTTCTACAAATTGGCAAACCCCTGATTGTGATTCTCAAGGCTGCGCTGGAACGGGGCTTGGATGAGGCATCCACCGACAAGGCCCAAGTACTGATTAAACTCGCCCAGCAACAGCCGGAGTTGGACGGTGGCATTCGTATTGAGCTGGACGACACTATTATTCGCGAGATTCTCGCCAGCGACGCGGTACCGGATTTTCTACGTCACTCACCACTCACTCCAAGGGAGTGGCAGGTTTTAAACGCTATTCATTCAGGCCTTTCGAACGAGCGTATCGCCAGGCATTTCAAAGTGGCGCCGAGTACCATCAAAACCCACATCCGCAGCCTCTACCAAAAGCTGGATGTCAAAGACCGCCAGGAAGCGATTACCCTGGCCGAACAAATGCTGCGCTCGGTGCAGGACCGCCCATAGGATAAGCCGCAGCTCGGGGCACAGGGATGTGCGCAAAACCCCACTGCAGGATTACTGCACATCTCTATTTGAGCAGTTCCCGAAACTTGTTACTCCTGCTCTAAATCCCCCCGGTCAGCCCCTCCCCCCCTCTATGGGGAGGAGGAACGCGGCTCCGCCCTTCGCCATACTCACCCTATCCTTTCCTGAGTGGGCCCGCCCACCCTTCGAATAATGAGACAAGGCAGTAATCCATGAGCGGCAACAGCACCGAGTGGTGGCGCAACAGCGTTATTTACCAGATTTACCCCCGCAGTTTCTGCGACGCCAATGGCGATGGTATCGGCGACCTGCCAGGTATCACCCAGAAATTGGATTATGTGAAGTCCCTTGGTGTGGACGCTATTTGGATATCCCCATTCTTTAAATCCCCCATGGTGGATTTTGGGTATGACGTGGCGGACTATCGCGATGTGGACCCGATTTTCGGCAATCTGCAGGATTTCGACTGCTTAATTGAGGCCGCCCATGCCCGCGGCCTGAAAGTTATTATCGATCAGATTCTGAGCCACACCTCAGATCAGCACCCCTGGTTCGAGGAGAGCCGCTGCAGCCGCAACAACCCCAAAGCCGACTGGTATGTGTGGCAGGACCCTAAGGCCGATGGCAACCCGCCCAATAACTGGGTATCTGTTTTCGGTGGTGGCTCCTGGCGTTGGTGTACCCGCCGCCGCCAATACTACCTGGCCAACTTCCTCAAAGAGCAACCGGATCTCAATGTGCACAACCCCGAGGTGCAGGCGCAGTTGCTGGCGGATATGAAATTCTGGCTGGATCGCGGTGTGGATGGTTTCCGCCTGGATGCGGTGAATTTTATCTTCCACCAACAGGCCCTCAGCGATAATCCTCCCCGCCCGCTTAAGCTGGACCAAAAAGGACTGCCGCCGGTCAATCACTACGATTACCAATGGCATAAGAACGACAAATCCCAGCCCGAAAACCTGGTGTTTTTACAGCGTGTGCGCCAACTGATGGATCAATACCCGGGTACCGTTACCGTGGGCGAAGTGGGTGACGATAATACCCATAAGATCATGGCGGACTACACCACGGAACAGCGCCTACATATGGCCTATTCCTTCGATTTATTAACCGAGGATTGCAGCGCGCAATTCCTGCGCGAAACCCTGGAAAAGAACCGCGCGGTAATTGAAAAAGGATGGCCCTGCTGGTCCATTAGCAATCACGATGTTCCGCGCTCTATCACCCGCTGGAACCGCGGCCTTGGTCCGGAGCTAGCGCAAAAGCGCGCGCCCCTGTTCCTACTGATGCAACTTGCCCTGCGCGGTAGCGTATGCCTGTATCAGGGGGAAGAACTGGGTCTGGCGGAAGCGGATATCGCCTTTGAGGATCTGGTGGACCCCTACGGTATTAACCTTTGGCCCGAATTCAAAGGTCGCGATGGCTGCCGCACGCCTATGCCCTGGACCGATAGCGCTGATCAAGCCGGCTTCACCAGCGGGAAACCCTGGTTACCGATTTCCCAGAGTCACCGGAACTTAGCCGTGAATCTGCAGCAAGACAGCCAGCACTCTATGCTCAACCAGTTCCGTGCATTGATTAAATGGCACCGGCAACTGCCCCAAAGTCTGGCAACCGCACAACAGGAAGTGCTCGATACCGGCAATGATTTATTGGTGTTCGTGCGCCGCGCAGATAAGGAAGTATACCTGGTCGCCCTGAACCTAGGCGCCACTGAGGAAAGCTATGCTCTGCCACAAGAGTTTTTTGGGGCCGAGGATATTACTCCAGGCCTGTTTGCAATGGAGCTGAGAGAAAACACGCTGGTTTTGCCCGCCGCTGGCGCCGGTGTATTGCGAAACAATAATTAACTTCAGGCTTTAACAGCCCGTCAAAAAATTTTACCAGCTGGTGGCAACAACCACCGGCTGCCAATTTCAGAAAAACGGCAGTATCTCTCCCAGGGCTATAAGTTGGTTTTTCTGTCTCTCTGCAACGTCATTTATCCTTTCGACGTCTGCTTCTCCGCCGGCCCAAAGCCGGCTTTTTTTTACTTTGCTTTATTTTACTTTGCTGAGCGCCTCATAGATCAGATTGCTTCCAGAGCTACCTTAGCCTGAGTTAAGGCAGTCTCTTTGTGGTCATCCCCCATATTCAGCCCTTCGGCATAAATGACCGTGACATAGTCAATGCCAATAAATGCGAGAAAATGCTTGATGTAGGGCACATGAAAATCAATAACAGAATCTTTATAGAAACCCCCAGATGTCGTGACCAAGACCACTTTGGTATCTCTAATCAAACCCTCTGGTCCATTTTCTGTGTACGTAAAAGTCACTCCGGCCCGCGCTAAGTGATCAAACCAAGCTTTCAGAGTAGATGGGCTACCAAAGTTATACATGGGTGCTGCAATCAGTACCGTATCTGCATTTTTGACCTGTTCAATAAGATTGTTCGAATACTCCGTTAGCGCTTTCTGGGCTGCACTTTTCTGTTCCTCAGGGGTGAAGAAGGCACTTACCATTTCACCGCTCAAATGCGGAACTGGGTTAAGACTTAAATCCAACTCGGTGACTTCAGTGGCAGCCTGTCGTGACAGCCAGTGCTTAGCCAGTGACCTGGAAGTCGAATGGTCCCCTAAGGCAGAGGCATAAACGGCAAGAATTTTGTGACTCATAGTCTCTCCAGCTAATGAACATCAATGATGCGGAGACTATAATCTCTGCAAATTGGCAACTAAATTATCAATTTATGCAATTTATAATTGCATAAATGCAAAATGATGGACTGGAACGATCTTCGATACCTGATAGCCGTGGCAGATCACGGCTCCCTACAGAGTGCAGCCAAAGCCTTGGGGGTAAACCATTCCACCGCCTGGAGACGTTTACAGGCCTTGGAAAAAGATCTTGGCTGCCAGCTTTTCGTGGCAGACAGGCAGGGCTATTTCCTCACAGACGAAGGGAATGCGGCTTTAGAACACGCCAGAAAAGCCGCTGAGAATATCAATGCCATTGCATTGAATACCGGCATTAAAAACCTGGAAATGGAAGGCATTATCCGTATTACCTCAATCGGCTCTTACTCTTATGAGGTGATCCCAAAACTCTGTGCCGCCTTTCGCTTACACCACCCCAAAGTTGAATTTGAACTCATAGACTCGGCGGAACACCTATCACTGGAGAAGAGGGAGGCGGACATTGCCTTTCGTGGATCACCTAGCGCTCCGGATAACCTCATTGCCAAGAAGCTCTTTGATATCAACTGGCATATTTTTGCCCATCCAGACTTGGTTAGCGGTCCAATGACACTGGATGAGATTAAGCAGCAGAATATTATTGGTTATCGCGGTTTGAGTTTGCCGATTGGTCGCTGGAGTGAAAAAATATTTAAGAATAGCCGCAAAGTAATTTACTGTAATTCGGTAATGGCGGCGGCAGGTGCAGCCAATGCAAAACTGGGTTTTGCCATTTTGCCCGAAGGGGACCAAAAAATGGTGCAACCTTACAAACTAAAGAGAGTATTCGAGCTTAAAGAGTTCCAAAGCCATTTCTGGTTACTTTCTCATCCTCAAATGCGCAATTCAGCACGCGTTAAAGCCTTTTGGGACTTCAGCCTGGACACCTTTAAAAAAGGGTGTCTTTAAGCGGATCAAGGTGAAAATTATTAGCTACGGGTGTCCATCAGATCACAGCCTATAATGTTCAATTAATATGGATACACCGCCCAATCATTCAATAATGATTAGCCTTATTTAACCCCAACTGTCGTTAACAGGCGGACCATTCGACGGGAAATTTTTTTCAACAGGCGGAATCGATCCGTGCCAATACCCGGGCCAAAATCCGAAAGCGGAAACGCCAGTAAAGCCGACTTAAAAGGCTCCCAGGTTGACCTGCAGAAAGCCGATTTACCCTCCATTTACCAGGCACTCAACACCTCACCTCAGGGGTTAAGCCAGGCTGAGGCCGAGACACGTCTGCAACGCTATGGCCCCAATAGCATCCAGGAGAAAGAACAAAGCGCACTACTCAAGTTTCTGCGTTTTTTTTGGGGGCCCATTCCCTGGATGATCGAAGCCGCCGCCCTGCTATCGGCACTTATCGGTCACTGGCCTGACTTCGCCATTATTATGGCGCTACTACTTTACAACGCCGTAGCGGGATTTTGGCAGGAGCACAAGGCCTCCAATGCCCTGGCCGCGCTCAAGGCCAGCATGGCGCCGCAGGCAGAGGTGTTGCGCGATGGTAGTTTTCATACCATTGACGCCGCCGATGTGGTTCCCGGGGATATTGTACGAATCAAGCTCGGCCAAGTGGTGCCCGCAGATGTGCGCTTTGTCGACGGCAAATCCATCAGTATCGATCAGGCAGCTCTTACGGGTGAGTCATTACCGGTCAGTAAAAAAATGGGAGACATCGGTTATTCCAGTAGTATCGCCAAGCGCGGCGAAATGACCGCCGTTACAATTGGCACCGGGCGTAATACTTTTTTTGGCCGTACCGCAAAGCTGGTAGCCGGTGCCGGACAGGGCGCCTCCCACTCGCAAAGAGCCGTTACTCATATTGGCGATTTCCTGATAGTGCTGTGCCTGGTGCTGGCTTTGTTACTGGTAGGTACCCAGCTCTATCGGGATATCGTAGTGGCCCCCAGCTGGCACTGGTCGGACATTATTAATATTTTACGCACAGTCCTGGTGCTATTAATTGCCTCGATTCCCGTGGCAATGCCCTCCGTAATCACTGTCACTAACGCACTCGGTGCCCTGGCGCTATCCCGAAAAAAAGCCATAGTCTCGCGACTGGAGTCTATAGAGGAGCTTGCCGGGGTCGATATTCTCTGCTCCGATAAAACCGGAACGCTCACCAAGAACCAACTAAGCCTGCACGACCCCAAATTATTTTTCGCCAAGAGCCCGGAACAGTTAATTCTCGCCGCGGCACTCGCCTCGGAAAAAGGTTCTAGTGATCCGATCGATCAGGCAATTTTTGCCGGCCTCAAAGATAAGAAAGCACTTAATGATTACCAGCTCAAAGAATTCACTCCTTTCGACCCAGTAATCAAGCGTGCCCAGGCCCAAGTAGTCGATGACAGTGGAAATTCTTTGTTTTATTGCAAAGGTGCGCCCCAAGCGGTGATGCAATTGTGCAAGCTCAGTGGTGATAATGAAAAGAAAGCCTCAGACTGTGTGCAGGAACTCGCCGCACGGGGTTTACGCTCCCTGGGTGTGGCGAGTTCCAATGGTGGGAAAAGCTGGAACTTTCTTGGCATCCTCTCTCTAGAAGATCCGCCTCGGGATGATTCCAAACAAACCATCAGCCGGGCCAGGGAGCACGGGCTGCAGGTAAAAATGATTACTGGCGACGACGTCGCTATCGGCAAAGAAATCGCTGCTCAGGTGGGGATTGGGCAGAATATTTACGCCGCCGCCGATGTTTTTACCGACTCGGAGAATATGGACCACTTATCCAAGCAGGTGGTCGATTGTGTTGAACGCGCCGATGGCTTTGGCCGTGTTTTCCCCGAACATAAGTACGCAATCGTAAAAGCCTTACAAGAGAGAGGGCACCAGGTGGCAATGACCGGAGACGGTGTGAACGATGCGCCAGCCCTAAAACAAGCTGATTGCGGAATTGCCGTTAGTGGCGCCACCGATGCGGCCCGTGCCGCAGCGGCGATTATTCTCACCGCTCCGGGCCTCTCCACTGTAGTGGATGCTATTGACGAAGCACGCAAGATCTTTGAGCGCATTATTAATTATGTGCTCTTTCGGGTATCCATGACCCTGGATATTATGGTTGTGGTGGTGTTTGCCACTATCCTCTTCGGTTTTTCTCCCCTCACCCCAGTCATGATCGTATTAGTGGCACTGCTTGACGATATTCCCATTATGACTATTGCCTACGACAACACCCTGCTGCCGAAAGAGCCGGTGCATTGGGAAATGCGCGATTTATTATTGGGTTCAACCATTATCGGCATTTTTTCTATCGCACAAACCATGGGACTGCTTTTGATTGGTATGGAATGGCTACAAAACAGTCAATGGCAATCCTGGATACCCCTGGATAAGTCTCAGATCCAAACGATTATTTTTTTACAAATTGTTGCCGGCGGCCATTTACTACTTTTTGTCGTGCGATCTCGCTCTGCCTTCTTCGCAAAGCCACTGCCCGCAATGAAGTTATTTATCGCTATTGTTGGTACTCAGGCGCTCACGGTTTTGATGTGTGGATTTGGTTGGCTGGTACCTGCTATTCCCTGGCGTATTATCGGGCTCGTTTGGCTCTATATGATTTTGTGGATGTTTATTCTGGATCTGGTGAAGAAGCTACTCTATCAACGTCTGCAGGATATTTAATCCAACCTGCATGGACAAATCATTTAACTTATCGTGAAGAAATAAAACTATGAATTGCTTCGAGGCATTCCAGGTAAAATCCGGCAGCAAGGTACAGTTAGATAAGATCGATGCCAGTTTTAAAGATTGCTATAAAAATCGCGAAGAGGCCCAGCCAGTCATTGATAAATTGGATGAAAGAATTCGCGCACAGCAATATCTTATGTATGCCGAGCACAAGCGCTCCCTATTGATCTGCCTGCAGGGTCGTGATGCCTCCGGTAAAGATGGCACTATTAATCATGTGCTTGGAGCAATGAATCCCCAAGGCTGTACAGTAACCAGCTTCAAGCAGCCATCTAAAGAAGAAGCCGCCCATGATTTCCTGTGGAGGTGTCACAAAGTCACCCCTGCACAGGGACATGTGGCGATTTTTAACCGATCCCACTATGAAGATGTATTAATTCAACGGGTGCATAATATGGTACCAGAGAGTATCTGGTCCAAGCGTTACGATCATATCAACCACTTCGAACAATTATTAGCCGACCACAACACCCTGGTATTAAAATTTTTCCTGCATATTGATGCAGATGAACAACTGAAACGCTTTAAACAGCGTATTGATGACCCAAGCAAACACTGGAAAATCAGCGAGAGCGATTATACGGAGGCAAGCTACTGGGATGCCTACACCCAGGCTTTTGAGGATATCCTAAAAAAATGCAGCCACTCTCATGCTCCATGGTTTGTCATTCCCGCAAACCACAAATGGTTTAGGAATCTTGCGATTGCCTCCATAGTGGCAGATGCAATGGAGTCCTTAAAAATGACTTTTCCCAAGCCCAGCGTGGATATCAATGAAATCAAGAGGAAATATCACCATCTGGACAAAAAGGAACTACAGGAAGGGCTAATAAATACCCTCCCTTCAAAAAACAAATGATCTTAAAATATAGAACCACTTGATCAACAAATCAGGACATAATACTACTGCCTACTTGCACCCAATTAATCCTTTTTATCACCTAAATATTTAGCATTAAAAATTTTATCAAATGCATCATATACAGCAAGATGCAGCGTATCACCATGATCCAGCTGTTCAAAATAACCGAAGTGTATATTATTTTTATTACTATCTAACTTATTGAATAAAGTTCTTGCCAGCCGCTCCATGACCTCCCCTTCTTTCCCCACACCTACATAGACCGACTTATCATCACAGCAATCTTTAGGAACTTGTTTCAAAAGAGACTCTCCGCTCCACCACAAGCTTGGACTAATAATGATGTAATTATCGAAGAGATCTGCATGTTTAAATAGAATTTCTGTAGCTAAAAGCCCCCCAAGGGACTGGCCAATCAAAGTAGAATCCCCGTTTACACGATAATTATTTTCAATTAGAGGCTGAACTTCTCTATCAAGAAAACCTATAAAATTATCCGAACCACCAGAGGTTGGAAACTCTTGCCTATCCAGCTTCTTAGCCGAGGGAAATGTAAAATCCCGCTTCCTGTCTACATTTACGACTCCAACAAGAATCGATTCCGGCAGCATATTAATCCAGGAAAAGGACCCAAATTGCAACAAACCAGCTATATGCACAAAATCTTCATTCATAGAACCATCTAAAAGATAGATTACCGGGTAACTTCTTTTAGTGTCACGTTGATAACTCGCTGGTAGGTAAACATTCAACGTGCGCTTTTCATCTAAGATTGCGGATGAAAAGCTTATCGAATCGCCAACTATCAATGGTGACTTATCAATCTCTACCCCCAAAGAAAAAGAGGACATCAAAAATAAATACGCAAAAATCCAACATCTGAACATGAGCTAACCCCATATGTAATTTTATTTTTATTAATAAAAAAGTAAGGCTTACCCAAATTCACACCTATCAAACCAACAATGTTTAACTTTAAGCCAGCCTCAACCTTACTCGATATACTACATCTATTCGGGGGAACACTTAACCACAAAAACAACAAACTGAAAAGATATTGATGATGCAGAAATCACCTTCTATCTATAATTTTTCTAATCTTCCCTGACTTCTGACTAATTATACCAGGCTGCAGGATATCTATATTTAGTCTTGAAGCAGACTCAAGCCCAAGGAATATCATACGAAGCGTTAGATCAAAACTAGTCAACTCTCTATAAAACTCACCTGCCAAATACTCTTTCTCCTGATCATCAACATTATCTTTAGCTTCAATTTTAAATGATAATTGATCGTGCCCATCAATCTTATCAATAATGCAATGGTAAAAGGAGCTGAGTCCAGGAATGGCTGTAACAATATTTTCCAACACAATTGGATATATATTTCCCCCATTGATTGTGAACATATTATCGCGACGCCCTCTGATGGGGCCCAAATAGGCTCCAGTTTGGCCACACTCACATGGCTCCTTATACACTTCAACCAAATCGTGTGTGTTATAACGAATCAAAGGAAGAGCTTCACGTTTCAGCGCTGTTATTACTAATTCCCCTGTAACGCCATCTTCACATAACTTACCCGTATCTGGATCAATAACCTCTACATGAAAAAAATCTTCCCAGACATGTAAGTTATGATATTGGCATTCACTCGCTATTAGCCCAAATTCCGTATTTGCATACATGTTAATTAACTTGGCGTTGAATACCCCCTCATAGTAACTCCGAAAAGTCTCTGAAAACAATTCACCCACTACGAATATTTTCCTGACACTCAAAGACACGGGCGATATGTTTTTTTCCAGACAGTAACGCTCCAGCCTTGGTAACAATGAAGGTAAGCAAACCATATAATTCAGCTTATCTTTTTGTAGACTCTGTAGCTGATGATCAATTCCTAGAAAAGAATCTGCAGGAATAGTGAGACCAAAAATTTCACTGGCAGCATGACAGATCATCCCACTAGGCCAGGGACCATAAGTCATTGCACATAAACACTTATCGAATGGTTCTACACCTGCAAGCAAATAGCTTCGAGCCTGAGAGATTATTGCCAGCTCAATATCTTTACGTGTATAAGGCACGCGCTTGGGTGCACCGGTACTGCCTGAAGTATGACAATAGCGAACAACATTGTCATAATTCATACTAACTTCTGACATAGAAGTTGAAAACAATTCCGAACTTATAATCGGTAGCTTATATAAATCTTCACAACTTCTTATTTCCTCTATATCAATGTTATTATTTATAATTAGCTTGCGATAATAATCAGATTTTTCAAAGGATTCACGCAATAACCGTCTCACCTGTTCATCTTTTAAACTCTGCCTTTCAATTTCAGGCTGACTATTGACATGTAAAAATTCAGCTCGCAGCTCATAATAATTCATAAAATCCACCAATTAATCACTTATAGTACTTAATCGGTTTTTCAGCAGAAAAATGTACACGATGTAATTCTCGTCGTTGATTGTAATCATTGACGGCATAGTGTAAGACTTGGTGATTATTCCAAATAACCAAGGTCCCAGGACGCCATTGCACTCGACAATTGAATTCTGGTTTTTCTATATGCTGAAATAAATAATTCAAAAGCCCCATACTCTCATCGCATGTCATTCCCTCAAATTGCGAGGTGGTAGTTCGGTTTAAGTAGAGAAAAGGCTTACCGGTTACAGAATTTTTACAGACTGCTGGATGTATAGCAGATTCTAGTGGCATCAATTTTAGTGCTCGTTCTATACTTGAATCATCTCCATCTTTACCTTCTACTGATTTCTTCAGCGGCTGTTTTTTAAGCATCAACTCTGTCGTATGTATCACATTGAGTGAACCGACTAACTGTTGCATTACAGTTGACAGATTCTCATAAGCAAGCGTTGAACTTGTAAATAGGGTATCACCACCCCTAGGAGGAATATCAATACCGTACAATGCGATACCTTTTACCGGCTTGGAGTAATAGCCCTGATCGTGATGCCATATTCCTCCTGTATTTTTCTTTTCACCAGGCTCTTTAATAATTTTAGCAACTTGTGGATAACCCTCTGAGTGACCTTGAAAGAAGAAGTAGTTCTGCTGAAGCTCCCCAAACAAGCTGCAGAACCTAACAAATGCCTGAGTATCCAGGTCCATATCTCGGATAACTAAAAGTTCATGTTCATGCCATAAATTTTTTAATGTTTGCTTAGTGTCCAGATCTAATTCAGAAATTTCTTTAGCGGAAATCTCAATACCAAAATTTCCTGTTAAATAGTTAAAATTCATAGGATGCTCTCTAATTGAGATGTTGTATATTGGGGCCAATTCACTAATTTTAATGCTTCTGGCAAATCGCCACTTGAACGCATTATTGCTGCCCTAGCTGAGCAAAAAGTCGCTGCTCGAATAATTTCCCTTAAACTATCCAGTTGGTCGCTGACATTATTGAGAGCTGTCATTCCGCAGGGAACCAAGTCCTGATTATTTCCTTCACACGAGAAACTCATCTGACGCACAGGTGTCGATCTGGCTTTTATTTCCTGGAACAGAGCCGACGATAACTGATGAATCCCTTTACAGTGGTTAAACGATTCAGCATTTAAATTATCCGGCAGTCCTCCATTCAAGCGATGATCCATCAAAATCAATATTTGTCGATCAAGCATTTCGGCTAAGCGATGGATAATTTCCTGCATAAATTCGGCAGAAGCTGCCAATCCAATCGCATAAAACAATCCACCATGCCATGGGCCTGACTCAAGAATTAGAGGGTTATCTGCAACAGCAGTGGCTTCGGAACGAATTTTTGCCTCTGAATAATCCAATAGATCAAGGCAGTGGCCTAATATCTGGGGAGCACAGCGAACAGAATATCGGGCTTGTAATAAGCTTTTTTCACCCTCAATAACTCTTGAGGAGCGCAGGTAATCACGTCGTAACTGGGTAAGTAATTGGCCAGCACGAGCATAACTGCCGTGCACCTCTCCGTAGCTCAACCCTTCGGAGAAGTGTTCATCTCCCGCCCCTATGGCCATGGAGGTTAATGCCACGGATTTGAAACAATCTCTTAATAGCTTTCTTAGCTGATAATCATGTTCAATAGCCCAGGAAGCCATCATAGCATTGGTATTTACAAGCCCAATGACATCACGGGGGCCTCTTGGCCCTTGTTCAAATAGTGGTGAAATAGCATGGGCCATGGAAATCAAATCACCACTGGCTCCAAGGCTCCCTTTTCGAGGTACCCTCGGAAGCGTTTCACTGTTGGCCAGCTTAAGAAGCGCTTGATAAGTGGAAGGATGGATACCAGATAAGCCGTGCGCTGTTTTTAGAGCCTGTAACTTTAATGCACGCCTGACTACCGATTTCGGTAATGGCGCACCAACACCAACTCTTAAGTACTCCAGAAGATTGACTTGTGTCTCTTTCCACTGATTTGGATCTAAGCGATTGCGTTCATTCTCTCCATAACTTGTGTGCAAACCGTAGATAGGGTTTCCATCATCTCCAAGCTGTTCCTGCAGTAATGCATAGGAGTGTTTAACTCTAGAAAGGTCTATGTCACTCGCAGTAATTGGATTATGTAAGTATCCCCACTCATACCAAGCATGTAGAGGAAAAGTTAAAACTGAATTGAAATTAGTTTCATAAGTTACCGCACTACCATTCGCTACCGCCGGATAGCTTAGAGATGATGTAGACACCCTGACTCCAGAAATAATTTGAATACTAGGAAGGCGAAGAAATTAGCATGGGAGTTGAAACTTGAAAAATAGATGTCGTCGCTGGTTGCCATAGGCAATATCTATGGCAACAAAATAAATGTCGATGTAGACTCAACTTAAACACACTGGCTTTTTAAGTGGCTAAATAAGTTATACCTATGTTTCCACACGCTGATGAACTCAATTATTTTATTGAAGTTGCTAAAACAAAAAATATCTCAAGAGCTGCAGAGAGATTAGGGATTCGGCAGCCGAGTTTAAGCGCGGCTATCAAGAGGCTGGAAAGACAGCTTGGTACAGAAGTTATCATACGAGAAAAAACTGGTGTGCAATTGTCTCGTGCAGGGTTAAGACTATTAAAAAGTGCTCAACAGTTACTTGATGATTGGGATGAGGTAAAGTACTCAGCGCTGCGCGAAAACAAAGAAGCCGTTGGTCACTTCACTATCGGGTGTCACAGCTCCATCTCTCTACATATGCTGCCTGAAAGGCTAGCCGGATTCATTGCTCAAAATCCAGGTATCGAATTAAGCTTCCAACACGCGCTTTCTCGGGAAATTGTCGAATCAGTGATCAGCTGGAAAATTGATATCGGCATTGTGGTAAATCCCGTATCCCATCCTGATTTGATAATAAAGCACCTCTGTCATGATATGGTGAGTTTTTGGCATAACCCTGAAAAAATACAATCTAGGGACGTATTAATTTATGACCCAGCGCTGATGCAAACAGACTGGCTGCTAAAAAACATGGAAAAAAATAACAAATATAAACAATATATTACTTCCTCTAGCCACGAACTGATCACAAATATGACACTTGAGGGAGTCGGGGTCGGTATTATTCCTGGTCGAGTTGCTCAAACAATTGGAAGAAATCAGCTTCAATGGGTTAGTAAAGACCAACCAGGCTTCAAAGATGAAATCTGCTTGGTGTATCGAAGGGAAATAACCCATAGCTTAGGTGCAGAGAAGTTAATTAAAGAATTTAAACTTACAAATTACAAAAAATTTGGTTAACAGAAGATATATTTAAACTACAAATTCAATTATTTTTGAACTTCATTTTAAGTTTATTCGCGATAAAATATTGCCAACCATACCGTCGCCTCATCAGAGGATGTCTCAATCACCCGGTGCTTTCTTCCAGCCTTTATCAATAAGCAATCACCAGACTTCAGCTGGCATATCTCCCCGCAGTCAAACTCCACCACACCATAACCACTCAGTACAAGCACCCATTCGTGTTCACTCTGATCATACCAACCTTCCTCCGGTGAAGACTGGCCGTATGAAACAATTCTTTCAATTCGTATAGCATCACTTTTTACAATGTCCTGGAAGTGCTCAACCTCAGTATTTTTCGGGAGGTTTTCTAGAATATTTATCATATTTACTCCTGCCAGCTAGAAAAGTGATCCATTAGATAATCAATGGCCATTCTCGCTCGTATTGGTAAAAAGCGGCGATTCTGATACACAATCCAGCTACTGGCTCCGCGCCCCCAAAAAGGCTCCAGTACGGGCTCTAATAGCTGTGACTCTATAGAGCGGTTAAAACTGCTTTTTGGCATATAGGCAATACCTAGGCCTTTTTCACATGCGTTAACCACTGTATGGGCATTATTACTTCTCCAGCGTCCATTAACGCGAATAGACTCCTCGGTGCCTTCTATATCAAATATCCAGTTCTCATTATTCGCAACAATACAACTGTGCGACTTTAAATCCTGTGGGTGGATTGGCCTGCCGAATTGATCAAGATATTCCGTACTGGCAACTGCCATCATCTGGCGGCCAGCCAGCTTGCGGGCCACCAGCCCAGAGTCCTCAAGGCGGCCATAACGGATCGCAAAGTCGATACCATCCTCTACAAAATTGGCCATTCGGCTGTTGAAATCGATATCGATCTTTAAGTCAGGGTGTTGTAAGGCGAAATTCATCAGTGCTGGAGCCACATACTGTTCAGCAAATAAACCAGCGCAGCTCACGCGCAACGTGCCACTCAGCTCATACTGCTGCAGGCTTAGCTGTTCATTGGCCTGTTGCAGACCCACAACCAGCTCTTTACAGCGCTGGTAATAAACAGCCCCAGCCTGAGTCAGGCTGACCAAGCGCGTTGTTCTAGCCAAAAGAGCGCTCCCCAGGCGCTCCTCCAAGCGAGCCACCTGCCGGCTCACATGGCTGGTACTGCACCCCAACTGTTTGGCGGCCGCAGAGAAACCCTGGCATTCAGCTACAGCAACAAATTCGACTACACCGTCAAATGTATCCATACCTCACCATTATTGCTATTTAGCAAAAGTATTTCACAGAAATCTCATATTATCATCTTATCAGGGACAACCTAGAATCCTCCCCACTGAATGCTTAACACAGAGGACAGATTCATGAAGAAAGTACTTATTCCCGTAACCAACCATGCAACCCTCGGGGAAACCGACCAAGCTAATGGCACCTACTCCCCTGAGCTGACTCACGTCGTGCATGTACTTAAAGAAAATGGCATTGATTACGATATTGCCTCTATTAAAGGTGGCAAAGCACCACTCTACGGTACAGATATTGAAGGAGATGAGGTCAACAGCCAGGTATTGGCCGATGAAGACTTCCAGAACCGTGTCAACAACACTATTCCAGTAAACCAGCTGAATACTGCTAGTTACGATGCGGTGTTCTACCCAGGTGGGTTTGGTCTACTTTCCGACTTAGCAAGCAATGAGGACTTTGCCAAGTTATCTGCAGAGCATTATGAAAATGGCGGCGTACTTGCTGCCGTGTGCCACGGACCAGCTGGCCTGCTGCCTATCACTTTGAGCAATGGTGAAAGCTTACTGGCAACTAAGTCTGTGACTGCATTTACCCGAGAAGAAGAAATCGATTTTGGCACCATTGAAGATATCCCCTTTCTGCTTGAAGAAGCTATCAGCAGAAAATCTGCTCGATTTAACAAAGTGCAACCCTGGCAGGAATTTGTCATCGAGGATGGCCGTGTGATTACTGGACAAAACCCAGCCAGTGCACATGCTGTTGGTAAAGCGATCGTTAAACAGTTAATAAACTAGCCGTTAATAACGCATCAATAATGCTGGCGCAAACTGATGTCCCTGCGCCAGCTTTTCATAACCCTTCAGCTTCCATTGTGGGCCAACACAACTCATCTACATGAGCAGTTATAGCCTTAAAACCCCTTCAGTGAGGTTCCAGCAGTGCCTAGCTCAATTCTTTATCCGTCGCTAATGTTAATTGCCGGAATCGGCATCCCGGTGATGGCCACGTTAAATAGCGGTCTAGGTGTGAAGCTTGGCAGCTCGGCTCTCGCTACGACGATTTTGTTTTTTGTCGGACTGACCATCTCTATTATTTACTTATTTAAAACTGAAGGTTTCCAAGTAGCCGGTTTTCACAAAGATATCTCCTGGCACCTTTATCTCGGCGGGATATTAGTTGCTTTTTACGTACTCAGCGTCACCTGGGTTTCACCAAAATACGGTGTTGGCAATACTATATCCTTTGTGTTACTCGGCCAGCTCTTTGCTATGGCCACCATCGACCATTTTGGCCTCTTTGGCGCACAACAAACCAGCCTGGACCCCAAACGAATCATTGGATTTATTCTAATGATTACAGGCATCTTACTAGTGGTAAAACGCAATTCATAAATATATCTGGAGATCAGACAATGCCCAATCTATATGTAATGGCAAAAGTGAAGTCTAAACTTGGAGAAACACAGAAAGCTAAGAACATTCTGACAAGACTGGCAGCGAACTCTGAAAAGGAGAGCGGATGTTTGAGTTATCAGATTTTATATTCGAGTGAGGAAACAGATACCTTTATGACGTTAGAGGTATGGGATTCAAAAGAAAGTGAAAGAAAACACTGGGATGAGCCCCATTTAAAAGAATCATTAAAAGAGTTAGAACCAATTTTAGCTAAAGAACCAAGAATCGAAAAATATCAGCATACTTCCGATTAAAAACATACGATTTTCTCCAGCAGAATAAATAATCATAGGCCCACAACAAAATTAGTGTGGGCCAAGGAGAATATTCAGAAAGTAACAGGAGATACTTGAATCATAAAAGGGCAGTACATTTATAATGTTTCATCAGCAGTGAAAAAAAATCTATTCCCACTGAATTAAAAAACTATAAGGACCACTCCCCCTAAACGCTTGTGTCATTACTCAGGAAAATCAAAAACAGGATTGGTGGTCAACATTTCCGACCAACTAACACGCTCTGCTCGGTAAATCGTGCTATCGTACACTTTTAATTCCCACGCAGTTTCCGCTGGGCTAGTCGATGTTACCTCTATCAAGTAAGCATTGCGATCACTCCCCGTACTGATATCCGATGGGCCACCGGCACATAGTAATATATTTCCACCGGCAAGCTCATCAACATCACCCAATGATTGAGTATACTTGGGCGCTATGTATTCCCAGGTTTGCTCAGCACTCATTGTCGATGTATTGAGCAGAAACTTTACTGCACGGCTATTGTAGATATTGCCACTCAACTCAGCTTCATTTCTGTTATCGTAAATCAGAATTTCATGATTACTTGTCAACATTGGCGCATGCTGCGAAGCCATCCAGGAACCAGTATGTAGTGTAAAGAATTTATCCTTCAAATCGCTCTCAATATCTGAATCCCTCCCCATTATCCAATTTACCGCACCAGACTGATGATCAATACTGACCACCCAGCTCTGAGAGCGGCTAGAAAGTAAAATGGAATTATCCTGAGGAACATAATGCAGTGCATTAGAGTGGCTCCAGTCAAGGGCTCCGTTATCCAAAACCCTACTGGCCAAAGCACCGGGGAAACGGCTGGTATCCAAGTGATCAAATGCTGACCATCGCCAAACTGTGTTCCCTTCAGTATCGATTTCCAAAATGGCATCTCCTTGTAAAAAATGCTCACCAAACTGGCCCGTTTCATTGGTTAACACCAACAGATTGCCATTCTCCAGCAAATGGACATCGTGGTGATAACTCGGCAATTCGAAAGAGGACAACACCTCTCCGGAGAAGGAGATTACTCGGGCCTCCCCACTGAGTAATAAAAGTAAACGCCCATCCTGTAGGTTTCTCGCTACTGGGGCACCAGTTAATGGGACATCACCGTGCAGATACCAAACAACCTCTCCCTCTTCATCAAATCCCCAGAAAGTACTATCCCTCTCCGCTGATGGCGCGAAGATAGTGATGCCCCCCTCGGACTTAACCGTTTTCTTCAAAAGCTCAACAGCGGGGGCCCCCTCAGGCACCGACCCGGTTTTAAACTCTACGATTTCACTGTGAACAACCTCACCACTATCTAAAAGTGCAACCGCAGTAAATCGATAGGTAGTATCAGCGCGCAGGCCGACGACAGTTACTTCGTGGTCTGTGCCTGGCTCACTATAAGCTGTACGTCTTCGGCTGGTATCTGCAGATTTAAACCTTATTGCCACTCTCGCCGCTTCCGCAGTAATCACGCTGGCATTCACCATCAGATGGTTCTCTGGGTGAGCGCTGAGTACTAATTGAACAGCATCATCTTCCTGCGCAAAAACCTTAGGGACAATACCTGTTAAAAACAGTAAGAATACTGATTGAAAAACAGCCAACCTAATATATTTACTCATAGAGGGTCTCACAGTTTGTTATGAATACAACTGTTTAACGCAACCATTGCGCCCATGGTTTACAAAGATGTTTATTTTTTTATAGGCTGCAATTAACCGTAATTAATAATTGTCGACTAAGCGTGTTTGATTCTGCAACTCGCACCAAAAATGAGAACTGGCACACATTTATCAGATGTTAGAAATATTCACTGCAGAAACTAATCCTTCACCTCTCTGCCAATTTACCCCCCCCCAAATTACTCGCCCTGCCCACTTATCCAGGTAGGTGATTTTTATATTGATGTAAGGATATCCTTTGAAAAGATTTACTCTCAGCTCCGTAATCATTCTTTCCATATTCAATACTATGGCAATAGAAAACAGCTTCTACCTTAAGTCATCTTACGGATAGTTAGATATAGATATCTCTACTCAGTAAAGTGAAGAGTATTTTGAAACAAATCTGTCCAGCCCGAGAGATTGGACAGTAACTTTAGGATACTGCCTAAATAATTTTTTTGCTATTGAGGGGGGGGTATGCCGACTTTGGTGATACAGAAGGAAAAATTAGGGAAAGTGATTCTATCACTTACAGTGAGTACGCATCAGGCAACTATGATTACAACTATAAAATTAATATTGACGCTAAGACAAAGATGCTTGGCATATCCCTAACATCCGATATTACAAAAAAATTCTATACAGGAATTCGTGCAGGTTCTCATTTGTGGGAAACCGAATATGAAGAAAAAGAAAACTATATCTGGAATTATAAGCGCGTCGACTTTGAAGGAAGAGTAGTAAGCTCTTTTTCCGATAGTATCAGCGATTCAGATAAAGATGAGAATGATGGTAGTGATCTTTACTACGGAGTTTTCATTGGCTGGAACTACAACAACTGGAGCGTAAGTCTAGCGCACACTATTTTTGAAATGGACGAAAGGAGGCCCAGCCTCTCCTCCCTCGGGCTGACTTACAATTTCTAAAGACTGCTCTTACTTTTTTCAGCAGCCAAATCGGCTGCTGAATTTATCTCTAAAAAACTCTAAAGCTACTTTATCCCCGCAAACAATACCTCAAACCAGCGCAAGTCCTCCGGCCCCAATTGAGCCTTTTTGGCCAGTCTCCTATCTCGATACACATCCTTATATACATGATAAACCGCTCGCTCGGTCAACTCGCGCAAGTGTTCGCTATTTAGCTCAGGGATTGAGCCATCGGCTAAATTGGGATCGGTCAATGGGTCGTGCTGGGCTTCAGTGGTTCTCAGCGCTAATTCCAATTCTTGTAGAATCGGATTGAACACCTTGAGGGTATTAGATTCGAAGAGTTGCTTGGCACTGCCTCCCCTGCTTTGCGAAGCATTTTTAACTCTTCAATTCCGATCACTTTTCTATGAATGGCTTCAAGCAGTTGTAATTTGTTGTAATAGATAGCTGTTGATAGTCTCTCCCAGAGGTTGCAACATGCGCCAAATTTGGGGAAGTATCACTGACAAATTAACAGTCACAGCAGCATATGATTTATACCGCACATATAACATCTTCTCTACCGACTTTACAAATCTCACGATAAACAAACACTACTCATCATCTAATTGATTAAGGATATCCCTTGAAAAGATTTATTCTGGCTACAGCTATCGTTTTGTCAGCTTCAAACACCATAGCACTGGAAAATAACTTTTACCTTAAATCCACTTATGGGGCAGTAGATACAGATATTTCCACCCAAAAACTGCAGGGTTTAAATATACCCGATAATCTATCTAATCCCAAAGGATGGTCCTTTACACTGGGATACCAACTCAATAACTATATTGCTCTCGAAGGCGGCTTTGTAGACCTGGGAGACGCTGAGGGTAGAGAGTATGATATCGTGGCAGTAGATTATGATGATATCTTCGCTAGAAACTTTAAGAAAACGATTAATACACAAACACAAATAGTAGGTCTATTTTTTTCTACCAATATCAATAGGGATTTTTATGCCGGAATACGTACCGGATATCAATTTTGGGATGAGCACTTTCAAACCAAATGGGAATCAAACTATCTTAATCAATCTGGAAAGATAACAGGAACGTTCGAAGGTTCCTACCATCGCACCAATAACGGTAGCGATCCTTATTATGGCATTTCCGCTGGCTGGAACTACATCAACTGGAGCCTAAGCTTAGAACACACCATTTTTGAAATGGAAGAGAGAAAACCCAATTTCTCCTCTTTGGCGCTGACTTACAACTTTTGATGTAGTAGCCAATAGGTTTTCTCAGTAGCAGAGCCGACTGCTGAGCACGAGAACTAATGACTAATTCTCTTCCTAAATTTTAACATCAAGATAAAAAATATCACTCATCATCCAATCAGTTAGCTGATTCTTGTATATTTAGTTAAGGAAATCCTTTGAAAAAACTAATCCTTGCCTCCGCTATCATCATCTCCACTTCAAGTACTATGGCAATGGAAAACAGTTTCTACTTCAAGTCTACTTATGGAATGGTTAATACAGACATTTCCTCCCAAGAGACACAGGAGAAATTAAGCACTGATCTATCTGATCCCAATGGCTGGTCTTTTATACTGGGTTACCACTTGAATAAATTCCTTGCTCTTGAGGGTGGCTATGTAGACTTAGGAGATGCTGAGGGTAGATACCACGATCGTTACGATTCCCCTTATGGGTTTTCCGCCCATGATACAATCCATAATTACACGATAAATACACAAGCAAAAACATTTGGTCTCTTTTTAACCACCGATATCACCAAAGATTTTTTTGCTGGATTACGTGTAGGATATCAATTTTGGAATGAACATTTTGAAGATAAAGTAACTAAATATTTGCATTATTATGATCACGACCAGAATGGTGTTTTTACCGACATAGCAACCCGAAGCTACACAGAAAAAGATCAAGACTGTGAGATCAAGGATGGTAGTGATCTTTATTATGGAGTTTCCGCCGGCTGGAACTACAACAACTGGAGCGTAAGTCTAGAGCACACTATTTTTGAAATGGAAGAAAGGAAGCCCAGCCTCACCTCCCTGGGCCTGACTTACAATTTCTAAAGACTGCTCTTACTTTTTTCAGCAGCCAAATCGGCTGCTGAATTTTTCTCTAAAAACTCTAAAACTACTTTATCCCAGCAAACAATACCTCAAACCAACGCAAGTCCTCCGGCCCCAACTGAGCATTTTTGGCCAGTTTCTTATTCAGATACACGTCCTTATATACATGATAAACTGCTCGCTCGGTCAACTCGCGCCAGTGTTGGCTATTTAGCTCAGGAATTGAGCCACCGGCTAAATTGGGATCGGTCAATGGGTCGTGCTGGGCTTCAGTGGTTCTCAGCGCCAATTCCAATTCTTGTAGGACCGGATGGATCACTTTGAGGATATTAGATTCGAAGAGTTGCTTCGCACTGCCTCCCCTGCTTTGCGAAGCATTTTTAACTCTTTAATTTCCTTTACTTTTCTAGGAATGGCTTCAATCAGTTGTAATAGATAGCTATTAACAGTCTCTCCCAGAGGTTGCAACATGCGTGAAATTTGGGGAAGTATAACTGGCAAATCAACAGTCACATCAGTACATGATTTATACCGCACATACTTGAGCACATATAACTTCTTCTCTACCAGATTTTCAAACCTCACGATAAACAAACACTACTCACCATTTAATTGATTAAGGATATCCCTTGAAAAGATTTATTCTGGCTACAGCGATCGCCTTGTCAGCTTCAAATACCACAGCACTGGAAAATAACTTTTACCTTAAATCCACTTATGGGTCTGTAGACACAGATATCTCCTCGCAAGATGCGCTCGAGAGCTTTAAAACCAAGCTATCTGACTCTAGTGGATGGTCTATTACTCTGGGATATCGCCTCAATAAATTTATTGCTCTCGAAGGTGGATTTGCAGACCTGGGAGATACCGAAGGGAGTTATCGGCATGAAGAGTGGAGCTTTAGCCAATGGGGCGACGAGATGTCCGAAATCAGTACTATTGATTATAAGATCAGTACAGATACAAAAATACTAGGTCTATTTCTCACCACAGATATTACTAAAGATTTTTACGCTGGAGCACGCGTAGGATATCAATTATGGGATGAACAATTTCAAAAGAGACATGAATTTTCTGCAAGGTGGGATTGGGATGACTATCATGGCATTAATACTACCGATGAGACCAATGATGGAAGTGACCCTTATTACGGTATTTCTGTTGGCTGGAACAATAACAACTGGAGCTTGAGCTTGGAGCATACCATTTTTGAGATGAAAGACAGAAAACCCAGCCTCTCCTCCCTGGGACTGACTTACAATTTCTAAAGACCGCTCTTACTTTTTTCAGCAGCCATATTGGCTGCTGAATTTCTCTCTTAAAAATTCTAAAGCTACTTTATCCCAGAAAACAATACCTCAAACCAACGCAAGTCCTCCGGCCCCAATTGAGCCTTTTTGGCCAGTTTCTTATCTCGATACACACCCTTATATACATGATAAACTGCTCGCTCGGTCAACTCGCGCCAGTGTTGGCTATTTAGCTCAGGGATTGAGCCATCGGCTAAATTGGGATCGGTCAATGGGTCGTGCTGGGCTTCAGTGGTTCTCAGCGCTAATTCCAATTCTTGCAGAATAGGATTGATCACCTTGAGGGTATTAGATTCGGAAAACTGCTTGGCGACATCTTCCTCTGCCTGACGAAGCATTTTTTTGCTCTGTAATTCCGATAGCTTTTCTCCAGCTGGGCGCAAGCCGAATTTATTGACCAGGCCACTCATACCGGGCAGCACCGCCTTGGCTGCCAGCCCGGCACCGATCAGGGGATTAAACACTGCGGCAACACCCCCAACTAACAGCATACCAACGGTCAATTTTCTATCGAGTTTGTCGATATCATCCGCCAGTCTTTCGAGAGAACTCTTTCCAGAATTCCCCCTTTCCAGGGATAACTCTACGGCGCTCTCCACCATAAATTTACGTAAACTCCCCTCATAATGGGAGTTCGGAAAGTGAAATATTCGGCGTTTGGGTAGATCATTTACCTCTGGGGCATCATCAGGTAAACAACGCATTGTGTGCAGAGTAAAGCCAGTTTGTGAGAGCTTATAGGGAATCACAAAGTAATGCTTTTCATCGTATCTCTGCACAAAATTCTCACTGCGCTCCGCAGAAGAAAATATTGGCAGTCCGGCAACTACTTCTTGAAAAACTTTTAAACTGCCGGTGATTTCAGCTGGCACTTTACGGGAAAGGTCAACCAGGCCCTTCTTGCCTTTATCGAAATATTGTTTCATATCTATTGATTCACAGAGAAATCGAGAAAAAGCTGGCCTGATCTGCAGTATCCGCATCCCTTCGGCCATCCCCCCTTGTGAAACACTTCCCTATGCCCTCTAATTAAAGCATAACTACCTTAGGAAAAGACGTCTTTAGTTTGCCTCAGCATAAATCCAGGCTTCTATACCAGATTTCAATTTGGCGGCAACCCGCTGATAGGCATCCACTTCATAGGCATCAGACTGAGCAAGCTCTTCGGCAGAGATTTCAAAAACTGTACCCTCAACCGTATCAAAAGAACGCCCTGTGTACTTCAGTATGGGGTGAAACTCCTTGCCGCTAGTTTGCACAACTTGTGGATCTATAATTCTTATTTCAGAAAGCTGGTAACCAATTAAAGTATCCTCAGATCCTTGTAACTTACGGCCAAAAGTCTCCAGTTGTACATTCTCTTGCTGAAGAGTGCCGTAGGAAAATAAACGCTCCATAAATTAACCCCTGATCCCGCTAGTGAATAGTTCACTAATGTGGCAAATCCGCTGGTACTTTATCGGCTAAAGACCCCGCTAAAGAAGTCTCTTTAAGATAATTCCTCTGATTGGAGCTCTCACGCCTATCAATCCCTTCGCAAACCATTCTTGCAAATGTCTGTGAGATTAATAACCAGCAATTCACTTATTCCTTTTTGATGTGACTGGCCCAAGACACGGACCTTACCATCCCTTGGACCTGCATTGGTGAAAACCTGTGCTAACCCATCCCGCAGCTGAGGCCGAGTATACGGGGAGCTGCTTTGGGGAAATCTCTGACCTGCGCCGTGCTCCTGATTGGGTGCTAGGGATATCGCACCCTGGCAGGCAATGGTTAGGCTCTAAATCCATGGTTGTTTACACGGCCCACTGGCAATAGAGAGGTGTGTAATGCATAACCGACCTTCGCTGCAAAACCATCAAACTATACCTAAACGACAGAAATCATCCCTACAAAAAGTACAAGGAGCTCTACGTAAAAACGCTTCGTTCGCCGCTGCGCTAATGGTTGTTGGATCGGCAATATTGGCCCCCCTGGCCTATGCTGCGGATTATTCCAATCCCTATTCCCGCCAGGGCTCAAGGTATGTCGCTCATCAGGGGCATGGAGGGCATTATGACCGGCACTCCAGATATAGCAGAGATTACAGGTACCGGAGAGAGTATAGGGGACACTCCCGATACAATAGGAATCAAAGGAGCTACTCTCGATACAGCAGGAACCAAAGGGCATATTCTCGATACGGCAGATACCAACAAGCTCAACCACAAAATAGCCGGCATATGTGGTTTAAAGGCCATGTACAAGGTACACCGCGTATTGTGATCGACTTAAGTGACCAGATGGCCTACTTCTATAAGGGAGGACGTCTCGCCGGTATGTCCCCGGTCTCTACCGGTAAACCAGGCCACCGAACTCCTACTGGTAACTTTCGTATTTCACAGAAGAAATACAGCCACCGCTCCAACCTGTACGGTCACTATATAAGCTCTCGTGGCCAAGTACTGCGCAGTAATGTGGATGTACGCCGCCATCGCAAGCCTGCCGGGTCTCGCTTCCGCGGAGCCTCAATGGATTACATGATGCGGATTAATGGCCCAGTCACCATGCATGCCGGTTATGTACCCGGTTACCCGGCCTCCCATGGCTGTATCCGCATCCCCTGGCATATGGCGAAGATTTTCTACCGCCACGCCAGAGTCGGCACAAAGGTATCTGTTGTGCCTTAGGTAAAATCTAGACACGTGTGAAAAGGCACCATAAAAAAGGCGGACTATTAAGTCCGCCTTTTCTTTGCCTGGAAAAACGCCTGCTATTGAGAGGCCTCTGCCCCCTCCCGCTTTGCGACTTCCATTCGGGTGAAATACGCATGCGCTGCACGGTTTACATGCCGTGCCAGCAGTAATGTGGAAACCATAGTGGGCACAGCCATTACGGCGTACATGCCAATAATAATGCTGTTGACCGCGCTCAGAGAAGCCACCGCACCCAATACAATCAGTATCATATAGAGCCCGGTATAAAGGCCCTGCCAGCGGCCGCCAAAAAGAAAAACATAGCACTTCATACCGTAATACCAGCAGGTGACGATGGTGCTAAAAGCCAGTGGTAGGACCATTAGCAGTAGCAAAATTGGACCAAACTGCCCAAATACCTGAGAAAATGCCTGTGCAGTCAGGGTAACGCCGGCAATATCCCCTTCCTGCTGCCAAGCGCCAGTCAGTAGTATCACCAGGGCAGTGCAAGTGCAGATAACCAGTGTGTCTACAATGGGGCCCAGCATGGCAACCACGCCTTCTCGAACGGGCTCACGGGTTTTCGCTGCACCATGGGCTAAAGACTCTGTGCCTATACCCGCCTCATTAGAAAATGCGCCCCGGCTCACCCCTACTGTGATTACCGAACCCAGAGTACCTCCAGCAATAGCTTGACCGCTGAAAGCATCGGAGAAAATTAGCGCAAATGCTGCCGGTACCTGCTCCCAGAAGCTGGCAATTACCACAAAGGTCATGCCCAAATAAAGCAGCACCATGCCCGGCACTACTCTTGCGGAGAATTTACCGATACGCTGGATACGCCCGGCAATAACGTAGGCCGATGCAACAGCAATTAATAAGCCAATAACAAAATCAAAAGTGAGTGAACCTCCGGGTGCTACCCAACCCAAGGGCTCAGCAAAAGACTCGCGCAGTAGCTGCGTGGTTTGATTGGACTGAAACACCGGCAACATACCGCAGAGTCCCGCCACGGCAAACAGTACTGCGAGCGGCATCCAGCGTCGGCCCAACCCCTCGCGAATAACATACATGGGGCCACCTTGCAGTTCCCCGGAGGCATCGCGACCGCGAAACATCACCGCCAGCGTCGCTGTATAGAACTTGGTAGCCACCCCCACCAGGGCGGTTACCCACATCCAGAAAATCGCCCCAGGCCCACCAATCGTAATTGCGATGGCAACCCCGGAAATATTGCCAAGTCCCAGGGTTCCCGACAGTGCTGTTGATAGCGCTTGGCTGTGATTCACTTGGCCAGGGTCATTGGGGTCATCATATCGGCCACTTAAAAGCCCAATACTGTGCCCAAGATGGCGGTAGGGACGGCCACGAGAATAGATTAATAGCGCGAGGCCGCCACCAACGAGCAGCACTAATAAGGGAGGGCCCCAGACAAAACTGGCAAAAGCCTCTAATGCCTGATCAATTGCAGGGAATATCGACATAAGTTAATTCATTTCCGGTGAGATCCGCCCAGTCTAGGTACGCTCACACCAGACTGTCAAAATGCTGCCATAAAATTCCGCAGACCTATAAATGCGAAAACTTTGGGAAAACCTGGAATCCCGGCAATAAAAAAGCCCCTAACAGGGGCTTTTCTAACAATCTTTTACAACTTTTTATCAAGCTGTAGTAGTTGCCTTTAATGCGAGCTCGGGTTCAGAACTCTCCCTCACAAGCGCCACCGATATAGCGCCAAGCAACATACACACCCCCGCCAAAACAATGATGTAAATTGCCTGGTTTTCGAAAACTGTTTTCAATATCAAGCCAGCTACCAGGGCGGAAACAATCTGCGGGGCTGCGATAGTGAAATTAAAAATCCCCATATAAACACCAGTCTTATCCGCCGGCAGCGAGTCAGAGAGGATCGCATAGGGCATCGCCAGAATAGCGGCCCAGGCAATGCCCACACCCACCATCGGTAGCAATAATCCCAGGGCGCCACTGGGTACGGAAACTTCTGTAATCAACAGATTCACCTGTGTGGGATCGCCCCCCTGGAAGAACAGGAAGCTGATGTATCCAAAACCGCCCAGTGCCAACGATAGGGAATAAGTGAGCTTACGCCCCAGCACCTGAGACAAACGGGCCAGGACAATAGAGAAGATCGCTGCGAACAGAGAGTAAGCAGCAAAAATAATTCCTACCCAGTCACCGGCAGCACCCTTAGCGGCAGCGATATGTGCGGGAATTTCTTTGACGCTTTCCAGATAGGCGGGATCAAACCACTTGGCTTCCACTCCCCAAACGTGCTGAGTGATCGCAGGCGTGGTGTAAACCCACATAATAAACAGGGCAAACCAGGAGAAGAATTGCACCAGGGCCAGCTGGCGCATAGTGCGCGGCATTTTAATTAGCAGCTGGAAAAAACCGATCAAGCGCTTTGCCAGTGGGGCTTTTTGCTGTCTCTCCCGCTCCAGTTGCGCGGAGTCGAGACCTTTATAGGCATTGTACTGCTCCGGCGGATACTCCTTGGTACGTAGCACAGTCCATAACACACTGCCCAGAAGCACTGTGGCGCCGATATAGAAAGCCCATATAACGGAGGGTGCCACCTCTCCCGCACGGGCAGTATTTTCCAGACCGATCACATTAGTCAGGATGAATGGCAACATGGAGCCGAAGATGGCGCCAATGTTAATCAGCAAAGACTGTATCGAGTACCCCAGGGTGCGCTGCTCTGATGGCACCATGTCGGATACCAGGGCGCGGAAAGGCTGCATGGTCACGTTAAAGGCCGCGTCCATCAGGGCCAACATAACGCCGCCGAAAATAATTGGGGCCACTATCGCCACCACAATCCCGGCATTGGGCATAAACGCCATCCCCAGGGCTGCGGCGATAGCACCAAAAAGGATAAAGGGGTTGCGGCGACCGAAGCGACTCCAGGTTCGATCCGAGGCCGAACCCACGATCGGCTGTACGATCAGTCCCATGAGCGGCGCTACTATCCAGAACAGGGATAGAGAATGAAGGTCCGCTCCCAGATCTGAAAGAATCCGACTGGCATTGGCATTTTGCAGGGAAAAGCCAAACTGCACACCGAGAAAGCCGAGACTGACATTCCATACCTGCCAGAAGGGCAGACGGGGCTGTTGAATAGGATTGGGCTCTGATTGGCTCATAGGGTCACCGCATCTCTCGTTATGCTTATTTTGCCATTCTGACACGCCCACCACAGACCTCCATCCTCCCCCCAGCGGGGAGGATGCGGGCCAGATTCTGCGCTTTAGGATAAACTCAGGCCCAGCGTACGCGTCGGGCCAACACGAAACTGTGAATCCTAATCAAGCAACTGAAGTCCCGCGCGATGACCCTAAAACTCCCACTCCTGCGCCTGGTGTGCCTCGCAGCTACACTCTGCCTGAGCGCTCAATCCCTGGCCGCTGAACAGCGCAACTACCGCGATCACACCATGAGCGAAGACTCACTAACTGTACAGACGAGTGAGGGCGAGGTCACCCTCACCCCGGTTGGTCCGTCAGCGCTATCGGTGCACTATCGCCGCGAAGGCCTGAAACAGTTGCCCTCATTTGCGTTGGCCACCAATTCTGCTGGCCGATCCGAGGCGATGCTGGAGCAACAAGGGGACAAGCTCGTTTACCGCACTGGCTCGCTTACTGCAGTCATCCACAAGTCTCCCTTCCGAATCGAGTACTTGCGCGGCAGCGAACAAATCCTGAGTGAAGAGCGTGGCTTCTTTGCCACCGAGACGATGCGCGGATTCCGTTTCGCACTGTCGCCAGAGGAAAAACTGCTGGGCGGCGGAGAGCGGGTTATGGGGATGGACCGTCGCGGCCAACGCCTGCCCCTGTATAACCGTGCCCATTACGGATACACCACCGAATCCAACCAGATGTATTTTTCCCTGCCAGCAGTACTGTCCAGCAACAAATACATTCTGCTGTTCGACAACTCTGCCACCGGCACCCTGGATCTGGGCGCAAACGAAGAAGATATCCTGCAATTTGAAGCCGTAGCCGGGCGCACCGCTTACATCGTGGTAGCCGGTGAGACTTATCCACAGTTGCTGGAAAATTATGTATCCACCACCGGCAAACAGCCCCTGCCCCCCCGTTGGGCCCTGGGTAACTTCGCCTCCCGCTTTGGCTATCACAGCGAAGCTGAAGTCCGCGCAACCGTGGATAAGTTTGCCGAAGAAGATTTCCCCCTGGACGCCCTGGTGTTGGACCTCTACTGGTTTGGCCCGGATATAAAAGGTCATATGGGCAACCTGGCTTGGGACAAGGAGGCCTTTCCCGAACCAGAAAAGATGATGGCCGACCTTAAAGAACGCGGCATCAATACCATCCTGGTGACCGAGCCTTTTGTCCTCTCCACCTCCGAACGCTGGCAGGAAGCCGTGGCGAATAATGCCCTGGCCAAAAACCTGGCCGGAGAACCCAAGCGTTTTGATTTCTACTTCGGCAATACCGGCCTGATCGATGTCTTCTCCGAAGATGGCCGCGACTGGTTCTGGAATATTTACGACGGATTATTGGAACAGGACGTAGCCGGCTGGTGGGGCGACCTGGGTGAACCGGAAGTTCACCCCTCCGATACCGTTCACGCAATCGGTATGGCCGATGAAATCCACAACGCCTTCGGCCACGCCTGGGCGCAATTACTGCACGAACGCCAAACTGCAAAATACCCTGAGCGCCGCCCCTTTATTATGATGCGCGCCGGTTTTGCCGGCTCCCAGCGCTACGGCATGATCCCCTGGACCGGCGACGTCGCTCGGGAATGGGGTGGCTTACAGCCCCAGGTGGAATTGGCTCTGAGTATGGGCTTGCTGGGCTTTGGCTACACCCATTCAGACCTGGGCGGCTTTGCCGGCGGCGAGAAATTTGACCGCGAACTCTACATCCGCTGGTTACAGTACGGCGTATTCCAACCGGTTTACCGCCCGCACGCCCAGGAGCATATTGCTTCCGAACCGGTTTTCCACGATCGCCGCACCCGCGATATCCTGCGCGAGTATGTAAAACTGCGCTATCGCCTGCTGCCCTACAACTACACCCTCGCCTTCGAAAACAGCCAGACCGGCATGCCACTGATGCGTCCGCTGTTTTTCGAAAACGAAAGTGATCTGTCTCTACTGGACTACAAGGATGCCTACCTATGGGGTCAGGATTTCCTCGTTGCCCCAGTCGTGGAGGAGGATGTGGATGAGGTCACGGTAAAACTGCCCGGTGGCACCTGGTTCGATTACTGGACTGATGAACAATATTCTGGCGATCAGGCCCTGGTAGAAGTGAACCTGAAAACGATTCCTGCACTGGTGCGGGCCGGCGCCATTATTCCCACCATTGACGATGTCCACAGCAGCCGCGATTACTCCAGTAAAAACCTGACCCTGGACTACTACGCGCACCCATCAGCAGTAAAGTCCGAGCGCTATGTTTATGAAGATGATGGCGCTACCGCGCAGGCTTTTGAAAAAGGCAAATACGAGAAGTTGCATTTCTCAGCTGAAAACAAACAACAAGGTTTAGCCTTCGCCTTTAATCGCGAAGGCGACGGTTATACCGGTATGCCGGAATCCCGCACGGTCACTTTAAAGATTCACAACTGGCAACAAGTGCCCGTGCAGCTGAATATTACCGGCGAATCCCTGCCTATTTTCGACAGTGAAAAAGACTTTGCTCAGGCACCCCGTGGGGCCTGGTACAACAAGCGCAAGCAGCAACTGCTGGTTAAATTTGACTGGCACAAAGAACCGCTGGATTTAGTGCTCAAAAATCAATAATTCAGCAAACCGCTGTTCACTGACAAAAAAATTTAAAGTCATCAGGAAACAATGAAGAAGTTACATTCCCCGTTTATTGCCAAACTCCTTTCGGCTTCCCTACTGGGTGCTGCTCTATTCGGCACTGCCGGCTGCAGCCAGGAGAGCAGCCCGGAAGAATTACAACCCGCTGAAAAAGTTGCGGAGAAAAAAGCCGTTATCTACCAAGTGCTACCGCGCTTATTTGGCAACACTAACAGTACCAACAAACCCTGGGGCACACTCGAAGAGAATGGTGTAGGTAAGTTCGCTGACTTTACCCCAAAAGCACTGAGTGAAATCCACGCTCTGGGCGCCACCCATATCTGGTACACCGGCGCCCTGCACCACGCGCTCGTTGGCGACTATACGGAATACGGTATCAGTAACGATGATCCAGATGTGGTCAAAGGCCGCGCCGGCTCTCCTTATGCCATCAAGGATTACTACAGCGTAAACCCGGACCTGGCCAATAACCCAGCAGAGCGATTACAGGAATTCCGCGCACTGGTGGAACGCAGCCACGCGGCCGGCCTGAATGTAATTATCGATATAGTGCCTAACCATGTAGCCCGCGCCTATCATTCTCTCGATAAGCCCCAAGGCGTGCAGGATTTTGGAACTGGCGACAACACCCAGGTCACCTATGCCCGCAACAACAATTTCTACTATGTGGTGGGCGAAGACTTCCGCGTGCCCGTTGCAGAAGACAGTTATCAGCCACTCAATGGCGAAGCCAATGATCTTGTCGATGGGCAGTTTGTAGAGAGTCCAGCCAAATGGACCGGTAATGGCGCGCGCAGTGCACAACCTGCCATGCACGACTGGTATGAAACCGTCAAAATTAATTTTGGCGTTCGCCCCGATAACAGCAAGAACTTTTCTGAGCTACCCCAGGAGTATGCCGAGCGCGACTACCGGGCCCACGCCCAGTTTTGGGCAGACAAGAAAGTCCCGGATACCTGGAAAAAATTCCGCGATATCGTCCACTACTGGCTAGACTTTGGTGTGGACGGATTCCGCTATGATATGGCCGGTATGGTACCGGTAGAATTCTGGAGCTACCTGAATTCCTCCATCAAAATGCGCAACCCCAACACACTGCTACTTGCCGAAATCTATACTCCAGAGCGCTATCGGGATTATCTGCATCTGGGCAAAATGGATTACCTCTACGATAAAGTCGGCACTTACGATGCTATTCGTGCGGTCATGGAGAACAAGGGCAGCACAGATAAAATCGCACAGGTACAGGCAAGCCTGGTAGATATTTCCTCTCATATGTTGCGCTTTATGGAGAACCACGACGAGCAGCGTATTGCCAGCCCACAATTTTCTGGCAACCCAGAGGCTGGCAAACCTGCAATGCTGGTGTCTGCCGCGCTCTCTCCAGCCCCTACCTTGGTTTACTTTGGCCAGGAGCTAGGAGAACCCGCCAACAAAGATGCCGGCTTCGGCAAAGCCAGCCGCACCACCATTTTCGACTACTGGTCAGTACCCAGTGTGCGCCGCTGGAACAATGAGGGCGCTTTTGACACTGCACTACTGACAAAAGAAGAAAAAGAGCTGCGCAGCTTCTACCAGCGCCTGCTTAATTTCTCCAAACAGAGCCCGGCCTTACTTGGCGATTATCTGGACTTGCATAGCTACAACCGCAAACAGGATAGCGGCTATGGGGAAAAACAATTTTCTTTTGCGCGCTGGAATAAAACGGAAAAACTCTTGATCGTTGCAAATTTTGATCGAGAGGCCAGCAAATTCGAACTACTGATCCCCAATGAGCTACTTAAACAGTGGAAACTGAAAGACGGCAGCTATGCATTAGAAGGGCAGATCAGCAATGCGAAGCAACAGCTGGTTATCCGAAATGGCCAAGGCAGAATAACACTTAATCTTCTCCCCTTTGAAGGCCATATCTTCAAGCTTGACAATTGACAAGCAAATACAGTCTTTTATTACAGAAAACCCGGCTCAAAGCCGGGTTTTCTGTATCAATACTAGATAATATTCACTGGGCTACCAGACTATAAATCAAGGTCTGATCATTCATCTGCACCTTATAGTTCCCTGTAACAGAGGTGTAAATATCAGAACCACCCTGCTCCAAAGTTCCATTAGAGTCACTATCACCATAGTTTTCACTCCAATCGCCACTCACATCAAACTTAAAACGCTGCTGGGGTTGGCCATCGAAGTTAACTGAAATTTCCCAAAGGTTGTCCGCCACTAACTGCATAGCCTCAGCTCCCCAGTTATTTGACGTTCCACGAAAGTGTAGAGAGGAAAAATTAGAGGCATGGCTGCCGCAATCCATGCAAGTCAGGGTATAACTGAGTGTTTTATCATTCACTTCAACAAGATAAGTACCAGCCACATTGGTATAAATATCATTGCCTCCCTGCTCCAGAGAACCATCGGCATTGTTGTCCCCGTAATTTTCATCCCAGTTAGTGCTTACATCAAATTTAAAACGCTGGTTACTACTACCATCAAATACAACCGTAGTACGCCAGATATTATCTGCTATCAGAGTCATGGCCTGGGTGCCCCAGCTATTGGGCGTTCCCCGAAAATGCAGTGCCGTGAAGTTCTGTGCATAACCTCCGTTGGGATCAGTCACAGTAATGGCCGCAGTGGCACTGTCAGTCAGGCCATCGTTATCCGTTACCGTTACGGTTTCTGTATAGGTTCCAGCGTTGGCAAAACTCAGGGAAGTACTAGTGTTGCTGCCACCACTACTCCAGCTATAAGACACCACACTGCCATCGATATCGTTAGAAGCGCTGGCATCCAACGTGATACTTTCATTGACCTCAACGGTTACTGCTGAGGGAGTGACAACCGCAACCGGTGCCTGCTGTGAGGAAACTTCAGTTAGGCTGTAACTCAGGCTCTGGTCGTTCACTTCGATTCGGTAATTACCGCTCACAGAAGTATAAATATCTGCACCGGCCTTATCCAATGTACCATCGGCACCATCATCGCCGTAGTTCTCTGTCCAATCACCATAAATATCCAGCTTAAAGCGCTGGTCCGCCTGACCATCAAAGTTCACAACTAATTGCCAGGTATTTTCACCCACTTGTTCGAATGCTGTACTACCCCAGTTGTTGGCGGTACCGCGAAAGTAAAGGCTGGGGAAACCAGGTTCAGCACAATCGTCACAAGGCGTCGCTAATTGCCCACCATGAATTGCCGCGGCAGAGTTAGCAGCGACATTAAAGGTGGCATAGCCGCTACCATCTACAGTAATCACATCGCCACTGCACTCGTTATCGCCCGCCAACACATTGCAATAATCCCCTGCAGGCATGCCGGTGTATAGCGTCTGGTTCAAAGAGCCCCCCTCATTATTGATCACCACAAACCCTTTATCGCCACGGCCAAAGGCAATCTGGTTGTTGTCATTGTCCCACCAATTATTCATGGCGGTGCCATTGGTATAGTTACGGAAACCCACCATATTGGCGATATTGCCCCAGCGATGCTGGCAGACCCAGGCACCATTTTGACAGTTATTCGGGCCACTGCTGGGAGGGCCAATGTCGGTATCGGTAAAGTTATACCCGGACATTACCTTGGGGTAGCCATAGGGATGAGCCAGCATAAAGACATTGGCCAGATTATATTTGGCTCCATCGTGATAAGTCAGATTCCCACCGCCACCATGGCCCCGCTCGCGATCGTGGTTATCAATAAAATGAACGGCATCACTGGAGGAGAGCAGTCCCCAGCTTTCACCAATAGTGGCAAGATTTTTAATCTGACCGTTAAAGTTGCTGGCTACATCGGTGCCATATTTAAATTCAGTAACCCGGCCTAGAAAGGTATAATTGTAAGGCTGGATTTCTGAGGCCTCACCGGCAGCACCAATAACCTCTGAAAAGACCCAGGGGTTGCCAGCTTGATTCACAATTGCCTGTAAATCACCGGGGGACATGTGCTTGACGGCATCAATACGGAAGCCATCAACTCCCATGCCTTTTAATTTACTCAGGTAACCAGCGAGTTTTCCCTGCACATAACTGGAGCCAGTATCCAAATCTGGCAAACCACTCAACCGACAGCTCCACACATGATTGGCATCATTGTAGTTATTAATGGTGCAATCGGAGTGATAGTCGTTATCAGAAAACTCCGGATGGTCCAGCAAGGTCCACTGAGTGCCTCCCCAACCCGTGCCACCGCCGTTCCAGGCCGCCGTATGGTTAATTACCGCATCGGCGTAGACTTTCACACCTGCTGCATGACAACGGTTGATCATGCTTTGCAGTTCCTGCTCAGTACCGCTGCGACTGGTTAAGTTGGTATAAGTCACTGGCTGGTAGCGCGCCCACCAAGTGGACAAGCTGATATGCTCATTGGGTGGAGATATTTGCACCGCATCAAAACCCTTAGGCCCGAGAAAGTTCTCGCACTCACTGGCAATATCATTCCAGCTCCACTCGAATAAATGCACAAAAGCGGTACCGGCATTAACGTGGGCACTTGATAGTGTACCAACTACAAGGCCTGTACTGGCCAGTAGCCTTTTTAAAGGAATTGAACTGTTCATTATTGCTTTCTCTTAGTCATCTTTTCGCTGTTATTTTTTAAAAGCCAGGTATCTGAGCCCTCAATCACACAAACAGCGGATCAATGGGACTAGATTTCCTGAATTTGAATACCAAAGTCACCGATTGAGAAATAGCAAGCTCTGAAGCTGAGAAAGGTTCTTCCAACAAAGGTAAAAGAAGCCAAGGGCACAACAGTCAATATGAGGTTCAAATTGCCAGGCATTCACGGCTAGGCTCAGCAGCCGGATACATCCAAGCGAAAAGCTGGTATCCGTATGAGCAAATGACTGCCAGAGAATGACAGGCAAGGAAATAGATCAACCTAGTTATTGTTGTTATACCTAACTCAAAGAGTGCTTCTAACCTAGCAACTCTGACACAAGTGCCCACCCTCTCTGGGGTGTGACCTATTGCAGAGTAAAGAAATGGTACTAACGCACACATCCCCCTTCAGGGGGGCGTAGTAGTTTTATCTGCAGGGATTTGAACTTAGTGACATGAGAAGCAGTGCGGTGCTCAAAAAAGCAACAGGATTGATTTTTAGTGGCCGCCAGTAAGTTAAGATGAATTAGTGAGGATGGAGAGCTTAAAACCCAGCATTTAAATCAAGTGATTTAAGCTGGTAGAAATCAACTTATGATAGCCAAAGCAATTATAGCCCTAGTTACACAAGGTTTGTTGTAGTCTCAAGCAGTATAGGGTTCTAACCTACCGCTTGTAGACAGCCCTCAAAATTTGCAACTCTCACTTTTTCAAGGCCACCCATTCTGCTTAATAATAACCATTGCTGTAGCACCTAGATCCTGTTTACACAAGTGATCAATTTGAGCAAGCTCTTTGTGACTGTTATTTCTGGATCAAGCGAGATACAAGAAAAAAATGATTGAGTTCAATATGTTAAGCCAACAAGTAATTATTAAGGTAGTGGTCATTATAACTACCACTTCAAATATGAAATTAGTACCAAATTAATGTAAGTTACTGATTTAGCTTACTTTTCAGAAAACTGATGTAAAATTGCCCCCGGAATAATAATCAGGATAATGTGGTCGTGATTATCACTATATAAATCTTAAATTTAATTATGGTTATTTTCGCTGTTACAAGAAAAGGCTACTTAGAATTAGAGCCGATAATTAAATCAGCCCTATATCCAGTATGGGTAGGGGGTGATGTGCTGAATGAACAGGAGCTAGATTCGCTACGTTCAAGTAATATTGATCTAACCAACTTCAGTTACACGATTGCCCCTTGCGATGATAGAGCTCTAGATGAGGCATTAATCACGATTGCAGAGCATCATCCGAATGAGCGGGTTTGGCTAGAGTGTTTGCCTAAAATTTAAAAAGCGGTTGAAGTTTCTGCATAATACGAGGCTGGCATGGCTTACGCTATGCTCCAGCCGCCCCTAACCCGAACGCCATAAATCATGAACAGGCTCAGCACACAAAACACCTAGAAATCTAACAAGTAATAGTGTAATCATGATCACTAGTTATCTAACAATCATAAGAAGTAGGTCGCTCATAAAATCACACCTCTGCTTTAAGGGGATATGATGCACGATGAGTAAATTTAAGTCGACTACCATCGCGATTTATGGCGGTGCTTTAGCATTAGTAATTGGACTCATTGCCTTTGCGTTAAATTGGAATGTCTGGGGCGGCGGTATGCCTGGATACAAGATATTTCTATTTCCAGGAAACTTGACTCTTGTATATGTTTGGCACCCACTGCTAACTGAGGAAATAGATTTTTGGCCGAAACTCTTTCTCCATTCGCTAGGTCAATTTACAGTAGCATCTGTTATTGTTTGGTTAAATACTGTTACGATAAGAAAACTACTCGCTATTCGTTCCTTGTAATGTGCAGAAGTAACTTCGATCTTACAGGCCTGTACTCACTACGTTACAGTGGGTGTTTTACTCAAGTAGGGAAACATGAGAAAACTAATCTCCTCAGGTTCTCACCTGGAAAAGCCGATAGGCTTTTCAAGAGCGTGCCGAATTGGAAACCTAATTTCTGTTTCTGGTACGGCACCTATCAAGGATAGCCAGACAGCTTACATTGGTGATGTGTATGCTCAAACGAAGTACTGTCTGGAGCTTTCGATGAAGGCCATACTAGAAGCAGGTGGAAAACCGACGGGTATCATCAGAACCCGTATCATGCTTACCGATATATCCCGCTGGGAAGAAGCAGCAAAAGCACATGGAGAGCTATTTTCTACAATAAAGCCTGCTTGCACATTTGTTGAGGTAAGTCGCTTTATAGATCTGGCGTGGCTTGTGGAAACAGAAATGGATTGTGTATTGGGCCAGATATAAAAATTCGCTGAAGTACGCTCCACCCGTCAATGAACAAGTTTACGACGCGTTAATATTACCCGAACCGTCACCTTACCCCTGTATTAAGATTTTATATGAACTGGAAAGCACTAATAGAATTCGGAGCCCCTAGGCAATCTCATCAGCCGCCAATTATCAACTTGCTGATAGCTTCAGGTATATTTTTAGGGCTAATTCCTTGGCTTGTGCTGGATGGAAAATTCCTCCTAACAAAGGGAAATTTCCGTCCAGAAGAAATTCTTTTAACAGTCAAAGATCAACCTGTCTTTTTTTGGATTCTAGCCTTCTTCGCCTTCATTTGCGGTGTTGTGTGCTTGCTGTCTAGCGTCGGAGATTACCAACTGAATGTTAGAGCACAAAAACTTAATAATCGCAGGCAGTAAATTGGAGTTCTTACTGGCTCCTTGAGGACTGCTCAGGCAGCACCAGCGGTGAAAATTATAATGAGGAATGGAACTCTTGTATTAATTTGTTTGGCTCCACTTATAATAGTAGCCTCATATGTATTTTATGAGACAAATGACTGTATCTCTGAATCAAAGGCTGAAACCATCTATAATCTTGCACTGTAAAAGAAAGCCAAGGAAATTATCGCGAAGCCTATTACCTATTCAAACAAATTGACATACATGCTTGTGATAACTACGAGTTGAGAAGTAAAGCTTTCGATAAAGCCAAGTGCCTAAGAATGTATTTAGACCATAGAACGGCAGCTAGTGATTCAAGTAAATCTCGAGTGTAGAAAAGAGGCACTCACTGCTCTGTGCTCCATTTCTATAAATTAATATTATCCTCCCCATTGTTTATAAAAAGGATTTATATCATTGAATGTTAACTTACGAGAAATAACAAGAGATAACTGGGTCGATATGATTGACCTTGATATCAAAAAAGAGCAGGAAAACTATGTAGCTCTTCCATCAGAAGCTATTGCCGCATCCAAGTTTTATGACCATTATATCAATCGAGGCGTTTATCTTGGAGACAAGCCCATTGGCTTTATCCAATATTACCTAAATCATGACGGTGGCAAACCAAACGAAATCTTTATAGATCAATTATTGATTGATGTCAGCTTACAAGGTCAAGGCTATGGTTCGGAAGCCGTGAAACTTGTGTTAGCTGAAATCAAGCAGCTTGATGGCTTTAATTCTGTATCCATTTGCTACGTTGAAGGACATGACATCATGAAACCTTTTTTCGAGCGTTTTGGATTTAAAGTCGTAGATCAAGATGAGTTCGATGAAACGATCATGGAGCTCCATTATACTTAAGGGCGCTTCTTCGATATATATTTCAGATAGCGGTAGGGTTCATATTTAGCAGGTTAAAACTGTTTAATGATTTTATAAACTGTTAAGGTATGTTGGCCGGCCTAGCAGTGTCGGCTACATATTTTTATTTATGAAATATACGATAAAACCACTATGTAGAAGACTTCATCTTTAAAATTCTAGTAGTTAGTAGACCATGAATTTATCCAAAAATGTATCATCACTGATGGCACAGTAACTATTAAGAGAAACTCATACTGTGTTATCTTTATTGTTTTAGCAGGATTAAGCTTGCTAACTTTATATATCGCTAATATCACGCTGGATCTTGGTCCTGAGTGGGTTGTTCTCTGTGTATCTCCTATATTGCTCTCCACCTTAATTGGCCTAAGGGGACAGCTCTTCCCTGTGCAGACAAAAATAGACTTTAATAGAGAAATAGTGTTCATGAGAGGAATAATCCCATGAAAATGGAAGCCTATGTGCAGATTAAAATGGGGACTAAAAGACCTATATATTTCAAGCTATATTATGAACACTAAGCACACACCAGCCGCAAAATTTAATACACTCTGTCTCAAAGCAGGATTGCGCGAATATGTGTTATTTGAAAGCATGGATGATTCGGCCATAAGAATGAAAGACTATATTTACGAGAATTCCCTCAATAAGAAAAGGCGTAAATAAACCCACATAGAATAATTTATCTGCCCACTAGTTAATCTCTGAAACACCTATAATAAACACCCCCAAGCACGCACAGCATAAGAAAAATACTGCCTGCGTAGACCATTACTTCCAGAGGGGTTGGTGTTGCTTCGTAACCAGCTATAGCAAAGAGTAGCTGCCCGGGGATTGAGTCCTCCCTTAATAGTTGGGAGCTATCCCAAAGGGGCTCTTGCCCAGGCAGTAAATTTGCTTGAATAAATAATTGCGCGGCCTGTAGGATCATTCCGGCAGCCAAGATAATGAGTAATATACAGGAAATCCCCAAAGTATATTTGGCTGGCAGGCTACATAAAAAATAATAAAGCAATGCACCTAAGCTATAGCCGATACCAGCACCTAGCAATGCTCCGATTATTACGGAGGGTAAGAGTGGTGGGTGCAGCCAAAAGGAAGTAAGGTAAACATAAACTTCTGACCCCTCTCGCATAATCGCGAGTGTGACAGCCAGTAGCATAGCGTCCTGAATGATGGGTAAATGGTATTGCTGCTTACGCCAGTTAAGTAACAACAAGGCGGTGACTATTATTAATAATATATAGATTATGATTAATATTCCGGCATTCACCAGCTCCTGGCCTGTACCACTTATTGCCTGGGAGACTCGCGCAAGGTTTTCACCATAGACGATTGCAGCCAATCCACCGAGCAATAGCGCGATATAAAACCAGCGGGCGCGAAGATCCAGCATTCGGGTAGTTGCCAATAGCACACTGAGCAGTATCGCCACCTCCAACACTTCCCGCAGTACTACCATTACAGAGGTTAATAACATAAGCCTTTCGCTACTGTGCGATAATTTTCCCCTGAGCCGTTATGGGATGGAATTCACCAAAAAACAGATATTCACCTGCTGGCAAAGGACCAATAAATAGTACTGCCTTGCTATTGCCCATGATCACTTTTTTTCGGTTGAGCTGGTAACTCTCAAATTCTTCTGGGGAGGCATCTCGATTGTAGATCACCAGTTTAATCTCCGTATCAGCGGGTACTATCAGCTCTGAAGGGTTAAAAAGATGGTTGTGGATTTCTAATTTCACAGTGGGTTTATTAGTATCTGGAGCGCAGGCACTGAATAAAATTGAAACCAAAATCCAAATGCCGGCAGCCAAAGCACCGCTCTTTTCCTGCTTGTTATAGCTTTTTTCTCGCCTTTGTAAGCAACTAAGCATCCTTGCTCTCCCTTGCTTTTTTAAAACGCACAGTTATTGAAAGCCCATGGCCAAAATGCGACTGGCCGAGTTTGATTGAAGCTCCGTGAAGCCGTGCGATATGCTGCACAATGGAAAGGCCCAATCCGCAACCGGGGGCAGTGCTCTGGTGGCGGTCGCCCCCCACTCGATAGAACCGTTCAAAAACCCTAGGGTACTCTTTCTCTGGAATCCCCGGCCCGGAATCCTCCACTTGTAGAAGAATATCCCCTCTGATTAACCGGGTACTCACTTGTACATGGCCCTCCTCAGGAGTGTATTTCGCCGCATTGCGCAGGAGATTTTTTAAAAGAATAGTCAGTGCGAAACGGTCGCCACGCAGAAATACCCTACCGCCCAGCAGTTCTACCTGTTGCTTTCTCTGGGCAAAGATCGGGTATTCCTCTGCCAATACCTCTCGTGCCAGGGCATGAAGATTGAGTATTTCAAAGCGCGCCGGGTAGTGTTCCGGTGTAGTGCGGAATAAATCCAGCATTTGCTCTACCAGGTGCGCCATACGCTGAACACTATCTTCCAACTTAACCAGACTCTGGGGCATTACTGTTTGCCCTGCCCCCTCAAAATCATTCTCCAGATTATGCGCGTGTACCTGTATGGCGGCGATGGGCGTGCGCAGTTCGTGGGCAGCATCGGCGGAAAAACGTCGCTCGCGCTCAAAAGAGGCCTGCAGGCGCGCGAGTAACGCATTAATGGATTGCACCACCGGGAGCAGTTCCTGTGGGGGGCTACCCTCTGACAGTCGTGTCAGGTCTTCGGCGCGTTTGCTATGCAGGTCTTCGGCGAGTTTGCGCAAACTGGAAAGGCCGCGCCCCACTACAAACCAAATCAGCAACCCGGCAATCGGTAGGCCCAACAGTATCGGTAGTACTGCGGCAATCGCCAATTTTTCTGCCAGTTGGTAACGCAGGTCAGATCTCTCCGCAACGATAATCCAGTGGCCATTATCGGGAAAGTATTCTGCGAGACTGCGCCAACGATAGCCCGAGAAATTTATTTCCTTAAAGCCAACGGCAAATTCACTGAGGGGTTGTTTCGGGGCATCGGCGGAGCGCACCAGTAATTTCTTATCCTCCGACCACACCTGCATCACCATGGCCTCAGGTTGAGCCACCACCCGCTCGGTCCCAGTTGCCACCGGCATATCTGCCAATAGCCTGGCTGAGGCGCTTAATTGGCGGTCAAACAGCCGCTGCGCTTCCGCCATGGTGTCGCGGTAGCCGCGCAGTGCCGAGACAAAATTGACCAGCATGATGATACTGAGCAGCGCGATCAGCAGAAAAATACGGATAGATTTCATGCGCCGCCAGCCGCTTCCAGTTTGTAGCCAACGCCGCGAATGGTCTGAATAAACTCTGGATAGATTTTTTTGCGTAAATTGTGGATATGCACATCCACAGTATTGCTGGAAACCTCCTCACCCCAGCTGTACAGCTTATCTTCCAGCTGTTCGCGACTGAGAATATGGCCCGGGCGCTCGGCCAAGGCACGCAGCAGGCTGAATTCCCGCCGCGACAGTTTTATTTCCTGCCCAGCCCTGGCCACGGTATGGCTGGATAAATTAATGGCCACATCGCCAATCAGGATTTCCGCACTGAGACCGCTGCCACCGCGTCTTTCCAGAGCACGCAGGCGCGCCAGTAGCTCATCTACTGCAAAGGGCTTGGTTAGATAGTCATCGGCACCTGCATCCAGGCCCTGCACTTTAGAGGGGAGATCATTGCGGGCGGTGAGAATCAATACCGGCGAGCGAATCGATTTAGCCCGCAACCGTTTCAACACCTCCACACCATCCAGGTCGGGCAGGCCCAGATCGAGAATAATCACATCCGGTATCGCCGCCTGTGCCAGAGCAATGCCCTCACTGCCGCGGGCCGCATGATCAACGGCATAGCCTCCTCTCTGCAGGGCGGTGACCATCCCCTCGGCCAGGGATTGGTTATCTTCGATCAGCAGGATGCGCATTAGCCTGGGCTCTTCAGCAATGGAAACAGGTAAGGAGGGTGCGGTGCAACGCCCTCCCCCACCGCCAGAGCATAGTGCCTTTGCCGGGGCGGTGGGTGGCGCGGGAGCGGTTGTTGAATTGGTTGTTGAATGAAAAGGCCGGCGCGCTCAGAGCGCGCTGGGAGCCGTCTTATCCTGTACTGTTGGCGGAGTTTCCCCGCGGGCAAATTGACGAACCAGGGGCAGTTTCTTTGCCAGCGCGCTATCTACCAGAGAGGGCAGGAACGCATTGACCTTGATAAACAGGCGTTCGGGCCAGCCGATAAAACGCCTGCGGCCACGTTTACTCTGTAGCAGACGCAGGCATTGGGCGGCGACAAATTGTGGCGAGTCAGACTTGTTACCGAGTGCCCGATTCAAGTCGTTAACTGCGTCACTGTTGAGAGGGGTATCCACCGCCCTGGGCGCCAGGTAGTGCACACGTACCTTACTGTCCGCCAACTCCCGGCGCAGGGTTTCGGTAAAGCCGTGCAGCCCCGCTTTACTGGCACCATAGGCCCCAAAGCCCGGATGACCGATATGACCAAAGGCCGAGCCGATATTAATAATCGCGGCGCCTTCGCTGCGTTGCAGTATTGGCAGCAGGTCGCGGGTCAGCGCCATGGGCGCGATCAGGTTGGTATGCAGCAGCTGACTAAGTTCCACATCGCCGATATCGCTGAGCAGGGAAAAGGACGCGATACCGGCATTGTTGATCAACACATCCACACCAGCCGGTAATTGCTTGCAGATGCGCACCAGCTCGGCGCGAGCGGCCCCGTCACACAGATCGGCTACCAACACCTGGTGCCGGTCACTGTGAGGTAGCTCCGCTTTTACCTGCTGCAGGCGCGCGGCATTGCGCCCCTGCAGTAGCAGCCGGTGGCCCTGCTCGGCTAGCAGACGACTGATGGCACCACCAATTCCGCCGCTGGCGCCGGTGACCAGCACCGTGAGCGTTTCTTTTGCTGTCATATCAAGCGGCCTCCTGCACGTTAAAGGGGTTGTCCAGTTCGCGGAAAATATCCCCATACAGGCGGTACATAACCCGCGAGCAGTGCAGGATCGCGGCCTGGTCATCGGGATGATCAATACGATTCATCAGCCCCTTGAAGAAATCCACATGGCCAATATCCAGATCGCCGTGAGAGAGCAGATAACTGAACGCTTTGTTTGGCAGTCCGTGGGTTTTCTGAATGGCGCGCGCGGCTTTAGTGGCTACGGCGGTACTGGTGCCTTCAAGCACATGCACCATGCCGAAAAAGCTGAGAGGGTTGCCGCGGGCGATATTGTCATAGGCGTAGGACACCATCAGTTCGGTACTCAGGTTGGGGCGGCCGTTGCGCACCGCTTCCGCATCGCCGCCACAGGCGGCAATATCGTTGAGCACCCATTCCTGGTGACCGGTTTCCTCCTCGATATATTCCGCAACCGCCTCGCGCAACCATTCCTGTTGCTGAGTCAGGCGACTACCACAGGCCATCAGCAGAGGCACCGTGTGCTTGACGTGGTGATAGGCCTGAGTGAGGAAGGCCACATATTCCTGCAAGGCAATCTCACCCCGTGCGGCGCGCTGGATAAAAGGTACCTCCATCAGAGACTGGCGGGCGTCGGCAGTTTGCTGTTCAAGAAGATTGTAAAAACTCATGAGGAGATACCTCCATAAAGGCTATCGATAGAATTTTGGAACTGCGCGGCGATACGATCGCGTCGCGGGCGGCCGTTGGCGGTGAGCAAGCCATCGGCAAACGTTAATGGCGCCGGCAGTGCGGTCCAGGTGCGCACCTGGGCGTAATCCGGCAATTTGCGATTCACCGCCTGCAACCAGCTGTCGAGCTGCTCGCGGCTGCTGCCGGGACGTGCAAAAATCAGGGCGGCACAGTGGGGGCGAGCGTCGCCGACCACCACGCACTGTTGCACTATCGGCTCCAGAAGTACCTCGCTCTCAATCCACTCCGGCGAGATATTGCGCCCAAAAGCGCTGATCAGGATGTTCTTGCAGCGCCCGGTGATGTGCAGAAACCCTTCTGCGTCTAACTCCCCCAAATCACCGGTGGCGAGCCACTGGCTTTCACCACCCTCGGCACTATCCAGGTAACCCAGGTAGCGGGGACCACGCACCATCACCTCGCCATCGCGAATGGCGATATCACAGTGAGACAAGGGCCTCCCCACACTGCCTGGGCGATCGGCGCCGGGCACGTTCAGCGCAACCACCGAGCCACTTTCGGACAAGCCGTAGCCTTCATAAACCGGCAGGCCAAGACTGCGCGCCTGCAACAACAGCCGGTCCGAGACCTTACCGCCGCCCACGGCGACAAAGCGCAGTGAGCTCGGCGGCTGCCAGCCGTTGCGCTCACTGTGTTCCAGCAGCGCTTTCAGCATCTGCGGCAGCAGGATCACACTGTGGGGACGATACTCATCGATACAGCTCGCCAGCTGGGCTACATCCAGCCCCGAGCTGCCACTGAGGCCCAGGCGCGCCGTAGTCGGCACCACCACCTCACCACCACGCAGCCAGCTACTGTAAGCCCCGGCCACGTTTTCCAGCAGGGTGGCCAGAGGCAGCAGGCACAGGTGCACACGATTGCCCTGAGGCTGCAGTTGCCGTGCCAGTACATTGGCGGTGGTGAACTGGGTTCGGGCTGACAAACAGACACCGCGCGGCGTGCCGGTCGAGCCAGAGGTAAAAGTAATTTTGGCAGTGTGTTCCGGCAGCGCCGCTGTCGCTTCCGCATGGATATCGATCAGGGCCATACCGGCCAACTCAGCCCGCGCCTGCCCCACCATTTCGAGCGCGGTAAAGCGTTCGCAGCTATCGCTCAACAGGGCCTGCATGCCACTCACGCGCAGGGTATGTGTCAGCTGCTGCTGGGAAAAGAAAACTGGCAGCGGCACCAAAGTGATCTGCGCTATCTGGCAGGCCAGATCCACCAACAACCAATTGGGACCATTGTCGGCGTAGAGCCCCAGCACGCGGATATCGCGCGCCTGCAGGTCCTCGGCGATTTCCTCGGCGGCCGCCAGCAGCTGCCCATAGCTGAATGTGCACTCCTCGCCCCGCAGCGCCAGCTGTTCAGGGTGATTCACAGCCTGCTGGCGAATTTGATCTATCAGTTGCATAGATTGGCCCCTCCCGCCGAGGTTGTGAGCACAGGCGACATGGCCTGCGCCGAAGGGCGACAGGCCAGCAGAGTCTCGCGGGTGCGAGGATTTGCCAGCAGGGCGCGGTGCTCGGCGACCATATCGATGGCGGTCACCGCCGGGGCCGACTCGTAATAACGACCCCACTCGTCCAGGTTATCCCCCAGACGCCGGCCGTCTGCTTCACATAAAACCGTCTGCCGACCCACTAATTTCTGCAATAGGCCACGCACTTCCGCAGTCGCGGTATAAATGGCCCAATGCACACCGGCGGCGGCAAATAATTCAAACAACATTAGGAACAGCATCTGGCTGCCACCGCGGCTGGTAGAGATCAAATTGCCGATTTCGACAATCTCCGTGCGTTTTACCGAGCCCCCACTGAAGGCGGCAATCTCCTGTTCCACCGGATGGTCGAGATACTGTTCCAGGAATAGAGATCCGCTATCGGCGCGGCGTAGCCCGAGGGCACTACTGAACGCGCTCTCCTGCCAGGCGGATAACAATAGCGGGGCAAACTGGTTCACCTGCGCACCATAGGTATCGGCAAACTTCTGCGCGATAAATCCCTGCACCCGGCTGTGGCCTGCCTGCCCTATACGGGTCAGATCGAAATCCAGTTTGCGCCGCCGCAGCTTGCGCTTGGGCAACGCACTCTGGTCCAGGTATTGATAATGTCTTTGTAGCGCCATTGAAAACCCTCTTTGGGAGTGTCACGGCGAGAGTCTACGGAGACAAAATTAAGGCAAACTTAAGAAACGCTGGAAAAACTCGCCAAGTACCCCCCCCCCCCCCCAGGCAGTGCTTGCCAAACCGGCGGCAGGTCTTGATCTGGCTCAATACGGACTTTCTCCTTTACTTCATCATGCGCCGCTAGCAAGGCCTATCTGGCGCGCTTTTCCTCGTATTGAGACGACAAATTCCCCGCGCCAGAGCCTCTCCGTGATAACTTAGACCCAGGAGTCAACTGCATAAGGCAGGGACCAGAAAGACCCATTGATCTGGAGGAAAGATGGAGCAGCAAAACACCGTATTCGTGGTCGTGGACCCCAACGATGACAGACATGTGGCCCTGGAACGCGCCCTGACCACTTCCCGCGGGCGCAAGCCCCAACCCCGTTTGGCAGTGTTTGTCGCGGTGGATGGCGAGGCAGTAGATACCCGCGCGGTGAACGACCACCTATTCCGCGATGAATCCTGGTTCCGCGAGCAGATCCGCGAACCTATCTCCGAGGCCGGTCTCTCCTGCGAGATTACTGTGTGCTGGTCCAGCGACTGGCAGGCGGCCATTGTGCAGGAGGCCAAGCGCTGCGATGCGGAAATGATCTACCTGCCAGTGCACAAGAAATCCAGCCGCCGCTTTACCTTCGCTGAATCCAAATGGCGAGTGCTGAAAACCGCACGCTGCCCGGTGGTACTGATTCGCCCCGGCGCCAAGGCCGAGCGCAAAGTGGTGCTGGCCACCGTCAACTATCAGGCGAAGACCCTGGAACAGCGCCAGCTAAACCGCCAGATCAGTGAGCGCGCCACCTATATTGCCGGCCACTACGGCGCCGAGCTGCACCTGGTAAATGCCTATCTGGACTCCATGCGCTATCCAGATCGCGGCGCCCTGGCCAAGCTCGCCGATAAAACCGGCGTACCCACGCACCGTATTCATGTGAAGCAGGGCTATACCAGCGATGTAGTGGAAGCGGTAGCTAAAGAAGTTGATGCGGATTTGGTGGTAATGGGCACCCTCAACCAGTTCGGTGAAACCGGCTCGCTGTTGCGCGGTAATACCGCCGAGCGGGTGATCGGCCAGTTGGACGTGGATGTGATGGTGTGCAACCAGTTCACCAACACGGAAGTGTAAATCCCGCTCGAAACTTCTGCGAAAGCCCGGCAATCATTTGCCGGGCTTTTTCTTTCTCGGGCCGGTTAAAAACCAGGACTACTTTGATTTAGCTGAAAGCAGCAACAGATCCCCACCGGTATTAAAAGTCACACTGCCACCCTCAACTTGTGCACGCTCACCGGAATAGTAATCTGTTAACACCGTACCATCGGTAAACACACCTTTTACAGAAATGCGCTTCTCCCCACGGGGCAGCTCCATTGCCACCACTACCGGCTGCTCCCCCGCTAAAGTGCGAGCAAAAGTGTAGGGGTTATCGGCGAGTTTCTTGTGCACACCAGCGCCCACGGCGGGGTGTGCTCGGCGGAACTGACCGAGCTTCTGCCAATGGGTGAGCAGTGCACGAGTTTCAGCTTTTTTCAGATCGCCCCAATTCATGGGGCTGCGCATGGCCGCATCGCCAAAAGCGCGGGCATCGGTCATGGGGCGCGCCAGCTCATCGCCGTAATAAATTTGCACCCCCCCCGGTGCCAGCATCAGTTTACTGGCGGCAATGCGGGTCTGTTGGCGCTCGCGATCGAAGGAATGGTGGTCGTCGTGGGAGCCCAGATAGTTGAGTATTCCCAGCCCCTTTAACTCGCCGTGATTCAGTGCAGTGGAATAGCTGGAGAAAATTTTCTCCGCGGGCTCGCCGGCCACCTGGGCAAAATCGAAGTTGATCAAACTATCGAAACCATACTGGTAAAAATCCACTTGTTGATCGCTGTAATCGTAAACACGGCCAACGGTGGGACCATAGTTATTCACACCAAAGTGATAAACCTCACCCAGCATAAAGAAATCGCGATCATCGAGTTTTTGCTGTGGATGTTTTGCTTTCCACTCAGCCAGAGCCAGATCCGCCTCTTTTTTCAGAATTGCCCAAGCTTCGGGCTCGACATGTTTTACCGTGTCCACACGAAAGCCATCCACACCGTATTCCCGCACCCAATCGGTCAGCCACTTGATCAGGTAATACTTGGGCGCGCGCGGATAGCCGGTACGTGCGAAAAATGCATCCAGCTCGCTCAGCTCCTGCTGCAGGCGGCCCTCGCGCTGCCACTTATCCACAAGCTGCGGCGGCAGCGCCACGGGCTTATCGCTCTCGGTGAGGATATCGGTGAGGTTGGCGTGGATCGCGCACTCCACATTACCGGCGTAATCAGACCAATCGCACTGCGCGCCTTTGCGCAACCAGCTGGCGGGCCACTCCGGGTCCTTTGCGGTTATCGGGCCGGTGTGGTTGAGAATCACATCGAGTAACACACGAATACCGCGCTTGTGCGCAGCCTCTATCAGCTCAGCTAACTCGGCCTCAGTGCCAAAGTTGGCATCCACTGCGGTCCAGTCTTTGGGCCAGTAGCCGTGGAAGGCATAGGTGCGCTTGTCAGAGTCATTGTGACCGTGGATATTCTCAATGACCGGAGACATCCAGATAGCATCTACCCCCAGATCGTTGAAATAGCCCGCCTCAATTTTTTCGATCACCCCGCGCAGATCGCCACCGGCGAATCCGCGCAGATGGGCCCCGTCATCCTTGCGCCCGTAGGGAAAGTCATTACCCTTATCGCCGTTATAAAAGCGGTCCGGCAACATAAAATAGATGGTAGCGTTGCGCCAAAAGGGATCAATTGGCCCCTCGGCCGCCGCTGCCTGAACAGCTCCCAGAAACAGACCTATTAATAAGCTGGTAAATTTAACCATTGCTCTCTCACTTATTCGCCGCGCACATTTTCACCAGCCAACTCTAATCGGCAATGGGATTCCTACATCCTCCCAAGTGGGGGCGTAGCCAGTACTTGTTTTCGTCACTTTCGCAAACAGCAGACGCACAGGATTTTCGCAATAGGCAAAAAGCGAAGCAAATCCCCTTTGCGACCGGCTGCGGCGGAGAGTAAGGTAAAACCCAGACACCACGGAGAAACCGAAGGGCTTTGCCGTGGTCAAAGGGTCACATTCTGATAGCAGCAAAAGGAGGCAGGGAATGTCGGAACAACAGTCTAGGCATGGGTGGATCATCGGAATTATTGTGGTGATCGTCGTCGCCGCGGCAGCCTATTGGCTGTGGACTGGCGAGGAAAAAAAGAAAGAAGTTCCCCCTACCAAAATTATTGAAGAACCCCAAAGCACCCCGGAGCCAGAAACTCTGGAGCAACCCCAGGAACAAGCCACCACACCTGAACCTCAGGAACCCGCTCCGGTGGAAGAGCCCAGCAGGGAACCACCGCCTCCACTCAATGAGAGCGACAAGGCCGCTTATGACGACCTGATGAGCCTGGCCCCAGACAACGCCCTGTCGCGCTGGTTGGTAAACGATGAGGTGATTCGCAAATGGGTGGCTGCGGTCAACTCCGGTGCACGAGGAAACCTGATCCACAAGCACCGCCCACTGAAAACCATACGCGGCCCTATTGTTGTTACCGGCTCCTCAATAGAGGGCTATCAATTGTCGCCGGACAATTACCGTCGCTACGATAAGCCTGTGCGCCTGTTCGCCTCAATGGATACCGATACTGCAGTGGGCCTTTACCAGTACTGGTATCCGCGCTTGGCACAGGCCTACGGCGAGTTGGGCATGCGCAATAAAACCTTTCACCAGGTGGTGATTGAAGCTATCGATAAGGTACTGGCAGCCCCTGAAGTTGAAGGTCCTATCAAGCTGGTGCGCCCATCGGTCTACTTTAAGTTTGCCGATCCCAAGCTTGAAAAACTGCCCGGTGTACAAAAATTGATGATTCGCATGGGCCCGGATAATGCCGCGCGAGTGAAGGAAAAACTCAAGGAACTGAAGCAAAAACTGGAGGCCATGCCGGTTCAGCAACCAGAATAGTCCCAATAATCTCTCAAAGATCACCGGGCCTTTACAGAGAAGGGCTCGGTGATACCGACTCTTCCACTTCGTCGTTTATACCCCCACACAGATCAACCTCTTACTCAATATATTCTGTCTCAGGCATGGGGTATATTTACCGGCACATTTGGCGGTTAACGGAGTACCGTCACCCGGCGCTGTTCCAAGATTTACAGGCAGCGCTTGAGAAGCTCAGGAGGAGCTACCGGTTTACTGGGGCCAACCGGTAATTACCTGCATTTCTTCTTTAGCTCCCTCGGTATCCTAATCAGGGCTTATTAGCGCCCATTGCAAAACTATTGAGGCTCACCTTGAAATATCGCTTCCCCGGCCAACTGCTGGCCGCCGCACTCATCCTTGTCACCTCACTCGCACAGGCAGCCCCAGAACTCTTATTCAGTACTACTCCCGAGTGGGTGGAAATATTAGAACCAGTAGAGTCAAAACGCCCATCGCAAGGCAGTGTGCGGGTGCACCTATCCAACTCCCAGCTTCGCCACAGGGGAAAAGAGCAACAGTATTACTTTCAGATCGTGGTCGAACCCCTGAATCAGCAGGGGGTCAGTGAAATTGCCGAGCTGAACTTCAGTTTCTATCCGGCCTTCCAAAGGCTGCAGGTGCACGATATCAGTGTACAGCGTAACGGTGAGCATCTAGATCGCTTGCAAAAGGATGGTTTCAAGCTTTTCCAGTCTGAGCAGGAACTCTCCAATAAACTCTACTCCGAACAATGGAACGCGCTGTATATACTGGAAGATATTCGCCCCGGCGATATTATCAGCTACGCCTATACCATTGAGGGCAGCAACCCGATTTTTGCCCGTAGTGATTTTGGCCGTTTGTACCTCTCCTGGCCCCAGGCAGTAGATCGTCGTTTTGTAAAAATTAGCAGCGACAAGAAGCTCAATTACCGATTTAACAAGCGCGAATATTCTGTCCAGCAAAGTCACCTGCAGGACAATCACACCTATACCATCGATCTGCGCGATGTGGCCGGAGTGCCGATGGAAAGTGAATATCCATATTGGCACGATCCGCTCAATTATTTCCAATACTCCAGCTATGACAACTGGGGACAGGTTAATGACTGGGCCCAGAACCTTTATCAGATCGATCGCACACTACCGGAGTCATTAAAAAACAAACTGGATAACTGGCGAGCGCAGCTGGGGTTGGAGGCGGCAGTCAGCAAGGTGATCGAGTATGTACAGGAAGATATTCGCTATTTTGGCATTGAACTGGGTATCAATTCCCACCAACCCAGAACACCCCAGGAAACTCTGGAGAAACGCTACGGGGACTGTAAAGATAAGGCCCTACTGCTGACCAGTATGCTCGCCCACTTGGGAGTACAATCCTATCCCGCCCTCGTGTCCTCCTCCCGCGGGCGGGATATCGGCAAGGATATTCCCTCCCCGGAGACTTTTAACCATGTGATAAACCTGATCGAACTGAATGACCGGGAATACTGGGTGGATGCCACGGCTTCAGGCCAGGGGATTGATATAGAGAGCAAAGGCTTTTTCAACTATGAATTGGCACTCCCTATTGCAAAGCATACCAACGCGCTAAAAACCGTAAACCCAAGTACGGAAAGTGTTGCCAATCTAAGTGCTCGTATCGAAGAACAATACGATATCAATGCGGCAGAAAATCGTGCGGAGCTCCAGGTAAACTCCCGCTTCTCTCATCGTAAAGCAGAGCAGGTGCGCCAGTTCTTCCTCTCTGCAGACACAGAGCAAATCAAAAATAGCTACACCAATTTTATCGCCGGATATTATCCGGGAGTGAACACCAGCCCCGAGATCACCTACAAAGACAGCCTACAGGAAAACCAGCTAGTGGTATCCGAGCACTATCAAATTGGTGACTTTGCCCAGATAAGTTCCGCACGTAAGATATTTTCCCTGTATGGTTCCGCCTTGGTACCCTATTTATCCAAGCCTCAGCACCCCATTCGTCAGAGCCCGCTGGCCCTGACACACCCCGTGGATATTCAGCAGAGTGCAAGGGTGAATATTCAAGGGGAGTTGCTCTGGCAGGAGGAATTGGGCACAACCACGATCGATAATTCCTGGTTCAACTTCACTCGCAGCGCCAAACTGGAGAACAGTGCCCTCCAGGTGGTCTACAACTTTAAATCCAAAGTCGATCATGTAGAGCCACAGGAGGTGCCTGAATATTTAGCCGAGTTCAATAAGCTCGACAGAGCGCTGCAATATAAATTCTGGGCCAAAGGGGAAGCTTCTTCCAAACGCAATAAGAGCCAGGAAATGAAAAACCTGATTAAATCTTTGATCAGGAAGTAAGCCATGAAGAAGCTGCTTTTTGTTCTCACTCTATTACTGCTGGCCTCCTGTGCCTCGCAATCAACAATACATACACCGGTCGATCCCTTACAGGACTTGACCCGACAAGTGGTACTCGCACCCGAATCTGTGCAATACCCCATTTATTGGAGCGAGTACCTAAAGTCTCCTCAATCTCTCAATTCACTAGAAGCGCAGGGGCGTTACCAGGCAGAAATGACTGCGCTAGAGACAGGCAAAAAAAGCTGTGCAGAGGTAAATTGGCAAGAAGTTACCCAGCTCAATAGTATTTCTCTGCTGCCGCACCTGAGTGCCACAGAGTGCTATGAGTCCATTGGTAATGACGAACTCGCCAGCTACCACCAAAATATTTTTAATTTTATTGCCAGAGGAATACTGTCAACGCGCAGAGGTGATACTTTCTATAGCGCTTATGAAGTGGCCAGCTGGGGCGATGCCGAAGACCTGCTCAATATTTCCGGTTTTGAAATACTCGATAGCTATTTTGAATTTGCCGCGAGTCGCAGTGGTCTATACCGGGTTTACAATGTACGAGACCCCAATAACGGAAAAGTCCGAAGAATTTATTTTGACAATAACCGTTTTCTACATCGCTTGCTCGATATCCAATACCCATTCGCGGGTCTCTCCGATGCCCTATATAAAAATATACTGCTACCTCTGGCAGATTCTGACTACTCTGCTCTACACGCTGTAGGCCAGGTTCAAGAAGCCGAAGGGAATTTCCAGCAGGCCGAACAAACGTACTTGAAAGCCATTGGCATGGGCTCGCTCACTGCCAATATCAGCCTTGGTAATTTGTGCCTTGAGGGTAACAGTACAAAGTTCGCAGTGGATGAATGCGCACAACTCTTTGTTGCCGCCGCAGACCTGGGGCTGCAGGAAGGCAAAATTATGCTTGCCTATATCACTACCATCGGCCTGGGAATAGAAGTAGACACGGAGTTGACCAGCCAGTTATTGGCAAGCGCAGCGGAAACCCTACAACGGGGCGAAGCCGAGTACGCAATGGCCTTGCTATTAGCATCTGATCAATACGATATGCCAAGAGCTGACTTGGCAGCACATTACCTGCAGCTTTCCGCAAAGCAAGGCTATGCCCCGGCACTACTAGAGCAGGCGGGCACCCACCTAAAAGATAAGCCTGGGCAACAGAAAATTTTCACAAACCTGATCAGCCAGGCGGCTAAAGAAAACTATCCTCCAGCGCAGTATTACTATGGCAAGTACTTGCTTGAAGTGGCAGACGAAAATCAAAGCCATCAAGGCATGTATTTTCTACAACAATCCGCAGAGGCCGGCTTTCCCGCAGCCTTATATCTAAGGGGAAAAATTAAAGAAAATGGTCTCTACCAACAACCACAAGATGCACTTTCTGCGCTGAAAGACATCGAAGCAGCAGCCCTTCGTTGGCACTTGCCTGCACAATTACGTATGGGTCTATTCAACTCCAGAGGAAAAATTGTACGAACCGATCACGATCGTGCCTATGGCTGGTATGCCCTCTGTGCAAAAGTAAACAATCTCGATTGTGTAACCAACCTAGGTTATGCCTCCGCTCTAGGTGTGGGTGTTAAACAGGATTACCAGCGCGCAGCTAAAATCTACCAATATGCCGCAAGCCAGGGATCCACAAGAGCCAGCTACAATCTTGGTTTACTCTACCAAAATGGTCAGGGAGTGGGCCAAGATCTACAGCAGGCTAAGACTTACCTGACGCAAGCCGCCGAAGCAGGTTCTGTCGATGCAATGAATGCCCTCGGGCTTTTATATCTTTCTCAAGATACGGATCAGCTGAATTATGCTGAAGCACTAGCATGGTTTGAGCGCGCCTCTAAACATAACTCTAAGTATGGTTTCTATAATCAGGGGCGCATGTATGAGAAAGGACTAGGCGTAGCCGCCAACAGTGAACGAGCCCTAAGTCATTACCGAAGCGCTTCCGAGCTTGGGCATACCGGCGCCTCCCTAAAACTGGCCAAAGCATATAGTGCGGGAGAGATCACAAATTATGACCTTAAAATGGCCCTGCATTATTTAAAATTGGCCACAGAACAAAGTGGCAACAAAACCATAAAAACGACTTTGCAAAAGTGTCAAAGATCACAATATTGCAACCAAATAGAAGTCGCAGAGTTAATAAGTCTCTTGTCTACTGAAGAATAGTCACTCAAAACACATCTAGAATAAGTGACCAAAAAGAGTTTGGTCACTTTACTCCCCTCTTAGAACATTATTGACACTCAAGTGAAGCATTGCATATTTCTTGCACACAAATTCAATTAAATGCATGAGTACAGACTCAGAACAAAATTTTATTTCGCGGAGTAATATGTGTTTTATTCATACTATGGATATCCAGAATTTACCCGTGTCATAGCTTTCCGTAGAAACCTCAAATATTTATCTGACTTCACAGAATAATAAGCTGGCCTCCCTATAATTCGGTCCGAATTATACCAAATGTAATCGAATCGATCGGGACAGACATGAACGAGCCATTAAAGTTACTTACAGCCATAAGTTTATCCGCTTTTCTTACAGCCTGTGGAGGGGGAGGGGGAGGCTCCGATAATGACAGTAACAATGGTGGCAACCCTGTAAGTGGTGATACAAGTACAGGCACTGATACAGGCACTGATACAGACACAGACACAGACACAGGCACAGACACAGACACAGACACAGACACAGACACAGACACAGACAGTGATAAGGACTCACCAGGAGTGATCACTGGCGGTGAAGGGATTGTCACTGAAGATATAAAAACCTCAGCTTCCGGCCAGTTGAGTGATAGCTCTAAAGCCAATCAAAATTTTGAGGAATCAGATCTTCAGGGAAAGTATGGCAACCTCAAAGTTTCCTCAGATGGCAGTTGGAACTACTCTCTAAATAGTAAACTTGCTGATCCACTAAGTGCTAATGAAATTGCCACAGATAAGTTCACAGTTGGTTTTGGCAGTAACGAAGAAACCACTACCATAACCATATCCATAACTGGAACTGATGATCCCTATACATTTGATCCAGGTTCACCTCTCGCAAAAATGGTTGTAGATAGTAGGGAGCACGCTCAAGGAATTATGATAATAGAGGATATCGATGGCGATACTCCGAAATTTGTCGAAGGCACCTTCTCTGGCAATTATGGCGAATTTAAAGTTTCCAATAACGGAGGCTGGGATTACACTCTTAACAACAACACTAATAACCTGAAAGAAGGTGAAACAGTAGAAGATACCATCAAATTCCACTTAACGGATGGTATAGAGCAGTCGGTTACGTTTACTGTAGCTACTATAGATCCGACAGAGAGCAGCATTGTATTTATTCTAATGAACTTCTCCGATGGGGCTGCAACAGACCAAGGCGATCTTACTCATATAGCTAACACTGTATTCAATGATGTAGATTCACTCGATAACGCTTATAGAGAAAACTCTTTCGGACAACTCAAGTTCCTTCGCCATCGTGTCAAGGATAAGTCATTACAGCACTATTGTTACGGTGAGCAAGGCAAGGAAGAAACTTCACTGGATTGCATCGTCTTCGACATTCCCGATAGTGAAAATGGCGGAATCTTGAGTATAGAAAATGCTGTTGCCCGAGCACAGGCCGGCCAAGAAGGGGAGTATACAGATGGTGGCTTTGAATGGCGTGATAAGGCTTATCAATGGGCAACAGACAATCTTTTTGATGAGAATGGCAAACCCCTAAATCTGCGCAACTGGCGTCATCAAGTTTTTATTTACCCAAATGCATCTTACAGAGCAGGTCTTGTCGGTGCAGGCATCGCCAGTGTCGGAGGTGGTATGAGCCTGGTCGCTTCCTTCTCTGATCAAAATGTTATGGGACATGAATTAGGTCACAATATTGGCCTCAGCCATGCAGGCCTCGACAGTAATAATGATGGAGACACTAACGACAGTGGTGATAGCGAATACGGTACTGATGGCTCCCTCATGGGCAACCGATCCCAATCAAGATTATTTGGCAGTGCTCACCGAGAGTATATGAAATGGTATGATCTCTTTCCTGAGTACACCAAAACTGTTGAGCAAGTTGTCCCCTCCTCCCAGGATTTAGAATTAGAAGCCATTGAATTAACAGCCGGAGAGCTTTCCGGCTCTCTGCCTCAACAGCTAAAGATAGAAAGCGCTGGCAGCCAAAATGGCGGAAATCATTATTACGTCAACTATCACATAGCTCACGATATACTTAACCCACGATCACAATTTGAAGGTTCAGTAACCGTTCATTATCTTAATGGTAGAACATCCAACCATGTTGCTGTACTTGAACAACCAGGTGACAGCTTTACCGACTCAAAAATTGGGCTCTCAATTACATATAAATCTAAGAATTCTTCCAGTAAATCAGCTGTTGTTAATGTAAGCTATGGACAATAGTTTCTGAGCAACTTGACCTACTCCAATCAGAATGGTTATTAAAAGGATAAATATTATGTTAAGAATTTTTACACTGATCGCGGGGTTGACTCTCACTTTCTTTGCTCAAGCAGAAGAGGTTGTAACTGGAACCCTGGAGGAAATCATCTCTGAAGATTTTGAGACTGGGAAAGTAGAAAGACGCTTCGCCTTGAAAGATGAGCAAAGTGGCCACTACTATTTTATTGAAGTAGATGAATTAAAACGCAAGGGCATGAAATCTGGAGACCGAATAAAGATTCGTGGTGAGCGTGGCGAAAGGCGTATGCTACACATCAGGGAAACACAGAAACTTAAAGCCGAAGGAGAGGAATAATCCGGATGGCTTACCCTAACAGCAAACCAGTGCTTGAGTTTCTTTAGCAAATTATTTTTAGATCGTGAAAGTGGAATCGTAACCCCAAGCACTTACTTCTTATCGACTTTTAGCCCTGCCTATTGCAGGGCTTTTTACACTTCCCATTAATTCAGCCACCTCCTCCCAACGACAACAAATGAAGCTGCTGCAAATGAGACTTAAAATTAAGGGCGCAACGGCGATTAAAATCCTTGATCTCCTTAATTTTATATTTATGTGCGAGTTCATTCCCCGATCGTAATTGCTCCTGGCTCGGATAAACACCCTTCCCGGTCAACAGGCAATTCCAGGATACATTCGGGAAATAGACATCCAGTTTTTGATCCAGTAGCTCATCAGTAATATTCTTGCCTGCTATCCAGGACATCAAGATTGAACGCAGGGAGGGAGATATCTTTTCATTAGTGCCATTGGCAATCCAATAATCTGTATCTGTTCTCGAACTAATACGGTAGTGACAGACGATATAGTCCCGCACGGCATCAAAACGAGCGCTGATACGATTATTAAAGTCATCTCTATACTTATCTGTATGATCACCATTGTTATAGGCTTCTATAAAGCGCACAACAGTCTCCTGAACCATATCCAACGCCGTTGCCTCCAAAGGCTCAATAAAGCCCTGAGAGAGCCCCACCGCCAAGCAGTTCTTGGCCCAGTGTTGGGCAACCCGTCCCACCTTGAACTTTAATCTACGCGCCTCGACATCACTGTCCAACAACCCCAAGTGAGCGCGAAATTCCGTTTCTGCCTTGTCATCGTCGACAAAGCGAGAGCTGTAAACATAGCCGTTGCCATTGCGATTAGTCAGCGGGATTTTCCAGGCCCAGCCATATTTCATTGCAGTAGAAATAGTGTGCGGTGCATACTCCCTTTCCTGGTCTGTAGCAAATACAACCGCAGAGTCGTTAAACAGACTCTCAGCACTGCTGATAAAAGGAACTTTCAGGGATTGTTGTATAAGATTTCCACGGAAGCCGGAACTGTCCACATACAGATCCGCTTTGAGAACCTCACCGTCAGTAGTTTTCAGGTGATCAATATTCCCCTGTGCATCGAGCATGGCACCAGCCACTGTCGCCACCTTATAGCGAACCCCTTTTTGTTCGGCAACACGCCGCAGGAACTGGCCCAATAAACCAGAATCAAAATGGTAGCCATAGGCAATTTCAAAAGGGAAGTTTTCCGGCGCGACTGGAGATAATTTTTTCCGGATCATCTCAGTTGCTAGAAAGAAGTGGTCCGGGTGTCCCTCCAAGTCAACACCTTTCCTGCGCAGGTAACTATTATGAAAAAATGCCGGAATAGTAAATTGGTCCGGCTGGCCGACAAAGGGATGAACATACTCGGTAAAGCCCGGCTTAACCGACCAATCCCTAAAAGTAATTCCGACTTTGTAAGTAGCGTTACAGGCAGGCATCCACTCCGATTCGCTAACCCCTATAGTCTCCATAAAACCTTTTAGTGGCGGAGTTGATCCCTCCCCCACACCGATAATCCCAATATCCGGTGATTCCACCAGGGTGATTTCAAACCCTTTATTCTGCCAATGGGTCGCCATCAGATTAGCGGTTATCCAGCCAGCGGTACCCCCGCCAAGAATAATTATTTTTTTGCGTTGATTGCTCATGGCGACTCTCAATAACTCGGCACCGCACTTATTGTCGGTCCCTTTAACATTTCAAAAAAAAAACCGCCCGGCAAGCGTAGCTCAGCGGGCGGTCTCTTATCACATCTTCGGTTTACACCGAAAGAATCAGCGATACTTAGTAGCTATAGTTCAAGCCGAGGTAGAACTGACGCCCAAACTCAGTGTATTCACCGAGGACGCCATCTACTCCGTAGGATTTCACATCAGCTTCATCAGTAAGATTGTTTGCTGAGAAAATCACATCGATACCGTTATCAAATGCATAGGATATCTGTGCATCGACAGTGGTATAGGCTTGTGCTTCCACAGGTGTTGAGCTACCTGGTACCGGCATATTCAGGATAAATTCATCCCGATAGCGAACATTGACGTGGGAGCTGAAATTACCGATGTCCCAGAATACTGTAGTGCTCCAGACATTTTCAGAGAGGCCCGGCAACGGCAGGTTTTCACCATAGAGGTTACCGCCACTCACTTCGGTTTCACTCTCAGTATATGAATAGCTGGCGGTCATACCCAAGCCAGCCCAAATACCCGGCAGCTGATCAAAGGTTTTGGTACCCGCAAGCTCGATGCCTCGAATATAACCACCCTTGTCGTTGTTCACGTAAGTTTCGAAGGCGCCGGCTTCCAGACCAACGGGAATTTCAATACCCAGGGAATCAAACAGTGCCGTTCGATCAGCCTGGCTGTCCAGGTAGATATACTGCTTTTCTACCAGGCTTTCGATATCTTTCCAGAAAATGGCTGCAGTTACCGCGCCGCCATCTTCGAAATAGTGCTCGTAAGCCAGGTCAAACTGGTTTGCACGGAAAGGATCTAGGTAGGGAGAACCCTTGGTCCAAACGTTGTACTCCGTAGCGCCATCGTTGTTAACACTGTTCCAGGAGCCAGCGCCGCCCTTCAGCTGCCCAACCGGCGGACGGCCCATCACTTTAGCTGCAGCAAAGCGAATGTAGTCCTGCTCGGTCAGCTCAAAGTTTAAGTTAAGGGAAGGCAGGGTGTCTGTGTATTCGGGTCCGTACTCAACATAGTCGTAGCTATCTGAAGTTACACCCACGTCATCAGTAATTTCGATACCATTGCCAGCACCCACATTTTGGATACCGCTGGACTTCACATCGGTTTCAACAACCCGTACACCGAAATTACCAGTTACTGGAATACTACCCAACTGGGTTTCGATATTGGCCATCAGGTAGTAGGCAAAAACTTCCTCTTTCACAGCACCGGACTCAACGAAAGTCCAGTCCTGGCTAAATACCTTTTTACCTTCGTAATTACCGGCACCAAAAATACTGGAAGCCAGGGCATCCATATCGTTGACTACGAATTGGGGTATCCCATTGGTAGATTCAATGCTGACATAGCCGTCCAGTAGTTGCGGCTCACAATCGATGTCGGACAGGTTATCCGCACAGTAGTCATTGAATTGACCATCGCGGCTACCATAAAGGAAAGCACCACGCTCAGAATCGAAAGTACGCTCAGAGACACGGAATCCAGTCTCTATAGAGGCAATGGCTCGCCACTCCAAGTCAAACTTGTAATCGAACTTGAAGGCTTCAACTTTATCGGTGTACTCGTGGGGGTACTCTTCGTAGCGCGACAAACGCATGGTATCCAGATCGGTGAAATCTACACCGGAGAAAACGCCTGAGGGAATACCATCACCATTAAGGGAATAGGCAAAGCTCTGCCCAGCAGCTTCTTCCCAGGTCTCTAAGTTCCCATTGTCATCGTAGGTCAGGTCATAAGCGTGCATGGATACAATCTGATCCTTGCGCGTCTTGGTGCCCTTACTGTAGGAGTAGTCAACGGCCAGAGTGTGGCGGTCACCAAAATTCCACTCCAGGTTCAGGCCAATACTATCGCTGTCCGCCTGAGTGGATTGATCCTCAGAGCGGGATTCAAACCAGGGGCTGGAATCGTAAACAGTTTTTGGATCGGTAATAATTACCGTTCCATCGGTAACCACTCCGCCGTTTACTTCGGTATCGGAAAGGGTATACATGTCTGTATTGGCCAGGCCACCAACCGTAATACCGTGGCGAGTATCCACACGCTCAAAGTCAGATTTGAAGTAATCCAACTGGGCCTTGAAACCATCGGTAGGCTCAAAAACGACGCTGGCCAGGTAACCATTACGAGTATCGGTACCATCACCGGACTGCCATTGGAATGCGCGCGGCAAAGCATCTGCGCTGCCGTCACCATCGTAATCGCTTGCCGGCGGTTCATAACCGATCTGGGCGTCTGCACCCGTGCGGGATTTTACAAAGCTATTCGGCTGTTCGAGGTGGGAATAACCCAGGGCTACGCCCACCTTGTCATCCATAAATTTACCCATGTACGACAGCGTGACGCGCTCACCGAATTCGTCGGCACCGACATCGTCTGCTGCGTCGTTAAACGACATACGCACATTGGCATTAAAGTTGTGTTCTTTCTCGGCGTCGAGAGGATTGGCTGTTTTCAGCTCTACAGAGCCCGCTACACCACCTTCAATATGAGAGGCTTTCGGAGTCTTGTAGACCGCGGCCTGATTAATCAGCTCAGCTGGGTACTGGTCAAAAGATATCCAGCGAGTACTTTCGGTATATCCACTGGTAGAGGCCTGCTCACGACCATTCAGGGTGGTCTGCAGGAAGTCGCCGTTCATACCGCGGATATTTAGCTGTGAGGACTGACCGTTGGATCGCACGGTGGTTACGCCGGGCAAGCGGCCCAAGGCATCGGCGATTGATTGGTCGGGAAGAGATGACAGAGCGCCCGCATCTACCACATCGGCCACAACATCGGCGGCGCGCTTGGCTTCAACGGAGTCCAAAACGCTGGTGCGAATACCGGTAACTGTTACTTCTTCCAGTGTTTCCTGCTCCTGCGCATAGGCCCCAACCGAGGTGGACACGGAGGCCGCGATGGCAGCAGATAGCAAAGTGGGTCTGAGCACCCCTTTACCTTTATTGGATAGACTCATCATCTTCTCCCTGGACTTATCGTTATGTTGAGACCCTGCATCCTAGGGCGGCCCCTAATCCATAACATCCTCCCCTGAGGGGGGAGGAGGTGGGAGAAACTGTGACTGCTGTCACGCTGCTATGCCGCTTAATTGTACGCGATAGAGTTAACGTAAAAGATACCTGACAGGAAAGGCGAAAAAGGGATTTATAGCTTCAACACTGTGAAACCTCCTGGAGGCCAGGGGTAAGGGGGTCCTGAGTATCCTCTCAACTATTTTTGTAGCGCCCCCGAAATGGTTGACTTCCTCTTTTCAGGGGCAAAATAGGCAAATCAGCCTTCTAACTGCACCGCAGCACCGATTAGAGCTTGGTAACCGGCATTCAAAGCATATACCGGCACAGCTTCCAGCCACGGTGCAACCCGCCCCTTGTTAAGGAAGCGCTGTTCGAACTCACTTTCTGGCAGTAGCTCAGCAATCCGAGGCAGGATGCCCCCTCCCAGGAAAACACCACCGCGAGCCCCCATATACAGCGCAGCATCTCCCGCGGCACTGCCAAGGAAATTGAGGAAATCCAGCAGGGTTTCACGACACATAGGATCGGTATTATCCAGGCCACGGGCGCTCACATCCGGCGGTGTTAGTGCCTCAGGAGTGCGGCCATTTAACTCACACACGGCACGGTAAAGGTTCACCAATCCGCTGCCAGAAAGAACCCACTCATTAAAAACCGGACACCGACTCTTCATCAGGATCTGTAGCAATTGCAGTTCGCGTTCAGTGGATACTGTCAGGTTGGCATGGCCACCCTCGCCTGCAAGCACATGATAGCGGCCATCTGCCTCGGCTAGGCCTGCCACGCCAAGGCCAGTTCCCGGACCCAGTACTACCATGGGCGCACCCTGTGGACGAGGCACATCCCTCAGCACGGTATAATCGCTACTGGACAGGCGCGGTAGCGACTGAGCCAGCGCGGCAAAATCATTAATCAGCTCCAGATGGGGGAACTGAAATTCCTCGGCCAGGGCCGTTGCATCAATGCTCCAGCCCAGGTTCGTCATATAAACGCGCTTTCCAGAGGGAGTCTTCTCCAGCGGGCCTGCAGCAGCAATACACACTTTCTCTGGCCTGGGCTGATCGAGGCTATCGAGCCAATGCTGCAACGCAGCATCAAATCCTTCAAAGCGTTTGCAGTCCACTACTTTCAGCCCCTCTAGCTGATAGCCCTCTGCAATTGGCTTGGCTATCGCAAAACGGGCGTTGGTGCCGCCGATATCCGCTACGATACTCGTCATAGTTATCCCTGTTCAGATCCCCAAAAAAAGAAATATAAGTTACGGTGTCAGAGAAGATATTGCCAGTCCCACAAGTGTTCCTACCGAACCATTCAACCCAAAAAGAAACCGGTTAACCCAGAGAGCCTCTGACATATTTGCAGTAAAATACCGAGTAACCACAATAATTAGACTGCAAGCTTTTGATTGGTCACAGGAAAGAGCTTATTTAAGTTTAAGCAAAACTTTAGCGCGCCTCTGGGGCTACCGCCTTCAGCGATGCAGCAAAATCTCGCATCTCCTCTTTACTGTAGCGACTCAAAACCCGCTTTTGCGATGCAGGCTGAAATTGAATCCCCACCCCTTGGCGTCTCGCCACTTGCGGCCGTACCGGACGAGGGCAAAATCCACCACCACAATTGGGACAGACATTGCTCAAAATCTCCTCAACACAGGACTTACAAAAGGTACATTCATAAGTACAGATCATCGCCTCTACAGAATTAGGGGGGAGATCTTTATCGCAACTCTCACAATTCGGTCTTAATTCCAGCATTCTAGACTCCCTTTATTGGTTAGAAATTTTTGACAACAATCGTTTTCATTACTTACTGTTTATGTGGATAAATTTACCAATCCGAAATTTTTAGGTGATCCATATTTCGTCATATCAGGCAAAGAAAAAACCACCCTTTTTTTTGCAAAAAATACAGACTGCTTTCCCAACCGGGACAAATAAGAACGCTCAAAGAAAACCGCTAATATTATCGCAAATTTTGCAAAAATAATGGTATAAAAATGACAATAAATCGTCATATACGTGCGGAACGGAATACACAGCAGTTAATATTTCGCTTCCCGACCTAGGCAATCAGCTTCGTAAGGGTTAATCACAGTCGCACATAATCAAGAATAATTTCTAGTAAAATGTGTTTTTTTCAGAAAGAAAAAGATTTATCTAAACACTTCCCTCAGATTCCACAACCAGAATGCGAGCCTCACCAACAGGATGAGCTACATGTTCCGTGCCCTCGGAAGCGTGGAATATATCACCAGGTCCAAGAAGTTCCGATTCGGTTCTACCTGCCACTTTGTAAAACATTTCTACTTGACCATCGAGAACAGCAAAGACTTCCTGGCCATCATTGATATGCCAAATATAAGGTTTATTAGTCCAATGCAGTTTAGTGGTAATCCCGTTCATATTTGCGATAAGTTGCGATTCCCAGGGCTTACTACCGGTAAATTCTCTGCTACGCACTATTCTCATAATGTTTATTCCAATATCGCTTTATAAAATTTCCGGAACCGTCATTGAGAGAGTCGGTAACTATAAGGCGGGTTCTTCAGGCGCAGGTGAAGTCATGACACCATTTTCATTAGCCTTTTTTTCTGCCAGCTCATCAACTCGCCTCATCCCAAAAGTCACTGTTGGTGGAATGCCCATCCCCAGATCGATGTCCGCAACACGATAATTGCATCCCCTGGCTTTGAGAATGGCATTCACCTTCTCCTGCTTCTCAACCGCTTTGATAACGGTATTGGCTATTACTTCATCACTGCTAAAAGCGGTTACGGACTCATTGACCCTTTCACCGAGTTCCTTGGCTTTATCAAAAATACCCATAATTTCCTATTCCTTCTCTATTCATTCGCGGCCGAAATCATAGGTTAAATATCTATTTTTAGGAACCGCAAGCAGGTAGCCCTGACTCCACCTCGGGGCAACAACAATCAAAGGTTAAGACGAGCTGGTCACTTAAGAGCAACCAGTTAAAAGGGGCCCATTAGTCAGCACCAGGCCTTTGTACAAAATAAGCTGACCACCTATTCATGAAGCGGCAAATCCGCTGGATTATTCATGCCAAAACCTATTTACCCCTATAATTTCGAGACTCTCCCCCTCTCGTCTTGCCCACCCCAGATTGATATGTCACTATCATTTTTTTGAGGTTTGGTAACGATAAATGAGTGGGCGCAAGCAGTTCGATGAGTCACAAGTACTAGACAAGGCCATGCGCGTTTTCTGGGAAAAAGGCTACAAAGCAACTTCCTTGTCGGATCTTGAATCGGCCATGGGACTGAATAAATCCAGTATCTACAACACCTTCCAAAGCAAGGAAGGGTTGTATGGCCGCTGTCTGGAACATTTCCACACCCAATACGCCTGCGATGCTATGGATACCTTGAACCACCCGAACTTCCGCACAGCCATGGGCGGCTTCCTGGAAATGCTTCAGTCTGGTATGGAGAGCTCTGAAACTCCTGAAGGCTGTATCGCTACTATGGCAGCAATGGAGGTGGGTGCCAGTGAAGGATTTCTCGCTGACCTGGTAGCCAAGGGTACCAATGATATGCTGAACCGGATCGAAACCCGTATGCAAAAGGCTATTGACGATGGCCAATTGCAGGCCGGTGTCGATTGTGCCGCCCTCGCCGCGATGGTTATGGCGGTAAGCCGTGGCGTAGTGGCCCTGAATAAAGGCACGGGCAGTACCACAGCAGGCAAAAACAGTTACCAACAGCTATCCACAATTCTGGACCAGTATACACTTCCCTAGAAAAAAGCCCACCCCAAAACTTCTTGCCTCTTTGGGGTGGGAATGGGGGTATTCCTGTGAGAATTAACTTTTAAAAATAGCGACGTAATTCCAACTGAAAATAGTCGTCGTTGCGCAAATTGTAGGTAGGGTCTTCTTCATCGGCATTACCGAAAAAACGCGCTTCTGCTTCCATTAACCAGCGATCATTAAGTCGGTGGGTCAGTTCCAGATTGGAAAAACGACTACCGTTATCCAAATCGGTGCTTACGGCAAATAAAAGCTCCGTATCCTGAGTATTATTGAGAGCGTATCGCGCACCTATCGCAATGTTATTTTGACTGGCCGTAGACCAAGGTCCGGTACGATCATCAAATTGATACTCCATTAATACCCCAAGATCTGAGACCGTTTCGCCAATACCATAAAATGTATATTCGAAACCACCGACAGCCGCTGTCTGGCGATCTTCACCGCGAGGTTTAAATGAAATAGCTTCAAACTTCCACAACCAATCTCCACGGGTAGTTTGAATGTCCACACCCGTCTGATCGATCTGTGCATAGTAAGGCGCAAGCAAGCCATCTTCCGTAAGCAATAACAATGGATCCCGATTAGTACCGGAAAAATGGCTGAGGCCCAGGTCCCAATCTCCAAGTACATGGCTGTAACGCAAGGCCCAATCTATATGCTTCTCCTCCCGGTCAGATTGATAGACCGCAGCATCCTCATCCACCAGCAGCGGCGCACGCAATCGTCCTTCCCGGCCAGCAAATTGACGCTCGCGAAAACCCAGTAAACCGTACACTTCCAGTGTTCCCCAATCACGCTCCATCAGGAGGTTAATCATGGGTTGGCCCAGCTTGTCTTCACCGTCGATATTTTCCAGTGCATCATCCTGGTTAATCACATCCACCAAGTGCACGGTTTCAGTAACTCCCCAAAATACTTTGCGCACCCCGGCGTAAAGCTCGAAACTATCGTAAGCTTTCCACCAGTAAAGCTCGCCGAGATCCGCGTGATTGCGATCGCTATCCTCACTGTCCCAGCGCCCAAAGACACTGGCCACAACACGCTGGTTTCCATCGTCAAAATCCCGGTAGTACTCGAGATTTAAAGACGCAGAAAGACCGGCATCACTTTGTGCTGAATCCAAAGGGTCTGCGGTGAATGCGCGGGCCTCCAGGCCCGCATAACCGCTCAACTCATCCGCTCCAGCCGTATGACTCAGCGCCGCCAATAGTGGCAACAAAATGAGTATTTTTTGGTTAACCATGGGCGCAATCCCTATTTCGCCCTGGAGAGACTATTTTTGGTGAAGTCGCGATCGGTAAAACCATTGCCAAATACCCAGTCGCCATACAACAACTCCGTGGATTTACCGGTCTGGTGATTAACCATTTCCATTTTATTGGCTCGCCAGTATTGATCGCCGTACTGGTTGTAGTCGGAAATCGTAAGGGTCTTCATCAGGTCCCCTTTTCGATCATAGTAATCCGTTCTCCATGCGCGGTACTCCTCTGTATCAACCCAAAGGTGTTGAATGGAATAACCAGATTTAGGATCAACCGGATCCAACTCCAGAACAAAGTGATCGCGGCCATCGAAAGACTCGTTGCGTAAATATTTGTAAGTGTACTTCTCCACCTCCTGTGAGGCGATATCTTCATAGGAGAATTCACTACCCATAAATGGGCCAGACTTGTTGCTGGAGGAAATACGCTTTACTCGCTTTAAAGCAGGTAAATAGAGCCACTGATCATCGGAGCCCACTTTATGGGTAAAGGACAAAAATGCTGTACCCTTTACATCCCGAGGGTTGTCAAAAATCACCAGGGATTTATCACCGTCGTTTTTCTGCTCCAGAGTTTTAGTGCGCATAGCCCGCACACTCTCCTCACCATATTTATTGCGCAGGGTCATTGTAAGGCTGTTGCTAAGATCACCGAATCCCAAGTCGCGGCGGTCCGCCTCCTTGGCAATTTCCAGACCTTTTTCTGCGGCCAGGTCCAGTTCACTGGCAGAAACAGAGAAAGCTGCCAGAGCCAGGGCACCTGCTAGGGCCCGTGTCAAAAACGGTTTATTAGAGCGGCTGGGTTGCATAGTTTTGCTCCTTATTTTCAATAGGGGTAATAGCGGGGTCGTATGCCTTGGCATCGAGCTTCATCAAGAGAATCGGAAGAAGTAGGAAATCCGCCAGCAAGGCCATCAAAATGCAAATTGCGGTCAGAAGTGCCATGGAAGAATTCATACCGAAGGAGGACTGGGCCAACACCATAAATCCGGCAATCAGAATGACTGAGGTCACAACTATCGCTACACCCACTGAAGAGAAGGCGTAACGCAGTCCGTCCTCCACGTTATAGCCTGCACGGCGCTGGCGCAGGTATTTACTGAGGAAGTGCACTGTATCATCTACCACAATACCCAGTGCCATACCGGTCACCATAGTGACAGCCACATTGACTTCAGCTACCAGTGCACCCCAGAGGCCAAATGCCAGGCCGGCCGGCAACAAATTGGGAATTAAGCTTAAGAAACCGAGTTTGACACTGCGCAGGGCAATACCAATCAGTGCAGAAATTAACACCAGCGCAACCAGAGTGCCCACCAACATGCCCTCCATATTGCGCTCGGCAATATTGGCAAACATGATCGCCGGACCTACGCCATAGGCAGTTACACCAATGTTTTTCTCCAGCCAATTACTGCCGGCATCAGCTACCACTTTGAGTTCTTTCGACTTGAGATTATCGAGAGTTACAATAATCTGCGTCGACGACTTAGCCACATTCAGCTGATTATTTAAATCCAAGCCATAGGGGAGAGACAGCTCGTACAGTAACAAATACTGGGCTGCCAATTCCTGTTCTTCAGGCAACCTGTAGTAGGCAGGATCGTCAGCATGCAGATTTTTGTTCAAGCGCTTGAAAGTATCGCCAATGGTATTGACATGGCGCACCCCAGGCTGGGCCTGCATCCACTCAGTGAAACGCTCCAGATTGGCAAGAAACTCCGGATTGCTAACACCATTGTTGTCACCGGATTCGATCGAGTAAATCAGCTGGTAAATACCAGAGAGGTTGTCATTGATATAATCTGAATCAGTTCGAAACTCCACAGACTCATCAAAGTAACCAACAAAGTCATCATTAATCTCATTGTTTGGAATCATTGCCAATAATCCCAACGAGACAATTACTCCCGCCAGTAGTATCGGGCGCTGACGGCGAATCACAAATTCTCCCAGAGTATCCATGGAGCGTCCAATTTTGGATTCACTGGCGCGACTTTTGGCCGGCAGTATCGCCATCAATGCAGGCAGTAAGGTAACCGATAAGAAGAAGGCCACCATCACACCCATCGCGGTAATATTACCCAGATCGTGGAAGGGAGGCGCATCGGAAAAGTTCATCGACAGAAAGCCAATGGCGGTAGTGATCGAAGTTAAGAACACAGGCCCCATGTTGAGCTGCAAGCTCTCTTTAATTGCATCGTGCTTGCTGAGTCCACGGCGCATTGCAGCAAACAGACTCACCAATATATGTATCGAATCCGCCACTGCGAGAGTCATAATAATGGTGGGCGCAGAAGCGGATGGCGGTGTCAATTTAACACCGATAAAACCGGCCAAACCCATGCCTGCGGCCATGGAGAAGACGATAACCAACAGCGCTGCAAAAGTCGCACTGAAGCTCCGCACCAACAAAAATACAACTGCAATAATCACCAGGTACATGAGCGGAACTAAGGTGCTCATATCTGACTGAGAGGCCTCAAAAAATGCATTACTCAGTAAAATAATACCGGTCGCATAGACCTCTACATCGTATTTTTCTTCAATCTCTTCCATCAATGCCTGTGCAGCTTCAGCCGCTTCAGGGGTTTCATGCATGGATTTTTGTGGAAGCTGGAAGGTGATATTTATCCCTGTAACGGAACCATCACTATTTACCAGGCGCTCCTTCAAGGTGGGATCTGCCAGCGCTACAGCCTTGATAGAGGCCAGGGTTTCTGCATCTAAATTGCTGGCATTTTCCACCAAGTCCTGTACCAGGAGATCATCTTCCTCGGCAATGGTGTGCTGGAAGTTGGTAATTGAATCCACCCGCAGCGCATAAGGTAACAACCAGGATTTCTCCGTCATCTCCTCTACGGCTGCCAGGGCATCATTGGAAAAGGCATTTCCGTCTTTAGGCACTACCGCAAACAGAATATTGTCATTCTTGGTGTAAGTGCGCTGGATTTGCTCATAAGCTTGTAGTTGAGGATTAGCTTCACTAAAGAATGCCCGGTAATCATTGTTGAAACCCAGAAATCTTGCTCCGCTTACCGCAAAGAAGGCTAACAGTAGTGCGCCAATGGCTACCAGCCATCGATATCGAATAAGCCAATCCGCATAACGGCTGACCCAATTCGAGGGTAATTGGGGGGATGACATTAAATCAGCTCCTTCAAACAACTTGATAGAAAATAATTAATCAACAACCTAAGCAAATGGGTATTTACTTACGGCCACAGAATCCCGTAGTAGCCAATATGATCAGCTACAAAATTTGATAAAAAGGCACACTAATGCCATCAGCCAAACCGTAAATATGGCCGAGACATCAATAAGAAATCATCACTTTATACGCTATAAGAACCACTTATTTTTAATTAGCAGTAATCAATCATTAAGCAGAGCTTACTCTCCCCAATACAGAGGCGATTGCCGAAGGGTTTCAGAGTTAAGAAAATATCTAATTTACGTCGATGTAAATCTAACAACAAATAGAATAATTATTTATATATGCCTAAGACATACAGATATATTAGTAACCTGCCTATTATTATCACTATAAATTAACTCGTTAATTATCCTCTAAGAAAAAAATAGAGCACTCTACAAGTTAAATCATTCTGATTTTTCCCAATCATTACTTTAATCGCGCATTAAGGTCCAAAATGATTGGTCAGCAATACAAATAATCTTGGACCCCGCAGATATTGCTCGATATTCCATTGTGCCTACTGAAACAGAGCACAACAGCTTGCCAAATCCATGACCAATCAGTATCACCCAGTCTCGTGAAAATCTTGAGAACCTCCTGTCATCCTCATTGCCCTGTGGTTACAGCTCTTTCCACAATCTATGCAGAACATCTTGAACCGTTCGGTTCATCATGTCAACAACGGAATTTCAAAATATGTAAAGGCAAACCAGCTCGAGGGAGTCGGTTGCGCAAAATCTGGGTTAGAATCGGGCGACGATAATGAGAATGAAGGAATTGTGCTGTGAAAAAACTGCTCCTGCCCATCGCAATCGGTGCATCGTTGCTGGCTACCCATACCTTTGCAAGCGACCCTAAGCCTCAGCAATTGCTGGAAAATACTGAGTCCAAAGTAATTGAGTGGCGTCGCCACCTGCACCAGAACCCAGAGCTGGGCAATCGCGAATTTGAAACAGCCAAATATATTGAAAAACACCTACGTGCACTGGGCCTTGAGGTTGAAACCGATATCGCCCATACCGGCCTTGTGGGCTTTTTGAGAGGCGGCAAACCGGGCCCAACTGTTGCCTTGCGCGCGGACATGGATGCTCTGCCAGTCACCGAGAGAACCGATGTGCCCTTCGCTTCCAAAGCCAGAACCACTTACCAGGGTAAAGATGTTGGCGTTATGCATGCCTGTGGCCACGATACTCATGTGGCCATGCTGATGGGCGCTGCCGAGGTCCTGACAGGCCTTCGCGATGAGCTGGCTGGAAACGTCTTGTTTATATTCCAGCCTGCAGAGGAAGGCGCACCGGACAATGAAGAAGGTGGCGCAGAGCTAATGCTCAAAGAGGGCATTTTCAAGAAGTACAAGCCGGACGTGGCCTTTGGCCAGCATGTCACTTCCTCACTACCCACCGGTGTCATCGGCTATCGCTCGGGCCCGCTTATGGCCGCTGCCGATGAGTTCCGTATTACTATCAACGGCCGCCAAACCCATGGTTCACGCCCCTGGAGTGGAGTGGACCCTATTGTCGCCGCTGCACAAGTCGTAATGGGCACCCAAGCCATTGTCAGCCGCCAGATCGATATCACTAAAGAGCCCGCAGTCGTTTCCTTCGGACGTATTGACGGTGGTGTCCGCAACAATATCATTCCCGACAGTGTCTATCTGAACGGCACCATCCGTAATTTTGATATGGATAACCGTGCAGAAATTTTCAAACGCTTAAAAACCACTGCTAAGTTAATTGCTGAAAGCTCCGGGGCAAGCGCGGATGTGGAGATTCTGGAGGGCTATCCGGTAACAATAAATAATGCAGAGCTGACAGAAATGGCCCTGCCTATTTTGAGGTCTGTTGTTGGCGAAAAGAACGTAATCGAAATCCCGAAAATTACTGGAGCTGAGGATTTCTCCTACTACGCTAATGAAATCCCAGGCTTATTCTATTTCCTGGGGGTAACTCCAAGAGATCAGGATGCCAGCCAAGCCCCAAGCAATCACTCACCGCTTTTCTATGTGGATGAAGATGCTTTGCGTAAGGGTACTGAAGCGCTGACCCTGTTAACTTTGGATTATATGGCAAACTATAAAAAACAATAAAATAAAAAGGGCCTCTTTCGAGGCCCACAACAACAATTGTTCTTAAATTTTATTCAACCAGAAGCATAATTATACTTCTATTAATATCTCCCTGGTCATCCGTCACCGTCAACTGAAATGCTAAAGAAGTATATTCCTCATCACTTTTGTTAGGAGCAATAAATGTTGTTATCGCTGCACTAGCATTTTCTAGTGAAACCTCTGGCCCACCAACTTGCTGCCATTGGTAACTAATTATAGTTCCATCTTCATCTATGGAATTAGATCCATCCAGGGTGACAAGACTATTTTGTTTTACATTTAGTGGGGTAACGATTTGCGCCTTAGGGCTAGAATTACCAACTATTCGGATCGCTAAAAACCCCACCCCGGTATAACCATCATCATCTTTCACACTAAGAGTTACCATTATCACTCTCTGTGTATCAGCAGCAATCTCAGGAGCAATAAAGCTGGCGGTTCCGTCTGGATTATTATTTATCTCCAAGCCTGACGCGCTCCAATTGTAACTTACGATTTTACCGTCTGAGTCATAGGATTCTCGACCATCCAATTGAACTAACTTCCCAGGCTTGACCTCTTGAGGCTCCCCAGGCACAACTATAGGAGCCTTCAAACCCTCCGCTATAAAAGCGATTGTTCTTTTTGATTTCTGCCCACCATTATCTTCTACTTCAACCTCAAATACATAACCTTTCAGTAACCCTAATGGCCCACCAAAGACAGGAACGGTAAAAGTAGCAACCCCACGTTCAAGTTGCATTAACTCAACAGGATCACCACTCAACTGAGCCCAGCGGGCACTTACAATTTCTCCATCCATATCAAAGGATTCACTGGCGTCCAGCCTGACACTTTGCCCAGCTTTTATCGTTCCGATATTCTCAACCACAATAACCGGTGCCAAGTTAGTTCCCACACGTACTGTGCTTTGATCGGTACTGACAATACCATGATCGTCCTCAACCTCAAGCTCAAAAACCAACTCTTGCACTATGCCTTTTTGCTCAGCTGGAGCAATAAAGTTCACCACCCCATCCCCCGAGTCCATCAAGCTTACAGGCGCTCCAGAAAGTTGCTTCCAATGATATGCAACAATATTTCCATCAGGATCTGAAGACTGGCTACCGTCGAGCACAACCAGGGAGCCTCCATCAACAGATTGATCACCTCCAGCAATGGCTTGAGGCGGCTGATTTAATACTGCCAAACTCCCCTTTAGAGTTATTAGTCCCTGTTGAGGATTAGCGATAACAATATCAACGGCCCCATCACTATTTATATCTCCCGTAGCTATACTTTGTGGATTGGAATAGTTACCAACAGGAATATTTATCTCGTATTTAGAAGCCTCCAAATCCTGGATAAAATCTCCATAAGCGGTCAGGGAAAATCCCTCCTTGGGCAGCATTAATACCCTAGCAGATTCTTTATCTTGCAATAATTTAGTTAAAATTGGTCCAGGATTATTTTGTGTGGAGAAAAAAACAGGGATTTGCAACTTACGTTCACTATCCTGAAAAAAAACTGCCAAACCGGCTCCTGTAGCGCTATCCTCGAGAGAAACAACCACATCATTGAATCCATCGCCATTGATATCTCCTGTCGAAATACCATTAGCCTGAACCTTACTACTAAAATCATAATAGGCAATTTGGCTGCTAAACGGATTAGACTCCATTACCGCCAACTTTGTACTCAGCGGTTGCTCACTGAGCATCACAATATCATCGACATAATCCCTGTTGACATCCCCCAGAGTCAGCAAAGCGGATTCATGGCCCATCACAAAACTCAGACTTCTTACCTGACCAAAGGGCTGGGGTGCCTGGCGAATACTCTCAACACCATCGCTGGTTTTACTGATCCCAACAATCTCATTGACTCCATCTCCCTTTAGATCTCCAATAGCAATATTGGTAGCATAGCTGGAGAGGTAAGTTTCTCCGGCTGTCAAACCTCCATCTTCAGTTTGTAAAAAGGTTTCAATTTTTTCACCTGCAAACCCAATAGCAATATCCTTGCGACCATCACTATTGATATCACCCACTGCGAGAGACTTCGGCAAGCTCTCTGTCTCACTGGACAGAGGGTAATTTACTGCGTCTTGTAACTGTCCAGCCTGATTCTGAAGAAAGACTTTTAATTGGAAGTCATTGTCTGGATCAAAAGCCTGGGAAGTAATAATAGCCACATCATCTCGTCCATCATTATTCAAGTCAGCTACGGTAACAGCTTCAGCTCTGGAACCTATTGAGTAAATTTCGGCAGGCTGGAATTGAGCCTTACCACTTGCATTACTGGTCAGCAGTAACACAGTAGAAGGAAGAACGAAAAACTTTGAGAGCAACTTCAATTTCACAACATATCCTTGTGTAAATTTTCTTAAATAAGCAAATTTAACTTAACACAAATTTCTGAGAGCAAATGTGATCAATTATGGAATTGATATATCCAAATTAGCCAAAAATAAGCAGACACTGGTTCCAGCTTTTAGTATGGATAATACAAATCACAATAATAATATAAGAATAAAAATAACAACTTCACTCACAAAAAAAGATAAACTTTTCTCAAGCATCGCTGATGAATAAAACGATAAAAGTAAACAGACAGTGAAAGAAAATAAAGGCGAAAAAAAAGCGGCCTAGGCCGCTTTTTTACCAACTACTCAAAATGCTAAGCGCTTTCCGAACGCCCTCTGCTGGGGCGGCGTCTCGGAGCTCTCTGTGGTTTTTGGCCATCACTGCGACCCGATTCAGCGCTGCGAGCCCTGCCAGTACCGCCGGAGCGATTTCCATTGCTTCCTTTACCTGCGGTGGCATTGCTATTGCGACCACCGGTTCCACGTCCTTCTGGTTTACCGCGACCACTTCCGCGATTACCACGGCGCTCATCGCTATTGCCACGAGCATCTCGTCCGCCCTCATTATTTCGGGAACCTACAGGGCGTTTACTGGCGCCAGGTTTTTGCTGGCCGCCACGCTTGGGGTTGCCAGAGGCTGGCAACTGATGATCTGGCTCAAAGTCCTCGATTTCCTCGCGGGGAATTGGCTTACCAATTAAGCGCTCGATATCGCGAAGCTGCTTAATTTCATCGGCACTAACAAGGGATACAGCTTGCCCCTGGGCGCCCGCACGTCCTGTACGACCGATACGGTGAACATAATCTTCAGGAACATTGGGCAAGTCGAAATTTACCACCTGGGGTAATTGATCGATATCGATACCCCGTGCAGCAATGTCTGTCGCAACGAGGATCTGCACCTTACCGGCTTTAAAATCTGCCAGAGCCCGGGTTCTGGCATTTTGGCTCTTATTACCGTGAATAGCCGCTGCCAGGATGCCATCTCCTTCGAGCTGTTTCACCAGCCGATTGGCCCCATGTTTGGTACGGCTAAATACCAGTGCCTGATGCCAGCCATTCTCTCGAATCAGGTGACTTAACAGTTTTGTTTTTCGAGCCTTATCCACAGGGTGGAGCTTCTGTCGTACTGTTTTGGTAGTGGAGTTTCGCGGGCTGACATCAATCTCCAGCGGATCCTTCACCAGACCTTTGGCTAGCTGGCGAATCTCAGGAGAAAAGGTTGCCGAGAAGAGTAGATTCTGACGCTTGGCCGGTAAGATCCTCAGCACTCTCTTAATGTCATGGATAAAACCCATATCCAACATGCGGTCTGCTTCATCTAAGACTAAGGCTTCCAGGCGATCAAAGCGGATTGCCCCTTGATTGTGCAGGTCCAATAGACGACCAGGGGTCGCCACTAGAATATCGGCACCGCCTCGCAGTCGGGAAATCTGGGGATTGATCTTCACTCCACCAAAAACTACCGCATGACGCATTGGCAGGTACTGGCTATAGCTCTGCACATTATCAAACACCTGTGCGGCCAGCTCGCGGGTTGGGGTGAGTACCAATGCGCGCACCTGCCCTTTTCTGGCACGCTCTCCCTGGTTTAAGCGGTGCAACAGCGGCAATGTAAAACCGGCGGTCTTACCCGTGCCCGTCTGGGCTGCAGCCATAATATCACTGCCCTTCATTACCGCCGGAATGGCCTGGGCCTGGATTGGCGTGGGCTCAGTATAGCCCTGCTCTGCAACGGCACGGGCAATCTCCTGGGCAAGGCCCAGATCTTCAAACAACATAAATAACCTCAAACTGCGCCCTGGGCGCAATCAAACACATTCGCACCACGAAGGAGCAAATAGAAAAATCGGAGTTGGCATCCAGAGCAAGTGAGGCTCGATGCACACAGCCGTCAATTCACCGGCCAGCCGGCGCGCGGCATTCAGTAGAGGGTTCCGGGAAGAATTTAGAAAAGTTCACGGGGGGATACCGGTAGATCACCGGCCTACAAATGACGCAGCTGAGAAAAATCAGCTACAGCACTATACCATAATGAAACTGACTGTATAGTTCTCTCGGCTAAAACTGCTCTTCATAGGCATAGACAAAGGGGTTGTTGGGGACCCAGGCCAAGCGAGCGTAACATAGTTCCACGTTCGCAACTTGAGCGTCTATCTTTGTGATATCCAACCCCCGTTGCGAACCAAAGATGATGCAGCCAGGTGCTGCCGGGATACTCACAGCCATGTCAGAAAATAGCAATGTCAGTAATGAGCACCAGATAGAACTAATTACTCTCGGTAATGGGCGCAGGGTATCAATACGCCCCATCTGCCGCAGTGATAGCCAACTGGAAAAAGAACTGATAGAAGACTTATCTCCAGAAACCCGGCGAGACCGCTTTATCGGCGGCAGCTGTAAAGCTAGCCAAAAGCTGATTGAGCTACTCACCGATAACGACCATCAAGTTCATGAGGCCTTTATTGCACTCTGCACCAGCGACCATGCGCAAAGAGCCGTAGCTACCGCACATTACGCCGTAGATGCAGACGGGCTAGCCTGCGAATGCGCAGTTGTGGTCCGCGATGATTGGCAGGGATTGGGGCTAGGTCGATTAATGTTAAAGCGTCTGATCGACTGCGCAAAAGAGCAAGGCTTACAGCAAATTTATTCCATTGAGTCAGCCGACAACAAACGCGTGCAGACATTTGCCCGTTCGATGGGATTTGTTTGTAAAGCCGATCCAAAAGACTACACCCTATTAACTTATACACTCGATTTGCAGGCTGGCCGACAAGCCAACGGCTTTGATGCGGCCTCCAGGGAGGCCGGAATTAACCTAAATTAAATACACTCTTAACATTCATGGCGGTTAGCAAAGGTTATTTGTCTGCCGCCATTCTCTAAAAACCAAACAATTTCCTTTTGCGAGTTCACAATCTCCCCTTACCTTATCAACTTCACCCGTAAGTGACCCTCCAGTCGGCACATTCATAGATCTATTTAACTACTGGCAAAGTCGATCGGGCACAACGCCGGCTGTAAAAGCTTTAAACTCTCCTAAAGCAATCAAAGAAAAAGTGAAACTTTGCTTACACAAATCTTAGAGAAATGAGCAATTGCCAAAAGTTGAATCAATTTAGCCTAACCACAGGTAGTGCACCGCTACTAATACAACGTAATTCTTTCACTTTATTTTTTTGATTCAACTAGATTTTAGCGACAATTTATGCCTATGAAAATGAAATCAATAAAACTATTTCTGACTATATCAATTTGTTTACTTATATCATCTTGCGCAGTTAACATCAGAGATTATATTGCAAGCTCAAAAAGCTTCCCTTACGATCATGTAGTTTCAAATGAGCAGATAAAATCATGGGGATTCCATAAAAATAATTACTGTGACAAGCTAAGAAACTTGTGTATTAGCTATTTCTCTGCTGACCCCCTTGAAAAAGGTAAAATTAAATACTCCATAGAAACTGACTCTGGCGATCAAACCAGCCAAGTTAATCTATCTATAAATAAAGAAGCCCTAAACAAACATTATTCTGGGACCATCATTCTTTTACATGGATTCCGAATCTCAAAAGAATTCATGCTTCACTCAGCATTATATTTTCGTCTCCTTGGATTTCAGGTAGTTATTCCAGACCTGCTCGGCCATGGTGAATCTGAAGGCCGTAAGGAATATGGCGTTGGTGATAGTGAAGTGATTAACCGGTTAATTGACGAGCTTATCCATAAAGACCTGATAGAAAGTAAAAACATTTATCTTCTTGGAAATTCCATGGGGAGCCTTACTGCGGCGAGAATCACTCAATCTCGACAAGATATCAGCGGCCTAATATTACAAGCCCCCATGTTGGAATTTGACCAGGCTGTTTATAATTATGCCCAAGAGAATTTTCCCCTACTTAGTAGAGCATTCTCTGAAAAAGAAATAAAAATAGGAGCGTCAATGGCGCTAGAGGAAGCCAATATAAGCCTACTGGAAACACAAATTGAACCTTTACTAACCAACACTCCTGTGCCCGTGCTTTTATTTGCTTCCAATACTGACCCAATTTCACCCTATGATCACTTTCAAAACCTGCATCAGGACCATATCAAAATAGTGCTCCTGAAAGATAGAAATCACCCGAGTATGGCGGTTATTGGGGAAATTGAGCATAGCGCTCTACAGGATTGGCTTCCCAAGGCAAGTAATATCACTATTCAATACCATTAAACCTATTGGCCTAGTATAGGGAGTAGCAAGGCGAAACTCACTAGTTCGGCCTTGCTAAAAAAGACAATTAGCTATTCCTTGAAAAATATCACATTTCAGTTGAAGAAATCTTCACAAGCTAAGGGGCCGCTAAACTCTAAAAGCCCCTGAGGCATTGTAATTTTTTCAACTAGGTTCCCTTTTTTATAGAGAGAGAAGGTTACGTTAGCCTGCATAGATTTCATATATACTTGGCCTCTACCAAAAATTACATCTGAGGGGAAGTCTTGAGAATAGAAACTATCAGGGTCAGCCTTCGCCTCAACGACTAACTTATAGTTAATTTTATTAAACTCAACATTGGCATATCCCTCGCAAGCATTAGATTCCCGTTTAACAGACAGGCCATTAAATGCAGGATAAAAAATTAGATCGTAATCACTACTAATATAACGACCTATCCACATTTCGATATTAGTATCATTAACCTTTCCTCCTGTAAACATAAAATATAACTCTTCAGACAAGCCCATTGTGTAAACGATGCCAGAGCTCGACTCTTTATCAAACCAACCTTTATCAAGCTGGGCAAATCCCAGGCCCATTAATGCAACATTTCCATTAGAGAAACTATATTGGATTGGTGTACCCATAGTATAAACAAACCATTCAGGACCAAAGTTGATAATTTCCTTTAGAATTCCCAATGGTGACCGACCAGGATTATTACTATGCCAATAGTAATGGTGATCTCCATTCCAACGCATAGTAAAATCGAAATAATCATAATTAATATCTATATGATTTTCATCAGCAACTATTAACCCAGGAACTTCGTAATAAAACTTATCCGGATTATTAGGATCCACCAAAATAACCTCATCATGGAATATATCATACTTAACAGTTGACCCGTTTATCGGAGAGAAAGCCAAGTGTATATAAGCTTTAGGTTTTGGAACTTCAAAATCTGGTGCAATATATGTCTGCAAGCTTACTTTGAAATAGCCAACATCCGGCACAGCAATATTGTAAAACCATTGTTCTGCCCAGGTTTTATCTGACGTAGGTGTATGGGCTCGGAGATCCTCCAAAGTGGTTGCCGATAGTAAGGAGCTGAAAGATCCAAAAAGAAATAAAACGAATACCTGAAATATTTTTCTATAAGACACCGTCTACCCTCTTTCTTAAAATAAATGAATAGAAAACCTCACAAAATCACTACAAACCTACAGAGAGGGCATACTAACAGCATGATTACGGACAAAGCTTGAAAACAAACAGGCTATTTTTCAGGTTGAGAAGGTGCGCACAAAAATTCTATATTGCAAACAAAAGCTGGAAGCTCATCAGATAAAACCCTTATCGATATTCACCCCGAAATACACTATTAAACAAGGCTGATATGCTTCATCTCAAGAAGCGGCGTAAAACACCTCTTTTTTCACTCAGGCAACGCCTAAACTGTCTGACAATTTCCCACCGGTTACTGGTAAGGCAAATAATATGAATAAATCCATCCCTTCACGCCTTCCTCTATTCATTGACGGCGACTGGGTGCAGTCCACTACCAAGGAGTGGTTGGATGTGACAAACCCCGCCACAGGTGAGGTTTTAACCCAGGCCCCCTATACCACTGAGGCCGAGCAACTCCAGGCAATCACCGCCGCCAAGCAGGCGTTCATTTCTTGGCGGAACACCCCAGTTCCTACTAGAGCACGCATTATGCTCAAGTACCAAGCTCTCCTGAAAGAGCACCAAGAGGCCCTGGCCGAGATTCTCGCAGAGGAAACCGGTAAAACATTTGAAGACGCCAAGGGGGATGTTTGGCGAGGCATTGAGGTGGTTGAGCATGCCGCAAATATTGCTACCCTGCTAATGGGGGAAACCGTTGAAAACGTTGCCAGTGCTATAGATTGCTATTCCTATATTCAACCCATTGGCGTCTGCGCCGGTATTACGCCATTCAACTTTCCCGCAATGATACCGTTGTGGATGTTTCCGCTAGCGATTGCCTGTGGCAATACCTTTATTCTTAAACCTTCTGAACAAGACCCCATTACACCTTGCAAACTGGCTGAATTATTTGAGCAGGCAGGAGCACCCAAAGGGGTTCTACAAGTTATCCATGGTGGTCGCGAGCAGGTAGATTTCTTACTAAAAGACCCGGATATTAAAGCTATATCTTTTGTCGGCTCCGTGCCAGTTGGGCGCCATATCTATCAGACAGGCACTCAATATTTAAAAAGAGTACAGGCCTTTGCCGGGGCAAAAAACCACATGGTAGTGATGCCGGATGCAAATAAAAATGCCACTATTAATAATATCATCGGCTCTTCTGTAGGGGCTGCCGGTCAGCGATGTATGGCTATTTCGGTTGTGGTATTAGTGGGTGAAGCGCAAAGTTGGATTCCTGATATACAGGATGCGATGGCAAAGATAACACCCGGGCATTGGAAGAATCCACAATCCGACTACGGCCCCTTAATTTCACCTGCTGCAAAGGAACGTGTGCTGGGTTATATCGAGACGGGCAAAAAAGAAGGGGCGAATTGCCTTCTGGATGGTTCAAAAATTACAGTGGATGGATATCCCCATGGTAACTGGGTTGGCCCTACATTATTTGCCAATGTTACTACCGAGATGTCAATTTACACTGATGAAATTTTTGGGCCAGTGTTATGTCTGGTGAATGTAGATCACCTAGATGATGCAATAAAACTGGTGAATGACTGCCCTTACGGCAATGGAACTTCCATATTCACTGCCAGCGGTGCAGCGGCACGTAAATATCAGCACGAAATTCTTGTGGGCCAGGTAGGAATCAATGTGCCTATCCCGGTTCCATTACCTTTCTTTAGTTTTACTGGCTGGCGCAGTTCATTTTATGGGGATCTCCACGCCTATGGTAAGCAGGCCGTGCGTTTTTATACCGAAACAAAAACCATCACAGCCCGCTGGTTCGATTCAGATATTGAACACGCTGAACAGGCAAATATGACGATACAGTTAAAGTAACTGCACATACCAATAAAATTTAATTTTTTGGATACTGCCATGAATAAAATCACAGCCTTCCTTGGTCTGGGGCATATGGGTGCCCCAATGGCTTTTAACTTAATCAAAGCTGGATTCCGTGTAAGAGGTTTCGATCCAGTAGAGGAGTTGCTTCAGAAATCTGTAGAACAGGGAGTTGAAAAATGTTCATCAGCAACAGAAGCGGTGAAGGGAGCAGATTTTGTTATTAGTATGTTACCCAGCAGTGCTGCGGTAGAGAGCCTTTATATTGAAAAAGATCATCTGCTGGAAGCTATCGAAGAGAGATCCTTAATTATTGATTGCTCCACAATTTCAGCAAGCAGCTCAAAACGCCTACTTAACGCCGCACGAAATAAAGGCCTTCATGCAATAGAGGCTCCTGTTTCTGGCGGAGTCAAAGGGGCCGCTGCCGCAACTCTCAGCTTTATGTGTGGCGGTGAGCACGAGGATGTCGAGCGAGCCAAAACAGTTCTACAGCATATGGGGGGCAACGTTTTTTTTGCAGGCCCTGCCGGAGCTGGGCAAACGGCAAAGATCTGCAACAATATGTTGCTGGCTATTCATATGATTGGCACCGCCGAGGCACTCCAATTGGGTGTGAATAACGGCCTGGATCCCAAAGTGCTAACCGAAATCATGGCGAAAAGCTCAGGCGCCAACTGGTCCCTACAAACTTATAATCCTTATCCCGGTGTTATGGATAGTGTGCCCGCTAGTAATCAGTATCGCGGAGGCTTTAAAGTGGGGTTGATGTGTAAGGATCTGGGGCTTGCTCAGCAAGCCGCCGACAATAGCAAAAGCTACACACCGCTCGGCTCACTGGCCAGAAATCTATTTGGCTTACACAGTCTGAAGGGCAATGAAGAACTGGATTTCTCCAGTATCCAAACAATTTTCAGGAAGGAGGCCGACCAATAGCTAGATTGTTCAGCCTCTTTCCCGATCTAACTCATCTATCGATCCTGGCCTGTAGCGGCTATCTGCACTTCTCGGATATTCACATGCTGGGGCTGGCTGTACATAAACAACGCCGTGCGAGCGATGTCCTCTGCATTAATGGCGCCACCTATGGAGGCCTTCCACTCTTCGTAAGCTTTGATAATCTCTTCAGAAGTGGTATGACTCAGTAGCTCTGTCTCCACAGCTCCTGGGCATAGGGCCATAATACGTACTCCGCTTGCGGCAACCTCTTCACGCACGGTTTCGCTAATCGCCGACACTGCGTACTTGGTTCCGCAATAGGCAGCATGATTGATAAATGTCTTCACGCCGGCAATCGAGCTGATATTGAGGATAGTACCGCGACCACGAGACTTCATATCGGCCAAAACAGCCTGCATGGAGTTCATCAAGGCGAGCACGTTGACATCAAACATCTCCCGCCACTCTTCAGCACTCTGGGTCTCTATGTTCCCCAACAACATCTTACCGGCATTGTTCACCAAACAATCTACAGGCCCATAAAGAGTCTCAGCCTCCTGAATTGCTGCAGATAACGCAGCAGGATCGGTGACATCGACCTGTCTGCAGAGGGTGTTCGGTAAATTCATCGCTTCTAATTTTTCCAAACGACGCGCCAATAGCAACAACGGATGCCCGGCATCCGACATATGCTGAGCTATTGATGCTCCAATTCCAGAGCTGGCACCTGTTATTACAATCAATGGCTTAGACATACTGACTCTCTCTTCTGCAATCAATGATTAAAGACTACGGGATAACCCTTTTGTATCGGCAGTATAGAATTTAGAATTACGTCTATTAACTCAACTAATGTGAAATCATTGTTTGGAATCAATGAACAATATCTCTTGGCGAGCCATACGCGCCTTTATTGCTGTGGCTGAGCGGGGCAGTTTTACTGCTGCTGCGGATCATACAGGTTTCTCCAAAGCTACACTCAGCCAACAAGTCTCCGAATTAGAGTCCACCCTGGGTGTTCAACTGTTACACCGCACTACCCGCAAGCTGCGACTTACTGAGGTCGGTGAAGGCTATTACCAGCGATGCAAGCAGGCAATACAGCAACTAGATAGTGCCGCAGAGTGGGCAACACATGCCAAAGAGGAAATAAAGGGGAAAATTCGTATCAATGCGGTGGGTGGGATTATCGGCGAGGAGATCATTGCCCCCCTAGTCATTAAGTTTCAGAAAACTTATCCCGAAATACAAATACAGCTGGATTTTTCCAGTGTGCGTGTCGATCTCATTGAAGATCGTTACGATTTAGTAATACGTATGGGGCAGCTGCCAGATTCCACCCTCGTAATACGCAAACTGCACAGTATCAAAACCCGCTATGTTGCGAGCCCGGATTTTATCAAAATGCGTGGCCCAATTCTAAAGCCCATGGACCTCTCGAAAGTACCCCTAATTTACGGCAGTGTTAACCAGTGGGTGCTGACGCGTGGTAAGACCAGGCATAAGATTGAGGTGGAACAGGGTATCAAAATGGTCAGCGGCCGGGCGATGCACCTTGCAGCACTGGCAGGACTTGGTGTAACTCGCCTGGCAGACATCTACGTCCAGGCAGATATCGAAAAAGGTAAATTACAGGAAATTTTGCCTGGGTGGTCAGAATCCACCCAGCTCTCTATGGTTTGCCCCCCGCTGCGCCATCAATTAGTTCGCGTACGTAGCCTGATGCAATGGCTAAAAGACCACTTTTCCAAAGAATATGGACAGCTACTGAAAAGGGAACCAGCAGAAGACTAATAAACAATAAAAGATATGAACCTATATACAGTAATGCTTACAAACACTAAGCAATTTCATCCGTCCTTTCCTGCTCTTTTTTCAAAATGTCTGCGGGGCTTTCAGCGCTGTTACTATACTCAGGTTCTACCACTTCTTGCCTTTCAGTATTAATGAACGGGTAAATACAAAAGACCAGTGCCAGGAGTACCCAAAAAGCCGTTGCCTGTGCCATAGGCACAGTTAAATAAAGCCAAAATACCTTTTCACCTTTTAGCGCTGCATTAATATAGACCGCTGAGCCACCAAACCCCACCAATACGGGGCTTATATAGGGAATAAAGTTGATCCAGTACCCCTTTAAATCCTTGGCCATACGCTCACACCAGCGAACCATAAAAGGCAAAGGAAAATTAGCAAGAATGATTCCCAGTAAAACTTCAAGAAGCCCAACATTCCAGCCCAAGAGGAAGGCCAGATAAGCAAAGACCAGTATATTCAGGGTAATGCAGAACCATAAAACACCACGAAAATAAGCCACGCTATAAATCCCTTTTAAAAAATCTTCTGATTATTGATCATATCACCATTAGCTCCCAATATCCTTGAGAGAGAAAAAACCATAGAGTTAATCTTATACATTGAATAAAAATATTATTAGACTATCTAGAACAACCCAGGCAAGGATCCTTGCAGCTGTTCAATAGCATCCAGCTCTTCTTCTGTTAAGGCTTTATAACCCCGCAAATAGGGCCAACCATAGCCCCAACGGAATGAGGTTGGCAAGAATAGCGTCCCGCCAACTCTAACCCCTACCAGCAACAACAACGCAATTTCCCTCTCCCCAGTTTTGGCAACACAAACTTCTAGGTCACAATCAGCCTCTTGCCGCTGAGAATAGCTTTCCCCCTTCCAATAGGCATGATCATGGGCATAGCAGCAATCAAGCCATAACTCACTCTGTTCAAGAGTGCCATCAGGAAAGATACTGCAACCATCGGAATGAAACTCCTGTATCTTCACAGCGGACAAGGGAATCACTTTTTACTGACTGCATTGGGTAAAACTAAATCTACTGGCTTTCTAGAATTTACATAATCACGGAATTCAGGAGCTACATATTCAGATCGCAACTCCCATATCCTCTTAAAGGGAATCATCGATAAATATGCAGTATATTGACGAGTCATTGAGTCCCAGATAGTAAAATCCAGCCTGTTTGCCTTATATTGAAAATAGGCCTCCTCCCAAATTTTAAAAAAACGATATACAAAACCAATGATTCTCAAAGTGTCAGCACTAGATAACGAATCAAAATCCTTCATCGCCTTCGCAAAAACATCTGCCATCGGACCTTCACAAATTGCCGCCACAGCTTCTCGATGAGCAATAGATATCTCATGCATAGAAGCAATTTTGGATTCTTTATTCTGAACTCTTATTAAAGCAGCAAGATAGACTAAGGACGCGACAACTGCGAAGGCTCCAACAAGCTCGCCAACAGCACTTAATGTATCCCACACCATAATCCGACTCTACCCCATCGAACAAGACGGTAATTTAAATAACTTTTAGAACCAACTCTTAGCTCTTACAGGTATACCAGCAGATAACGCTCTACTACCGAAAGTATATAATCACCTAACTTAGAACGTTTATTTCCTCTTTATAGGCATCTGGAAGACTGACAACCTCTAAGAAAACAAGAAGATGGTTAACGTATCCAAAACTCTAATATTGTTGTCATCTAACAGATCTCACCAATCAGAAACAAATATTTATACGCCTGAGCACCCTATATACAACCAGCCAACGACATAACCTTTAAATAAAAGAAAAAATAATCCCCCCACCATTAAATTTCAGAGATTTCAAATTAGTAAGTAAAAGTATCCACCAAGGATAAAGCGAGAAGGAAGAGGTGAAACATATCAACCTAAAAAAATCGCGGCATATTTTTTAAACATATTTCTATGCCGACAGAAAAAAAGAGAGGAGAATGAAAGATGAGTTGTGAGCGAAATGCAAAGGCATCTCGCTCAGTTGCAGCTACCTAGTTAAGAATTTTCTTCACGTGCCTTCTAATTTTTCTGTGTACACTTCTATCATCAGCGATAGAACTCAGGAATTCCTTGTACTCACTTTTATTAACCGTACCTAGAGCTTTGCAATACCAGGCAAGTGTATCGATATGTAGTTTGTCTACAGGCTGCCTAACATCCTTTTCTACTGCCTTGTAAAACCACTCCTGAATTACGGTTTCAGCAGCTCCATCGCGGACAACTTCCTCAGCGGCAAACCGCTGCATGATCATATCGTTACTATTGAGCAAATTTAGTAAGCGTGTAGTATGCAAGCTATTAGTAGCTACATGGCCTTCCATATTCTGCATCAATGCATTGCGCTTTTGATAAAAACTAAACTTGGTCAGCACATGCTTCGCTCGATTTCTAATCGCACGATTACCACTTTCACGCATTATCTTATTGATAGTGGGTGAATATTTTGTATTCCCAGATGATGAAAGTGTACGTAACAAATTGACGATTTCACTAATCACTTTCTCATCACGTTGAGCAACTGTCATATTCGCCTGGTGTTTTTCCAGGAGAACCTGTTCAGCCGCATCAAATAAACGTTCATCACTTAATCCAGATCCTGTAATACGATTAGCAGTTTTAGTTAAGACAAAGTTATCTTCGCCTTTTAGTTCTGCTATAAAACTATCTATCTCCTGATTAAGTAAAGACTGAATATCTTTTGCCAACCCGGTTAAAGGAGAAACAAAAAAAATAAAAAAGATAAATAAATGGGTTAATTTCACAAAATACCTTCCATAGAGCTTTAAATTGTTGCCCTAGTAAACTAAGGCAACCTAAGAAAAATAGATCAGAGATTAATTAGGGCTTAACCCACTTCAGCCAGATTCCCTTTACTTTCCAGCCACTGCTTGCGATCCCCGGCACGCTTTTTAGCCAGGAGCATATCTAGTAGTTGATTACTGTCATCTCCTGAATCTATGTAAAGCTGTACCAGTCGGCGGGTATTGGGGTCCATGGTGGTTTCACGCAACTGCATGGGGTTCATTTCACCCAGACCTTTAAAGCGAGTCACCTGTATTTTGCCCTTTTTCTTTTCTGCGCTTATACGATCGAGGATTCCCTGCTTCTCCGATTCATCCAGCGCATAGTAAACATCTTTACCGATGTCTATACGGAACAGTGGCGGCATGGCGACATAGACATGACCGTTAGTTACCAGCGGGCGGAAGTGACGTAAGAACAGGGCGCAGAGTAGTGTGGCGATGTGTAGGCCATCGGAGTCGGCATCGGCGAGGATACAGATTTTGTTGTAGCGCAGCCCTTCCAAATTGTCACTGCCTGGATCAACACCCAGCGCCACGGCAATATCGTGCACTTCCTGGCTGGCGAGAATCTCAGCGGAGTCCACTTCCCAAGTATTCAGGATTTTACCGCGCAGCGGCATGATGGCCTGGAACTCGCGATCCCGCGCCTGCTTGGCGGAACCACCAGCGGAGTCCCCCTCCACCAGAAAGAGTTCGGAGCGGGAGGTATCGGCGCTGGAACAGTCCGCCAACTTGCCCGGCAGCGCGGGCCCCTGAGTGACTTTCTTGCGCGCGACTTTTTTTGCTGAGCGCATGCGTTTTTGTGCATTGCCAATGCACAACTCGGCAAGCTTATCACCCTCTTCCGTATGTTGATTCAACCACAGGCTAAACGCATCCTTGGCCACGCCAGAAATAAACGCGGTGGCCTCACGGGAGGAGAGGCGTTCTTTTGTCTGCCCGGAAAACTGCGGGTCTGCCAGTTTGGCGGAGAGTACGTAAGAGCACTGCCCCCAGATATCCTCAGGGCCCAACTTAATACCGCGAGGTAATAAATTGCGGATCTCACAGTACTCACGCATGGCATCCAGAAGGCCCGCGCGCAACCCATTCACGTGGGTACCGCCCTGGGCGGTAGGGATCAGGTTAACGTAAGATTCGGCGGTAATCTCACCGCCCTCCGGCAGCCATTGCACTGCCCAGTCTGCTGCTTCGGTAGAGGCGGCAAAGCTACCCACAAAGGGCTCGACCGGCAAGATTTCCCAGCCTTGATTGGCAGCGGCGAGGTAATCTTTGAGACCGTCCTCGTAGTACCACTCGTCTGATTCACCGTCCTGCTCATTAATAAAAGTGACCGTCAGGCCGGGGCACAATACCGCCTTGGCGCGCAGTAGGTGACGCAGTCGCACCACGGAGAATTTTGCGGAATCAAAATACTTGGGGTCGGGCAGAAAGCGTACACTGGTGCCTGTGGTGCGCTTGGCACAATTACCGACAACCTCAAGATCCGAGGCCTTTTCCCCATCTTTGAAACCGATTCGGTGCACCTTACCATCCCGCTGGATGGTCACTTCCAATACTTTGGAAAGAGCGTTGACTACAGAAACACCCACACCGTGTAGACCACCGGAAAACTGGTAATTTTTGTTGGAGAACTTACCACCAGCGTGCAGGGTGGAAAGAATCACTTCAACACCAGGGCGCCCCTGTTCCGGGTGAATATCCACCGGCATACCGCGACCGTTATCGCTAACCGAGAGCGATTGGTCTTTGTGCAATACCACTTCAATTTTTTTCGCGTGCCCGGCAAGCGCTTCGTCGACACTGTTGTCGATCACTTCCTGGGCGAGGTGGTTGGGGCGGGTGGTATCTGTGTACATGCCCGGGCGCTTTCGCACCGGGTCCAGCCCTGTGAGTACCTCAATATCTTCGGCGGAATAATTGGCCATAATTGTTATAAATTACTGCTGGTTAAATAGAAATTCGACAATGGGATCGCAGTAACGCGCGAAGCCCTGAAAGCTGTGATCGCCCCCCTCCTCGACAGTTTGACGCTGCCCTTGATAGAAAGACTCTGCATCGCGGTAATCGAGGGTTTCATCGCCTCGCTGTGCCAAAAGCCAATAGCGGCTCAGCAGTGGACTGGGTATCTCTGCTTCCAATTGCGCCATGGTATCAACGTCCGCACCGCTTAGGCGATACTCCTGTGACTCACCACTGTAGGGTTGTAACACCTGGCCGACGTAGGCCGGCATAAAGCGAGATGGGCGAACGGCCGGATTGATCAACACCGCTGGCAAATGGTAACGCTCGCCTAGGTAGGTACACCAGAATCCCCCCATAGAGCTACCAACCAACCCTATTGGGCCACAGTTGTCTGAGTCAAAGAAGCCATCCAATAGGCGCAGCAATGATTGCTGAGCACTTCCTGGATAGGGGGAGACTTGTGGCGCACAGAAAATGATCTGTGGGTGGTCGGCAGCCAACCGGTCCCGCATCAGCTGGCATTTAAAGGACTGAGGCGATGAAAGAAAGCCGTGCAGATAGATCAGCAGCGGCCTTCCGTTGAGATTTTGTGTTTGCATAGTCGGGGATTATAGCGCCCCACGGCAGCAATGGGGTTGGCCTCCTCACAGTTCCTGCTCTTCCAGAGACCGATTACAGCAGCGATCTGTTCAAGCTAGCAAAAGCCCGGCGAATATCCACACGCATATCTGACCAAAAGGTAACACTGGTGAAACGTTCCAGCCGTCCACCCGGCCCAGAGGAACCGAGATTCTCACCAATATCCCGCCGATCGTGAAAATGCATTACTGCGCTGCCGTTACGATCGTACAAAGTACCTACCAGCTGTGCGTAGGCGCTCTGCTCTGTATAGACACGCCAAGTCCAGGGAGATGGATCTAGCGGTGCAGCCAGGGAAAAATCTTGCAGTGACAGGGATAGGGTGTAGTCGGCTTCCGCCTGCTCCGACACTTGCTGGGCATTGCGCGGTTTTAGCAGCTTATTACTAAAGCTCTGCGCCAACAGTGTATTCAAACGCTGTAGATCCCTCTGGTCCAGCTCGTAATCTTTTTCCCGATATTGGCGCCTGGGCAGGGAAGAGAATCGCTTGGTGTAGTCAATTTGAACCGGTGCGATATAAACCTTAGCGCCACTGAGATCCAAGGCGAAAGCTGCCGCGACTTCATCGAGCTGGCTGGGGCGTGCTTCCAGGCCATCACTGCGATCCTGTAAAGTGGACTGCTGACTACAAGCCGTAATCAATAATAAAAATGCGAGGAAAGGTATAGAAAATAATTGTTGCATTTACAAGCTCCTGAATTTCCGAAAAATATACATTCGGCGAGAGGCTCCCAATCACATTATCTATCACCGTTAGGCTTCAAACCTCGGCAATTCTAGAAACCACACTTGAATACTTTATTGGCTCACCTTTCACCACGCTTTTCCCATATTCAAAAATCACCGCTCAATACAGGTAATCTCATTGTACGGGGAGGATAGGGGAAAAACACAAGGGATTGGTTAAGAATGGTTTTATTTGGTTTTTTGCTAAAAAAGAGAGGGGAAAATACATTGTGCTCAGGTCGCACAAAATAGGAATGGTTGTTACCAATAGGCAGTGACCTGTTTGCTGTCTATTCCGAAAGCATTACATTCTTTACTGGGGAGCCAATAGCAAGGAGGAAGACTTGAGAGCTTTAGTGAAAGTACCGCTGCGAATTCGCAGCGGTTTGACTTAAATCAATAACCGGATGAGGCGAGATCGACACAATACTTGGAGATAGCCACCCGCTCCACACCGGTTTCGTAGGAGCCATCGCTATACAGTTCAAACCAGCGGTAGCCGGGCATCTCTTCGTCGACAGCGAAGGGGCCACTGCCGGGAGTAAACTGTACCGAAGTAGAGGGAGTGGCATGCAGACCGAGATGGCCTCGGTTGCTGTCAAACTGCTGGTGTACATGCCCCCAAACCAAGGCTTTTACCTGGGGGGCCTGATCAACTATATGCAAAAATGTCTCACAGCCTTCGCGCAGCATATGGCCATCAATCCACTTACTCCCCACAGGGACCGGCTGGTGATGCATCATAATAATCACCGGGTGATCGCGAGTCTCCCAAAGGAGCATCTGAAGGCGCTCCAGTTTCGCGCTGTCTAAGCCGCCACAAATCTGCCCTGTCACACTGGTATCCAACAGCAGCAGGCGCCAATCCCCCAAGGAGACCAAATCGATACAGCGGTTGGGGGCCAGTTTTTTCATGCGGGTACTCACATCGTGATTGCCGGGCAGCCAGTACCAGGGCATGGAAAGTATGCGGGTCTTTTCTAAGAACCGGCAGTAGGAAGCCTCAGAACCATTGGCGCTGATATCGCCAGTGGCGACCAGAGCCCGGGCATGGGGCTGCCGGCTTTGGAGAGAGGTCAAAACTTCATCGAGGGTGTGGCCGGTATCCAGACCCAATAATTGATAATCGGGCCTGCTGCCGATATGTGGATCTGTGATCTGGATAAGACGGTGCGAAGTCACCCCCAGGGGTGAATCCGACTTGTTGTGCTCGCGAATCACTTGCTCACCTTGTGTTCACATCCGTGTGTTCTGCAGCAGAATTAAAATTTCTGGCCATCCAACACCAGTTCAAATTCTGCACGACCATTTGCAAGACAGTACTCCAACCATTCACCAAGGAAGCGATTGGCTTGGGGTCTCTCATCTGCATGCTGCATACGGGGATTGGGATAGGCGGTATCCACTCCTTTACCACCCACCGGCCCGCGACCATTGGCTTTAATCACCTCCGCCATACACGCATCGTGGTAGAGGCGTACAGTCAAGTCGGGAGGTTCCAGCCATTGGCACTCGTTAAGATTTACCTCCGCCGCCAGAGACACCTCCGTGGTATATCTGGAGCGCTCCACTACTCTCAACACCAGAGTGCCGCCCGGCAACTGGTAGCGCCAAAGCGCTCTTTGTGAAAGCTCAGGCAACAATTTGCTCAAGCGCAGGTAGTTGGCGTCACAATCGGCATGATAAGACGGTAGATCGACTCGATACACCGCCCTAGCGTTGCCATTTGGCGACATTTTCAACTTCCTGTGCTGCCGCGCCTTCGCTTCTTCCAGTAGAGCCATTATCAACACTCCAATTCATTGGCCGCCGTGACTCAGATCTCAGTTTGCTCTATACGCAGGTAACATTGCGTAACGCAAGTGACGGTCAGGCAGTTGGCCTGTGTTTTGTTAATTTTGCCCGGTTCAACTGCAGCCACTGCATACAAATAATGGTGGCCGAATTATCGATAGGGTTCTCTCCTGGAGCATAGTCCCCCGCCATGGCGGCGAGTACCGAGTCCCTGGAAAACACCCGCAAGCGGATATCTTCGTTTTCCTGCTCCAAACCAAAGTAACCTTCCGCACAGTTCAAGTCCACCAGCGCACAGTACAGATGTAGCCGTTCGGAGCTTCCGCCAACACTGGGCATATAACTGTGGATAAAGTGCAACTCCTGTACTTTGAGCCCCGCTTCCTCCAATACTTCACGCCGAGCTACATCTTTTAGGTCTTCCCCGGCTTCCACCATGCCGGCAACCACTTCCAGACACCAGGGGCCTGCCGGCCGCTCTAGGGCGCCAATACGAAACTGTTCGGTAAGCGCAACAAGGTCTCGCTCAGGGTCGTAGAGCAATACCCCTACTGCCGGACCGCGTACAAACAGCTCCCGGGTAAAGATTTCACTCCAGCCACCACGAAAAAGGCGATGGCGCAGCCGTAGCCGCAACATGGAAAAAAATCCCTTATAAACCGTTTCCCTGGAAACAACTTCTACAGAATCTGCGGAAAACTCTGGGGACAACCCCTTTTGACTCTTCATTTTTGACATTAGTTCGCTGACCTTCTGCGCGAGTGGGGTCTGCATACTCGAACACTATATGAGCGGGATGCAGCTGTTATACTCTGCGCCCACCGTACCAGCCCCTCTAGCAAGCGGCCATACGTAATATCTTCCTGGATTTTTTTAGAGACCGCACCACCATGAGAGTGCTCAATATCGCCTACCAACAACTGCGCCGTTACGGTAAGACGCGGGTTAGCTGGGCGCAGAAACTGACTTTTGGCCTGATCAAAAACGATCACTATACGCAGGTGTTCAGCGACCGGGATGTGGCAGCTTTCGAAGCGCCCTTCGGAATCCGCGACCTGGGGGTGAGCAAAGCCAATCGCCGCCTGTTAGAAACGGTTGAAGCATTTGAGCCCGACCTGATCATCGCCGGCCACTGCGACATGATCAGTAACGACACCCTGAAGGCGATCAAGCAACAACAGCCCAATTGCCTAATCGCACACTGTAATAACGATCCACTGTTCGTGCCCAGCAATGTTGAGCGTATCAAACACCGCGCCGAAGTGGCCGATGCCATCTTCGTCTCCACCGGCCGTCGCGAACTGAGTATTTTTGAGGGCATTAACGCCCGGGTTTACCATATGCCCAACCCGGTCGAACCCTCTATCGAAAACCTCAATAATGCCGAACGCACTGATCTGTCTATTGATCTGCTGTTTTGTAGCAACAGCAATGATTTCACCAAGCGCTTGCAAATGGTGAAAAATCTCAAGGATACCCTGGGAGATTCACTGAACTTCAAAACCTACGGCAGCTTTGGTGAAGCACCAGTATGGGGACGAGACTACGATCGCGCACTCGCGCAAACTAAAATGGGACTAAATTTTAATCGCCAAGACACCCATTATTGGTACTCTTCTGCGCGAATGGCCCAGCTTGCCGGTAATGGTATTTTGCAATTCACCAGTGACAAGCTGCACTTCGACGAACTATTACCCCCAGAGAGCGTGGTTTACTTTTCTGATGAGCAGGACCTGTTGGAAAAAATCCGCGAGTTCCATAGCGACGATGCCAAGCGCCGTGCTTGGGCAGCTAAAGCCCGGGAGTTTTTCCACACCGAAATGAACTCGAAACTTTACGCCCAATACATTGTTGAGGCCACCAGCCTGCAACCCTTTAGTCACGACTACGCCTGGGCCCGCGATATCAACCTGAATGGCTCGCTGAAATAACGGGCCACCGGAAGAATTACACAGAATACGTTGGATTTATGAGTAACAAGCCAATTCGAGTGGCGCAGGTCCTCGCCGGTGCCGAGCACGGCGGTGCGGAAAATTTTTTCGTGCGCCTGGTGAGCGGTTTGAACCCGCGCACTGAGATTAATGAGAAAGCCTTTATCCGCAACCACGATCACCGTGTGCAAGCGCTGCGTAACAATGGGGTTGAAACCGAAGGTTTTAAGTTTGGTGGCAAACTGGATTTTCTAGGCCGCAGAGTTTATCGCGAGGCACTGAATAACTGGCAGCCGGACATCGTTATGACCTGGATGGGGCGTGCCACTATTATCACTCCCAACTCAAAAAACTATCTACTGGTCAGCCGGCTCGGCCATTACTACAACCTGAAGTACTATCGGCACGCGGATTATTGGATCGGTATCAGCAAGGGTATTTGCCAGCATATGGTTGATGGTGGTATTCCCAGGGAGAGGATTTTTCATATCCCCAATTTTGCCGATGAAACTCCGGTAGAACCGCTACCACGCAACAGTTTCGATACGCCGGAAGACAAGCCCCTCATCCTCGCTGCGGGCCGCCTGCACGTCAACAAAGGTTTTGATGTCCTGCTGCACTCTCTAGCGCAAATACCCAATGCTACCCTGTGGCTCGCCGGTGCAGGTCCAGAAGAGGCCAACCTGAAAGCCCTATGCCATAAACTCGGCCTGGACCAACGCGTACGCTTCCTCGGTTGGCGCAACGACGTTACCACCCTGATGCGCACCGCAGATTTGTTCGTATGCCCGTCACGGCACGAAGGGCTGGGTTCAATTGTGATGGAGTCATGGGCACACCGCTGCCCCATTGTCGCCACCAATTCCCAAGGCCCGGGGGAAGTCATCAGCGATGGTCATAGCGGCCTGATCACTCCTATCGATGATGCTGATGCCCTGGCCAAAGCCATCCGCTCCGTGCTGGATAATCCAGAGTTGCGCCAGAGCCTGATCGAGAATGCTGCGGAAGTGTATGCGAATGGCTACTCGAAGCAGTTTATCGTGGACTCCTACATTGAGCTCTACAACACCCTGATGCAACGTGGGCGCCCCTAGCCCTTAGCAAAAATTGCAGACTGCCTTCAAAGTATTTTTTGCAGCCCTGCCTGTGCGGACCGTAAAAAAACAGGCCAGTAAAAAATAGTAACTGGTAGTTTTCTGATATTTGAGGGGTTTCGCCGGCCAACGGCCGGCGATGAGGAGTCAGTTGGAGGGATTATAAAGCGCCGATAATTTTTCAGTTTACTGGTAGGCCTGAGGCAAATCCCTCAACAACTCATACACGCCCCGTGAGATCAGACGCTGGCGCTGCTCAATACTGTCTGGGCGAGTCAGGAGTTCACTGGCCCTGCCCCCCCAAATTATCGCGCCGTCGGGGCGACCAATCCCCACGCTCATAATCACCAGCGGAGCATCGGTGAGCGGCGGCAGCTCCACGACATCCTGGGGTGCATTGCTATCAAACTGCTTGTCCCAGCTTGGGTCTCGTGTATCGCCGGAAAAAAATTCATCAACCACAGCCACCTGATAATCCACGACCATATCTGCATTCTGGTCCTGGGCCACCTCTCGATAGCCGCGCTGCTGTAATTGCGCCGCCACTGAGTTGCGCATCTCCTCGTCTAGCTCTACCAATTGTGCTGAGGCATCCGCATCATTGAGTGGCGTCACTCCCCATTTATAGGTAGAAAAAGCCACCGGTTGAGCCCCCGTACTCACCCGCTCCACTTGCATTTCCTGGCACCCGGCCAAGAACAGCAGAGTCATTAATCCCATGGTTATATAACGCATAAATGCTCCTTACCTTGTTATTTATTTGACCGGTTCCGAATAATTATAAAGCTCTATTTTGGGGCTCCACTTATACCACTTGGGTTCCGCCCGTGGGTAGAGTGGAAAGTGGCTACCGGATTCCACTTCGAACCCCATAAATGGCGGCTCGGGCGTGGCGAAAGCAATGCCCCCTTTAATTAGAGCCTGAGCAGACTCAGTATTAACATTAAGACCACTTTTCAGCCCAAAATTCACATCCACACCACTGGCGTTCCAAAAAACCGTATGCTCACGCACCAACGGGCGATACTCTGGCTCGATGTGCACAAAGATATATACCCGGTCCGCCCACTCTCCCAGCTCAAAGCCAGTAACCTCCCCCACTTGCACCTGCCGATAATAAACGGGGCTGCCGGCCACCAGAGAACCGCGCCTGGCTGCATCGAGTATTACCGTCAGGCCGGGTCGACTCATAGTTTCGGCAAGATCCTCCTTCGGGGCCTGAAGCTCGGCGTAGAACTCTGTCTCCGGCGGCCCGCCGCCGGGCTCCAGGGCGAGGTAGCGGCCGGTAATCAGTGTGTCCAGGTGCGCGACTTTACTGATACCAATCTGCGGGGACACCACCCAGATACGAGTGCCGGCACGGGCAAAATTGCCACCGCGATGGTAGAGCTTTGCTCGTGCCTGAACTTCACCAAGATCCCTGCCGAGGCGCAAGCGGGTTATTTCTCCAATTTGCACACCTTTGTAACGCAACGGAGCCCCTTCCTTAAGCCCCTCAGCGCTGGGTAAATTAATACTGATTTCAATCCCCTCTTCCATCGCCGCTTCGCGACTGCGATACAGAGGAAACTGATCGCCATTTTGCGCAGGTCCACCCTTTTCGTACTCCCCACCCCGGATGCCAAAAGCAACACCACCACGCAACAAAGACATCAACGAATCCGCCTGTATTTTGATGCCACTGCTCAGGCTCGCACTAGCGCGCAATCCACTGATATTCCAAAAGCGGGCACCTGGCCTAACCAGGTGTGCATAGCGCGGTTCAATCACCACATACACTTCTACGCCTTCGCCATCTCTGCGCAATTCCATCCCCTGTACCTTGCCCACTTCGATTCGGCGAAAATATACGGGGGCACCGCGCTGCAGTGAGCCCGGGTTGCGGGAAGTGAGGCGTAAATGCAGTCCAGGGACCCTAGGGTCCATTTGTGGTGCCGAAGCGCGCGCGGAAAAAGTGCGCTGAGAACGCTTCCCCCGGCGCAGATCTACCTCGATACGGTTACCCTGAATTAATTCATTCAAGCCGCCGCTAAAATCAAAAGTGGGCGGCGCCAACCAGAAGCGAGTATTTTCACTGAGCAGGTCATCGGTCGCCGGGTCCATCAAGACACGCACTTCCATTCCATTCATACTCTTGTTGGCTTTAGCGCGACTAACCTCACCCACTTTGATGCCCTGGTAATACACCTTGGTACTACCGGGTGTCACATCGACACCTCGGTCAAAATTTAAAGTGACGGCAATGCCCGCATCTGCGGCAGCGAAGTTTTTATATAATTTAAATTCTGTGCCATTGACCGCCAATGGCGACTGGCGCTGGGATTCCGGCGTGTAAAAACTGACACCACCGGCAAAAAGAGCGGCGAGAGATTCCAGATTGATACTGATACCGCTGATCCCTCCTTCAATCGAAATCCCGGAACTATTCCAAAAGCGACTGCCACGATGTACCAAATAGCCGTACTCGCGCCGGATAAATAATTCGATACTGACTTCTCTGCCATTTTCGTCGAGACTGTAATCGGCCACCTGCCCCACACGTAACTGACGGTAGTACACCGGTGAGCCCCGGCTGAGGGAGCCGAGGCGGCGGGATTTCAGTACCACGCGTAAACCGTCGCCGCGTATAAATGCCGGTGGACGATCCAGAGCGACAAACTCCCGCTTACGCTTGCCACTGCCGGACTCCACCGCAATGTAATTACCCGATAGCAAAGTCTCCAATCCGCTGATACCGGTAATGGAGAGCTCCGGCTTCACCACCCAAAACTCGGTGCCCTCGACCAGCAGGTACTCGGCACTGCGGTTAAGACTGACTTCAGCCAAAACACCGTCGGCACCATTTAATTCTTTGGCATTGGGTACCAGCCGCACATCCTGCACTATGCCGATATCCACACCGGAATATTTCACCACCGTTTTGCCTTTCACCAGACCATCGCCGGAGTGAAACAGGATGCTCGCGTGCACATCTCCCTCAGCCATATCCTGGTAAAGTAACCAGGCGGCAATCAAACCCGCTACCAGGGGCAATATCCACACAAGCGGCAGGCCGCGACTCCTGCGCACTTGTCCCCGCTGAGGACCTTCATAGGCGCTGGGTTCTATGGTGTCATTATCCACTGGCGTATTGTCAGCCATTCTCCGCCGCACTCCTGTGAGCCGTTTCCGGCTCTACTGCGGTTGCATACAGATCGCCATCATGGGCATCCCATATTAGGCGCGGATCGAAAGAACGCGCCGCCATCATGGTGACCACCACCACCGAGGCAAAAGCGGTACTGCCCGGCCCTGCTTCCACTCGGGCGATAAATCCCATGTCCACCAGCGCCGCAAGAATAGAAATCATAAACAGGTCCAGCAGCGACCAACGCCCGATTCCGGAAACCACCCGATATATTTTCATTGCCTGAGAGGGCACAAAATGCAATCGCAATTGGATCTGTACCAAGAGCAGTACCAATCCCAGTAGCTTCATTACCGGCACGGCGATACTGGCCACAAAGACAATGAGAGCGATGCCCCACATACCGCTGTTATACAGTTGCATAACACCGCTGATAATTGTGCTGGGTTCACCGGCGCCAAGGTAAACAACACTCATAATCGGCAGGATATTTGCTGGTAGTAACAACAAGGCACCGGTGATTGTCAGTGCCCAGGTAAGCATCAAACTGCCATCAATGCGTCCATAGACACTCGCACCACAACGAGGGCAGCGGCAGCGCCCTCCCCGGGCCGGTAAAATAATCAGCTGGTGACAGCTCAAACAGCTGCTCATTCCATTTTGGAGGGCTTTCTGCGGGGCACTCATGTGGCCGCCTCACGCAGGACACGCCGCAGCGCAATTCGCTGCCAAATGGCATTTTGGTCGAAACTAAGAGAGGAGAGGTTTGCCACTAACATCATGGCACCAAAGCAGTAGAGCCCAGGCTCCACATCCATTTTGCCCAGGTCTCTCAATTTAATTAATGCCACCAGAATACCCAGCATATAGACATCCAGCATGCCCCACTCTTTGATGTGTTGATACCAGCGCACGGCAAAGGCAACCGCGCGATCCAAAAGTCTCCAGGCACTGCCACAGCAAATAAATAACAACAACAGAAATTTGCCCAGGGGCGCCAGCACGCTGCAAAATAAAACCAGAGACGCCAGCCAGATAAATCCTGCTTTGTATAGAGAGTGAACCCCGTTCAATAGGGTATTATCGGCACCAAAAGAGAAAATTGAGAATTTGAGTAATGGCAGGCTGGCAGAGGGAATAAATAACAACAGCCCGGTGAGACTCAGGGCAATAGTGTAATAGACACTGTGATTACTATTGCGGTGCAACGTGCAGCGACACCGGGGACAAACCAGCTTTTGACCGGGCGGTGCCACACTGCCGGTCAATAACAGGTCGCACTCGTGGCAGGCACGCTGCCAGGGTATTGGCTCTTTGATGCGCAGCTGATCCATGTGCCAGAGGTCCTTGCCTTATTCTGCACAATTTTTGCCGCATCCAAATACTTCCATGGCGCGTCTATTGCAATGTAGGGGCATTGCCCTATTCAATGCTGCCCTGATACTGCCAGGCAGATACCGGTAAACGCACATTCGCGTCGGTTTAACGAAGATATACCAAAAAGCCGAAAGCGTCGCCTCGACGCTTAGACTGGCCGCGGGTACACTCTCGCGACTGCTAATTGGGGAGACTGGCAGCAACATCGGACCATGCGAGCCAAGGGAACCCACCGAGAACCAAAACTCGAGTGCCGCTCCAGAGAACTGACAGAAGCTTGAAGACCGCACCCGCCACAGGAAGTTGAAACAGATGAAAAGAAGTAACCGCAAAGCGCCGAAAGGCCGCCAGTTGCGTCCACTGAAGAAACTAATCGCCGCCACCCTGCTGGGCTTCGGCGCCATGCAGGCCCAGGCCGACACCCTGTGGGATATTTATATGCAGGCGCTGGATAACGATCCCCAGCTGGCTGCAGACCGCGCCGCCTACCATGCTGGAATTGAGGCAAAAAATCAGCTGCGTGCGCCCTTGTTGCCGCAGGTGAATGCACAGATCCAGGCGGCAAGAAATCACGAGTTCAGGCAATTTGGAAATTCAGAACCTGTTGATGAAAACGACGACAACAATCTTGAATTGGTCGATTTCCTCCAACGGGATACAGGTACTTTTGACGACAGAACATATAATGCGAGCCTTAGCCAGGCGATATTTGATGCCCCCGCCTGGTTTGGCTATCAGCAAGGTAAGAAACTAACCGAACAGGCTACGGCAGAGTACAGCGCCAACCAGCAGGATATGATGATCCGCGTAGCCACTGCCTACTTCGATGTATTGCGCGCCTATGATGTACTGGAAGCGGCCGTCTCTGAAGAAAAAGCTCTAGCAAAGCAGCTGGAACAAACCCAGCAGCGTTTCGAGGTGGGGCTGACGGCAATCACCGACGTCTATGATTCCCAAGCGGCTTTCGATAGCTCGGTTGCCCGCCGCTTAACGGAACAGGATAACTTACTCTCTTCCTTTGACGCCCTCTCGGTACTGACCGGTGGCTATCACGATGAGGTAGCCCCTTTGATAGAGAGCTTTCAGGTAGCGCCGCCAGTACCGTCAGATCGAGCCGACTGGGTCGATTTCGCCCTGGCAAATAACTTTACCCTAAAAGCCGCAAGACTAAACGCCGAGGCAGCCCGCTACAATGCTCGCTCTGCCGCCAGCCAGCATCTGCCTACGCTTACAGGCTCTGTCTCGTACAATAAGTTCACCTCGGAAGGTGATCAAAGAACTAGATTTTTATTTGATGAACCTTTTAGGGAGCGGAATCGATCTACGGTATTTCCACGAGATCAGGATTTTCGCGATACTACCGCCGCGATTACCTTAGATATTCCCATTTACACCGGTGGCCTGATTAGCGCCAATCGCCGCGAGGCGCGCAACCTGTCCTTCCAGGCCCAGGATCTGCGCAACCTAACCGAGCGCAACACCATCCAGTCCACCCGTACCTTACACCGTGCGGTAGTGACCGATGTTTCCCGGGTGGCGGCGCGGCAACAGGCGGTGGTCTCCGCCAAGAGTGCACTGGATGCCACCCAGGCCGGCTATGAGGTGGGCACACGTAATATCGTCGATGTGTTATTGGCCCAACGGACCCTGTTCCAGTCTCAGACGGATTATGCCAACGCCCTCTACGACTACATCATCAACAGCCTGAACCTCAAGTTGGTGGCGGGGCTATTGTCGCCAAAGGATCTGCAAGAATTGGATAGTATGCTGAATCCAGCACACAATGTGTTCCGCGTAGGCGAGTCCAGTCCTCCCGGTACACCAGCGCCTTCTAAGTAAGCGCATATTTATCAGTAGTACCTCTATCAGTGAGTGGACTCTGATCCACTCACTGATCTTTCAAATCAGGCATCAGACTCTCAATTTCATCCAGCAGACGTCCTAAAGCGCCACTATTTTCCTGTGCCACCACTCTGGCATTCTGCCCTGCAGCCATACGTTGGCGATCATTTTTCAACCAAAGATCCAGCTGTTCAGCTATGCTCACTGCATCTTCGGCAATCACCATGCCGCCAGCGTCCTTTAGCAATTGGGCAACGGTGGAAAAGTTATGCAGGAAAGGTCCGCATACCACCGGGACCCCCCAGGCTGCTGGCTCAATCATATTGTGTCCGCCCACAGGAACCAGGCTGCCACCCACAAAGGCCATATCACTCGCGCCAAAGAAGCGCAGCAGCTCTCCCATCGTATCCCCCAGGAGTATTTGATCACAGACAGATGGCGCCCGCCCTTCACTGCGCCTAACCACCTGGAAGCCCCTTTCCTGACAGAGCCGTGCAACACTTTCAAAGCGCTGTGGGTGTCGGGGAACCAACACCAACAGCAAATTTTCACTGGTCTTTAGCAATGCCCGATAGGCATCCAGAATAATTTCATCCTCACCGGCATGGGTACTGGCAGCCAGCCACACCTTGCGCCCCTCAGATCCACGCCACTGGTGGGCCAGGGCCTGGGCCTCACTGACCAACCCTAAACCGATATCCAGATCGAACTTGATATTGCCACTGGCCAGCACCCGCGGCGCCGGCAAGCCCAACTCTACAAAGCGTTGAGCATCCACATCATACTGAGCGACGACCTTATCCAGATTTGCCAGCATTGATTGGGTAAATCTTGGAAACTTTCCATAGCCGCGCGCAGATTTCTCGCTGAGCCGGGCGTTGGCCAGCAGCGTCGGTATATTGCGCTTTCTGCAAAAGTGCAGGAGATTCGGCCACAATTCAGTTTCCACAATGACAAGCATATTCGGACGTAAAGCCTGCAGGAATGGCGTCAGACACTCTGGCAGGTCGTAAGGCAGGTAGTAATGCAGTAAACGGCCGCCAAGAATAGGGCGCAGCGCCTCAGTCACCCGCTCAGAACCTGTGGGGGTGCTCGTCGTCACCAGCCACTGCCACTGAGGGTAGCGAGCCGCCAGCTGGGTAATCACCGGTATCGCCGCCAGCGTTTCCCCCACAGACACTGAGTGCACCCAGAGTAAAGGCGCAGAACTAAGGCGCTTCGGCACTTTTCCCAGGCGCTCAGCCAGGCGCAGCCGATACTCGGGCTGGCTGCGGCCACGCCACCACAGACGCAGCAAAATAAGTGGCATCGCCGCTCGAAAAATAACGTTATACAGAACTCGCATCGACAAAAGTGCTTCACGGGGAGAAAACAAATACTGGTAAGGCGTACCACCAGCTGTACTGGTTCAGGCTTCACTGCATATAATGAGATCCCTGCCAGGAAGCCAAAACCTGGCCATCATATCATTGGCAGAACATTTTCTTCTTGGTCACTCGGAGCTGGTCACTTGAAAGTTGTGCAACTACTGCCCGCCTTAAACTCGGGCGGAGTTGAGCGGGGAACCCTGGATTTTGCCCGTGCACTGGTCCATGCCGGCCATGAATCCATTGTCATTTCCAGTGGCGGCCGTATGGTGGAGCAGCTACAGCATGAAGGCTCACAGCATATCACCCTGCCAATCCATAAAAAGTCCCTCACCAGCCTGCTACAAGTGCGCCCTTTGCGTAATCTGCTGCAGAAATTAAATGCAGATATCTTGCACGTTCGCTCCCGGGTGCCCGCCTGGCTTACTTACCTGGCCTGGAAAAAAATGCCCGTGGACAAACGTCCCCGGCTGCTGAGCACAGCGCACGGGCTCTACTCGACCAACCGCTACAGTGCGATCATGGCAAAAACCGAGCAGGTTATCGCTATCTCACAGTGCGTAAACGATTACCTGCTGGAGAACTACCCTAATGACCTACAGAGGCCCCCTCAGATTGTCTATCGCGGGGTCGATACCAAAGAGTTTCACCCCCAAATTTGTCTCCCAGCTGACTGGATGGAGCGGACTTGTAAGGAGTTTCCACAGCTCCAAGGGAAACGCTGGTTGTTATTGCCGGGACGCTTGACCCGCTGGAAAGGTCAGGAAGATTTTATTGAGCTAATTGCTAAACTCGTCCCCTTAGACCCCCATATTCATGGAGTAATCCTCGGTGGCAGCGAAGCGAATAAAGCCCATTACGAAGAAGAACTAAAAGAAAAAGTACGAAATCTGGGGATAGAGGATCGTGTCAGCTTTGTTGGGCATCGCTCTGATATTCGCTACTGGTACAAGCAGTCCGATTTGGTTTTCAATCTCTCACAACGCCCGGAGCCATTTGGCCGCACCGTTATCGAGGCCGCCGCAATAGGCACACCGATTATTGGTTATGATATCGGCGGCCCGGCTGAATCCCTGCAAGCCTGCTTCCCACGGGGACTGGTCAATAAAGGGGACCGACAAATGCTCCTCAAGAAGACCCTGGAGATACTAGACACTCCTCAACAAAGACCCCAGCTCACAGAAGCCTTTACCTTAGAGCGACAAGCCGCCCACACCATGGAAATCTATCGCACTATGCTTAACAACAATAAGAGAAATATGGCGCCATGATAGATTTGAACAATCGTGAACCCTTCGCCAGTGGAGGCAATCGCTTTTGCTATCAGCATCCGCAGGAGCCTCACTTGTGCGTCAAAGTGATGCGCCCTGGACGCACTCAAATACTATTGGATAGGGCCCCCTGGTATAAGCGTGGACGCGGCCTGGATAGCTTTGACGATAACTTACGTGAGCAGGAGGGCTATAGCCAAAGTGCCCTTCAACGGGGTAGCGCCGGACTGTGGCAGCACCTACCCCGCTGGTATGGAATCCAGCAGACCAGCCTCGGCCCCGCCGCAGTGACCGATATGATCTTAGATGAAAGCGGAACTCCGGCACCTACCCTACGCCAATATTTAAACAAACACGGCCTGGATGAAGAGGTGCGTATTGCACTACAAGAGTTTGCCAGTTGGCTCTTGGAATACGGTGTACTGACCAAAAACCTGATCGCGCACAACCTAGTCTTACGCCGAGAAAACGGGCGTTTGCAGATTTATCTTATCGATGGCCTGGGCTGCGCCTCGTTCCTGCCACTACCGAAATTTTCCAGTTTCTTTGCCAGGCGTTATATCCACCGCCGTATCCAACGTATGTGGTTGCGCGTGGAATGGGAAGTCTCCGACAAGAAGATACCCTGGCGAAAGTTTGAAGCCCGCGGCCTGAAAGGCTAATTGGCCAATAGCCCACAACGGCGCAATAGTGCCCTGGCACATAAAAGGTACTGATCCAGAGGCTGGCGAGGCGGCTGCGCTAACACTTCTTCCAGGTGTTCACTGACGACCCCCTGATCGATCAACCTCTGCACCGCAGCTCGGACCTTATTGGACTTATCCCGGCCGGGAACCCGAATTACCCCCACCCTCGCGCGGCTCTGTAAGGACTCAAACAGCATGGAAACACTATCTTCGCTCACCCAAATCTGCTCAGTCGTGGCCATCTGCTCCTGAATCCAACCGGGAGGACATGAGCGCCAATCGATAAAGCGGGCATTGCCCTCGGACAAGGCTTCCAATGTACTCCCTGGCGTTCGGCGGCTATTGGAAATCTGCCAATCAAGAGGTTGTCTTATCAATGGCTCTATCTGTGCCCGGATAGCCTGAAGATCCCAGGAATAGTGTTTACTCGGTCCACCGAGCAAAATTAACCCCTTCCCAGCCTGAGGGCCAATATCGGGTAGAGGCTCCGTTAGGGCACCCTGGCTTAGGATAATGTTCTCCAGAGGTGGTGGCCGATCGTGCTCCGGCACAATTGCAAAATCAAACCAGCCAAAAGGTAGCTGCGGACGATTTATCGACACTGCGCGACCACCGTAACGGCGGCGCGCGGCCAACATCGGCATACGGCTCTTGCGGCCGGTTCCAATTAGGAAATCCGGTTTAGGCAACTGATCGAGTTGTTGTGTCCGCCCCAGGAAAATGCGCAAAGCGCTCAACTCTGCGGGGATATCAAAACTCTGTACCTGCCCAGCAAAACTTTTACCCAGGCCACAAACCAACGCTGCACTCTGTTTCTCATGCGCCCGGTTACCATCGAGAAAACGCCATACCTTCAGCTGCAAAGCCAATGAACCCCTGCCAGTAAAAGGCCGCAAGCATAGCTTATTGCCCACTTGTCGGCGAATATGAGAGCACGGGATATGCCAATTGCGCCCCAAGGCCTAAGGGCAATATCTGGTACACTAGCGCGCATATTTTTGGGCGGCACAGCCCCTCCAGTGACAGGTAATGGGATACTCATGAATGTAACGGTATTTGGCAGCGGTTACGTCGGCTTGGTTCAGGCCGCAGTTTTGGCTGAAGTTGGCCACAATATTTTGTGCATTGATATCGATGAGAAGAAAGTCGAAGATCTGAAAAAAGGGATCATCCCTATCTATGAACCTGGCCTATCCCCGCTGATTGAGCGCAACTTAAAAAATAGAACACTGAATTTCAGCACTGATGCGTCACAGGGCGTAGAGCACGGGGAAGTCATCTTTATCGCCGTCGGAACCCCTCCTGACGAAGACGGCTCAGCCGACCTTCGCCATGTGCTGGCAGTGGCCGAATCTATCGCCACTTATATGAGCGAAACCAAGGTGATCGTCAATAAATCTACAGTTCCCGTGGGCACTGCAGATTTAGTGAGTAAGGCCATTGCTGATCGACTGGCTGCGCGTAATACCGAAGATATCCCTTTCGACGTCGTTTCAAACCCAGAATTCCTTAAAGAAGGCTCTGCAGTGAGCGATTGCATGCGACCAGATCGCATCATTATTGGTACTCGCAGCACCTCCGCAGAGAATGCACTGCGTCAGCTCTATGCGCCATTTAACCGAAACCATGAAAAAATCATCACCATGGATGTTCGCAGTGCGGAGCTGGCCAAATACGCCGCTAACTGCATGCTGGCCACCAAAATCAGTTTTATGAATGAGATGGCACAAATCGCCGATCATGTGGGCGCAGACATCGAGCAGGTACGCCAGGGTATTGGCTCTGACCCTCGCATTGGCTACCAGTTTATCTACGCCGGTATCGGTTACGGCGGTTCATGCTTTCCGAAAGATGTGAAAGCATTGATTTCTACAGCAACTCAAATGGGGGTATCCCCGGGTATTTTGAATGCTGTGGAGGAGCGTAACCAAACCCAAAAAAGCTACCTGCTACAAAAAATCACAGAGCATTTTGGCGAGGACCTGAAAGGAAAAACCTTTGCTTTGTGGGGGCTTGCCTTTAAACCCAATACCGATGACATGCGCGAAGCGCCCAGCCGTACCTTGATGGAACAACTCTGGCAGCTCGGGGCAAAGGTTCAAGCCTTTGATCCTCAGGCAATGGAGGAGTGCCAACGGATATACGGTGTGCGCGAAGACATGCAACTCTGCGGCACTAAGGAAGTTGCGTTATCTGGGGCAGATGCCCTGATTATCGCTACCGAGTGGCAGCAATTTAAGGCCATTGATGCTAAGGCCGTTACCAAGGCGTTAACTAATCCGGTTATTTTTGATGGCCGTAACCTCTATGAACCCCAACACATGGCCGAGAGCGGCATGGACTATTATTGTGTGGGACGCCCGAAAGTATAAGTGCCCTACAAGACATTGAGGGGCTTAGCCCCTCAGGTTCTCTCTTAGAGATTCCGGCCAGGTTCAGGCCTAAATTCACTCCTGCAGCGAAAAATATGGGTAGCAATACCAGCAACCACTATGCCAAAAATAAAATGGCCACTGGAGTAAAAAAGATAGGATTCAAAGCAATTCGCAACCAGCCAGAGAATCATAAAACCGATATAAAATAAGAAGAAGTCGCCAGGTAAAACACCCCTGCGCCAGCTTTTATAAGCCAATATGAATACCCAGCAATTGAGGACTCCCCATACCAACGCGCCCAGAACTCCATAGTTCACCAGTAAATCAAGATAACTATTGTGTAGATGCCCAATAGTATTTTTGAACTCCGATGGCATACCTTGCAGATTTTGAATAACGAGACGTCGACCTTTACCTCCCCAGCCAAGCAATGGGCGTTCAGCTATCCAATTCATCGCAGCATGCCAACTATGGATCCTGACACCGATACTAGAATAGGGAATCGAATCAAGATTACCTGAAAGCAAAGCATCAACGGTATTCCTCTCGAGCCCGAGGCGCTTGCTCACCACATCCCCAACTTTCACCCAAAGGGCGACCATGGCCACACCGATGACCGTCCCCCAAGCTATTAAACGCAACCAAACTCCCTTACCCTGCTTGCGAAGAACTATAAACACACAAACGATTAAGAGAGTGAAGAGAGATACGGCCAAAGCAAACCAAATCGCACGAGTCTGTGAATAAAGCACGGCCAGAGCACATATACCAACAGCAACAGCCCAGGCTAAGCTCGATATGGATAACAGTCCTGTATACCTAAATAAGCGACGAGAGAAAACGGCTAGGCCCAACAGTGCAACACCAAAAAGAATGGCGGTATGCTGGGCATTATGGAAACCAAATTCGACTCGCTGCCCCCTAGCTCCATCTATCCACTCAGCAAATCCCCCTCCCGCTACCCAGGGTGCCAAAAGCAGAGCAAGTAGTGCCGTCAACCAGAGAATTAAAGTATTGCGAGTACTGCCGCCCAACCAGCAGGCTATGGCAGCGAATACAAACCACTGCCCCAGGCGGTGGAATTTCGGGGAAGACTCGGCCCATTCTGGGTATGCCATTAACATACCAGCCCAGGACAACATCTGAACTAATAAAGCAGCAGCGAAGAACCATCCGACTGGTGAGTTGAGCCAGTTTCTTCCACGGGTAAAAAGTACCCAAAAAGTAAGAACAATAAATAGAGTTTTAGCGGTATCTGCAAAATCGCTCCCCAAAGGAAATAGTGCTGCATATAAAAGCAGCAGAGCGCCTCCTAGCATTTGCAAGTTTGTAGATACATCGATCAGCTCATTGCGCTGCCAAAATTGAGCAAAAATGCCTTTCCAATCCTTCGCAAGGTTTTTAATTGGTAACACCAATAACTCCCACAGCCCTTAATGACTTATTTACCAGCACCCCATTAAACAGGGGTAAAGATTGAATTCGCTATGCAACGCTTTCGATTCACACCAAGTCTGCAATGGGCAGACACCTATTGAGTACAGAGGGATAATTTACTTGAGCATTCTACGAGAACAACAGGCAGGGTACTACTTTCCCCTGAAGAGTGGTCAGGGAGGGCACTCTAAAGTGCCCTCCACCTGAAATTGGGAGGATCTGAACTTAGCCCAAATCTGGTGAGTTAGGCTACAGCAATATGGCTTGTGTCATGAAGGCCGGTGTCATCTACATCACTCAGCCAACCTCGGTGTGCGGTACTGCGACCATGCACTACATCAAAATAAAGTCCCTGCAAGCGACCGGTGATTGGGCCGCGGCAACCACTGCCGATGGAGCGGCCATCGAGCATACTGATAGGCAGCACCTCTGCGGCAGTACCTGTAAAAAAGGCCTCATCGGCGATATAAACCTCATCGCGAGTGATACGCTTCTCCACCAACCTGTAGCCACACTCCCTAGCCAATTCAATCACCGTATCCCGGGTAATGCCATCCAGGCAGGAGGTCAGCTCCGGGGTATAAATAATCCCATCCCTGACGATGAAAAAGTTTTCCCCACTGCCCTCGGCCACATAGCCCTCTGGATCGAGCAATAACGCCTCTTCGCAACCGTTGCGAATCGCCTCCTGCAGGGCCAGCATTGAGTTGATGTAATTACCGTTGGCCTTCGCCTTGCACATGCTGATGTTGACGTGGTGACGAGTATAAGAGGACGTATTGACCTTGATGCCACGCTCCAATGCCTCTGGGCTCATATAGCTGGGCCACTCCCAGGAGGCGACGATTACGTGGGTACTAAGGCCCTCTGCACGCAACCCCATCCCCTCAGAGCCGTAAAATACCATTGGGCGCAAATAGGCGTGCTGGAGATTATTTTCCCTGACTACAAGACGCTGAGCCTCATTCAGCTCATCCGCTTCATAGGGCATAGGGATATTCATGATCTTCGCGGAGCGAAATAAACGACGGGTATGATCCTGCAGGCGAAAGATACTGGCTCCGCGATCGGTCTCATAAGCGCGCACCCCCTCAAAAACACCCATGCCGTAGTGCAGGGTATGGGTTAGGACGTGCACGCGCGCATCGCGCCAGGGAACCAACTCACCGTCAAACCAGATAACGCCATCACGGTCGGCAAAAGACATAGGGCAACTCCCACTAATCCTGAAAAACAGTTTAATCGGGCAGCAGGACCAAGCCGGTTTTAACCGAGTAATTGCTGCCAGTTTGTTAGAACGGTCTTTCTTTCCGCTGTGAAACGGTCATCGCTCACTGTCCCTGGCAGTTGTTGTAGTGCCAGGCGATGACCTTCAGATCGGTAGGCTTTGTAGGCGTCGATCAGATGCTCGACCTGTTTGGCCGGCATCAGGCCCGCGTCATTCAGACTTTCGAGAATGCGAATATTATCGGTGTATCGCACGATCGAGGGCGCAGTTTGCGCCCAGGCCAGAGAAGCATATTGAACCAAAAATTCAATATCGACAATACCGCCCGGGCCGTGCTTGAGGTCGAAATTTTGATCATTGCTTTTATCCAGGTGAGAGCGCATTTTATCGCGCATCCCAACCACTTCCTCGCGCAATTTCCCCTCATTTCTGGGCTCGCAAAGCAATTTCAGGCGCAGGGCCTCAAAGTCCTTGCAGAGCTGTTCGCTACCCGCAACCGGGCGGGCGCGCACCAACGCTTGATGCTCCCAGGTCCAAGCACTCTCGCGCTGGTATTTTTCAAAGGCTTTCATAGAGGTGACCAACAGGCCCGAATTGCCCGAAGGGCGCAAACGGGTATCCACCTCATACAGCGGTCCGCTCAGGGTACGGGTTTGCAGGATATGAATCAGGCGCTGCGCAAGGCGGGTATAGAAGCGCAAATTGTCGATACTGGTTGCGCCGTCGGTAGCAAGCTGGGGGTCCGCATCGTGCACAAAAACAATATCCAAATCGGAGCCGTGGGATAATTCCAGCCCCCCAAGTTTACCGTAGGCGACAATGGCAAAGTGCATATCTTCAGCTGTGGCGCCGGCCGGCTGTCCATATTTATCCACCATTTGCGCCCAGGCTAGACTGAGTGACTGCTGCAATATGCCTTCCGCCAGCCAGGTGAGAGAGTCGCTTACCTTCATCAGCGGTAATGCCCCGCTGACCTCTTGAGCGGCAATACGCAGACTCTGGCTCTGCTTGAAATAGCGCAGTGTTTCCATCTGCAGCTCCAGATCTGCTGGATCGACACGCAACAGTTCGCGGCGAAGCTCATCGGCAATATCTTCAGCCGTGGCCGGTGCCAGCAGGCGGCGAGAATCCAGTAGTTCATCCAACAGGATGGGGTGACGCGCCAGCTGCTCGGCGATTCGTGGGCTGGCACTGCACAGTTGTACCAGCTGGCTGAGTACTGGGGGGTTCTCATTGATAAGCACCAGGTAAGCGCTGCGGCGCAACACTGAGCGCACCAGGGGGAGTACCCGACCGAGCACCAACAATGGTCTTTCCTGCAAACTGGCTGCGGCCAGCAACAAGGGCATAAAGTGATCCAGGCGCTCACGCGAAGATGCTGGCAGTGCCACTACCATTGGAGAGTGATTGAGATCCCGCAGCAACTCCAGAGCCTCCGGCGCCGGACTGAAACCTGCATTCTCCAGGGTCTGCAGATTGATCTCTTCACTACTCTCATCGCCACAGCTACTCCACAATCCCTGCCACTCTTCCGCCACATGGGGCTCGGCAATCTCCTCCGGCGGTGCAATAACCGTGTCGAACTCTCGCTCCACCACATTGCGAACGGCAGCCAATTCCCTGGACAACTGATCCCAGTTGTCGCGACCGAGGGCGAATGCGAGCCGCTCGCGTTCTGCTGGGTCCTGCGGCAGCGCTTGGGTCTGCTGGTCTTTATAAGCCTGCAAGGCGTGCTCCACCCGACGCAGCAGCAGGTAGCAGTTGCCCAACTCATCGGCGACACCAGGTTCCACATGGCCGTCAGCTTCCAGCAAAGGCAGGATTGTTAACAAATTGCGCTCTCGCAACGCCGGCACACGTCCACCGCGGATCAACTGGAAAGCCTGCACGATAAACTCCAGTTCGCGAATACCTCCGCGCCCCAGCTTGATATTGTCAATCAACCCACGGGCGCGTACCTGTCGCTGAATCAGCGCTTTCATCTCGCGTAAGGCATCAATAGCACTGAAATCAATATAGCGACGGTAAGTGAATGGCCGCAACAGCTCCATCAACTCGGCGGCAACGCTTTGATCGCCGACCACCGGACGCGCCTTGACCATGGCGTAACGCTCCCACTCGCGCCCCTGGGTCTGATAATAATCTTCCAGAGCGGCAAAATGGCTCACCAATGGGCCGCTGTCACCATAGGGGCGCAAGCGCATATCCACACGAAACACGAAGCCCTCCGCCGTAATGGCATCCAGGGATTTAATCAGACGCTGACCCAAGCGCTGGAAAAACTTCTGGTTTTCCACACATTGATCGCCATCGGTATGACCGGGGTCGGGATAGGCGAAGATCAGATCGATATCCGAGGAGAGATTCAGCTCGCGCGCGCCCAGCTTACCCATACCCAGCACCACCAAAGACTGAGCCCTCCCGCTTTTATCCCGGGGCTCACCATAACGCTGTGCCAGCTGGCGGTGGTGCCACTGCAAAGCCGTGCTAATAGCGAGCTCTGCCAGCTCGCTGAGACGCAGGCAGGCCCTGGGAATATCCCACTGGCCGGCAAAGTCTCGGAAAATAACCTCGGCGGTCGCTCGGTTGCGCAGCTGACGCAGAGCCAGATCTAAAGTTTCATCGCTATCAAAGCAAGGCAATTGCAGGCCCAGATCATCCTGTTGCAGTAGTTCCAAGAGGAAATCCGGTTGGCGGCAGCACTGTCGATAAAGGAATTCAGAACCGATAAAACTGCGTGCCAGTGCCAACCCAAGCGCTTTCTCTTGTAGCAACGCCTCTGCCTCAGCCGCCAATGCCGGGCCCGCCGCCTCGCGCCAGTCTTGCCACAGGCTCTGCAGTTGCGGGCGCAGGGGTTCGGGGCAGATGGCGCTATCAATCATGGGAAATCGATCCTTATTTCCAAATGTGGAATTCTGCAGGGGCAGCTGCCCGCCCCACAATTTTTAAACTCAAACTACTTGGGGAATTGGGCCCAATTAAAAAGCGATATCCGGCGGCGGTGCCACACGCAATACTTCCGCCACCGTAGTCAGGCCAGCGGCCACTTTCTTGGCCCCCGACAGACGCAGACTGTTCATACCCTCGCGCATAGCCTGGCGACGCAGCTGTTGTAGGTCACAATCGGGGGTGACGATGGTCTGCACCGCTTCGCTAAACGGTAGGATTTCATAGATCCCCTGGCGGCCCTTGTAGCCAGTGTTACGACATTCCAGACAGCCCTCGGGGGCATACACTTTTTCGGGTAGAGGCGCTTTCCAGGGGCGAACCAGGGAATGCCAATCCGCCTCATTGATGGTGTCTTCGCGTTTGCACGAAGGACAGAGAGTCCGCACCAGGCGCTGGGCCATAACACCGAGGATGGTGGACTTAAGCAGGTAGTGAGGCAATCCCAAATCCAACAGACGAGTAACCGCCGTGGGAGCATCGTTGGTGTGTAGAGTGGAGATCACCAAATGGCCGGTGAGCGCTGCCTGTACCGCCATCTGCGCGGTTTCCAGATCGCGAATCTCCCCCACCATGATGATATCCGGGTCCTGGCGCATCAGGGTACGGATGCCCGCGGCAAAATCGAAGCCGATAGAATGGTGGACCTGAGTCTGATTAAAACTCTCCTCCACCATCTCGATAGGATCTTCCACGGTGGAGACATTCACTGCACTGGTGGCGAGCTGCTTGAGGCCGGTATATAGGGTAGTGGTCTTACCCGAGCCGGTAGGGCCCGTAACCAGCACAATGCCGTTGGGCCGCGCCAGCATCGTCTGCCAGCGGGCCAAATCAGTGCCGGCGAGCCCCAGGTCACTATAGGAGCGCGCCAGTACCTCGGGATCGAATATACGCATCACCAACTTCTCGCCAAAGGCGGTAGGCAGAGTGGAGAGGCGCAGTTCCACCTCACTGCCATCGGGCCGCTTGGTTTTTATGCGGCCGTCCTGGGGTTTGCGCTTCTCCGCCACATTCATTCGTCCAAGGATTTTTAGACGACTGGTTACCGCCGCATTGACCTGATCGGGCAGTTCATGGATCGGATGAAGTACCCCATCGATACGAAAACGAATACGCCCCACCTGACGCCGCGGCTCGATGTGAATATCACTGGCGCGCTGATCGAAAGCGTGCTGTAACAACCAGTCGACGATATTAACGATATGCTGGTCATTGGCCTCCGGGTCTTTAAGGCTGCCCAACTCCAGCAGCTGCTCAAAATTATTCGCCGCAGAGGTACCCTGCAGTCCACTGGCGCCAGAAATGGAATTCGCCAGGGAGTAAAACTCCACACAGTAACGCTTGATATCTGCAGGGTCAGCCACCACCCGCCGCACCCGACGCCCACTGGTATGTTCCAGCTGCTCCTCCCAACCGTGGGTGAAAGGCTGGGCCGTGGCAACGGTTAACTCTTCTGCACCAGCCTCGACACACAAAATCTGGTGGCGCTTGGCGAACTGGAAACTCATTACCTCGGTTACCGCGCTCACATTCACTTTGAGCGGGTCGATATGATAGAGGGGGTGGTCTGCACACTCCGCCAGCCAGGCACTGAGTAGCTCGTCGCCCAGTAAAGTGCCTGGGCTCTTCTGGCTGGCCAGATCGCAGCTGGCGATATAGCTGAGCGGATGCATCTGTGCCTGCTCCGCAGTGCGCGGAGTACCCACAATACGGTTCGCATCCAGCCTGCTCACGTAGCCCTGGGCAACGAGGTCCTCCAGTAATCCACGCAAATCCAGCAACCTGTCCGCCGCTCTACTCTCTGTCATCGGCATGCCCCCTTATTCTCATATGACGACGCATTGTAGCCCTATCAATCGAAGCCGACAGTGCATCGTTAACGCACTAATACCGAAGTGGCTCCGATTGGGGTACCATGCCGCCGTTTCGCACCCTGAGCAATGGAGCTAACCATGGCCCTGTCGAATATTGCCAATTTGTTTGGCCGCTCACCGATCAAGCCGATCGAGAAGCATATGGCTACGGCCCACGAGGCTTCAGCCGACCTGATCCCCTTCTTCGACGCCCTCATCAAAGGCGACCTGAAAGAAGCGGAGCAGATTCAATTGCGTATCTCTGCAGCAGAGAATCGCGCCGATGACATCAAGAGAGACCTGCGTCTGCACCTGCCAGACAGCCTGTTTATGCCTGTCTCCCGCTCCGACCTGCTGGAGCTGCTGCACGCCCAAGACGAAGTGGCCAACACAGCGCAGGATATTGCCGGGCTGGCGGTCGGTAGAAAAATGCAGGTCCCTGAGAGTCTGCAGTCTCTGATGACCACTTTTGTAGAGAGCGCCGTGGCCACTTCCGCCCAGGCCCTGCGCGCGATCAATGAACTGGATGAGTTGCTGGAGAGCGGCTTTGCCGGGCGCGAGGTGACCATCGCCAAGCGTATGACCGAAGAGCTGGATGAACTGGAGCGTAAGTCGGATAAATTGGAAGTCGAAATTCGCGCCTCGCTGTTCACTATTGAAAAAGACCTACCACCGGTGGATGTGATGTTCCTCTACCGGGTAATTGAATGGATCGGCGAACTGGCCGATCGCGCCCACAGCGTGGGTAACCGTTTGCAGTTGTTGTTGGCACGTTAGGGGGTTCAACGTGGAAATTCTTAGTCAATATGGCCATATTCTGTTGATATTGGCCTGTGTCGCGGGCTTTTTTATGGCCTGGGGTGTTGGTGCCAACGATGTCGCCAACGCCATGGGCACTTCAGTCGGCTCGCGAGCACTGACTATCAAACAGGCGATTGTCATCGCCATGATTTTCGAGTTTGCGGGCGCCTATTTAGCCGGTGGTGAGGTAACCGCCACAATCCGCAAAGGCATTATCGATTCTGAAATCTTTGCCTCGCAGCCCGAACTGCTCGTCTACGGCATGTTGTCCGCCCTACTCGCCGCCGGCACCTGGCTACTGGTGGCCAGTATCCTCGGCTGGCCGGTATCCACCACCCACTCCATTGTCGGCGCTATTGTCGGTTTCTCCGCAGTGGGTATCTCCCCCGATGCGGTGGCCTGGGGCAAGGTGGGTAGCATTGTAGCGAGCTGGGTAGTCTCCCCGCTGCTGGCAGGTACTATTTCCTTCCTGCTGTTCCGCAGCGTGCAACGCCTGATCCTCGATACCGAGGATCCATTTGCCAACGCCAAGCGCTACATTCCTTTTTATATGTTCGCCGTGGGCTGGATGATCGCTATGGTGACCCTGACCAAGGGTCTGAAGCACGTTCTCAAAGACGCAGATATCAAGCTCAGTTTCCTGCAGGACGCCGGTATTGCCGCGATTGTAGGTCTGTTGGTCGCAGGCGTTGGCGTCACCATGCTCAAGCGTATCAAGCGTGACACCTCCATCGAAGCAGAAAACCGCTTTGCCAATGTGGAGCGTGTCTTCGCTATCCTGATGATTTTCACCGCCTGTGCCATGGCCTTCGCCCATGGTTCTAACGACGTGGCCAATGCCGTTGGTCCACTAGCGGCGGTAGTCAACACCATCCAAGTGGGTGCGGTAACCGCCAAGGCAACCATGCCTTCATGGATTCTGTTGCTTGGGGGCCTGGGTATTGTGGTGGGCCTGGCCACCTATGGCTTTAAAGTAATGGCGACTATTGGCCGTAAAATTACTGAGCTAACGCCCAGCCGCGGCTTTGCTGCAGAACTCGGCGCCGCTGCTACCGTGGTTATGGCCTCCGGCACCGGCCTGCCCATCTCCACCACCCATACCCTGGTGGGCGCGGTACTGGGTGTTGGCCTAGCCCGTGGCATCGGTGCGCTGAACCTGCGTATGATTACCACCATCGCCGCTTCCTGGGTAGTTACCCTGCCCGCTGGCGCTGGAATTGCAATCCTGTTCTTCTACTTCTTCAAGGGATTGTTTGGCTAATTGCGGCTGTGCAATATCCATCAAAAAAGGGAAGCTCAGCTTCCCTTTTTTATTTCAAGCGAACCGCTCTTGTCCTGCTGCCTAGCCAGAGCCCTCCTCATCACCCTCTCAAAAACTGAACTAAGCTGTCCCAGATCTACCCGAAACCGTCCCGCCTGCCGAGTAGCGATCACCGGCTGAGAATGAATATCGCCACATGACGACACGTGACACTACACATTGGACCGTTGGCACCTACCTGGCACAGCGCTTGATGGATGTGGGTATCCGCCACTATTTTGCCCTGCCTGGCGATTACAATCTGGTATTGCTCGACCAGCTACTGCTGGAGCCAGACCTGAAGATGATCAGTTGCTGCAATGAGCTGAATGCAGGTTATGCCGCTGACGGCTACGCTCGGGCAACCCAGGGACCCGCCGCAGCCGTGGTCACATTTTCTGTTGGCGGGCTCAGCATGATCAACGCAGTCGCAGGGGCCTATGCCGAGGATCTCCCTCTGATTGCCATTTCCGGGGGCCCAAATACCAATTCGGAAGCCGAGTGGGAGTACCTGCACCACACTCTGGGCGAAGTGAACTACAGCTACCAGCGCGAGATGTACTCTTACGTCACCGCCGAGACCGTAATTATCCACCACCCCAAATTGGCACCGGCCGCTATAGATCGCGCACTGGACACCGCCATGTTGCGGCGCAAACCAGTGTATATAGAGGTCGCCGCCAATGTCGCCAATGCCCCAACCTCGGCGCCAATTCCGCGCGGCTTTGCCCGGCGCCCTACCAGCGATCCCGACTCCCTCGCCGCCGCTGTGAAGCATATCGTCGATTTCTTAAATGGTGCCGAGCGCCCGGTTTTAATTGCTGGCAGCAGGGTGCGTGCAGCCAGTGCGCAAAAAGCCCTGTGCGATCTGGCCCATAGCTGTAAATATGGTCTCGCCTCTATGCCCGATGCCAAGGGTCTACTTCCCGAGACCCTTGAGAGCTTTATGGGTATCTATTGGGGCCCTGTGAGCACCCCTGGATGCAGTGAAATTGTGGATACAGCAGATGCTCTATTATTTGCCGGTCCCCTGTTTACCGATTACACAACAACCGGCCATCAGCTGTGCTTTCAGGGTGATAAAGCCATCCTGGTGCAACCTACTTCTGTTCAACTGGGGGACACCTGCTACAGCAATGTGCATATGAGGGATCTGCTAAATGCCCTTGTAGGACAACTAAACGCAAACGATGGGGCCTTGAAGGCCTACCACAGGGTGAGCAGTCCTAAACATACCCCCAAACCCGGTAAACCCGACACACCACTCACCACTAGACAACTATTCGCACGAATACAGAAACTGCTCGATCGCAGAAGTACCTTGCTGGTGGAGACTGGGGACTCCTGGTTTAACGGTATGGAGCTTTCATTGCCCGAGGGAGCACAGTTTGAGATTCAGATGCAATATGGAAGCATCGGCTGGTCTGTGGGAGCCAGCCTCGGCTACGCCCTCGGAATGAGCAAAGGGCGCCTGATCTCCTGCATTGGCGACGGCTCCTTCCAGCTCACTGCCCAGGAAATATCCACCATGATTCGCTACGGGGTTAACCCGGTTATTTTCCTGATCAACAATGGTGGTTATACCATTGAGGTGGAGATCCACGATGGCCCCTATAACACGATTAAGAATTGGGATTACGCCAAGCTGATCGAGACTTTTAGTGCAGGGGAAGGCAACGCCTGGGGGTGTAGGGTCACCACCCAGGGCGAGCTGGATCAGGCAATCACTGAGGCCAAGAAGCGTAGTGGCCTGTGCCTGATCGAAGTGCTGATCGACCGCAACGACTGCAATGTAAACCTACTGCGTTGGGGCAACCAAGTTGCCCGCAATAACAGCCGGGCGCATCGTAGTATATGACAGCCATTCCAAACGGTGAGGGCGATGTTTTTGTCCCCCATTTTCGATTGAGCAAGCTTCATTGAACGCTACTCATCGCAGTAAGTGGCAACCTCTTCCATTTATTCTTCGCCCGCGCAATACTCACCAGCCACTAGCTATTTGCCGCATATCATCCGTTCCCGAGAAAGCATTCCCATGCCTTTATTGATCCTTGTCACCCTGCTCTGGGCCTTTTCTTTCAGCCTGATCGGAGTTTACCTCGCCGGTCAGGTCGACAGTTATTTCTCGGCGATGACTCGGGTTTTATTGGCCGCTCTGGTATTTCTGCCCCTGTTACAGTGGCGACGCTCTAGTGCTCGCGACGCCATTGTTCTAATGGCCATTGGCGCCTTACAGCTGGGGGCCATGTACCTTTTTTACTATCAGTCATTCCTGCTGCTGAGTGTGCCTGAGGTGCTGCTGTTTACCATATTTACCCCTCTATACATTGCACTGCTTTATGATCTGATTGAGCGACGCCTATCACTGTGGAATTTGGCCATCGCAATGCTGGCAGTCTGCGGGGCGGCCATTATCCGCTGGGACTCCCCTAGTGGCGATTACTGGTTAGGCTTTGCCGTGGTTCAGGGGGCCAACCTGTGTTTTGCCGTCGGCCAGGTTGCTTACAAGCAATTTATGCAGCGGGATCAATCTCTCCCGCCCAGGCAGACATTTGGCTGGTTTTTTCTAGGTGCGGCAGTCATTACGGTATGCGCATGGGCTTTTTTGGGCGAGCCCAGGTATCCACAAACCCTAACCCAATGGGGAGTATTGTTGTGGCTCGGCCTTGTGGCCTCCGGCCTCGGTTATTTCCTCTGGAATAAGGGCGCCACCCTAGTCTCCGCGGCGACTCTCGCGGCTATGAACAATGCCCTGGTACCCGCCGGCCTACTGGTAAACCTGTTAATCTGGAACCGCGATGCGGATATTCCCAGACTCGCTCTGGGTGGATGCGCAATCGCACTGGCGGTTATCCTCAACGAGCGACGCAACAAAATAGGGGACAATTCCCATGGCGCCTATCGCAGTACCTGAGTTAAAGACCCAGCTTCGACAATTAATCGCCTGCCCCAGTGTCAGCGCCACCGATCCAGCGCTGGACATGGGCAACCGCCCGGTGGTGGAAAAACTCGCAGACTGGCTCGATACCCTAGGGTTCACCGTGGAATTGATGCCCCTGCCAGACAGCACGAATAAAGCCAACTTGATTGCCACCCTCGGCGCACATGAGGGCGCTGAAGGCGGCCTGATCCTTTCCGGACACACCGACACGGTTCCCTTCGACGATGGGCGCTGGCATTCAGACCCGTTCATCCTGCAGGAGCGCGACAATCGCCTCTATGGCTTGGGCACCAGTGATATGAAAAGCTTTTTCCCACTGGCCATCGAAGCCGCCCGTAGCTTTATCGATAAACCTCTGCGCCAGCCCCTGACCATTCTCGCTACCGCCGATGAAGAGACCTCAATGACCGGCGCCAGAGAGTTGGTCAAAGCAGGGCGACCGCAAGGACGCTACGCGGTAATTGGCGAGCCGACTGGCTTGCGCCCGGTTCGCATGCACAAGGGTGTGATGATGGAGGCCGTGCGTATCACGGGACAATCGGGGCACTCCTCCAATCCTAGCCTCGGTGCCAACGCCCTGGAGGCTATGCACTTGGTTATTGGGGAGTTATTACGTCTGCGCGGGGAGTGGCAGGAAAAGTACAATAACCCCGGATTTGTCGTCCCCGTACCTACCCTCAACCTTGGCTGCATCCACGGTGGTGACAACCCCAACCGAATTTGCGGCCATGCGGAATTACAGTTTGACGTACGCCCACTACCCGGTATGTCACTGCTGGAATTGCGCCGTGAGTTAAATACAAGGCTGCAGGCATGTATCGACAACAGTAGAATTCATCTCGATATGGTTTCTCTGTTTCCCGGTACCGAACCCTTCGAACAGGATCCTAATTCTGAGTTGGTCAAGGTTGCGGAAAAGCTCACCGGTTACAGCGCCCAGAGTGTCGCCTTCGGCACTGAAGCCCCCTACTTGAAGAGCATGAATATTGACACTATCGTGCTTGGCGCCGGTGATATAGATCAGGCTCACCAACCGGATGAATACCTGGAGCTCGATCGTATAGAGCCGATGGTAAAAATATTGCGCAACCTGATCGGACGCTTCTGCCTCTAAACCATTCAGGCCGGCCTGGCTTCAGTTAAATTTTTATCCGCTCCTTACACAAGCAAATATATCGACAGACGGAAAGGTATTAGTGACCGACGAGAACGCCTCCCTCAACTGGTTCCGCCATGCGGCGCCCTATATCAATGACCTGCGCGGTCGCACTCTGGTAGTCGGCATTCCCGGCGACGGGCTCGAACACAGCAACTTTCGCAACCTGGTCCACGATCTTGCGCTGCTCGCCAGCCTTGGAGTCCGCCTGGTAGTGGTGCATGGCTGCCGTGCACAAGTCAACCGCGCCCTGCAAGAGCGCGGCATTGAGGGCCGTTTTCACGGCAACAAGCGTGTTACCGACCGGGAAAGCTTGGAAGTGATAAAAGCCGCAGTGGGCAGATTGCGCTTCGATATCGAAGCGGCCTTTTCCCAGGGGCTCCCCGACTCCCCCATGGCGCGCTCAGCGCTGAAGGTAATTTCTGGAAATCTGGTTACTGCACGCCCATGCGGCGTTCTGGATGGTGTCGACCTGGGCTGGACCGGCACAGTGAGGCGCATGGAAGTCAACACTATTGAACAGGCACTAGACCAGGGCGCACTGGTGCTACTATCCCCCCTGGGGACCTCTTTGACCGGCGAACTATTCAATATTAATTACCTGGACCTAGCCGCAGAGGCCGCTAGAGTCCTGCGAGCCGAGAAACTGGTGCTGTTCCGCGAGCCGGCGCAATTAATGCTTGATGGTAATCCGATCAACGAGCTCAGTATTGTGCAGGCCGAGCAATCCGCCACCCGAATACAGAGCAAAACCCTGCAGTGTGCCATTCAGGCCTGCAATTCAGGTATAGCCCGGGTCCACCTGCTCAGTTACTGCCAGAATGGTTCTCTGATCCAGGAGCTTTTTCGCCGTGAAGGCGCCGGTACCATGATCTACCGGGATAGTTATGAAGTGGTACGCCGGGCGCGAATCACCGATGTAGGGGGGATTCTCGGTCTGATTCGCCCACTGGAGAAGCAAGGCGTTTTGGTAAGACGCTCACGGGAAAAGCTCGAAGCCGAGATAGATCATTTCACCCTGGTGGAGGTCGATGGTACACCCGTAGCCTGTGCCGCACTCTACCCTATTGGAGACGACAGCGACGATACTTCTGCCGCAGAGATTGCCTGCGTGGCAAGCCACCCAGATTTTCGTGGCGGTGGGCGCGGCGCCAAGCTGATGCGCCACCTCGAACGCCAAGCCCGAGCGGTCAATATCCGCGAGCTCTATGTGCTCACCACCCAAACCGAACACTGGTTTATCGAACAGGGGTTTGATCAGGTCGGGGTGAGTGATCTGCCAGCCTCACGTAAATCCCTGTACAACATCCAGCGCAATTCACGCATTCTGCGCAAACAGCTCGGCCAGGACGGTATGTCTTAACTCTCTCCTATCGCAATACCTATCCTAGTAAGTAGCGCAGTGGATCCGCACTGCGCGAAAACATCCCAGATATAGGCTTTTTTTGCTAAGCTGACGCTCTAATTTACACAGCCGGATGCTTGTACCATGCCCAGATATCGTTCCCGTACCTCCACCGCCGGACGCAATATGGCCGGCGCCCGTGCCCTGTGGCGTGCCACAGGTATGACCGATGCGGATTTCCACAAGCCGATTATCGCCATCGCCAATTCATTCACTCAGTTTGTACCCGGGCACGTACACCTCAAAGATATGGGGCAGCTGGTGGCAAGGGAGATCGAGCGAGCCGGCGGTGTCGCCAAGGAATTCAATACCATCGCCGTAGACGATGGTATCGCCATGGGCCACGATGGCATGCTCTACAGCCTGCCCAGCCGTGAGATTATCGCCGACTCGGTGGAATACATGGTCAACGCCCACTGCGCTGATGCCCTGGTATGTATATCCAACTGTGACAAGATCACTCCGGGCATGCTGATGGCTGCCCTGCGCCTGAATATCCCGGTTATTTTTGTATCCGGCGGACCAATGGAGGCTGGCAAGACCAAACTGGCCGACCACAAGCTCGATCTGGTGGATGCCATGGTGATCGCCGCCACAGATACAGCCTCTGACGAAGAGGTTGCGGAGTACGAGCGCTCTGCCTGCCCCACCTGCGGTTCCTGCTCCGGCATGTTCACCGCCAACTCCATGAACTGCCTGACTGAGGCGTTGGGCCTCTCACTGCCAGGCAACGGCACCCTGTTGGCCACCCATGCTGACCGCAAAGAATTGTTCCTGCGCGCCGGACGAGAAATCGTCTCGCTGACCAAGCGTTACTACGAAGAAAATGACGAGAGCGCCCTGCCTCGCAATATCGCCAACCGCGCAGCCTTTATGAATGCCATGGCTCTCGATATCGCCATGGGCGGCTCGACCAACACGATATTGCATCTACTCGCCGCAGCCGAGGAGGGCGATATCGACTTCAACTTACAGGATATCGATCGACTCTCCCGCGAGGTGCCGCAACTGTGCAAAGTCGCACCTAACACAGAGAAGTACCATGTGGAGGACGTCCACCGAGCCGGTGGGGTAATGGCGATTCTCGGCGAATTGGAATCTGCTGGGTTAATTGATGCCTCCCTGCCCACCGCTTATGGGGGTTCACTAGCCGATGCTCTCGAGCAGTGGGACATCTCTCGTACCGACCAGCAATCGGTACAAGAATTCTATAGAGCCGGCCCCGCAGGTATTCCCACACAGACCGCATTTAGCCAGGCCTGTCGCTGGCCTACCCTGGATGCCGATCGACAAAATGGCTGTATTCGCTCCGCCGAGCACGCTTATTCTGCTGAGGGCGGGCTGGCAGTTTTATTCGGTAACCTGGCTGTAAATGGCTGCGTTGTAAAAACTTCTGGTGTTGACGAGGCGTTATGGAAGTTTGAGGGCCCGGCCCATGTTGTCGAGAGCCAGGAGGAGGCGGTTGCCCATATTCTCGAAGGTAAAGTAAAGAAAGGCCAAGCGGTAATTGTTCGCTATGAGGGCCCCAAAGGCGGGCCCGGTATGCAGGAAATGCTGTACCCCACCAGCTATCTAAAATCCAAGGGACTTGGGGAACACTGTGCCCTGATTACCGATGGTCGTTTTTCCGGGGGCACCTCTGGCCTCTCTATCGGCCACGTCTCTCCAGAGGCTGCATCTGGAGGGAATATCGCTCTGGTACAGGATGGCGATCCAATCCGAATCGATATACCAGCGCGCAAAATTGAGATTGCCCTCAGTGAAGAGGAGCTTGAGAATCGCCGCCAGGAAATGGAGAGTCTCGGCCAGCAGGGCTGGAAACCCCAAAAAGAGCGCCCCCGCAAAGTCAGCAAGGCCCTAAAAGCCTATGCATTACTCGCCACCAGCGCCGATCGCGGTGCGGTAAGGGAAATTGATTAAGCAGATATACAGAAATTATAAAACGGCCCAAACGGGCCGTTTTTTTATTGTGCAAGTTTATAGGTGATCCGATTGCGAACACCATACCGCTCGACGGTGTGGCCATCTTCCACTTGTGGCTGATATTTAAACCGCTCTGCCGCAGCCTGTGCCGAACGATTAAATACATTGGTTGGATTGCCGGCGCTGTCATAGCCAGCAATAACACGCACATCGCGCACCGCACCGGTTTTGGTTATCGTAAACTCCACAACTACATAACCTTCTATACCTCTGCGCATAGCCGTGCTCGGGTAACGCGGTGTAGCCTTATAAACAGGCACAGGCTCTCTCGATACGATAGCTGGATTATTACCAGATTCAGTAACCGGAGGAGTAATCGTTGGGATGGTATTTATGGTCTCCACTTCTCTAATCACCTCAGTACGCTCTAGCGGTGGCGGAATATCCTGAGGGCTCGGCGGAGCCTGATACTCTTGCTGGGTAACCACTTTCTTGTCGGTCATATCTATAGGTTGAATCGTCGGTAACGGCTTAGCCACCGGCTCCACAAAATTTGTGGAGATCAACTGACTCATTGCAAAAATCAAACCGAGAGTAATCAGGGCTGCGTAGGCCAAGCCTTTAGCATAACCAGCAAGCAGGTGGGTAGGGAAAAAATCGGGGCTGGAAAATGGCGTGCAAGCTCTATCCATAACACCTCTCCTATTGTTATTAGGGTGCGTAAAAGGCATCTAAGTGCCGAAATGGAAAAAGCTGATCAGCTGACTTTAATCATTAGCCAATTCACGAAAAAATGCAAATAGTTCGCAAATACAGGTTATAGCAACATTTAATATTATTGAAAGAGGAAACCGGGGCATAAAAAAAGCCGCACATCTCTGTACGGCTTTTCTGGGATTGAAAAGTAACTAAGCGATTAAATTGCCAATTGCTTTTCCCTCTCCTGCTCACCCTTGACAAATTCCATCCACTGCTTGGCAAACTTCTCAGAGCGCTCATCTTTCGAGGCTTCTCTAAGACTTTTTATTGCCGCGTCATAGCGCTTCAGGTTGGCATTAGCCATGCCTAACACAATATGTAGAGTGTCGACACGCTTGATCTTGCCCTTTGCCAGAGCTTTTTTGCCCATGGAAACGGCCTTCTCATTCTGGTCCAGGTCCAGGTAGATCCCGGCCAGGCGCGAGTAGATTTCACCCTTATCAGACAATTGAGCTGCAGCTTCCAGCTGGGGAATCGCTTTTTGCAGCTCCTGAGCCATCTGATACGCCTGAGCAAGCGTTTCCAGGTTCTTGGCTGTACGAGGGATCTTCTTCTCTTGGATACCTTTGGCAATCACCTTGGCACCTTTATAAGGCATTTCGTGCCCCATAAAGAGATAACCCATATTCAACAGGTCCCGATCCTTCTCCAGCGCACCTGCCAAATAAGCGGCTTCCATCATATGCAGCTGATCTTTATCGCGCTTCAGCTCGCCATACATAGCCGCCAGTGTTTTGTAGTACACAGGCTTGGGATAGTGCTGTACCAGCTTCTCAAGAACACCAGCTACTTTTTTGTAGTCGTTGCGCTCGAAGTACACGTACTGCTGAAGACCGTACCAACCTTCCTTGGGCACCTTGCCTTCTTTCTCATACATGGATACCGCAATATTGATATCCGCCAGTGCTTTGCTCTGATTACCAACCTGGTTATAGGCCTGGGCACGCAATGCATAAGAGTCGGCAGTTATACGATCAGAGACCTTAAACCATTTATTCAGGTAATTAATCGCCTGCTTGTAATCCTCGGTAACAAAGTAGAGCTGCGCGAGGGTAAACAAGGTTCCCACTTCAAGTGCAACCGGCAGGTTTTTTTCGCCCTGGTTTAGCACCTTCTTAAAGTAGGGGATGGCCTCTTTGTAGCGCTCGGTACTGTAGTAAACCACACCGAAGAAATTGTACATCTGAGCTATCTCATAGCCGTTGTACCGTTTCTTACTCGCATCCATCTCTTGAAGTGCAACTAAAGCGCCCGCCCAATCTTCTGCATCAGCAGCTTCCTGGGCTTTCTCCAACTTTTTATACGCGGCTTCGCGCATAGCCGGTACTTTGCGGCTCTTCTGGTTGCTGGGCTTTTTTTGCTCCTGGGCCTGGGCAGAGGCGAAAGGTGCGGAAACACCCACTGCTTCGAGCACGGTAACACTGAGTGCTGGTGCCAAGACCAGGGGCAATGCTACTGAGGTGCGCAGCGCGAGCTTGGACAAACTTTTGCTAATGCTTGTCAACTTCATAGTGCTTCCTCCTTAGTCCTTAGCCATATTAAAGCTGATCTTAGTCCGCACATTCGGGACTTCGGTCGGCTTGCCATCAACTACCCGCGGCTTGTATTTATACTTCAGCGCGGACTTGAGTGCGGCCCTGTTAAAAACAGAGGTGGGCTTGCCATCCAGGGTAAAGGCTTCGATCACAATAGGATCGCGCACAGAACCATTGGTGGTCACCGTATACTCTACGATTACATAGCCTTCCATACCCCGCTGAAGTGCACGGCGTGGATACTGGGGCTGAACCTTAACGATGGGCAGGTAGTCACCCTCACCAAAGCTAAAACCAGACAGCTTGACACCGCCAGACGCCTTGGGCGCAGAGATACTGATACCGCCATCGATGTCCGGCTCCTCAAACTCCGGCTCAGGCATTTCCGGCGGCGGAGTTTCAGGATCCTCCGGTTTCACCGGCTTGGTCGTGTCGTATTGTGTTTCGATCTTCTGCTCAGGCATCACCACATCGGCAACTTTGAACTGCTCCTTTTCCTCTGGAGCGCCCATATTTGCCTGAATCAGCTGATGCATGGTGAAGATGAGGCCAAAGGTTGTGGCTACTGCCAGCGTACCTGCCCCAAGAAGTCTTACCGGATTCATAGCTGTTAACTCTTTTCTGTCGCGACCGAAACTTTCTTGATACCAATCTTCCTGGCTGCTTCCGCAATCAGGGCGATCTTTTCAATACTCGCTTCCTTATCGGGCTGAATCACCAACCACCCCTTCGGGTTTTCCGAGTAGAGGCGCTCCAGGACAATTCTTACCTGGCGCTCATCAACTTTCTCTTTGGCAATCCAGATCTCATCACTATTGTTGATCGCTACCAGAATAGAGGTGGCTTTGAGTTCTGCGGTTGTCGCTTCCGGCTTAACAACATCAGCACCCGGTTCCTTAATAAAGGTCGCAGTGACGATAAAGAAGATCAGCATGATGAACACCACGTCCAGCATGGGCGTGAGGTCAATAGCGCCGGCTTCTTCTTCTGCCGTATTTTGTCTTTTGCTCATAGCAACTCTCTTAGCGAACTTTCTCGTCAGGGGCCCTCAGGGAGCGCCCCTGGCGAAAATTTCTGGCTTGGCTAAACCTTCACAGCAAATAAGCTGGCCTATTCGCTGATGTGTGCTTAGTGATCCATGGTCAGATGATCTTCCAACAACTGGGTCTCACGCTCGGCCTTACGGGCGAGGTAGGTGTTGGCGAATACTCCGGAGAGGGCCGCAACCATACCCGCCATCGTCGGGATAGTTGCCATGGATACACCACTGGCCATCTGCTTAGCGTCACCGCCACCGGTAATTGCGAGAACATCGAACACGTTGATCATGCCCCAAACCGTGCCCAGCAGCCCGAACAGGGGCGCTAGGGCAACACAGGCCTGGATCATGTCCATATTGTCCTGAATCTTCTCGGAAACCCGGGAGATCATCGCGTAGCGGATCTGGTGGGAGGCCCAGGATTTGCGCTCACTGCGCTCTTCCCACTGGTCTACCGCACCCTGAACGTCACTCTTTAACGCTTTGTTAAAGTAGAAAACACGTTCAAAAATCAGCGTCCACATAAAGAAGGTCAGGCCGGCGATCAGGAACAGTACTGGCCCGCCCGACGCCATAAAGGCGTTGACGGCGGCCCATGCGTCGATTAATGCGTGCATGTTGCCGCCTCCTCTTATTTACGCTCGGCGTTTTCCGCCACGATACCAGCGCTCTGCTCTTCAAGAATATGCAGGACGCGCTTGGCACGAGCATTAACAATGGTGTGCATCAGTACAGTGGGGATAGCCACACACAGACCGAGAACGGTGGTGATCAAGGCAGAGGAAATACCACCAGCCATTGCGCGGGGGTCACCAGCACCAAAGATGGTAATTGCCTGGAAGGTTACGATCATACCGGTAACGGTACCCAACAGACCCAGCAGCGGAGCTACCATGGCAATAATCTTCAGCAGGTTGAGGCCGGACTCGATGGCCGGGCGCTCTTTCAGGACCGCCTCTTCCATCTTCAGCTCGAGAGTTTCACCGTCGACACCTTTGTTCTCTTCCGCAACAGCCAATACACGACCCAGCGGGTTATTGGTGTTCGGGGTAGAAGAGCGCAGCTGAGCACTTACCTTGGCACTCACGCCAGTCAGTACGATCAGGCGGAAGATAGCCAACAGCATGGCGAATACACCAACGGCAGTGATGATATAGCCAACGATGTCACCCTGGTGCCAACGCTCAACAATATCGGGGCTGTTGATCATGGCTTTCAGGTAGGAGCCGCCGGTAGGACCAGTCGGGTCGATACCAAAAGCACTGAAGCCTGCGGTAGAGGCCTGTAAACCTTCCGCCATCTTCTGGAAGCTGGCATCTGGCTGGCGAATCAGCTCGGCCAGCTGGTAGGCGTCGTTCATTTCCAGGTATTTGCCGCTGGAAACCAGATTGAAGTTACCAACACGGACAACTTCCTGCTGAACCTGCTCACCGTTGGGCTTGATCACGGTAGCGTTGAACTTAACTACTTTGCCGGATTCCACGGTTTCGCGCTGAACCTCAAACCACAGGCGCTCGATTTCCTCGATTGTCGGCAGCTTGGTAGCGCTGTTCATCTTGGCCAGCAGACCGTCGATAAATTCGGTACGGTTGGGGTACTGGGCGGAAACCAGGGAGGAACCGATATTCGCACGCAGATCTGCCGCAGTAGAAGACATATGGCCGAACAGCTCTTTCAGAGAGCCCAGGCGCTCGTCCAATTGCTGGCGTTTCTGATCTACAGCAACTTCCTGCTCCTGGTATTTCTTTTCCAGTTCAGCAGAGCGCTTTTCTTCTGCAGTGCGAGTGTCTTTAGCCTTTTTCAGCAAAGATTGCTGATTGGCCTTTTGGCGGCGGAACTCAGCTTCACGCTGCTTGTGCTCTTTGGATTCAGCAACCTTGGATTGTTGAACCATTTTCAGCAGGTCATCGAGAGAAGCTGCTTTTTCCTGGGCGACAGCAGAGAAGCTGATCAGGCCAGCCGCTGCTGCAACTAGTACGCGTTTGGCGATAGAGGATTTCATTGCGCTGCCTCCGGAGCCGCGATCGGCATAGTCATGATATCGATAGTGGCCTGCTTCTTGGCGATTTTCAGACCGTTCATGAGAGCGCGGCGGTATTCGCCAGCATCGATCTCAACCCAGGCTTTCTGGCCTTTGTCATAGGCGAGGGAGATCGAGGAGTCGGTGGTCTGAGCCAGCAGGGCGATACGGCCGATCTGCAGCACGTTCACCTGGCGCTCTTGGCCATTTACGTTCAGGGTATCGCCGTAAGTGTCGATCTTACGCGCGTATTCCGCTTCGAAATTGTACAGCTCCAGTACCTGGCGGAATTTCTCCGCAACAGTAATATCGGAACGATCCATATTGTTCTTAACGCCTTCGAGGTTGGCCATACGCTCGTCCAGCTTGAACGGTGCGTCCAGTTCGATGAACTGCTCCAGGCCGTCCAGCATACGCAAAATCAGCGGCTGGATCTGACGTTCGATTACAGTAACGTTGGCAATGGACTCGTCCAGCTCATTGATCACTTCGAGCTGGTTGGCCAGCTGCTTTTCCAGCTGACGGTTGTACACTCGCAGACCATCGATTTCTTTATTGACCACCTTGAAGTCCTGCAGCAGGCTGCTGGTTTCTTCGGCAATCTTGTCGATGCGTTTTTGCGATGCCTGGGCCGCAGTGGTTTTCTGCTGGCCGACGGCGAGTACGTTATCGAGAGTATCCGCAGTGGCTACGCTGCCGTAGAGCGCGCCGGCAGACAGCGCAGTGGTCAGCGCCACAGCCATGAATCGCTTGGTTTTCATTAGACCCCCCAGTGGGTTCAATATTTCACAACATGGTCGCGATGAGATAGCTGCCACAACGCGGTGTCCTTTTGTTTTAAAAACATTGGTTAGAAGACAGCTAAGAGCCGCACATTGTAAACAGCCGATTTGATTATTCAAATGCCGATTGCCAGCATCGGCCCGCGTGGGTAGCAAAGTAACAACCGGGTAACAAGACCGGGTCGCTTGCACACATTGACGGCGCTATTCCCTGTGTTGGCTGTCGCAGAATTTAACAGATTGATCAACTTTTAATCAAATTGTTTTTATTTAAATCTGTCGTACTGAACTAATGCGTAGTTATACTCATTCTTGTCGCAAGCAGGGTAACACTCTCGTGCAACTTCGACCCATGAGTCATTAACTTCAGGAAAAAATGCATCTCCCGCCACTTCAGCATCTACTTCGGTAACATAGAGCCGCGCGGCATAGGGCATACTGAGGCGATAAATCTGTGCCCCGCCGATCACCATCAGCTCGCTGACCCCTGCTTCCTGTGCGTGCTTATCGCCAAGTTCCAGTGCGGCTTCCAAGGTGCTTGCCACCTCAACACCGTCAGCCTGCCAATCAGGGTTGCGGGTAATCACGATATTGACACGTCCAGGTAGCGGGCGGCCAATCGACTCAAAGGTCTTACGTCCCATCACCACAGGCTTGCCCATAGTAGTGCGCTTGAAGAACTGCAGGTCGCCAGAAAGACGCCAGGGCAACTCGTTATCTCTGCCAATGGCACCGTTACGGGCCACAGCCGCGATTAAGGCAATCGGGGTATCCACAGTGTCTCTCCTATTCAAACCGCAACTGGAGCCGGAATATGTGGATACGCCTGGTAATCCTGCAGATCGAAATCCTCGAAACGGAAGGTGAACAGGTCTTTGACATCCGGATTGAGGTGCATTGTCGGTAGGGGGTGTGGTTCCCGTTGCAGCTGCAGATCAACCTGCTCCAGATGATTGGAGTAGAGGTGGGCATCGCCAAAAGTATGAATAAACTCACCTGGCTCAAGGTTACACACTTGAGCCAGCATCAACGTTAGCAAGCTGTAGGAGGCAATATTGAAAGGCACACCAAGGAAGATATCCGCACTGCGCTGGTACAACTGGCAGGATAACTTGCCATCCGCCACATAAAACTGGAACAAGGCGTGGCAAGGGGCGAGCGCCATGCGCCCTTCACGGGCATTTTCTGCCGGGGAGACGCCCTCATCGGGCAGGTCCGCCGGATTCCAGGCACTGATTATCAGACGGCGGGAATCTGGACGGGTTTTCAACTGCTGCACCAGCTCTTCCACCTGGTCAATTTTACGACCATCAGGCGTGGGCCAAGAGCGCCACTGGTGGCCGTAAACTGGCCCCAAATCCCCATCTTCGGTAGCCCATTCATCCCAGATTCGCACCTTGTTTTCCTGCAGGTAGCGAATGTTGGTGTCTCCCTGCAAAAACCACAACAGTTCGTGAATGATGGAGCGTAAATGACACTTCTTTGTAGTAATTAAAGGGAAACCCTCTGCCAAGTTAAAGCGCATCTGGTAGCCAAATACGCTCAGGGTGCCAGTGCCGGTACGATCCCCTTTTACTGTGCCGTTTTCGCGCACATGGCGCATTAGATCGAGGTACTGCTTCATTTCTAACTAGGCTCCGCCATTTACTTGAGAACGGTTTTCTTTGTTTCCACCCTTGCCGCGTCCTTCAGGCAGCGGCTGGGTACGATAGCTCCAAACCAATAGAGCGATACCGGCAATAATCATCGGCAGACTCAAAAGCTGACCGCGAGTCATCCAGCCGAACAAGTCGAAGCCGATATGACCGTCTGGCTCCCTGACAAATTCCACCAGGAAACGGAAAATACCGTAGAGCAACACAAACATGCCGCCAACGGCGAGGCGCGGGCGCGGCTTGCTGGAGAACCACCAGAGCACTGCGAAGAGCACTAGCCCTTCCAGGAAGGCCTGATATAACTGCGACGGATGCCTGGCCAACAGTTCCGGGTCCTTGGGAAAGACCATTCCCCAGGGCCCTTCTGTTGGGCGGCCCCAGAGTTCCTGACCGATAAAGTTACCCAGACGCCCCAGTCCCAGGCCGATAGGTACCAGTGGGGCGACAAAATCAATCAGCGCGGGGAAAGTTGAGCCAATTTTTCGGGCATAAATGACGGTGGCTAACATTACGCCAACCAGACCACCATGGAAACTCATGCCCCCTTCCCAGACTTTGAACAGAGAGAGCGGATTCTCCATCAACTGCGGCAAGTTGTAGAAGAACATGTAGCCGAGGCGCCCACCGACCACCACACCGATAGCGCAGTAGAGAATCAAGTCCTCCACTTCCGATTTAATAACTGGAGACCAGGGCCGAGTGCTACGCCGCAGTGCCAACCACCAGGCAGCAACGAAACCGAACAGGTACATCAGCCCGTACCAATGTACTTTTAGAGGGCCTATAGCAATGGCCACCGGATTGATTTCTGGATAAGTCAGCATGGGGGAATCGAGATTGTTGGCGAAGAGCGTATTATGGTCGCAAAGCGCCCCCCAGCGAAAGAGGCGTGCTAAAAGCCCACCTTCAGGAAAACACTATGTGTCTACTGTTGTTTGCCTACCGTTGCCATCCCGACTACCCGCTGCTACTTATCGCCAATAGAGATGAATTTTACGTCAGGAAGAGTGCCCCCGCCGAACCCTGGAAGAATGGGCCAGAGGGGAGGCAAATAGTCGCTGGGCGCGACCTGCAGGCTGGCGGAACCTGGGCAGGGATCTCTGCGCGGCGGGTGGCCGCAGTGACCAATATCCGCGAGCCCGGAAGGGCAGAGCCCGAAAATGTCCTATCTCGCGGGGAAATTCCTTATAAATTCCTAACCGGCGATGATTCCCCCGAGCAGTTCGCAGGGGAACTCGAAGGACAGCACTATCGGGGCTTTAATGCGCTGCTATTCGCACTGGATAAAGCCCCCCCCCTCTACTGCGCGGGCAATAGGCATAAGCCCTTCGCTTTCTCTGCCGGAGTACACGGTATCTCCAATGGCGCACCCGATGCTCCCTGGCCCAAGGTGGAAAAGGGCAAGGCGGGGCTGACACAAATTACACGGCAAATTGAAGGCCCCATTGGCCGGGAGAACTTTATTGAACCGGCCTTCAACCTTCTGCAGGACAGGGCCCCCGCTGCAGATGCGGAGCTGCCAGATACCGGCGTGGGTTTGTCAATGGAGCGCGCCCTGTCGCCAATATTTGTGCAGATATCCCAGAGAAAGAATCAACTGCCAGGCGGGCAAGATTTAAGCGACACTCAGCAAGGCTATGGCACTCGTGCCAGCACCCTCATAGCAGTTCACCGGGGTGGCCAGACCCAGTTATGGGAACAGAGCTTTTCCCAGGGCAATCCGTATGGGCCAATTCGCCACTTTTCCATCCCCTGAATCCTTTATCCCAAGCCCCTGAAATCTGTAGGGTTTTTAGGGGTTATTGAAAAAATTGGCCGTATCTAATCGCCCAAGCCCCGAAGCCATAGCAGACAAATTTCTGTCAATAACAGAACCATATCGTGGTAAAGGCTAAGATTTGCGTGCCTTAATCACAGATTACCAAGCCTCATATCCTCAGAGGAAAGAAACGCCAAGCAAATTCCGCATTTATTGCCATACTTAGTTTCACAGGCTGGAATTGGTTGAGTTTCGCGCAAGCGTGACGCCAATTGTGGTCTTACATTAGAGGAAGTCGCGCGGGACGCATGACAAGTGCGAGTCAACGCTAGACACCTAACAGTCTCTGGATGGGCTCGCCACAGGTTCGGAAGGTATGAACGATCTGGCGTCCGGCATTATCCACAAGACAACACCGGGCCCCTGCAGTATCGCTGAGGTACCATGTCTTACTTCAACCCAGAGCAGCGCAAACGCAAATCACTACTGCCCCTGCTGGTGCTAGGCAGTCTCTGTGTCTCCATCCTCTATTACGCCTTTTCCGCTAACCAGAAAACGGTGCCAGTATTGCCGGAGAGTGCAGTACGCCCACATTTGGTGCACTGGCTGGAGGAAAACCCAGATGCATGGCCGGCCCAAGATCCCATTTTCAACCCGGCGGCAGTGCGCAGGATTTACCAGCGTACTAATTATCGCCTGCTGTGGTTTGATAATTACAACCTGAGTGACAGCGCCAATGATCTCCTCAAGCAGCTAACAGCTGCCAGCTCTGGCAATCCAAGCAGCATGGTGGATTATCGTTACCACCTGGGGTACTTCGACCGCACTTTGCGGGACACTCCCCAGCGCCTGCAAATGGCCGCAGTACTGGATATTCTGCTGACAGACGCCTTCGTCTCTTATGCACAGGATACCCAGCTCGACAGAATCACCCCCAAAAGCCGTCCGCGCCGAGGAATTACACCGGTTCTGCGGGAGCACCAAGGATTTCGCATGGTCGCCTTCGGCAATGCCCCACAGCAGGCATCCAACGAGCCCAGCGGACGCAAGTACTTTCGCGGCTATGATCGGGCGCGCATGATCGGCAGTAAACCACGCAGTCGCTATTACTCCCGCGACTACAACACTGACAACGAACGCAGCTCTTCAAGGCCTTCCGACACTCGTCGCTATCGCACGCGCTACAACACCTCCAGTGACAGTGGTTCCTCTGGAGCGACCAGGGGCGGCAGCAGGGTTTACTACAATCAGGGCCGCAATAGTCATCCCCAGGAAAGAACCAGGGCAGCTCGCTCAGAAAACAGTGAGGGGCCCTATTTCGAAGAAAACACACCTTACGGTAGCGACGTCTATGCCCTGCGAAACGAGTTGGAACGCCTGCGCAGAATCTCCGACAGTGGCCGTTGGCGTCCGATACCTCCGGGGCCGGTGATGACGATGGGTGCTCGCCACCCCCATGTGGCCCGCCTGAGAGAATTGCTCACCCTCTACGGGGACTATCAGAGCCGCTATAGCTATGGCGGAGGAGACCCCAACCGCTTTGACCGGGGCCTGCATGAAGCGCTATTGCGCTTCCAGAAGCGCCACGGCCTCAAGCCAGACGGAATTGTGGGCCGCGGCACACGCAAGCGACTCAACTTATCCCCCTCAGCGCGAGCAAAAATTGTTGAGATGAATATCCTGCGCAGGGAAGAGCTTCCCGCCAGCCTTGGGGATCGCTTTATCCAGGTGAATATACCCGCGTACCGCCTCCAGTATGTGGAGAACAACCGGGTAAAACTGGCCATGAATGTGGTCGTGGGCAAGAAGAAACACGCTACTCCCGAGATCACCACCCGGGTCAGCAAGGTGGTATTCAACCCCACCTGGACAGTGCCACGCAGTATCCTGGTGAATGAAATTCTGCCCAAGGCACGCAAGAACCCTGCGGGGATGGAGAACATGGGTTATCGAGTCGTCAATGGCAGAGGGGAACACCTGCCGCTGACCGCTAGTAACTTGTCAGCCGCCGGTGCAGGGTCTTTCCTTATGCGCCAGATGGGTGGAGAGGAAAATATTTTGGGGCGAGTGAAATTCGAAATTCCCAACAAACACGATATTTACCTGCACGATACTCGCGCCCGCACTCTCTTCTCTCTCACAGACCGGGATTACAGCCACGGCTGTATCCGCCTGGAAAAACCCCGCCACCTGGCTGAGGCCCTTCTGCGCCCTCAGGGGGACTGGGACCAGTGGCGCATCGACCAGCTCACTGTCGGAGAGAAGACCACCGAGGTCGACTTAGTCCGCTTGGTTAAGGTCTATATCACCTACTGGACTGCCTGGGTGGACGGAAAGGGCCGGCTGAATTTTCGCCCCGATATCTATCGCAAGGATGGTTTGAGCGACAATCAATTTTGAGCAAGTATGGGGCGGCCTTCGGGGCCGTCCCATAGCCTTCAATAATACCCCCCCATAGTCTTTTTCCTCGGCGCATAGCCCCGATCCATTCCTCAAAATTATTTAGGGCTCAAGAGTCACAAGTTACCAATGTGAGCAGGGTGATCAGTCTCTCTGATCCGATTTCGCTTACTGGGGTGACTTATGGGTGCTGGCTATCTCTCCTCCTTGCAGAGCAAATCAATCCACAGTGGCACCATGGCTTTTATATTGGCCCTTGTGCTGGGGGTTGATAGCTCCCCGTCCTTAGCGAGCGCAGGGGCAGACCTTGATCTGCCTGTGCCAGGGAGAGATCCCTTTTCCCCCTATGGCAGACAGTACACTCTCCTCAGTGAGGAGCTGGCTCGCTACCAGACATTGGCCGAGGGGGATCATTGGCAACCGCTGGATGGCGGACAGCCAATTACTCCGGGAAGCCGGGGACCGAGAGTAGCTCAGTTGCGCAGCTTGTTAATGCTCTACGGCGATTTCCGCCCCAGGGATTTTCCCAGCAAAGGCTCCAAAGAAACACTTACAGGTGACGTCTACGACAAGCCCCTCCAAGAGGCTGTGCGCCGATTCCAGCGCCGCCACGGCCTAAAAGGGGATGCCCTGGTGGATGAGCGCACCCGCAGTCGCCTCAACACTAACCCGGATAAGCTGGTTCGGATTCTGGCAGCCAATATCAAACGCTGGGAAAACCTCCCAAAGGATTTAGGGCCCCGTTATATCGTCGTTAATGTTCCCGAGTTCAACTTGCGCTTGATCGACGACGAGCGCGAGCAATTCCGTATGAAAGTGGTGGTGGGCAAGCCCAAGCACAAGACCCCACAACTTACCACGCGCATGACACGCCTGGAATTCAATCCAGTTTGGCGAGTCCCCCCCAATATCGCCTTACGGGAGCTTCTGCCAAAGGGCAGCTCGGCGCTGAGTGCCAAGGGCTACCGCTTAATCAACCATCGCGGCCGGGCGGTACCTTTCACCCGTGGAAATGTCGCCGCTGTGCGCCGGGGCCAGGTAACCCTGCAGCAAAAAGGAGGGCCGGGAAATGCGCTGGGACGAGTCAAATTTGTGATACCCAACCGTCACGCCATTTACCTGCACGATACCAACAGCAAGCACCTGTTCAAGAAATCTCAGCGCGCTTTCAGCCACGGCTGCATACGCCTGGAAAAACCCCTGAAATTTGCTCGCATGATGCTCGCCCAACAAAATCGCTGGAACAACGCCCGCATTGAGCGAGCGCTGATGAGCGGTCGTACCCATGGCGTAGCGCTGAAAAACCCTTTACCGGTATACATCGCCTACTGGACTGCCTGGGTGGATGAAAACGGCCAACTGCAGTTCCGCCCGGATATCTATCAACGGGACAAAGCCGGAAAAGGAGCCAATCGTGGCTGAGTATCATCAATCTGGTGGGAGTTCACTATGGCTTGGTATCCCCGCCATCTAGGGTTAGCTGCTCTCCTGACAGTGGCCATTGCCTCGACCGCCTCAATAAGCGGTGGCCAGTCTTCCAAGGGTGCTGCAGCTCTGGATATTGCCCTTATGGGAGACCAGCTGCGCAGCGAAGCCCTGCATTACAGAAACCTAGCCAAACATTGGCGCCCTATACCCCAGGGTGGCCCCCTGCAAGCCGGGGACAAGAACGAGCGGGTGCTGCAATTGCGAAAACTGCTCGAACTATACGGCGATTATCGTGGACAACCCGGCCCGGTATCATCTCCACAGAAGGACCCTATGCGCTTCGACAGCGCATTGCAGTCGGCACTTGAGCGCTTCCAGCGCCGCCACGGCTTGGTGCCAAGTGGTGTTGCCGAGGGAGAAACCCTCACGGCCCTGTCGGTTTCTCCCATCGAGAGAGCTGAACAGATGGTTAGAAATGCACAGCGCTGGGACAAGCTTCCCTCTCAGAAAGAAGGGCGCTATGTGCTGGTAAATGTGCCCAACTACCGCCTGCAATTGGTGGAAGATGGACGTATCAAGCTGGATATGAAAACCGTGGTGGGCAAGAACAGCAGCCGCACACCCAATTTACACACCCGCATTACCAGTGTGGTATTCAACCCCACCTGGACAGTGCCGCGCAGTATCCTCATCACAGAGTTACTCCCCAAAGCACGGCACAACCCTGCAGCCATGCACCGCCGCGGTTATCGGGTCATCCAGTATCGCGGTGGCAAAACTTCCCCGATCACCGATGAGAGCTTGGAGAGGGCCGCAGGTGGCCACGCCACCATGCGCCAGGTCAGCGGGCCAGATAACACCCTAGGTAAAGTGAAATTCGTTATTCCCAATAAGCAGGCCATATTCCTACACGACACCCAGGCGCAAAGCCTGTTCACAGAGCACCATAGAGCTTTTAGTCACGGCTGTGTGCGCCTGCATCAACCAGAGGAATTGGCCTATAACCTGCTAGAAACCCAGGGGTGGGACAGGACCCGCATCGCCGAGGCCGCAACCGGGGACGAACCTCTAAAAGTAGCCATAAAACCCGCCCCTAAACTCTTTATCGTTTATATGACAGCTTGGATAGACGCCGAAGGGCGCCCTCAATTCCGCCGGGATATTTATCACAGGGATAAATAGGTCAATGCCCCAGGCGCCCCCAAAAAAGTGCCCCTGCTTTAGGTAAAAACTGAATAGTCGCAAAAAAAATGATTTTTTAAGCTTGCCCACTGAATGACAACGCTGTCTCCTGTTTCTAATGCTAATTCCCCCGCCAGCAGCTACGAGAACGCAATGGGAGTAGCATCCGTAAAAAAATTTACCAACGAAAGCCTTCAAATATTTCCTAATTAGCAGGTCACAATTTGTAACAAATGGTTATTTTTTGTACATTTTCCGCCGTACCCGGATGCGCTCAATCAAGAGCACACCGAAGAGATTTAACGACGAGGCGGAATTATGAAGAATCCATCCAGACGTCGATTCCTGGCAGTGACCTGCGCAACTGCGGCGGCGGTCAGCGCCGGACCGACTTTCGCGAAAGTAGGTAGCTCCCGCACCCTGAAGATGCGCAACCTGCACACAGGGGAGAAGCTGGAGGCCGCCTACTGGAGCAACGGAAACTACAGCAACGGTGGTTTGAAACAGTTCAATAAGCTGCTGCGGGACCACCGAGCTAACGAAGTGACCCGCATGGACCCGAAACTATTTGATATCGTGTATAAGCTGAAGGAAAAGTTCAATTACACCGGTACCATCGAGATTATCTCCGGGTACCGTTCGCCCAAGACCAATGCGAAGTTACGCGCTGCGGGTCGGGGCGTGGCCAAGCGCAGCTACCATACCCGCGGTATGGCCTTAGATATCCGCATGCCCGGTGTACCCCTGTCAAAACTGAGGCAGGCGGCGCTGAACCTAAAGGCAGGTGGTGTCGGCTATTACCCGAAGAGTAACTTCGTGCACGTGGACACAGGCCCTGTACGTCGCTGGTAAGCTTATAGACATCTCACAAAAAACCCCGGCTATTGCCGGGGTTTTTTATTTCCTTTAGCCCTCAACGGCCGGTAAAGACACCGGCATCACATCCTTCTCCGATACTGGCACCTCTGTGGTACCAGTCATCAAACCTGCCATCCGCTCCAGCAACTTGCGCGCTTTGGCCAGCTGCCCAAGCTCTGCCAACTCGAATGGATCCTCCATCTTTAACAATAGGGCCTCAAAATCTGAAAAGGCCTCCTCCAAAGCATTGACCTGATGGCGGTCAAGAAGCACCTCGGCCAGACCACCACCTCCGGAGGGGATCCAGTTAGACTGCAAGGTCGCCATAATTGCCAATAGCGCCTGCTTCGAGTCTGCCGCGCGGCCACTTTCTACATCACTCTCCGAGCCCTCGGGGAGACGGCGCAAAAGCTGCTCATCAATCACCTGGGTATGTGCCGCGCGAATCTGCTGCAATCGCGCTACCGGTCCTAGGGCCAGGTACTCTCGGGATAGGTTATTGGCCGAAGTGGGCCAGCGACGTGCCAGCCCGGCCATATCTTCTTCAATCCCCTTGGCAATCAGACTGGTTAGTTCACGGCGACGATTGACCGCCAGAGCCTCCGGCCTCTCCCCTTCGCTAACTGCCACAAAGTCTTCCGCCATGCGCTCACTTGTGGGGCCCCAGAGCATCACTTCAAGTGCGTGAAAGCCGGTGCTCGCCTCTTCGTGTGCAGTGAGGCGATGTTGTTTGCGCAGGTTTGTCAAAGTCAGTTCGATAGCGGTGTCGTTGACGATGCCGCTATCAGAATAACCCGGCACGGTATCCAGATAACCTGGCTGGGCGGGCCAGCTATCGAGTGCCAATAAGAGCTTACGCCCTTGACTGCGCAGGTCCGAGGGCGAAAAAGCCAGTTGGATATAGGGCAAAGTTGCTGCGAACTCGCGGTGCGCATCCAGCCAGGCCAGCCTGGCCTCCTCCAATTGCTCCTCATCGGGCTGAGCAAGCAAGGCATCGACAGCTCTCCGCAACGTTTCCACGGAGGCATGAGCGTGCAATACCTGAGCCTGTCCCGCCTGCCAGATTGCCAGCGAGAGATCCGAGGCCACCTTTTCATCAACCTGTTGGGCCTCTGGGGCACGCTTCTGTTCCTTTAAAGGCTGAGAGGTTCGCTGTTCGCAGCCAACTACGATAACCAGTACTCCCAGCAATAGGGCTGTGGCCAGAGACCGAAGGCAATATCCGTTCACTCACTTCCTCTTTTCATGTTTTCCAAGGCCGCACTTTTCTCTTGGCCAAAATCGCCATTTAGCCCTGATCGCGCAAACTGATAATTGGCCATCCACGCACTTGCGCCTCTGCTCGCAGTTGGGCATCTGGGTCGACCGCCACCGGATGCTCCACTTCCGTGAGCAGAGGCAAATCGTTGATGGAATCGCTGTAGAACCATTTCTCCCTACCCGCGTATTCAGGGTTTTGCGCCAGCCATTGGCGCAGGCGCAACACCTTGCCAGCCTGATAGCAGGGCTCTCCCACGACACGGCCGGTGAAGTGGCCCTCGTGCTCTTCAGGCTCAGTCGCCAACAGGGTATCCACCCCCAGGCGGGCGGCAATCGGCTCCACCACAAAGCGGTTAGTGGCGGTAATAATCATGATGTGGTGTCCCTTGCGACGATGTTCGCCGATTAGCTCTTGCGCTGCCGGTAGCCACAGCTCGCTGATCACCTCCTGCATAAATTCACTTTGCAGATTCTCCAGTTGGCCCCGAGAAATTTGTGACAGCGGCTCCAAGGCAAACTCCAGGTAGGCAAAGATATCCAACTCACCCCGCTGGTAGTCCTGATAGAAGCGATCGTTGCTCAAACGATAGCGTTCGCTATCCACATGCTCGCGCTCCACCAGAAACTCACCCCAGGCGTGATCGCTGTCTCCGCCGATCAGCGTGTTGTCGAGATCAAAAATTGCCAAGTGCATCGCCAACTCCCCCGTAAACTATAGATTCGCAAAGGCTATTTCACCGCCAGGGTAAAGCAACCACCACTAGAGTGGCGGTCGATTTTACCGCGCACTCGCCCCTATCACACGGACTGCGTCACTGAATTGCTGTAAACCCACCTCTGTGGAACAATGCGGGACAAGTAAGTGCAGCGCACGGCCGCACACAAAAGTATTGAGGACGGTATTTTGGGCGACGGCAAACCGGCACCTGCCGGGCGAAGAAACCGCCGTAAGCCTGCCAAGCAGTCAAATCGCAGCGACAACCCCAGTAGCAACAATCGCAACCGGGGACAGGGTGGCGACAACAGCAGCAATATAGACTCAGAGGGCTTTCGCCCCAATGTCGGTATCATTGTGCTGAATGCCCGCGGTCAGGCACTGTGGGCTCGGCGGGTAGGTGGCAAGGACGCCTGGCAATTTCCCCAGGGCGGTATAAATCCGGGCGAAACTCCCGAACAGGCACTATATAGGGAGCTATACGAAGAAGTAGGGCTTACACGCGATCAGGTCAGTCTTATCACCTGCACCCGCGGCTGGCTGCGCTATCGCCTGCCACAGCGCCTGATCCGCCGGCGCTCTGAACCCCTGTGCATTGGCCAGAAACAAAAGTGGTTCTTACTGAAGTTAGAAGCTGAAGAGTCTTGCATCAGCTTCGACAACGGCTATAAGCCCGAATTTGACCACTGGCGCTGGGTGAGCTACTGGCACCCACTCAGTAAAGTGGTGACCTTCAAGCGCGAGGTTTATCGGCGCGCGCTGGCCGAACTGGCCCCACAACAAATTCAGCTGGAAAGGCGCTGGTTGCGCGAGCGGGGCGAGTAACTCCGCAGCGTCTGCTGCGCTCCAGCACCACCAAGCCCAGGCTCTCCTGGGCCTAATTCATTCTCCGTTGACTGGCGAGGAAAGGCCATTGCTCGGATCTTTGCGCAGTATCGTTCAGGAAGTTAACTCCGCCAGGGACCTGCCGGCGGTGCTTGAAATCATTGTGCGGCGAGTGCGCGAAGTGATGCACACCCGTGTCTGCTCTGTTTACCTTCGCGACAAAGAAACCGGCAACTATGTCCTGATGGCCACCGATGGCCTGCTACCAAGTGCCGTGGGCCAGGTGCAATTAGCACCCGATGAGGGCCTGGTTGGTAATGTGGTCACCCGCGAAGAGCCCATCAATCTAGAAAAGGCCGAGGCACATCCCGCCTACCAATATTTTCCCTCGACCGGTGAGGAGCGATTTAGCGCTTTCCTGGGCACACCGATCATCCACCACCGCGCAGTGCTCGGTGTCCTAGTTGTCCAGCAGGAAGAGCAGCGACGCTTCGATGAAGGTGAAGAAGCTTTTCTCGTCACCCTCTCTGCCCAGCTTGCCGGGGTGATTGCCCACGCCGAAGCCACTGGCATGTTGGCTACCATCCGCCGGCAGCGCCAGGAAACCCACTTCTCCGGTATTCCCGCCTCGCCAGGTGTCGCCATAGGTCGTGCCCATATCGTCACCCCCAGGGCCAACTTGGCCACCGTGCCCTACTCCCTGTGCCTGGACATCGAAGAGGAATTGATTTTGTTCCGGCAAGCGCTCACCTCCGCCAGAGAGGAGATTCGCGAAGTGGGTGAGCGCCTCAAAGACGAACTCAACCGCGAAGAACGCGCACTTTTCGATGCCTATATCAGTATGCTCGACGATGATTCTCTCGCCGTAGAGGTTTGCGATCGTATCCAACAACAGCTGAGCGCCCCCAGGGCCTGGGCCGAAGTCATGCTCGAACACGTGCGCCGTTTTGAGGCCATGTCCGATTCCTATTTCCGCGACCGCGCCGCCGACGTGCGAGACCTGGGAGCCCGTGTCCTCACCCACTTACACCAGCAACAGCAGAGCGAGCGCGATTATCCAGACAACACCATTCTGGTTGGGGAAGAGCTCACTGCCGCGGTGCTGGCCGAAGTGCCGCGGGAGAAGCTGATCGGTGCTGTTTCCGTAAAAGGCTCCTCCAACAGCCATATGGCCATCATTGCCCGCGCTATGGGGCTGCCGGCGATTATGGGCGTGCAAGACCTGCCCTACGAAACTATCGACGATGTGGATATGGTGGTGGATGGCTACCGTGGCGACCTGCACATTCATCCTGGCGTAGAGCTCAAACGCCGTTACGACGAGATCGTCGCCGAAGAGCAACAGCTCGCCCACAGTCTGGATCACCTGGCAGAACTACCTGCTGAAACTGCCGATGGACACCGGGTTCACTTGCTGGTCAACACCGGCCTGATGGCTGATGTCACTCGCTCCCTAGAGCGCGGGGCCGAGGGTGTCGGCCTGTTCCGCACCGAGGTCCCCTTCCTTCTGCGCGACCGCTTTCCCTCCGAGGAGGAACAGCGGGAAATCTACCGGGAACAACTCGAAGCCTTTGCCCCCATGCCGGTAACCATGCGCACCCTCGATGTAGGCGGTGACAAAGCACTGGCCTACTTTCCCATTGAAGAAACCAACCCATTCCTGGGGTGGCGCGGCATTCGCGTAACCCTCGACCACCCGGAAATTTTCCTGGCGCAAGTGCGCGCCATGATGAAGGCCAGCCAAGGGCTCAACAACCTGCGTATCATGCTGCCCATGATCAGTGGGCTCAATGAACTCGAAGCCGCACGCAAACTGATCGAAAGAGCCTACCGGGAACTTCTGGAAGAAGATTATGAAATTGAGATGCCGCCGCTCGGGGTCATGGTGGAGGTGCCCTCAGCGATCTATCAGATTCGCGAATTAGCCGAGCGCGCTGATTTCATCTCAGTGGGCAGCAATGATCTGACTCAGTACTTACTGGCTGTGGATCGCAATAACAGTCGCGTTGCCAATATCTACCACGCCCTACACCCCGCAGTGTTGCGTGCTCTGCAAGAGATTGTCAGCACCGCGCACGCTGAGGGCACCAGAGTCGGCATCTGCGGAGAATTAGCAGGAGAACCCGGGGGCGCCCTATTGTTGGTGGCCATGGGCTACGACATGCTGTCGATGAACGCCACCAATCTACCGCGAGTAAAGGCAACTCTGCGCGCGGTACGCCAAGCAGATACCAAGTTACTACTGCAACAAGTGATCCAAATGGATTGTGCTGAGGAAATCGAGCACACCGTCGGCGCATTCCTTCATAAAATAGGTCTGAAAGGCATCCTTCACCCGGCAAGTACCGAATAAACACCATCCATAAACAAAAAACCGCTGCCAATAGCAGCGGTTTTTGCACTCAGTGAGCGTGAGGAATTAGTCCTCAGACTCCGAGCGATAGGTATCGGCATCCAGCATATTGTCCAGCTCTTTCACATCGCTGGGCTTGATACGGAAAAACCAACCGTCATCGTAAGGAGAGGAGTTCACGGTCTCCGGGGACTCTTCCAGAGTTTCATTCACCTCTACGACCTCACCGGATACCGGAGAGTAGATATCACTAGCGGCCTTAACAGACTCAACTACACCGGCCTCGTCGCCGGCAGCCAGAGTGCTGCCCACTTCGGGGGTTTCAACATATACCACATCACCCAGAGCGTCCTGGGCATGGTCACTGATGCCGATAGTAACTGTGCCATCCTCTTCCAATCGCGCCCACTCGTGGCTGGAGAGGTATTTTAATTCATTGCGGATTTCGCTCATGCTGTGATCCCTTGATTAAGCATCTGTATATATTGTCTGAATGGCGCTGACACCTGTGGTGCGGCGCTTAAATAACCGATTTGCCGTTGCGCACAAAGCAGGGCTTAACCACCTTGACCGGCTGCAGTTTCTTGCGGATTTCCACTTCGGCGGTATCGCCGACGCTGGCCGGTACCCGCGCCAGGGCGATGGAGTAACCCAGGGTAGGCGAGAAGGTTCCGCTGGTGATGATACCGCGCTCTTCGCTACCGTCCACCATCACATACTGGCCCCCACGCAGAACACCGCGTTCCTCGAGAACCAGCCCGACCAGCTTGTGTTCGATGCCCTTAGCCTTTTCCTCTTCCAGCACTGCGCGGCCGATAAAATTGCGGCTCTCCGGCGCCCAGGCGACGGTCCAGGACATATTGGCGATCAGTGGAGAGGTTTCCTCATCCATTTCATGGCCATACAGGTTCATACCCGCTTCGAGGCGCAGAGTATCCCGCGCACCCAAGCCACAGGGGGCAACGCCAGCCTCGGCCAAAGCACGCCAGAAACCACTGGCATCTTCGCCGGGCAGCATGATTTCCAGGCCATCTTCACCGGTATAGCCGGTACGCGCCACAAACCACTCGCCGCGGGCCACGCTCTGGAACACTTTCAGCGCATCAATCGCCGCAGTCCAGTCGATGCCCAAAACTTCTTTCGTCTTGCTGAGAGCGTTAGGGCCCTGGATGGCGATCATCGCCAGCTGAGGCCTTTCAGTGAGAGTGACCTCAAAAGATTCCGCCTGCTTGTTCATCCAAGCCAGGTCTTTTTCGCGGGTTGCGCAGTTTACCACCACGCGATAACCGGGGTCGCGCAGGTAGACGATCAGATCGTCAATCACGCCGCCCTTTTCATTCAGCATGCCGGTGTAAAGTGCCTTGCCGGGATTGCCATCGAGCTTGGCCACATCGTTGGCCAGCAGGTAGCGCAAGTAGTCGCGGGCGTCAGCGCCATCGACATCGACCACGGTCATGTGGGAGACATCAAACATCCCCGCATCGGTGCGCACCTTGTTGTGCTCATCCAGCTGCGAACCGTAGTGCAGCGGCATATCCCATCCACCGAAATCCACTATTTTGCCGCCCATAGCGACATGTGTGTCATACAGAGGCGTTCTGTTTCCCATTTTAAAATCTCAGTCCGTCAGGTTCCGAAGCGGCGTATTCTAGCGGCTTGGGTACAGACCTTGCCAGCAGGCAATGGCCTGCGACATATCTGCACAGAAGCCTAGCAGCCATCGGAATCAAAACCTGTACAGCCCGCCGGAGGCCGTCAAAGATTCCGCCGGGGCCACCGGCAGGGAAAGCACAAGCTATCAGATGTGAAATTTAGCTATCGCGCCCCTCTCGGCCATCACGACCCTCACCAGCCTCCTCAATATCCTGCTCCTGCTGCGCAGATTCATCCACCTTGAGGCCGTGTCTCTTTGAGCGCCAGCGCCACAGGCGCTTGGCCAGCTCCTGGCGATCCGGAGTTTTATCCGCTTCATCGACAATCTCTTCACCGAGCAGAGTCTCGAGAAGATCTTCAAGGGTAACCACCCCTTCCAGGCTGCCGTATTCATCCAATACCGCACTGATCTGCACCCGGCGCGACAGCATTTTCTGGAAGGCCTGATATATAGTGGCGGTTTCCGGCAACATCAACATTTCGCGGCGGAACTCGGACAATTTACGTTCGCCCTCACCCTTGGCATAGGCGAGCAGTAGTTCCTGTTTAAGTACAAACCCCACCACACAGTCCTGATCGCGGTTTTCATATACCGGGATACGGGAGAAGCGCCCCCTTTCCACCTCCTCGTAGACCTCAGCCAGAGTGGCGTCCTCGGGCAGGGAAAATACCACAGTGCGCGGCGTCATCACCTCGCGTACAGAATGGTCGCGCAGGGTAAAAAACAGGTTGCGCAGAATACTGGACTCACGCTGCTCCAGCTGGCCCTCGGCCTCCCCGATCTCCGCCATAATCGCAAACTCATCGCGGCTGAAGCCCGTAAGGGTGGGTCCGTGCGATAAGCCCCGTGTGAGCCACTCGGACATTTTCACAAAGGGGTAGAGCAACCACACCAGTCCGCGCAACGCGTAGGCAGTAAATGGAGCCAGCTGACGCCAGTAAACCGCCCCTAGGGTTTTAGGAATAATTTCGGAGAACACCAGAATCAACAAGGTGAGGATTGCCGAGGCAATACCCAGATACTGGTTGCCAAAAACCGCTGCAGCCTGGGCACCAGCACCAGCGGCACCAGCAGTATGGGCAATAGTGTTCAGGGTAAGGATCGCGGCCAGGGGCGCATTGATATCCCCTTTCAGCTTGCGCAACAGAGGCCCCGCTTTGTGCCCTTCCCTCTCAAGAAGTCTCACATAGGGCGTGGTGACGCTGAGAATGACCGACTCGGCAATCGAGCACAAAAAGGAAAAGCCGAGAGCGATAAAAATATAGGTAATTAAGAGAAACATATATCCCTGGTTACAGCAGAATTAGAGCTGAATTCTTGCGCACTGTCCGTGACACAACAAGCCCAGAAAGCATCAAAGCCGCAATAAAAATGAATTTAACCGGCCAATCTTCCCTTGAGAGTAAGGCATTGGCCAGAAAAGCGTTTTATCCAGGACTTATTGCGTATACCTGGAGCCTCATGCCGTTACCGACAGAGGCTCCAGGACAAACCAAGTGGAGAGAAAGCCAACTCTCTCCAGCTGCCAACGAGCTTTACTTCGTTACACTGGCAGAGGCTTCGGTGCCTCTATTAGGTGCGGCAAAGCGCTCAACCCACTCACGCACCTGTCCGTACCAGTGCAACGAATTATTCGGTTTTAGTACCCAATGGTTTTCATCGGGATAGTAAATCAGGCGCGATTCAACACCGCGCTCTTGCAAAGTGCGAAACAACTCGAAGGATTGGCCAACCGGTACTCTCAGATCGTTTTGACCGTGAATAACCAAGCTCGGCGTCTTGAATTGAGCCGCATAAGTATGCGGTGAAATTGAGGGGTAAATCTCCGGGCTCTGCCAATATTCGCCAAAGCGAACCCCGTGTACCGAATAATCTGCTGCCAGCATGGAGTAGAGGTTATACACCGGAGCATGAATTACCAGGGCATTAAATGGATGTTCGCGACCCAATAGAATACTCGCCAAATAGCCACCGTAACTGCCTCCCGCTGCCACTAATTGATCCTTGTCTATCCAACTCTGCGATTTAAACCAATCGGCTGCAGCGATGGTGTCGGTATACGGCCGACTGAGCCAGTCTGGATTGATGGAATCTGCAAATGCCTGACCAAACCCGGAGGAGCCATGGAAATTAAACCAGGCGGTAACATAGCCCCAAGAGGCAAAGGTTTGCGCATTCCAGCGAAAATGAAAGGTATCGGTGACGGCATTGTGTGGCCCACCGTGGAGTAACAGCATTAATGGATACTTCTGATTCCGATCAAAGCCCGGTGGATAATGCACCCACATCTGTATATCGGCACCTTCCGCTCCGGTAAATGTCACCGACTCGTAAGTTCCCAGATCGACATTGGCAAATAAATCATCATTAAAGCTATCCAGCCGCTCCACTCCCCCATTTCTTGCATCAATACTGACCACCCTTGGCGGATAGAGAAAGCTCTGGTTAATACCTACCAGAGTGCCATCACTGGCAACAGACAAATTACTAAAGTCGGTCGAATCGGTGATTACTCTTGGGTCGCCATTACCGACGGGCAGATAGTAAATTCGCCGAGTGCCCTGGTCGTCGACTGCGGCATAGAGACCACCCCCACTGGGTGCCCAAACCATACCATCCGTGGATCTATCCCATTCCTCATGTAAAACAGTGTTCTGCCTAGAGCGCAACCTGTGTACCACCAGGCGGCGCGTATCACCATAAAAACCCGATATAAGCTGGCGATTAAAGGCTAACAAACGGCCATCCGGTGAAAACTTTGGATTGAAGTCTGGCGCCTCATTGGCCAAGGTCAAATTTCTGGTTTTAGGGGAACCGGGCTCCAGCAGGAACACATCGAAGTCTGGGCGAGTACCACTTTTCTTAGAATCGGCCACAATAGCGAGGTGTGACTCGTCGGGCGATACGTCATAACTTTCTGCCCCCTGGATCCAGTTGGGAAGCTTTAAACCCGTCCTCAAAGTCAGATTTTCTACCGCACCGCCTTTGGCTGGGATTCTGAATACATGTGCCTGCCGCTGCTCATCTATCCAGTTATCCCAAAAAGAAAAAGGCAATGCATTCCAGACATAGGCAGACACCTTTTTCTCTTTTTCTTCCTTAACTCGGCCAGCCATTTCTTCCGGCGCTTTATCCGGCCAAATACGCGAGATAAAATAAAGGTGGTCCCCCACCCACTTTATCGATGAGACACCAGTCGGTACCTCACTCAAACGCACCGCCTCTCCGGGAGCAGCCATAGGCAATATCAAAATTTGCTTGATATCGTCATCACTTCGTTTGCCAATAAAAGCCAAATGTTTACCATCTGGGGAAAATACCGGCTCCGAAACACTGAGCCCAACAGCCGTTAATGGCCTCTGGATATCACCATCAGTAGAGAGCAACCACAAGCGGGTTTCCCCCTTATCCTGTTCAAGATCAAAAGTTGTCACAGGGGCTACTACCTGATCACCAGAGGGAGAAATCACTGGAGTGCCCACGCGCTTTATTTTCCAAAGCACTTCGGCTGACAAGCGCTGAGCCTCTTCAGCTCCAGCAGCCATTGTTAGTAAAAGCGAGGATATCAGTACGAAAATACATCTCATAAGAGTTCCTTCCTGGATTTATTGATATTTTCGGAGGTATATGGGGAACGCTTAGGGCAAGGCGGCGAGAGAGAAAATACCGACTCTTAATCTCAACATTAACAGTCCATGCCTAATGCTGAGTAACAATGCAGAGAGATATTTTATGCCTTTTATGTCAAACGCACCCTGGGGAAGATAGAGTACGCAATTATCCACTGGCCCACTATTCCGACCAGCTCTCAGGCCACTCAGCTCGTCTCAATCAATAAGGAAATAAAGACTGAATCAGACCAATTCATTGGAACAAAGATTGGGTACTTTTTGTTAACTTTTCCATCCTGAGCCTGAATTCAGATAAACATTAACGACCCCTATAAGACATTTCGATAACCATAAGAGATCGCACTACGCGATAATGGCTTATCATCTTATATTTAAACTCTCTACACGGAGGCAAATCTTCGCGGACCTCCTAATACGCTGTACACAAGAGCAATTATTAAGCCACTGAGTAACCCACCGATATGAGCGGCGTTAGCTACCCCAACTCCAGTTAATAGAGTCACAACACCCAGAGCGCACAATAACAGCCACACCAGGGCTACAGTGAGAATTCCTGCAGGTATATCCCGCCACAGAGGCTGAAAACGCTGTAAAACCAAGGCGAAACCGACCAAGGCATAAACGACGCCAGACATACCGCCAAAACGAATCCCAGGCTGCCAAAAATACTGGGCCAGATTGGAGGCGGCGGCGCCGAGCAGCACCAACACAACAAATAAAATACTGCCACCACGGGCCTCTATTGGCCTGCCCAGAATCCAGATCCCCAGGGCATTAAACAGTGCATGGGGTAGGGAGAAGTGCACAACTGCTGGTGTGAATATTCTCCACCACTGCCCCCGCTCCAAATGCCAGGCCAGTGAGGATTGTGAAAAAGAGTCCGCAGCATTTGGATCGGGGTAAATTAATAAGCCAGTGGATAAATTATTAACCTGTAAAAACCAGCCGAAAAAACACAGCGCAATTAATAAAAGACTGAGTGGAGTCCTGTCCAACGGAAAACTTGGCAGGACAGAGACCGCATCCCTGTGTTTTTTACCGGGATTATCTCCTGTATTTCCAAGCTGACTGTCAGTTGCAGCCGCAGAGGTTTGCACCCCTTCACTGCCAGACTCTCGCTCCTCTACCCGCTGCATTTGTACCTGATCGAGATCCAGCTCACCAGAATCCCACCGCTGCAGTAGAGGCTTAAGCATTTCTGCCAAACCAGCATCCGGGCAGAGTAGTAACTGCTGATTTTTTTCCTCGGTGATACGCAAAGGTAACTGGTGGCGCTGAATAAACCGCGCCAGCGCACCGAGATCCTTGGAGAGGGGGAAACTGTAAACAAAAATCCACTGACTCAATTCGGGAAACCCTTAATTCCGACTTGTGTTACGGAGGTAAATTATCAGCTGGCAGGCAGGCTGCTCTAACGGTTTTATTGATATGCCCATCGGCCAGCTTTGGTCTGGCCGATGGGCAATTTAAGACAGATCCGATTTAAACCGCCATGGCCCGCAAGATAATACGCTTCTTTAGCATGGGACTGGCGTCCACCATACTCAAGCCGGTATTACGCAGCCAGCGCCAGTGCAAATCTCCAGCACCAAACAGGGATTTAAAGGCGCTCATGGCCTTTAATGTCGAGGCATTATCTCCACGGCGGCGGCGTTCATAGCGCGCCAATACCGAGGTATGTGCCGGCTCCAGGCCGCGTGACAAAGCGCGATCTATTTCATCGGTGAGTACGCGTACGTCCTGGAAGCCCAGGTTAACCCCCTGCCCCGCAAGTGGGTGAATACTGTGAGCGGCATCCCCAACCAGCACCGCACCGGGTCCGTGGTAGCGCTCTGCATGGCGCGCGCGCAGGGGGAAAGAGAAACGCTCACTGACGGATTCCACTTTACCGAGGCGGCTCTCAATGGCCTTTTCAAGATTGAGGGCAAACGCCTGGTCATCCAGCATCAGTAATTCACGCGCGAGAGAATCATCCGCCGACCAAACCACGGCACAGTGGTTGTCGTCTCCGAGACCGGCCATCGGCAAGAAGGCCAAAGGGCCGCTTTGCATGAAGCGTTGCCAGGCGGTGTGTCGGTGGGACTTCTCACAGCGGGCTACACAGACCAGAGCGGTCTGGTGGTAATCGGTTTCCTGGCAGCGGATGCGCAATAAATCACGGACCTTGGAACGAGCCCCATCAGCGCCGATCAGCAGGCGTGTTTGCACTATCTCAGCCTGCTCGCGCAAACCTTCGACCCCATCATCAGACTGCTCGCCCCGCGGCTGTAAATGCCAGAGTCCACAGTCGCGCCACCAGCTCTCCAAGCGGAAGCTGTTAACCAGCTCAACATTGGACAGGGCCTCTAGCCGCGCGCGTAAAGCGGCGACGATAATATTGTTCTCGACGATATGTCCCAGATTGGGCAATTGCACATCGCGGCTGTTAAAGCGCACCGAACCAGTACCATCAGCATCCCAAACGCGCATCTCCACGTAGGGGCAGGCCCGTTGCGCGGAGATATCCTCCCAGGCTCCAACCTCTTCGAGCAACTCACGTGACGCCTGGGTAAGCGCCACAACCCTCGGCTCGTAGCTATCGGATTGCTGCACAGTGGTCTCTGGAGAAGCCTCCAACAGCGCCAAGCGCATATTTGGGTGGCGCACAGCGAGCAGTGCTGCCTGAGCCATACCCACCATTCCCGCGCCGACAATGGCAAAGTCCAAACGGTGTCTATTCATATCTAGCCAATTCCACTGTTGTGCCAAATTTAACGCCCATCGCGGTGCAACGTTTGAAACCCCGCCATTTTGGCTTGGGGTTAAAGCCCAAACCCTGCCGCCTGCCCGGCAAACTGCTGCCGCAGTGGCGGTACCAGTGTAAGGCCAAGCATCCCCAGTTGGCGTACTACTTGCTGGAAAGGGTTAGCCGAGGAAAACAATGCCGGGATTCGGTCACTGAAACCTACGGTTAACTGCTGGTCGAGCCTTCGGTTTTCCCCATAGGCCGCCAGCCACTCCAGCTGCCCCACTGCGCCACTCTGCACTTGCGACCGTGCCAGTGACTGGGCCAGGGCATAACAATCACGCAGGGTCAGGTTAAATCCCTGACCCGCCACAGGGTGCAAAAAGTGGGCACAATTACCCAACAAAACCAGATTGCGACGCCACTGCTCACGAGCCAGAGAAAGACTGAGGGGATACCCTTGTAGGGCCCCAGCTCTGATAAACCGACCGGCTCGCCACCCAAATTGCTGTTGCAAGCGTTGCAAGCGCTGCTGCTCTGGCAACGCACAAACTACATCGGCCTCCTCTTCGGCACAGGCCCAAACCACAGCGGCGCGGTGTACTCCCTCACGACGAGGTAGAGGCAACAGCGCCATGGGGCCGGACGCAGTGAAGCGCTCATAGGCAACGCCATTGTGGTCCCGTTGTAGAGCAACAGTAGTGACCAACGCCCTCTGTTGGTACTTTACTGTGTCAATTTCCATGCCCAGCTGCTTGCACAGCGGTGAATCGACACCGTCAGCAACAACCAACAGGTCACATTTCAATACCTGTTCCGAACCGCCATCCACGGCTGTCCAGCGCAAGTTAGCGCCCTCATTATTCATGCGCACCGAAGTTACCCGAGCTGGGGAGATAAGCCTGACCGGAGTGTCATTTAGAGCATTGTGCAGGACGGGCCCCAGCGCCGCATTTTCGATGACGGCTCCCAGCATTCCAGCAAAACTGGCCTGCTTCTGTGCGCCTGCAGAGAGGGCCGCGCCAAAGGCATGGCCGCGATCACTCACCTGGATACGTTTGATTGGAGCACTGTACTCCCGCAGTGCCGGCCAGAGACCCAGCTGCTCAAACAGCTGCAGACTGCCGGCAGCAATCGCTGTGGCGCGGGTATCAAAGCTGGGCAATTGCACACTCGCTGAGGCATTGGGCAGAGACCTCTGCTCCAATAACTGGACGCTGAGGTGAGGACAGAAATGTGCCAGCATCAGTGCCAGACTGGCACCGGCCATACCACCACCAACAATGGCCACATCTACCCGCTCTAGCGGCTCACTCATGGAAACCTCCCCTTACCCAGTGGTTTGAATAGCTATGCCCACTGAATAATAAAATCTCAAATTAAATTAGCGGGTCAGTAAATCCCGCCCATGGCGCATGGTGTACTCAATGTCTGCCACGGCTTTTGGAGCACCCTCAGACAAAACCCTCACACCTTCGGCAGTGAGCGCAACATCGTCTTCAATACGAATCCCCATACCGCGAAATTCCAGAGGTATGCGATCATCGTTTGCAGGAATATAAATACCGGGCTCTATAGTCATCACCATACCCGCTTCCAACTGCCGCCAAGCGCCCTGTACCCGATAGTCGCCCACATCGTGGACATCCATACCCAACCAGTGCCCTACACGGTGCATATAAAAACGCTGATAGGCACCCGAATCGATCAGTTCACGAAAGTCTCCTTGCAACAGCCCCAAGTCCAGCAAGCCGCGTGTGATTACCTCAACACTGGCACCATGAGGCTGATCCCAGTGGTTGCCGACACAAACCTGCTCCATTGCTGCCGCCTGCGCCGCCAAGACAATTTCATACACTGCTTTTTGCGCATCACTAAAACGGCCATTGACCGGATAGGTTCGGGTAATATCGGCGACGTACCCCCGGTATTCACAACCCGCATCGACCAATACCAAGTCGCCATCGCGCATCCGTGCCTTATTGCTGCAATAGTGCATAATCAGGGCATTGCGACCGCTGCCGACTATTGTCGGGTAGGCAGTTTCCCGGGCACCAGCATCCATAAAGCTATGTAAGAGAGCCGCCTCCAACTGGTATTCGTAAAGTCCCGGCTGGCAGCGCACCATGGCGGAGTGATGTGCAGCAGCGCTAATTTCCCCTGCACGGGCCATCAAATCCAATTCCCGTTCGCTCTTGAGCAGACGCAGCTCGCGCAACTGATAATCCAGGTCAAGCATTTCCGGCGCTCCCTTGCTCGAGGGCGCCTCCTGTATCGCCTGTAGATAAGCGCGCAGCCGTCGATCCAAATGGGCATAGCGCCCCATAGGGAAGTAAATACGCTCTCGCCCTTCCATTAATCCGGGCAGAATATCGTCGAGGTCGCCGATGGGAAAAGCATCCGAAAGACCAAATTGAGCTACTGCGCGTTCTGGTCCCAGACGTGGCCCATCCCAAAGTTCCTTCTCTTTATCGCGCTCGCGACAAAACAGCAACGTGTCTCCCTGACTGCGGCCGGGTAGAAGCACCAGTAATGATTCCGGCTCATCGAATCCGGTTAAGTAGAGAAAGTCGCTGTCCTGTCGAAAAGGAAAGTAGGTATCGCGGGAGCGCAGCTGTTCCCCAGCCGATGAGATAATCGCCAGGCTATCCGGGGCCAACCCCGCCATAAGCCGGGCGCGTCGCAGGGCATATTCCGACCCACTAATCAGCGGATCTTTTGCGCTTTCGCTGCCGCTCATCAGTGGACGGTGGGGCCGCTGCCGGAGTGGCTGCCGCGCACTTCGGTAAATATGTTGAGCACCGCAACCCGCACATACTCCTGCAACTCAATTAATTGCTGTTCAGCTTCTTCACTCTCTTCAACGTGATCGGCATCCACTTGGGAGATAGCTCCAATATCTTTGAGCGCCTCTTCACTGGTGGGCTGCATCTTTACTTCTGCTCCACCGATGCCAAACCCGTGTAAAAAACCCTCACACCAGTGCCCCAGGGCCAGAGTGCGGCTGACAATATCTTCATCGTCGCAGAGGAGCAGCTGAAAAGAGAAATCCGATCCACCCAGCTGCTTGCGGCTTTCCTCCGCCAATTGCAATAAGTCCCGATCCAGATCTGCGGGTACCGCCTCAAGGTCGAGTAACTCCGCCAGTTCTTTTTGCCAGCGTTTTTTATCCGGTTCGGCGCCAGCAGCCAACACGCCACAGGTAAAGCCGTGTAACTCACTCGGGTCCACCTGACCACCCGCGGAGAGAATGGCATTGGCGAGCTGCTCAAATCGGTTGTTTTCTGAAGTCATGATTACCGCACAGTTTTTCTTAATCGGGATGGATTCGATGCGCTGCGGTGGCAGCAGCAGGCATGAGAATCGGGGTTCTAAGGACAATTTTGTGATTGTCCACGCAGGTGGAGCGATTGACCCACCATTTCGCCGGCAATATAGTAGCGGAATCCCTCGCAGTCTGTCGTGTTGCGAACTCAGACGTAGACCTCAAACGCAGGAAATATGGATAAGCTGCAAGCGTTAGAAAGCACCGTGGATTCACTGATCGCCCGCTGCCAACAGCTGGCTAATGACAATCGTGAACTGCGCCGGCAGGAAGCCGACTGGCTGCGCGAACGCCAGCGCTTAATTAAAAATAATGAGGCCGCCCGTTCGCGGGTTGAAGCCATGATTAATCGTCTCAAAGGGCTTACGCAAGAATCCTGATGGCAGACTCTGCATTAACTTCTGAAACCGTCACCGTTTCCATTCTCGGCAAAGAGTACCGCGTTGCCTGTGCCGACGGCGAGCGTGCGGGACTACAGGCTTCCGCTCAATTACTTAATGAGCGCATGTCTCGAATCCGAACCACCGGCACCGTTATTGGCGTAGAGCGTATTGCCGTGATGGCCGCGCTCAATATTGCCCACGAACTTATCCAAGCGAAAGCGGAATTAAGCAGTATTCCCCTGCAGAAAGAAATCCTGGAACGGCTTCAAAATAAGATGCAAAACGCCCTGGGGGATACCGACCCAGAAAGCGAGGCCCAGTCATAACTTTGCCAGCAGTGCCGCAAAACATCCCAATTTGCGGTTAACAGCCCCCCTTTCAACAAGTTATAATTAGTACATACCCTGGGGTGTTGGCCAGCAGACTATGTCCTTGAGCCGATAATCTTACCCTGGTGGTTTCCAGCGGGTGCTGGTGTGCAGGTCCGCCATGTAGCGGAAAGCCTTATGTACCCCGGAGACTGCCACCTTGAACCTTACGGTTCAAGGCTCCGTCTACAGCCGCACACTCGGGGTTTCCATTTCTTTTTCTATTACTCCCCCAATTCATGAGCGAAAATAAAACGCAGCTGCGACGGCGTATGCGCGCGGGGCGGAGGCAGCTTAGTGCCTACCAACAGCGTCTGCATGGCCGCTCTGCCATCACTTTGCTGAACCGAATTCCGCAGATGAAGCGCGCCCTCCATATTGGTATTTACTGGCCAATGGATGGTGAGTTAGATGTTCGCCCTCTATTACAACGCTTTCCGAAGAAGCGCTTCTACCTGCCAATACTACCGGTGGAACCACACCCACACCTGGGCTTCAAGCAGTGGAATGGCAGCCCGCTACCTTTTCGAAACCGTTTCGATATTCCTGAGCCAGTGCGAAGCCCCAGCCGGGCCGCAGGCATATTAGACCTAGTGCTGGTACCACTGGTGGCTTTCGATCCCAATGGCGCCCGTCTGGGGATGGGCGCGGGTTTTTATGATCGTACCTTTGAACACAAACAGTTGCTGCCCGGTAGTGGACCACTGCTAATTGGCGCCGCCCACCAATTGCAATGTGTGGATCAGCTGCCAACGGATAACTGGGATATTCCTCTCGATATGGTGGTGACAGAGAAGCGTATCTATCGTTGCCGGTAATTCGTGAGCAGCAACTCTCTGACAAACATCACATAATGCCAAAGTTTTTGAGCACTCACCGGCCTATAAAAAACTAGCTAGGCGCAAAAGCACAACAAAAAAGGCCGGACACCATAGGTATCCGGCCTTTTTTGTTGTGCTTGGGCAGAGCGCCCCCCGGCATCAGCCTAACGGGTAACCACTCCCTCTTGCAGAGCAGCAGGCGGCTCTTTTTCCGAGGCAAATACCTCGGTCAAACCACTAGTACTCAGCAGAACGCCCGCGACAAAGACAACCACGGCGATTGTCAGCGCATCGGCTTTCATTGGGACCATCCTGTACGATCAATTTTTTTGTTATATGCGTTTCACCCCGCTTATGACCTAAGCCATAGCAAAAGTTCCACGACAAAAGAAGATACTGAACAATCGTCGGAATAGTAACCGTTTATTGAATAATTTCTGCGTTTTTTGTCGCATTTTTGCTCAAGGGGGTTCGACAAAACTTAAACCCTGGTCTACTCGAAAAGAAAGTGAAGAGATACCTTTCTCGCCGTGCCTCCAAATTGGGATCAACTACCCAGAAAGAAGCTGTAAGCGGGATTTTCAGTTTCATCCCAAAATGGAAACTGCAGTTGCTCCAACAGATCCAATAACTCCTCGCGCTCAGAGGGCTCAACCTGCATACCCGCTAGGACCCGGCCGTAAGCGGCACCGTGATTGCGGTAGTGAAACAGGGTGATATTCCAGCGGCCTGCTAATTGCTCGAGAAATTTCCGCAGGGCTCCGGGGCGCTCCGGAAACTCAAAGCGGTAGACCACCTCGTGGCACAAGCCCGGAACTCTCCCACCGACTAAATGGCGGATATGTAATTTGGCCATTTCATTATCGGTAAGATCTGTCACGCTATAACCTTTGCGCTCCAACTCTTCTACCAACTGGCTGCGGTCGCTGCCGGCAGAAACCTGCAAGCCGACAAAAATATGCGCCTCACCATCGCCTGCATAACGGTAATTAAATTCGGTGATAGCACGGTCCCCAAGATCGCGACAAAAGCGCAGGTAGCTGCCCGGTCGCTCTTCAATACGCACGGCCAGCACCGCTTCGCGTTTCTCACCAATTTCTGTGCGCTCACTGATATAACGCAGCCGGTCAAAATTAATATTGGCGCCACTACACACCGTCGCCAGAGCCACATTGCGGCCACCACTCTGCTCTGCATATTTTTTTAAGCCGGCCAAGCCTACTGCCCCGGCCGGTTCGGCAATTGAGCGAGTGTCTTCAAAAATATCCTTGATCGCCGCGCAAATTTCATCGGTACTAACCGTGATCACGTCATCCACTGTTTCGCGTAACACACGGAAGGTCTCCTCGCCAATTTGCGCCACCGCAACGCCATCGGCAAACAACCCTACCTGCGGCAAGCGGACACGCTCACCACTCTTCAGGGCCGCTTTAAGACAAGCCGCCTCCTCTGGCTCCACCGCATAGACACGGGTCTCCGGCCTCACATATTTAATGTAAGCCGCCATGCCCGCAGCAAGCCCACCCCCGCCTACGGGGATAAAAACCGCCTCGAGATTACCCGAATGCTGGCGCAATAACTCCATGGCTACGGTGCCCTGTCCGGCGATCACATCCGGATCGTCATAAGGATGTACAAATACCAAGTCGCGTTCATTCACCAGCTGGCGGGCACGGCTGGCCGCCTCATCAAAAGTATCCCCGTACAGCACCACCTCAGCACCGCGCATACGAACGGCACTGACCTTAATTTGCGGGGTGGTCTTTGGCATCACAATAGTCGCGCGCACCCCCAATTGTGCGGCACCCATTGCCAACCCCTGGGCATGATTACCCGCAGAGGCGGCAATTACTCCGCGCGCTCGTTGCTCCGGGGGCAGTTGCAGTAACTTGTTATAGGCGCCGCGAATCTTGAAGGAAAAAACCGGCTGTAGGTCTTCCCGCTTGAGCAAAATTCGGTTGCCCAGACGGTGGGACAACTGGCGCATTGGCTCCAAAGGCGTCTCAATGGCGACATCGTAAATGCGCGCGTCTAAAATGCGCTTGATATAGGACTTGGGCATGGCGTGTATCAACTGCCGTTGCGGTTAATTTCTGTGCGCGACTCAGGCAAGCGTAGTAGCAGGAGTGGGCGGTCATGGAGCCGCCGCAAGCGCAACACCGGCAGGCCAGTCTAAGCCTTGATCAGCATAATTACCATTTTTTTAGATTTATTGCGCTTTTTTTTATCGAAAGAAATAGATAAAGCAGAAATAATTGCACAGGAAACTATCCAGCGTATGACCCAGGATGAACTGAAGCAGGCTACTGCTCGCGCCGCCATCGACTATATCTCCCCGCGCCTGGAGGCCGATTCCATCGTCGGCGTCGGCACCGGCTCCACAGCCAATTTCTTTATCGACTACCTGGCAGAGATCAAAGGCCAATTTGACGGCACCGTCGCCAGCTCTGAAGCCTCCGCACAGAGACTCAAGGCCCACGGTATCCCGGTCTATGAACTGAATAGCGTGGATGGCATGCAGTTTTATGTGGATGGTGCCGATGAGACTAACCCCGCCCTGGAGCTGATCAAAGGCGGTGGTGCGGCCCTGACCCGCGAGAAAATTGTCGCCGCCTGTGCTGAGGAATTTGTTTGTATTGCCGATGACAGTAAGTGGGTAGAGACTTTGGGCGATTTTCCCCTGCCGGTGGAAGTCATTCCCATGGCCCGTTCGCTGGTAGCCCGCGAGCTGGTAAAGCTGGGAGGAGACCCTGTCTATCGCCAGGGTGTAATTACCGATAATGGCAATGCCATCTTGGATGTGTATAACTTGAAGATCGAGCAACCCAAGGACCTGGAAGACGCAATCAACAATATCACCGGCGTTGTCACTAACGGAATCTTTGCCAAGCGCCCAGCGGATGTACTGCTGCTCGGCACCAGCTCTGGAGTGAAAACCATCACCGCTGGATAATCTAGAGACATTATGGAAAACAAGAATAAGAAACTGCTGGCGGCACTGTTGTGTGCCGTGACACTGAGCGCGGGCTGTGCCACAAGCCCGCCGAGCAACCTCGATAATATCTGCTCTATTTTTCGTGAGAAGAAGAGCTGGTACCGGGAAGCCAAGGCTGCCGAGGAGAAATGGGGATCACCTGTGGCCGTTATGATGGCTATTCTGCACCAAGAGTCGCGCTTTGTGCATGATGCACGCCCCCCCCGCACCAAGATCCTCGGCTTTATTCCCGGTCCTCGGCCCTCAGATGCCTATGGCTACGCCCAGGCACTCGGCAACACCTGGCGCGGATATCAACGTTCCAGCTTTAACTATGGCGCCGATCGAGATGATTTTGGCGACGCCATCGATTTTGTTGGCTGGTATAACAATACCAGTGCGCGCCGCTGCCAAATCCGCACTCGCGACGCTTACCACCTCTACCTGGCTTACCACGAGGGGCACGGCGGCTTTAATCGGCGTAGTTTTAAAAATAAAGCCTGGCTCAAGAAGGTTTCCCACAAGGTTTCGGCAAAAGCGCAGCGCTACCAGCAACAACTCAACAGCTGTGAGCAGTCTCTGCCAAAACGCAGGAAGTTCCTCGGCCTGTTTTAGCCCTGAGCCACTGCCGATAAAAATTGCTGCGGTGGCGGGGAATGGCGCCACAGCCGCTCTGAAACTGACTACCCTGAAACTAATGTCTCAGAGTTGATTGCCAACGCTTTCAATTACCGATGGATTCCGCAGCAACACCCAGGCATTTGAGCAGTGTGACTGGGTATTGCTCTGTAGAAGCAAAAGCGCCCCCCAACTTTCAGGAGTGCCCAATGAAATTCCCTTTTAAATATCTCGCTCTTTTCGCCTTGTTGCTCACAGTGCCCTTTGCGACCGCCCAGACAGCAACTTCACAGGCCGAGGCCCCAAAAGTCTCTTTCAGTGAACCTCAGCTCAAGCAATTTGCCGATGCCTATCGCTCAATCGTGATGTTGAGCCGGGAGTATGCCCCCAAGCTCAAGGCCGCTGCAGATATCAAAGAGGCTGAAGCCCTCAACAAGGAGGCGCAGGGCAAGATGGTCGCAGCTATAGAAAAGGCAGGGTTATCAAAGAGTAAATATCAGGAAATTGCCAGCAGTATTAAATCTAATCCTGCCCTACTGGAAAAGGTCAATAAAATACTGCAACAGGGACATAACCAAAAACCGCAGTAATTCCAACACAATATCTCACTGCACCGCCAATCTGCTCAATTAACAAATAATTGGATTTCGTCGCCGGCCACTGGTCGGCGCAACTTTTCAATTGTGCCTACGTGTTTGTGCTAATTCCGGTCAGCTGGTTTTCAGAATAAATAAGATGCTTTATTGGTGAGTATCCGCGAAGAAAAGGCTATTCGATGCTGACTCCCAGCACCCGACAGATCACCGATAAGTTGCTTGTTACCCAATTGCGGTCGAATGAGCCCCAGTCGTGAAGCCGGTAATAGCCATCATTATGGCGTACCCCCTCCTGAATAAACTCCACCTGTGTGCCGTGGCCTGGTAATCCCTTGGCAATAATGTCCTGAACCGTGCGTCGCGGCCACCCGGTTGCCTCTTCCAGGGCTGGATTGTTGGGGCGGGGAATCTGTTCAATCAGATAGGCGATCAACATACGCCGACAAATTGTCGGATTCAGCTGGCTTTCGACGGATGCTGACGGCATCGGGCCACTCCCTCATTGGCATGTTTAGGTTATTCTTATCTTATCTGACTTTTTAGTCTAATTTATAGCTACCCTACGAGACGCTTTATCCAAAAGCTGATCATTGGGTTTATTGGACCATTTATACTCCCTACGCCTGGAGAAAAACATAGTCAAATGATGGAGGACTTGCTCCTCACGCAAAGAGCGAAGAAAAGTGATATTGCTACGACCACTTACACTCTATCTGATAAGTGGTGGCGATAAATCAATGAACATACGCCTAACTTCGTGGAAAAAGCTGCAATAGCTACAGTTTTCATTAGCGCTCCTTTACCGTGCAGCTCGCCTGAGTTGCCCTTTTCTTACACCCGCTGGGGATAAACCTGACTTTCACGCTCGCTTTGCGCATAATCTCTGCTTGCACGTAAAAATTACACCCAGCAAACAAGATCACGTTGAGGGCTGAGACAGTGGAAAGCGAGACTCCCAAACTCCGCGATGCGGACCCAGGTATCCTCGCCGCAGTAGTTCGCGCCCAGCTGGTGGGCGCCCAGGCAGCGGGGCTGGATTGCCAACAGTTGCTGCGGGACAGCGGGATAGATCCCGCCCATCTTGAAGATTCCGACAGCCGCATCGGCCGTGAGCAGATGGCCAGTCTACTGCGCCTTGAGTGGGATTTATTGAATGATGAGTCAGGCGGGTTTTTAGCCCGCCCCTGGCTACCGGGTACTTTTGCCATGATGGGCCACGCCTGCATCAGCTGCCCCAACCTGCGGCGTGCTCTATTGCGCTCAGCACGCTTTATCAGCATGGTCAGCGACGACCTGCATATCAAGCTGGTAGAGGATGGCGAAGAGGCCAGGCTGATTATTCATCACAGCAACGAAAAACAGTTGCCTAATCAGATTTTCGTAGAGTCCATTGCCGTTATCTGGCTGCGCTTTTTCAGTTGGCTGATCGATCGCACCATTTTGCTCGAACGGGTGTTATTGGCCTTCCCGCCACCGGATTACAATGAGGACTACTGCGATATGTTCCCGTGCCGGCATTACTTCAACCAGGCTGAAACCTGCCTGGTTTTTAATACCCGCTATTTACAAATGCCGCTGGTGCGGGATGAGCAGCAACTGGCAGACTTTTTATCCAGAGCACCGGAGTGCCTGCTCACCCAATATAAATCTGACCACAGCTTTACCGGTCGTATACGCCGTATGCTGCAACAACAGAACAGTATTGAAAATCTCTCCCTCGACGATGTGGCTGCACGCCTGTTCACTTCCCCGCAAACGCTGCGCCGGCGCCTAAAAGACGAGGGCAACAGCTGGCAGGACATCAAAGACTCTGTACGCCGCGATATGGCCGTGTACCAGCTAAAACAGCAGGAAACCGCAGTGGCAGAAATCGCCGAACGACTCGGTTTTTCTGAACCCAGTGCTTTCAATCGCGCATTTAAAAAATGGACTGGCCTCGCCCCCGGCGCCTACCGCGAGAAATTTCGCAGCTGATTGCCAGTATTAAATTTCCAACATTAATGGGCGTTTTTTATCGCTTCATAAAATAAATAGCCCCACAGAAATGTAGGGCTATTTGCTTGCCAAGATTGTGAAAATATCTATTCGGTATTAACCACTCGTACACTAATACGCTCATTGTTCATCGGCTGCGGTGTTGTTTGCCCTGTCTCACTTTCCTGCACAGGTTTAGCGGATCCCATACCGGTGGCCGTCATACGATTAGCCGCAATCCCCTTTTGCAGCAACAGCTCCCGCACAACATCCGCTCTCTCTTGCGAAATTTCCTGCTCTTTAATTTCATTGCCCTCCCCTTGTACATGCCCTTCAATAGCAACCGTAAGCTGTGGGTTTTCCTGCATAATTTGTGCAAGTGCATCAATATCTGCAGACTGGGGATCAAGAATTTTTGCCGTGCCTTTTTCAAACTTCACTCGCAGAATAAATTCCTGGTTCGGGTCCCGATCAAAGCTCTTCAAGTAATCCCGCAAGTTACTAGAGAATTTATCCGGACCCAACTGAGCCTGGGCGCTATTTTCATTGGGAGGAGTATCGCCAGCAGGCTGTGAAGGCGCCTCCATAAAGGCTTGCTCCTGTGGAGTCTCAAAAGGTTGGCCTGCCGCTTCCTCCTGCCTACCCTTGTCCATGCACATATTTAAGGCATAGAGGGCAATTAGTACCACTAATAATGGAAAAAACCAGCTGCTAAAACTTACGGGCTTTTTCTTTTCCACATGGCCATGCAGGGCTTGTTCCCGAGGTTCCTGAGGCTTGGCATGGCCATGGGTAACCAGGGCGGCCCCCAGATTATCAAACCCTTTTACATCAAGAGCATCCAGGAGTGCATCAGGGACCTTGTTACGTAAAAACTCTCTCTGACCAATTAAAAATGAAGCCAAGTCAGAGACGTCCATTTTGTTGGCTTTTACCTGAGCGCCTAGCAGGGCCATCACCAGTGGCAACACCAACTTTAATAGGTGGCCACCTTCATTACCCGGCAGTTCTGTAGTGGCTACTTTGGTCACTTCTTCGACCCGGGTACCAAATACTTTTTGCAGCAAGGCATCACCGGCTGGCAGTGAGGCTTCCAACTTTGCCTTATCTGCAAACTGCTGCAAAACACTGGGGAGATCCGCAACTTCAGTGTCCGTAACCATATTGAACAAGTAAGCCATACCAGTTTTACTACTGGCTTTATTCAGCATGCCTGCAAGAACAAATGCAATTCCAGTATCCAGTGCTGACTGACCTTTCTCTGCCGGAAGGTTGAGTGCAGATGCCAGGGTACCGATACCCGAGGTGCCCAGTTGGCTCGCCGCCAGTTCCAGTAGATTCTCTGCCATAGTCGATCCTCACTGCCAGACAACCGCAAGCTAAAGCCACTCTTTAAATGGTGTTGGTGATGAATCAACCCAGATAAAGACTTTTTCCTGTGAGCCAAAACCCACAACTAAATTTTTCGGTGGGGCTATTGCGGCTTAAATACAATCTAATCGGCTGCTATTCGCTGGCCGAAAATAAAAAATAAAGCGCCTTATTTGAGTGTACGGCACACCACTCATCGAGTTAGTTTGATTTGGAATAAGTAAAGTAAAAAGATTCGCTGCATTAATTATCTGAGCTGACAACCACGTCACCCCCCCTGGCGTCTTTCATCATTGCGCCGAAACCCCACACAACTATGGTTGTACCCACAATCAAAAATAAAGAGGCCATAACCGTGCCCAGTGAAGCCTATATCTACGATGCAATCCGCACCCCGCGTGGCAAAGGAAAACCCAGCGGCGCGCTGCACGAAGTCAAACCCATCACCCTGCTCTCCAACCTGCTGCGCGAATTGCAACAGCGCAGCCAACTGGATACGGCCAGGGTCGATGATGTGGTAATGGGGTGCGTGACACCTGTCGGTGAGCAGGGCGCTGACATCGCCAAGGTCGCCACACTCAGTGCCGGTTGGGACTGGGATATTGGCGGCGTCACCTTAAACCGTTTTTGTGCCTCCGGTGCCGAAGCTGTTAATTTAGCCGCCGCCAAGGTCCGCTCTGGCTGGGAACAGCTTGTAGTGGCCGGTGGCGTTGAGTCTATGTCGCGGGTGCCCATGGGCAGTGATGGCGGTGCCTGGGCTATGGACCCACAAACCGCCATAGAAACAGGCTTCGCACCCCAGGGCATCGGAGCCGACCTAATTGCCACGCTGGGGGGCTTTTCCAGGGAAGATGTGGATAACTTTGCTCTGCACTCCCAGCGCAAAGCTGCAAGTGCCTGGCAACGTGGTGCCTTCAACAAATCCGTAATCCCCGTGCGGGACCAGAACGGCCTGTTACTTCTCGATCGCGATCAGTTGGTGCGCCCAGAAACCTCCATGGAGGGGCTTGCCAATCTCTCCCCATCTTTTACTGCCATGGGCGACCTCTGCTTCGATAGCGTAGCGATTTCCCGCTACCCCCAGGTGGAAGCTATCGAACACGTACATACCGCAGGAAACTCCTCAGGCATTGTGGACGGCGCCGCCGCCATTCTTATCGGCAGTGAGCAGGCCGGAAAAGACCTGGGCCTGACACCCCGGGCACGTATCGTCTCCGCCGCAGTCGTCGGCACCGAGCCCACCATCATGCTGACTGGACCCGCTCCCTCCGCTCGCAAAGCCCTCAGGGCTGCGGGCCTAAGCGCCCATGACATAGACCTGTACGAAGTCAACGAAGCCTTCGCTGCAGTAGTACTGCGCTTCCAACATGAATTGGATATCGACCCGCAGAAGATCAATGTAAACGGTGGCGCTATCGCTATGGGTCATCCTCTCGGCGCCACTGGTGCCATGTTAATTGGCACCGTGCTTGATGAATTAGAGCAACGTCAGTTGCGCTATGGCTTGATCACCCTATGTGTAGGTGGCGGTATGGGCGTGGCAACTATTATCGAAAGAGTCTAGGGGGAAAATATGAAATCTATACGCTTGGAAAGAGACAGCGATAACATTGTCCACCTGATTATGGACAACCCCAATGCCTCCGCCAATGTAATGGATCGGGATTTTACAGACTCACTACAGGCCGCGGTGGAGGAGATAAAACAGTGGGACTATGCGGGGATTATTGTTCGCTCCACTAAAAAAACATTTTTCGCCGGTGGCGATCTCAAGTCCCTCTATGCCGCAAAGAAAAGTGAGGCTCAGGAGTTTTTTAACTCTTGTGAGGCCCTTAAGGCAAACTTGCGCTGGCTAGAAACTCAGGGCAAACCTGTTGTAGCGGCAATTAATGGTGCCGCTCTCGGCGGCGGCTGGGAAATTGCCCTCAGCTGCCATCATAGGATCGCCTTAGAAGAGAACTCAGTAAAAATAGGGCTACCGGAAGTCACCCTTGGGCTGCTGCCTGGTGGTGGAGGCTGTGTACGTATGCCCCGCTTGCTAGGTATTCAAAATGCACTGCCCTTCCTGCTGGAAGGTAAGCAGATAAAAGCCAAGCAAGCATTGGCAAGTGGTTTAATCCATGAGACAGCCCAAAATGCCGGAGAGCTGCTCAATAAGGCTCGGGACCATATCCTCAGCAACAGTGAACAACCGAGCCTACAGCCCTGGGATCAACCCGGTTACCGTATGCCCGGCGGTGACGCCAAAAATCCTAAAAATGCCCAGCTGCTGATGATTGCCCCCGCCATGCTGGAAAAGAAAACCCACGGCTGTATGCCCGCTCCTGAAGCGATACTGGCGACGGTTATCGAGGGCGCCCAAGTGGATTTCGACACCGCGACGCGTATCGAATCGCGTTACTTTGTCGACCTCACTTGCGGTCAAGTAGCAAAAAATATGATCGGCACCTTCTGGTTTGCTCTTAATGCCCTGAAGGCCGGCACCTCTCTCCCACCAGCCGCACGCGAATCCAAAACCACTCCGGTTAAAAAGATCGGCATACTCGGGGCTGGAATGATGGGTGCCGGCATTGCCTATGCCTGTGCCAACAAGGGCATTGAGGTTGTGCTGAAAGACATTTCCACCGAGGCAGCCTTAAAAGGTAAAAACTATGCAGAAAAGGCACTGCAAAAACGTCTGGAGCGCGGCCGAACAGACGAGGCACACGTACAGACTATCCTGTCTCATATTCACCCAACAGATAATGCCGCCGACTTGAGCGGTTGTGAGCTGATCATTGAAGCAGTGTTCGAGGACCGAGAGTTAAAAGCCGAAGTTACCCGCGAGGCAGAAGCCCAACTGGATAGCAGTGCTGTCTTCGCCTCCAACACCTCCACACTACCAATTACCGGCCTGGCTCAGGCCTCTGCTCGGCCAGATAACTTTATCGGCCTGCATTTTTTCTCCCCGGCAGACAAAATGCCGCTGGTGGAAATCATCTGTGGTAAGCAAACCAGTGAAGAGACTTTGGCCCAGGCTTTCGCCTTCGTTTTACAAATCGGCAAGACGCCGATTGTTGTTAACGATAGCCGAGGCTTCTTCACCTCTCGGGTCTTTGGCTGCTTTACCAATGAGGGAATTGGCATGCTTGGCGAAGGGATAAATCCCGCCACGATTGAAAATGCCGCATCCCTGGCCGGATTCCCAGTAGGGCCTCTAGCTGTGAGTGATGAGGTCTCTCTCACCTTGATGGGAAAAATTCGCCAACAGACGATTAACGACCTGCAGAAGGAGGGTAAAAGTGTCCCCACACATCCTGCAGAATCTGTAATTGATCATATGCTGGAACTTGGCCGCGCCGGCAAGTTGGCGGGTGGCGGTTTTTACAGCTATCCAGAAGGGGGTAAGAAACACCTTTGGCAAGGCCTACAGCAGGAGTTTCCAGCGGCCAAACAACCCCCTGTTGAGGATATCAAGGAGCGCCTGTTATTTATCATGGCCATAGAGACACTGCGCTGCTACGAAGAAAAAGTGCTACGCAGCGTGCGAGAGGCCAATATCGGCTCAATTTTTGGTATTGGTTTTCCTCCCTGGACCGGCGGAGCCCTGCAATATATTAACCAATATGGCGTTGAAGCTTTTGTACAGCGCGCCCAAAAACTTGCCGAAATCTACGGGGACAGATTTTCTCCCCCGGAAACATTAATTGCACTCGCCGAGTCCAGAGAGGAGTTGAAGGATACCCATTAGTCACATAAAGACTACCAAGTCGCTGATGAGCGAGAAGACTCAGCAGAATTAACGGGGCTGCAACGGCCGGGCAGTCCCGCAATTGCACAAATGCGAAGAGTCTACAATTCCAGATAATAAAAACGAATGTTGGAGTTCAGAATGATACCGAGAACCGTTTACAACGAAGACCACGAGCATTTTCGCGATACCGTGCGAAAGTTCCTCGAAAACGAGGCCATCCCCTTTCACAGTCAGTGGGAGAAAGATGGGCAGGTCGATCGTGCTCTTTGGAATAAGGCCGGTGAAATGGGCTTTCTCTGCCCTCAAATCTCCGAATCCTACGGCGGCCTTGGGCTGGACTACGGCTATAACTCTATTATCGATGAGGAAATCGCCCGTGCAGGTCTTTCTGGCATCGGCTGGGGGCTGCACTCCAATATTGCCGTACCCTACATTATTAATTACGGCAGTGAAGAGCAAAAAAAGGAGTACTTACCTAAATGTATCAGCGGTGAAATTGTAACGGCCATCGCCATGACAGAGCCCGGCGCGGGTTCCGATCTGCAAGGAGTAAAAACAACCGCAATCAAGCGTGGCGATCACTATCTACTCAATGGTTCAAAGACATTTATAACCAATGGCCAGCACGCCGATCTAGTTATCGTTGTTGCAAAAACAGACCCCAGTGAAGGGGCTTCCGGAGTAAGCCTATTATTGGTTGATGCCAAATCGGAAGGATTCAAAAGAGGCAATAATCTGGAAAAAATTGGCATGAAAGCTCAGGATACCTCCGAGCTTTTCTTTGATGATGTCAGAGTACCCCAGGAGAATTTACTGGGAGCTGAAGGCCAAGGTTTTGTCTACCTAATGCAGGAATTACCACAAGAAAGACTCAGTGTAGCTATTTTTGCCATTGCCAATGCGGAAGCAGCATTAGGGTGGACTATTGACTATGTACGAGACCGCAAAGCCTTTGGAAAACCGATAGCCGCGTTTCAAAATACACAGTTCAAGCTGGCGGAACTGGACAGTGAACTCTCTGCCCTCAGAGTCTTTGTGGATCGTTGCCTGGAACTCCATTACGAGAAAAAGCTTGATGTAGCCACTGCAGCAAAAGCCAAATTACTCGCTACCGACTTCCAATGTAAGATGCTGGATGAGTGTGTTCAGCTCCATGGTGGATTCGGCTATATGTGGGAGTATCCTATTGCCCGATCCTGGGCTGACGCCAGGGTACAACGTATTTATGCAGGAACGAATGAAATCATGAAACTCATTATTTCCCGTGAAATTCTCCGTGATAACTAAATGCAATAACCCGGCGGTCTACACTATCGCCGGGTTCATCCTGCCACTGTATTAATAAGAGAACAATTAATCGCCGGTCCAATTTACGATTTCAACTACACCAATCTCTATTTGCCATCAACTAATAAATATAACTTTTCCACACAATTCGTTCATACTTGTCATACAAAAGATTAATTACATGTTTAACTTCTGAAAATTCCTTTACGTAAACCTCCAAATAATAATATATAAAATAAGCAATGAATAAATCTATCACCCCCCTGCAAGGCCTACGTATACTCGATTTCACCACCCTGCTTCCAGGTCCATATGCCACTATGTTATTAGCGGACATGGGTGCGGAGGTTCTACGTATAGAGTCGCCGAATCGTCCGGATATGCTTAGGGGGCTTCCTCCTATGATCGACAGTGAGGATCCCGTTTCCGCAGCTCATGCAACAATTAATCGCAACAAAAAATCTTTGGCTTTAGATTTAAAAAGCCATGAAGCAAAAAAAATTATTGAAAAACTACTTTCTGAATACGACATTGTCATTGAACAATTCCGCCCAGGAGTCATGGATAAGCTTGGTTTTGGCTATGAAGACCTCAGTGATATACGCACAGATATTATCTATTGTTCAATTACCGGATACGGACAAGATGGCCCTCTTAAAATGCGTGCTGGGCATGATATCAATTATCTTGCACTCTCAGGGCTCGCCAGCTATTCCGGTCGGCAGAGCAGCGGACCCAGTCTGAGTGGTATGCAAGTTGCCGATATTGCTGGTGGATCCCACCATGCAGCCATGGCAATTCTTGCCGCCGTGTATCACCGTCAACAAACAGGCAGCGGCGGCTATATCGATATCAGTATGACCGACTGTGCCTATGCTTTGAACGCCATAAGCGGAGCCAGTGCTCTCGCAAATGGTGGAGATCCTAAGGTGGAAATGGAACTGCTTAACGGTGGAAGTTACTATGATTATTACCGTACAGCCGATGACCGCTATCTATCCGTTGGTAGCCTTGAACCTCAGTTTGCCGAAGCTTTCTTTCAAGGAATTGGGCATCCGGATTGGATGGTTCGGGTACTAGAGAGCGATCAGCAAGAGAGCTTGAAACAAGATATCTCCGAGGTTATACAACAACGTAAGCTGAGTGAATGGATTAATATTTTCTCTGATCTCGACGCCTGCGTTGAGCCTGTTCTCAACTTTAGTGAAGCAACAGAAAGTAAATTATTCAAAGAGCGGCAAATGGTTGTAAACGCAAAGACCAAAAGTGACAGCCCTCTCCTACAGATCAACACGCCCTTCAAGTTTAATGGAAAGAAAAATATACAACACCAAGCAGGCTCCAAACTGGGTGCCGATAGCCGATCCCTACTGAGCTCACTAGGGTTTAACACTAAGGACATTGACCGACTAATTGCTCAAAAAGTTATCGTTTAGACCAACTCAAAAAACTGCCAGAGGAATAACATGATCCAGAATCGCCCAAACATTCAGATGCATAAGAAATATTTGAAGTAAAGCAGTGAAAGGTATTCGCTGAAGAACCGCTAAGCCTACAATTCAAGTCGTATTTACATCCTTCGGAGATCTTGAGGTTTTGATCAACTGTAAATGGTAGCAGTCAATTTTAAGGACTCTTAGGGTTTATGCCCCCCATGCTACTTCTCACTTAAATAGCGTCAATCAATAGGCAAAATAAAGCAACTATAACAACCCTAAACAGTGAACACACACTGTACACTATAATCATAAAATCAATGACTTTGGCGTAAAAGCGTAACTTCAATCTGCGATGAACTACTAAACTTTAGAAGTTATGAGACCTGAAAAGCATACAAGTAGCTTTACTCTTAACCAAATATAACCTTTTGACAAAAACTGTATTCCAAAAAGGCTTTCCTTTTGAAAACGCTACGATTAATACTCGGCGACCAGCTCAACCATAAGCACTCTTGGTATAAATCAAGCAGTCCAGATATTTTCTACCATATTGCCGAGATACGACAGGAGACAGATTACGCCATTCATCATATTCAAAAAGTGGTTGCCTTTTTTGAATCCATGCAAACGTTTGCCGAGTGGCTGAAATCACATGGTCATCAAGTCATTTACTATCAGATTGACTGCAAAGAAAATCGACAAAATCTTAAAGAAAATATTCGACAAATAGTTGCTCAGCTAGATATTCAGAGATTTGAATATCAACTACCTGATGAGTATCGTCTTGAAGAGCAACTAAATACAATAGTTCAAGAATTGCAGATAGAGTATAAAGCCTATGACACAGAACATTTTCTAACCACCAGAAACTACTTGAAGGATTTCTTTAAGGGAAAGAAAACTCTCTTAATGGAAAGCTTCTATCGCCATATGCGCAGGGAAAACAATATACTTGTCGATGAAAAGGGGGATCCTGAAGGAAACCAGTGGAATTTTGATAAAGGGAATCGAAAAAAATGGAGTGAAGACCCTCAAATTCCCCGACAATACCTATTTCGAAAGAATGTGGAAAAAACACTTAAACGTATCCAAGCCGCAAAAATAAAAACCATTGGTTCTATTAACGCCAAGCATTTTACCTGGCCAACAAGTAGAGAAGATAGCCTCAAAGTCCTTAACCATTTTTGTAAATATCTTTTACCACACTTCGGCGATTACCAGGATGCGATGGACCCCAACGAGGCCTACCTTTTTCATAGCCGCCTGAGTTTTTCTCTTAACTGCAAATTACTATCCCCCAGTGAAGTTATCAATCGCACTATTGATCATTGGAATTCCAACAAGAAGGAAATTCATATGAATCAAATAGAAGGGTTTGTCCGGCAAATTCTTGGCTGGCGGGAGTATATGCGCGGTATTTATTGGCAAGAGATGCCAAACTATACGAAGATCAACAAACTACAAAATCATAATTCGCTGCCCAATTTCTATTGGACAGCGCAAACGGATATGTACTGCCTTAAAAGCGCTATCAAAAACAGCCTTGAGCATGCCTATGCCCACCACATTCAGCGTTTAATGATAACTGGTAACTTTGCTCTTTTAACACAAACCGACCCAGACCAAGTAGATGCATGGTATTTAGGGATATATATCGATGCTATTCAGTGGGTAGAGTTACCGAACACTCGCGGTATGAGTCAATATGCCGATGGCGGACTGGTCGCAACAAAGCCTTATATAAGCAGTGGCTCGTATATCAATAAAATGAGCAACTATTGTGATAACTGCCGATACGATGTAAAGAAGAGAGTTGGTGAAGATGCATGTCCCTTCAATAGTCTTTATTGGAATTTTCTCTTAGAAAAGCGCAACTATTTTAAGAAAAACCCAAGAATGTCTATGATGCTCAGCCTCTTAGATAAATTGACAACGAAGGAAAAAAAAGATATCCAAGCTCAAGCCAATAGCTTCATAAATTCTTTAAGCTGCAATTAGAAAATCCTCTCTTCTGCTCCAGCCAAAAAGCTAAAATAAAATAACCTCGCAACCATCAACGCTTCAGGCAGTACTTTCACTTATGAGATGGTTTTCAAAAACAACTAAACAATAAAAGCAGGGAAAGAAAGGAAAAAAATAATAGGAGGTAAAAAATTTAAATTAACCCAAGATACAATACAAAAGACCATACGTATGGTACCTCGGGCTAACTCAATGTGTGCTAGCTGTGATCCATAACGCTATTTAAACATCAGCTCTGGATTCACCATAGTTTTCATTTCCAGCACATTACCGTTCGGATCTTCGATAAAGAAGGTTTCCTGTTCGTACTCACTGCCAACGAAGCGACGATATGGCTTATCCAAGTACTCCAGGCCAGCAGCTTCGATACGAGCTTTCAGGGCTTGGAATTCATCATCCGGCAGGTGAATACCGAAATGGGGAACAGCTACCGCTCCCATATCAACCTTATGGCGTACGTTCGGCAGCTTCTCTTCACTCTGATGCAAAGTAAGTTCATTGCCCCAGAAATCGATATCTACCCAACGCCCTTCTTCGCTGTTTCCAGTTTTACAGCCAAAAACGTCACAGTAAAATTTCTTGGCTACCTCAAGGTCCCCTGCGGGGATTGCAAGGTGCAAGCAATTGGATTTCATAAAACCTCCCACTCCCGGCCGCTCTTCTTCATCCCGCTGATTGACATAAATCACAAGCCAACACCCTGGGGGATAGATTTCTCAAGCAACCAATTGGTACATACGGGGTATAGCGACCCCAATTTATTATTTACGCCACCAGGGCCGATCAAGGGCTTCCCAGATGACATCCGGATAACAAGGCAGCTGCCAGAGCCCCGAGAGACACATATTGCACCTATTTATAGGGCGGTTCGTGAGTCTCTCCCACCAAGTGCTCAAAAAAACAACAGAAGGCGTAATCAGGTCACTACTAACCGGCAAGCCTTGAAATATCCTCCTAATTGAGTGCAGTACTTTAACACATGTGTTGCTGGGAAGAACTGACTCTGATTAATAACGAAGTTACTCACAAGTCACTCGTAAGTCACTCCTACATCAGGGCCCACTATTAAAAGAAAGCCTTACATAGAATCTTCACGATGCACCTCAATGGTGCATGCTAGTAGGATGACCCGTGCACAAGGTGTACTCAGCTCCGCTTAATACAGTTCCCTTCAGGTCTTTCCACAACGCTTTGCCTTACAAACTCTTGCACCTTATTAGTGCTCCCTGTACCACCTGGCGCCCTATTTGCAGGCAGCAAGTATTGGTCCACAACCTTTCCTTATTTAAAGTACCGATTCAAGGTAACCAAAAATCAGGCCAGCCCTTCAATAGGCCTTTTTCCCGGTTGTAGGCTTACCCAACCGCTAAAAGGTATTTAGTTTTTATTTTTAAAAATTTATTAGTACTTCATTGCTTTAAGGCTACTCACCTAGAGGCTATTGCTGAAAAAAAATACTGGAAAACACTCGGTAAACTCGGGTATATTCCGCGACTATTTTTTAACCAACTGCCGACCCAAGTGTCGGCCGCCAGTGCGGTTTCCGCCTGTCGCTGTAACAGAGGTAATACAATGAAACCAACCAAGCCCCTGCTACTACTGGCCTCCGGCCTGTTGTCTGTAGCTGCCCAAGCAGAAATGACTTGGAGCGATAACAGCCTCAGCCTGTTGTATGGCCGCGACTATGAAATGAACTACAGCCTGACCACCGATGATTCCGAGCGCTCTGTAGTGACCTTTGAACACGCCAGTGGCCACAGCTGGGGAGACCTGTTTATCTTTGCCGACTATCTGCATTCAGAAGATGGTTCAAAGGAGCTCTATTCAGAAATTTCTCCTCGTCTGAGCCTGGGGAAGCTCAGCGATCGTGAACTGGCTTGGGGGCCGGTAACCGACGTATTAGTGGCAACCACTGTAGAGCTGGGCAATATGGATGACCCCGATCACCTCACAGCAACAGGCCCGCATTTCACCAACGTTCTGACAGGTCTCGGTTTCGACCTTGCAGTTCCGGGTTTTTCTTTTGTCCAAGTAAACGCCTACCGCCGCGATAACGATGACAAGGCCAGCAACGAGCAGCTGACCCTGGTTTGGGCCATGCCATTTACCCTGGGAGACTCCAGCTTCGTATACGACGGTTTTATCGATTGGACCAGCGCCGCAGAAAATACACACCCAAGTATGAACTTTACCTCCCAGCTCAAGTGGGATGTGGGCGCCAATTGGGGTGAGCCGAAAGCCCTGTATGCCGGTATTGAATACGTGCATTGGAATGACAAATTTGGGTTCAAAGATGGAACCTTTAATACCGACTCCAACGAGCGCAATGTTAACCTGCTAGTAAAGTACCACTTCTGATATGAAACCCTCTGATATCCAAACATCAGCGACCCCAGGGTCTGGTATTCCCCAGGCGGGCGGCGACGCCTCTTTATTGGAAAAGCTGTTCAAGCTGTCTGAGCGTCAGACAAATGTTCGCCGGGAAGTGATTGCCGGTGTAACCACTTTCCTGACCATGGCTTACATCATTTTTGTAAACCCCAACATCCTGGCGGCGGCTGGTATGGATAAGGGCGCCGTGTTTATGGCAACCTGTCTTGCTGCTGCGATCGGCTGTCTAATTATGGGGCTGTACGCCAACTACCCCATCGCACTGGCGCCGGGAATGGGCCTCAACGCCTTCTTCGCCTATGTAGTGGTGGGCGAAATGGGCTATAGCTGGCAGGTTGCCCTGGGTGCAGTGTTTATATCAGGGGTAGTGTTCCTACTGCTTAGTATCTTTAAGTTGCGGGAATGGATAATCGACAGTATTCCCACCTCCCTGAGGCAGTCCCTGGCAGCCGGTATTGGACTGTTCCTGGCGATTATCGCCCTGAAGAGCTCAGGGATCGTGGTTGCCAGCCCCGCCACCCTGGTGACTCTGGGGGACCTTAAGTCTGTTGAAGCTATGCTGGCTGCTCTGGGCTTCTTTATTATTGTGGCTTTGTCCTACCGCCGTATGCTCGGCTCGGTAATGATTGGCATTCTCGCAGTTACCGTTATTGCACTGGCTATTGGTAAAGTAGAGTTCACCGGCCTGGTCTCCGCACCACCGAGCCTGGCGCCCACCTACCTCGAACTGGATATCGCCGGGGCATTTGAAGTGGGTATGATCAGTGTAATCTTCGCCTTCCTGTTCGTAGACCTGTTCGATACTGCCGGCACTCTGCTGAGTGTCTCCGACCGCGCCAAGCTTCTCGATGAAAACGGTAAGTTGCCGGGCATGGGCAAAGCCCTGATGGCAGACAGCTCCGCTTCTGTAGTCGGTTCTGTTCTGGGTTCGTCCACTACTACTTGTTACGTTGAGAGCACCGCGGGCATTACCGCAGGCGGACGCACCGGTCTGACTGCAGTGGTCTGCGCTGGTCTGTTCTTGCTGGCAACCTTCTTTTCCCCGCTGATCGGGATGATTCCCGCTTATGCGACCGCCGGAGCTCTGCTGTATGTCGGCGTCCTGATGACCTCCGGTCTGTCTTCCATCGACTGGGATGACATCACCGAAGCCGCTCCGGCGGTGATTGCGGCAGTAATGATGCCGTTATCATTCTCTATCGCTCACGGTATTGCTCTGGGCTTTATTGCCTACGCAGTCATCAAAACACTGAGCGGGCGCAGTAAAGACGTCAGCATCAGTGTCTACGTGTTAGCGGCTCTCTTTATTGCCAAGTTCGCCTTTTTCTGAGGGGTACACAGATGAAAAAGCATTTTATCAGCGCACAGCAACTGCTGATTGATTCCTACGCGCTTGCCGAACAAATCTATCAGAGCGGCTTCCGCCCTAATTACATCGTTGGTGTATGGCGTGGCGGCGCTCCGGTAGGTATCGCGGTACAAGAATTGCTTCATGTGATGGGTGTGGATGCGGACCATATCGCAATCCGAACTTCCTCCTACCTCGGTATCGGCGAGCGCGACAAGAAAGTCCGAGTGCATGGTCTGAACTACCTGATTAAGCGCCTTGAGTCCCACGACTCCCTGCTGATCGTTGACGATGTGCACGATTCCGGCCTGAGTATTGAACAAACAATTGAAGACCTGCGCGCAGCCTGTAAAAAGAACACGCCAGAGATTCGTATCGCAACGCCTTACTACAAGCCGAAAAACAACAAAGCGAAGCGCGAGCCGGATTACTTTATCCACAAGACTGAAGAGTGGCTGGTATTCCCTCATGAGATCGACGGCCTCACCCGGGAAGAAATCCTGGAGAACAAGCCTGAACTCGCCCCTTACGTTGACCGGATTGCTACCGCAGTCTGATCTTCTTTGTTACCGGGGACTCAAGTCCCCGGCACTTCCCCTTCTTTATCGTTGAGTTGTCAGTACCCTTACGACTCCTCTCGCTCCACCTCTTCCGGTCTAAAAACTACGCTAGAACCGACAAGCTACAATCAAGCCCCATACTTCAAACCTTTCTCAAAAGCCCCCACTTATGCAACTAAAGTTAGTTTTAGGCAATTTATTAAATAGAAAAGTTGGTCCAGAATTAAGAGGGCCTTGAATAAATTCACAATGTATCTTTAGGGCTTCAAGTGGTAACAACGAACTATTTAAAGATTGTCTAAGATAACTGTCCCAATTGTCGGAAAATAAAAATGAACGACAAACTTGCAGGGCTCAGCCAAACACAACTCGATGCACACTGGATGCCCTACACCGGTAACCGGCAGTTCAAACGAGACCCACGAATGATTACAGCCGCTGATGGGTGCTATTTCACCAGTGCTGATGGTCGCCAGATATTCGATGGCCTTTCAGGCCTGTGGACCTGTGGCGCGGGTCATAATCGAAAAGAAATCGCCAAAGCCATTAACCAGCAGTTGGAGACTCTAGACTTCGCCCCCTCCTTTCAGTTTGGCCACCCCGGCTCCTTCAAGTTGGCGGAACGAATCACTCGCTTAATGCCGGAGGGCCTCAATCGGGTATTTTTCACCAATTCCGGCTCTGAAGCAGTGGAGACCTCGCTGAAGATTGCCCGTGCCTATTGGCGCAAAAGAGGACTGGCCAGCAAGACCAAACTGATTGGTCGAAGTAAGGGATATCACGGAGTGAATTTTGGTGGAGTTAGTGTCGGCGGCATCGGAGCCAACCGAGCCATCTATGGTCCGGCGCTCTCCACCGCTCACCTTCCCCATACACTACTGCCGGAAAATCGCTTTAGTCGCGGACAGCCTGAAAATGGGGCACACCTTGCCGAATCACTATTAGAAATTATTGAGCTACACGATGCTAGCAATATTGCCGCTGTCATCGTTGAGCCAATGGCTGGCTCTGCCGGTATTTTACCCCCACCAGAAGGCTACCTACAGCGACTTAGAGATATTTGCGAGCAACACCAAATCCTACTGATTTTCGACGAAGTAATCACCGCATTTGGCAGACTGGGCACTGCTACAGGTGCAGAGCTTTTTGGCATAGTTCCAGATATTATCAATATCGCCAAGCAACTCACCAACGGAGTCATCCCCATGGGAGCCACGGTGGTGCAGCAAACGATCTATGAGACGTTTATGCAGCAAGGAGGAGCCGACTACCAGTTGGAGCTGCCCCATGGATACACTTATTCAGCGCACCCAGTAGCCTGTGCAGCAGCACTTGCGACCTTGGATCTTCTAGAGAGAGATAACCTTTTCAAGCACTCAGCAGAGCTTGCCTATCTTCTGGAAGAATATATACATCAGCTGAGCAACTTGCCTCTGGTTTACGATATCCGCAACTGTGGCCTAGCCGCCGCGCTAACGATTGAGAGAGCCCCAGGGGAGCCCTTATTACACCCATTCCGCATTGCCTTAAAGATGTGGGAGAAAGGCTTTTATGTTCGCTATAGCGGAGACACCATTCAATTGGGCATGCCATTTATTACACGCCGTGAAGAGATTGATGGACTGGTAAACGCCCTCGCTGAGTCTGTTCTTGAAGTTGCTAACGGTCAATAGCGTTTTTATTCTGTTAGCGGCTTCCCCCCTTGCTAAACAGCAATTCACCCCATAAGAACAACCCCTTAACGCTCAAGCCCTGCTAATAAAATAATCCCGAATCTACATGGGATATAATTTTGAAGACTAACCCACTTTAACCGCTTTTTATTTGGGCCATTTCATCTATTTATTGTATAGCACCAATAGTAAGATTCTCGGTGCATAAATTGCGGACCAATATAGAATCATAGCAATAACAACTAACCGATCGGTGAGACCACCATGATCAATCAAACCAAGATTAAAAGATTAAGACTTATTACCACTCTCTTGTGCAGTATCATGTTCGCTGCCTGTGAGCAAAAGCCAGGTAGTACAGAAGCCGCACAAACTTCTACAACAAAACCTGTAACAAGAGCGGAGATCGCGGGGCTATCTGAGAAATATGCAAAGCTGAGAAAACAGCAAATTGCAGAGGTAGATTACCAACTGAGTATTCATCTTGATCGCAACGGAGAAAGTTTTTCCGGCACAGTTGTAACTGAAATTGAATTCAACAAACCCTTACAACAGCCTCTAACTGTCGATTTCTCTGGAGGTACTGTTGAAACTGTACAGGTGGATAACCAAAAGACTCCTTTCAGTTACAATGGACATTTTATTCGTATTGATAATACACAGCTGCCCAATAAGAAGCATACAATTACAATAAATTATCGACATCCTTATTCAAATAATGGGTCGGGTCTATACCGATTTAAAGACGCTATAGATGGTAGAGTCTATTTATACACTGATTTTCAACCCTATGACGCCAATCGCCTTTTCCCACATTTTGACCAACCGAACCTTAAAGCTCGATATACACTAGATGTCACAGCGCCAAAAGAGTGGATAGTAATCAGTGCGGAGCGGGAACATAGAGTAGAGCACGAGGGTGAAATAAAGCATTGGTTTTTTCCACAAACTCCAAAGTTCTCATCCTACATATTCTCATTACACGCTGGGCCCTACCATATTTGGGAGGATAACGCCAAAGGTATCCCTCTACGCCTGATGGCCCGTCAGAGCCTGGCACAATATGTTAAAACCGAAGACTGGTTTACCTTCACTAAGCAGTCCTTTGCATTTTTCCAACCCTATTTTGGAATAGATTACCCCTTTAATAAGTATGATCAGATCCTGGTACCCGACTTCAATGCGGGTGCCATGGAAAATGTGGGAGCAGTCACTTTTAATGATGCCTACGTATCTCGTGGAGAAAAAACCCAGGCCCAGCGTATGCGCTTGGCCAATGTTATTGCGCACGAATTGGCACATCAGTGGTTTGGCAATCTAGTGACCATGAACTGGTGGGACGATCTTTGGCTAAATGAAAGTTTTGCCACTTATATGGCCAACCTATCTTTAGCAGAGAACAGTGAATTTTCCAATGCCTGGGAAAATTTTTATCTTGGTACTAAACAGTGGGCTTATTACTCCGATCAAAGGCCCACTACTCATGCCATCCAGCTACCAGTAAAAAATACCGAAGAAGCTTTTAGCAATTTTGATGGTATTACCTACGGTAAAGGGGGCTCTATACTCAAACAATTACCCTATTTCCTCGGTAAAGAAAAATTTCGTCAAGGCGTTAGCAGTTACCTGAAAGAGTTTTCTTACAAAAATTCTACACTTGATGATTTTATTAATCATCTGGGCAAGGCCGCCAGCATCAATCTGGAGGAATGGCAACAACAATGGCTTTATCAAGCCGGTCTTAACACTATTGAAGCAAGTTTCGAATGTGAAAATGATCGGATTACCGACCTTAGTCTGACACAGACAGCTCCAGATGATTACCCGACGCTACGCGAACAACGCACTCAGCTCGGTTTCTATCGTATGGATGAGGGGATTATGAAACGCTATGCCACCCTGTCGGTAAGGTACAGCGACGCATTAACCAAAGTAGAGAGTGCTAAAGGGTTATCCTGCCCTCAAATTCTCTATCCTAACGAGGAAGATTGGGCTTTTGCCAAGGTAACTCTTGACTCAATCACACTGAAAAATATGGCTCAATACCTCCATGCCATTGAAAATCCTTTCACCCGTCTTATGCTGTGGCAAAGCCTATTCGACAGCGCCTATGATGCAAAGCTCCCCCTTGATGAATACATCAGTTTTGTTATTAATAATGGTGTCGTCGAACAAGATATCAGTGCTATTCGACTCAATGCGCGCTATTTAAATTATGTCCATAGTTATCTAAACCAAGTTCCTATTGATCAACAGCGCCGTAGTAAAATTCTAAAAACTATGGAGGATTTTGTGTGGGAGCGGCTACAGCAGGCACCTGCAGGCAGCGATCAACAAAAGACTTGGTTTGAGCTATTTACCGAAATAGCTCATTCGAACAGTGCGCTCAACAATGCCAAACTATTACTGATGGGTGAACTCTCAGTTAAAGGACTGATCTTAGATCCGGATATGCGCTGGGATTTAATTCACCTGCAAAATCGCTATTTATATTCTGATTATGAACAAGCTATTGCCCGTGAACTAAGCAAAGATAGCTCAGACAGATCAAAACTGAATGCCATTGCTGCCGAAGCGGTAAGACCTTTACCAGAAATCAAACAAAAATGGTTAGAAAACTTAATTCAGCACAGGGATAACTTCAAGTTGAGTGAACTGCGCAAGGCCTCTTATTCTCTATTTAAAGATGAACAAATCTCCCTATTTAATAATAACAGCGAAAAAATCCTTTACGCACTGGAGCAAATTAATAATGAGGATTCCTCAGAGCTAATCAGTAGCTATACCAATATTTTTCCCCTAATGTGCTCAGATAAGGGTGCTCAAAAAATAAGCACCACTCTTGAAGAAAACCCTCAATTTAAGCCCACACTGGTTAAAGCATTAAAAAATCATCTCTACACCAGTGAACGATGCATCAAAATGGGGCAAGCTTTACTCATCAAGAATAAAGGATAACATTGGATTCTATTTTTATAGATGCCCTGTAGAGCGCACAAAAAAATAAAAGAATCAATACTATAAGAATATTTAAGGGCCTCTGGGCCCTTATTTATTGAACTCGCCTTCCAATGGATAAATGCCTATAAAACAATGAAAACAATTACTACCCAACATAATTTAGCCCTGCATAAATTAAACATCAATGGTATCTATACTTAAAATAACAAAGGCATCTCTATGTATATAGCGGTTCAAAAAGACGATCTATCAGATGGTACCGTCGTAGAGTTATTGGCGCAGCACCTAAAAGAAATGCAACAGCACTCCCCCCCTGAAAGTGTGCACGCCCTCAAACCAGAAGAGTTAGTTGATCCCAAAATCACCTTCTGGAGCGCAAAGATCAATGGCGTTCTAGCAGGCTGTGGCGCCCTCAAGGAAGTCTCCTCTACTCTGGGAGAAATCAAGTCAATGAAAACCAGCCAATCTTTCCTACGCAAAGGTGTCGCTAAAGCTGTATTACAGGAGATAATAAATGAAGCCAGAAGACGAGGTTACAGTGAGGTAAAGCTTGAAACTGGTAACAGGTTAAATTTTGCTCCAGCAATAGCACTTTACTATCAAAATGGCTTTAAATCCTGCGGGCCATTTTCCAACTATAGAGAGGATCCACACAGTCTATTTTTTACAAAAAAACTTAGGCTGTAAGCAAGCTTTACCATTTAATTTAAGGGAAGATACAAACATATGCCTTACTTTAGAAGAGATTTTTTAAAAATTATCGGAGCGGCACCATTTATACTAGGTGGAATGGAGGGGAAAGCTGGAACAGGGCAATCTTCCCATAAACTACGATTCATTAAACTACCAGACTTAAAAACAGCCGTTCAGGAAATATACCCCTCTGTATTCTTTGAAGAAATCTATATTTCAGGTGGTTTTATTCCATCATCTAATTCCATGTTTTATGGTCTAGCACCTACAGATCGCACCTATATATTCTCACCCCAAACCAAAACTTGGCGAGATGGTCCACCACTTCCAGAAGCTATACACCATCTAGGTATGGCTGCAAACTCCAAATATCTTTATGGCATTGGAGGTTTCAATGGAGTAAAAAACAATGCTTGGCAGGCCAAGGCTACTGTTTATAAGCTGTCCAACAGTGAAGATATCTGGACCTCTGGGCCCCGCTTGCCCGCTCCCATGGCCGAAAGCATCTATGCCAACACATCAAAAGGCATCCATGTTATCGGTGGAAAAACACCTAACGACCAACTTAAAAATAGCGATACGAAAAATCATTATATATTGATAGACAATGCCAACTGGGAAACTGCAGCTCCGGCGACTATCAGCCGAAATTCCGCAGCAGGTGCGGCATTAAACAATAGAATCTATGCTATTGGTGGGCGCCAAGCTAGCAATGGAAATAATAAGGCTAGGAATCTCTCCTACGCGGAAGTCTATGATCCCAGCTTGGACAAGTGGAATAAAATACGACCGCTACCCCAATCACTTGCCGGGCTAACTGCCACACCATTAAAGGGAAAGATAATAGTTACCGGTGGAGAAGCCTTTGGCCCCAACGGTTACTGGAAAACAGGCTCTGCATTTAACTCGATCTGGTCATACAACCCAATTAGTGATCAGTGGAGAAAAGAAATCTCTCTCCCTATGGCTCGCCATGGACACGGTGCTGTTACAATTAACGATGCCATTTATATTATTGGCGGAGCCGCTAAAGTTGGTCCACAAGAGACCTTAGCGTCGACTATAAAAATGAACTGGAAACCATAACCCCTAGATTTGTAATTTTCCGTATAAGCTTGGATTAATTATGCTTAAAAAAAGAGAATATCCCTTTCTACCGTCACAAAAAGGCCCTTATGTACATTCTGTTATCCATGAAAATACGCTCTACATTTCGGGCTTGACCGCACAGGGAACCACTTCTCAGAAAAAAGAATTTTTAGATCAAGCCCAAGAGGTACTCTCTCAGATAGATAATATCCTGGAATACGAGGGGCGGAACAAGTCTGATCTCATTAAGTTAACAATCTTCATAAAGGACATCGAACAGACCAGTAACCTGCGCAAAGCGTTATTTCAGTTTTATGACGGAAACTTGCCAGCCTGTTCACTAGTAGAAGTTTCTAATCTGATTCACCCTGACCTAAAACTAGAGATTGAGGCAATAGCGGCTATGGTATAAGGCCATCAAGGCTAGAATCACCATTCGCCTCCCCGAGGAGGCCCATTACGCTCTACACCGAGATAGCCTATATATCTATCCCGTATCTCCCGCACATACTTAACCGGCTCCCGACCCCGTACATAGCCAAAGCGACTCTGACGATAGTATTCAGGCTTGGATAACAACAGCATGGCCTGTTCTACATGGCCAAACCATTGATTGGGATCTAATTCCATGCGCTGGGCAAGGGCTATAGCATCACGTACATGGCCATGGCCGGCATTATAAGCAGCCAAAGTAAAGTATATTTTTTGCTCCTGCGAAAGCATCTGTGGGAAGCGTTGATCCAGCCAATCTAGATAGGAGACTCCCGCACGGATGCCATTCTCAGGCTCATAAAGATTATCAACCCCTAATTGGCGAGCAGTACGCGGGAGCACCTGCATCAGACCTTGAGCCCCGGCAAAGGAACGGGCGCGGGGATTGAACTGGCTTTCTTGGTACATCTGAGCAACCACCATGCGCCAGTCACGATCCGTTTTATCCGTATATTTATGGACTATAGGATCGTAGGGTGAAAGTGAACCACTACTACTGCGCAGGCGATTTTCCTGATGGCGAAGAATACGCTTTTTCTCTTTAAAGTACTTATTGTAAGTAACATTAAAAAACAAATCGCGATCGTGTTTATTTAAAAAGTTATTTAATTTTCCCAGCAGTTGGCTTTGATCTGCACGCACAGCCCAGGCTATTTCTCTGACACTGGGCAATTCAGCCACCACCCTAAAATCATCGCGATAAGTGCTCTCGATCGCAACCAGATGAGAATCTGCAATCGTATAGGGAAATAACCCCTGAGCAACGGCATCGATTAAATATTCGGTTGTTGCACCTAGCTGCTCAGATATCTGAAGTGGGGCGATTCCCTGCTCCTGCTGCAATACCACCATCTCTGAGAGACTCTCACGGTAGCTGGTTTGCGGGTTTACAGCCACCATCTTTCCCGACAGCATTTGCTCTAAAGGCACATCTCCTTGCAGGGAGATATCTTTGCTTGGAGCAATCAGCTGTTCAGTCACCTCAAGGTAGGGGCGCGTAAAAACGAGCCCCTGCTTACGGCGCATCTCGGTAATCGTCAGTGACGAGGCGATCATATCGCCCATACCTGCCTGCAGGGCATCTGCTAAATCCATATCCGCATCGGGCACAACCATACTGAGGCGAAGCTTATGGTCACGAGCAAATTTTTTCAGCAGGTCATAGTCGAACCCCATCAATTCCCCACGCCAAATAAAGTAAGAAGCTGGATGATTACGGGTCAGTACTCGCAGAGTGCCATCCGCTAAAATACCCTCCCAATCCCGCATCATTTTATTGGAGTTTTGCCCGGCCAATACCAGTTCTGCAGTCAGGAATTCATTGAGCTCACGTCGTAGCTCTATGGCATTGAGACGCACTGCCCAGGCAATATCTCTGCTGGATTCCAGCTGATCACTGGCAGCGAGCTGCGGATAATCGGGCAAAAGCGCATCGGCCAAATTACTGTCCATCACGGTTGCCTGATACTTACCTGCGACAACAGCATCTAACAATGCGCTGTTTGCCACCGCACCATCCAGGAGCGTGACCTTATAGGCCTGATCTGTATCTTCACTCAAGGTTTCGGCATAGGCACTGCCACGGCGTACGGCTACCTCCTGTAGCGGGCTATTCAAATCGCGAAGTGTAATTACTAGTTCATTCACCGTTTGTAGCGGCCGTGTGAACGCCACCTGCGAGCGTCTTTTGGCCGTGCGGGAAAAATTAGTGGCGATCACATCACCTCGGCCTTCTGCCAAAGCGGGGACCAAACCGGAAAAGTTATCCACATAAACCCACTGGGGCCTTAGATTGCGGCTGTAGGCAAATTTCTCTGCAAGCTCCCGCCACTCTCCCTGCGGCAAGCCAGAACGCGGCAGGGCATCCTCCTCAGGGCCTCGGGTGGCAAGTAAGCGCAAGATGCCTCGCTCCTGTAAGGCGGGTAGGTCTCCGAGTTCCGGGTAGTTCGCAAAAACAATTTCAGGTTCTTTAGTGGGTTCAGCGACGACCTGTTGGGGTTCAACCTGCTGTGATTCTACTTGTTGAGAAGAGCGCTTTTCACAGCTTACTGAACACATAAGAGCGACGATCAGAAAAGTTATCGCGACTATTTTTTTATGCACAGTTCAACCTTATTTCAGCGAAATTGTTATTGTTATCCATCCACTTTTGGACTAACTAGCGAATTAGTGCGGCGTAGAGTATTACTGTCGCCGCAAGGCATCGGCGTCTATAGGTATTTAAAAACAAATTCTGACTTCTGTTCGATGTCTTTCAATAGTTAAAAAGCACCGGGTAAGGCGTCATCGTTATAATGTTAGTAGTTAAGTAGTACTCCCCTTTATCAGGAAGAAACCCACCATCAGTAACAATAAGCCATATCGTACCAGTTTTCCGCAGCCTCAATAAAAAAAGCCCGGCAAACCAAATTGCCGGGCAAATATACGTTGGCGACTATGGGTTGTCTCTTACATCAAGTGACAGCCCCTCTATTATTCTGTGAGCATCTTATTGTTATTAGCTGGATTTAGGCTTGCCCTGTAGCTCCGCCAATCTCATTTTTATTTGTCGGTTCTCCTCCTCATCCGGGAGTTCGAACATCAGCGGCTTTGCCACCCGGGCAAAGTATTCCGCATTTTTCTGTTGATAGAGTTCTTCTGCCAGCCACTGAGCAATATGGAGCTCCCGCGGTGCGCGCTTATAAGCTTCTTCAAGCTTGGATAGATATTCCTCACGGGGGTAGCTCAACATTTCCATAGCCATGGCCAGACCAAACCAGTGAGAAGCATTCTGAGGCTCTTTATTCACCAGGTAGTCGAACTCTTCACGGGCCTTTTTCAGGCTGCGTAAATCGCGGGCATCGTTAGGCACCGTGGCCTGTTGATTCACCGTCAGCCAGGCGTGGGCACTCAGGTACCAGGGTTGCCGGCGATCCTTTTTTGGCACACTGGCAAGCAAATGACTGGCCTGCGGAAAATCCCCTATACGCAGATCCGCGCTTGCCTTAATGGCAGCCAGCTCAGTGCTGTAGATGCCTGTGTGGTAGGAATAGGTAATCAGATCGTCGAGGGCTTGTAGGTTGTAACCAGACTGGGCAATAAAGTTCGCCAGTACATTTACTGCTTCCCGCTTTTGCAGGCGCTTCACTCGGGGGGTCACCTCTTTAAAATCAGCAGGGATATCACCACTGACCACTTCATATTCCCCTGAGTCAAATGCGGCTACATACACTTTTTCAAGCTCTTTTACCGACATTCCCAGGGCTTTCTCCAGTGATTTCACCGGATCTGCACCATCGTTGTAATCTTTGACAAACTGCTTAAATTCTTCCGCCTTATCGCCCTCCATCATCAACCAGTGGGACAGCAACCAACCGCTGGCATAGATATCGGCTTTTTCCTCGGGGTCGGTATCGTACACCGTTGCACGCAGCAGCCGGTCGAGCGGCATCAAGCCGGCATACATCAGAGTCTGAGCGCGCTCCTGGGGAATTTCGCCCAGTTCATAACGCCCCTTTTTAGGGAAGGACATAGTCGCCATAAATTCGGCAAAGCCCTCGCTATACCAGTAGGGGAAATGCGTGGTATTGCCGTTATAGCTAAGGAAATGGGTATATTCGTGAAAGAGAAATTCACGGGCCTTAAGCTGTTTTTTTACACTGCGGCCATCCAGGTTCACCAGGGCATAACTGCCCTCGGCGGAGGTATCAAACAGGCCGTTGGTCATCTCCGCCAACTCAGCCCCAACCAGACCCGCATAGGTTTTGCGGTCCCCGGCCGCATAAATTGTGAGCTTAGGGACGCTGGGGTCTACCTCCAACAGCTCTATGGCCACGGCGCGATAGCGCTCCAGATCGGCCACCAGGGTTTTTACCGCTTTGGGGTCGCCATCGGTAATAACCCGAAAGTTTTTACTGTCTACCTGATACCAGATCTCCTCGCCGAGGTAGCGGGATGCAGCATTAGCAGACAGTGAGAAAACGAAAAAAAGTACTAAGAAAACAGCTGAGCGAGAAACCATAGTTCAGGCCACCGAGTCATTGTTGCCGAAGCCCTCCGTGGCCAAATCGTAGAAGCACACATTACCGGTTTTTACTGATCAAAAAAAGATCAACATGAATAAGAAATGAACTTTTTAGGCGATTTTTATGTGACCATCTGGACAAAGTGAATTTAAAAAAGTCGATATAAAAACCTAATGGGGGCAGCGACAAACTACGAGACAAGCGTCTCATTTTTTAATCAAACAGCATACAAATACGCGGCCGGGTTCTATATATTGCGCTCCTGACCAATGTATTAATCATGGTCAAAAAATAAAAATAATTTACTTTGATGAGAGAAAAAAATGAAAACTACACCACTACTGGCGCTGCTTGGCGGCGCTATGATGTCAGCGCATGCCTGGTCGGCCCCTGAATATATTTCCGACCTGGATATTACCTCTTTCGACGGAACGGTACTCGATGCCAACCTGTTTGTGCCGGAAACCCCGGCACCAGCGGAGGGCTACCCTACCGTGATCTTCACCAACAGCTGGGGCTTGGAAAAACGCCAATACCACTTCCAGGCCAAGGAGCTGGCTGAAAATGGATACCTGGTTTTGAGCTACTCCACCCGCGGCTTTGGCCACTCAGGTGGACTGGTGGACGTGGCCGGAGAGAACAGCATTGCCGATGTCGGTGTGCTGATTGATTGGCTCGAATCCAATTACTCCGTGGGCAAACTGGGAATGGCTGGTATTTCTTATGGTGGCGGTATTTCCCTACTAAGCGCCGCGCAAGACTCCCGTATTGATGCGGTTGCTGCGCTGTCCGGCTGGGCCGATGTAGTTGAAGCGCTTTACCCCAATGAAACCGTTAACTTGGTCTGGGGTAGCTTACTTGTCACTACCGCCTTCGATAAAGAAGCTGAACTTGAGCAAGTCTGGGATGACCTGCGCAGCGGCCAAAACATGGAGCAAGTTATAGAGTTCGGCGCCAAACGCTCGGCAATAAGCTATGTCGATCAACTAAATGAAAATGGCACTGCAGTACTAGTATCGAATAACTTTGCCGATTATCTTTTCAAGCCCAACAGCATGACAGACTTTTTCTCCCTACTTGAGGGGCCCAAGAAGCTAATGCTAAACCCTGGTACCCACGCCATTACCGAGACACTCTCTGGCAACGATGGACACATTTGGTCTACCAGCTTCCGCTGGTTCGATCACCACCTGAAGGGCAAAGACAACGGAATCAACCGCGAACCTAAAGTGGACATGACCGTGCGTATCAGCAACAAGCTGGAGCACTATGAGGACTACCCAGTAACCCAAGAGAGCACCACCTGGTATCTACAACCACGCTTTACCATGTTCAATAGCGGCAGTATGGAGAGCGGTAAATATGATGGCTGGAGCTGGAGTAATGAATTCCACGGGGGCTGGGATACCTTTGCTGGTACCGGTATCCCATTGGTTTCCGATGCCTTAGAAGGTTTCGGCATTCCGGTATACGCTCCTATGATGGCAATCAACGGTTACTATGCCATCGAATACAAGTCACCAAGGCAGTCTGAGACCCTGAAAGTCCGCGGCGCACCAAAGCTAGAGATGTGGATCGAGCCCAGTAAGAGCGAGGTTCAGATGAATGTACATCTCTACGATGTCAATTTCTTTGGCCTTGGCCGCCTGATCACCCACGCACCAATTACTGTGCGCACTGAACAGCCAGGTAAGAAGCAAAAAGTGGAGGTTGAACTGTTCACCACCAGCTACGATGTGCCTGCTGGTCACCGAGTAGTTATGGCTATTGATACTCAAGGCCCTATTTACAAGAAGCCACAAGATACCAACTACACCATCACTGTGCCCTATAGCAGCAGCAAGGTTTCCAGTTTAACTGTCCCACACCTGTAAACTTTCACAGCCATCACCATGCCCAGCGCTTGATCGCCGGGCATGGCATTCCCCCTGGATCTATCTCAACGCCCACAGCCCCACGTAATTTTCCGCCAAAGCGGTACAATGGCCTTTTTTTTGGCCAAGTACCCCATCGCTCTATGAACAAGAAGATACCGCTCGCCCTGCTGAGCGCGGCGCTGTTATCAGTAACAGTCGCCGGGTGTAACCCGGCGGAAAAGGCCCCGCAGAAAATCGACCAGGAATCCAGCGCTCAAATGACAGCCCTGGACATCAGAGAAGCGCCTGAGGGCAAGCTTCCCCAAGGAGTAAAGCCCAGCGCCTACCACCTGGACCTGACTCTCGATCCTCGCAAAGATACTTTCAGTGGCCGTGTCGCTATCGACATTCAGTTGGACCAGGCCGGCAACCATATCTGGTTGCACGGCAAGAACCTGTCGGTAACCAAAGCCACTGCGCAACTGGCAGACGGGCGTGAGGTGCAAGCCAGCTACCGCGAGGTCCTCGACAGCGGCGTCGCCACGGTTGAATTCTCCGAGCAACTGCCGGCGGGCAGTTTTACTCTGCAGATGGATTACGCCGCGGACTTTGATCGCAACCTGGCCGGCCTGTTTAAAGTGGAAGAGCAGGGCAATGCCTATGCCCTGGCCAAGTCTGAGTCCATCCAGGCGCGCAAATATCTGCCCGGTTTCGACGAACCCGGCCTAAAGGCGCCCTTTTCCATCAGCCTCACTGTGCCCGAGGGCTACGCCGCTATCAGTAATGGGCCGGAATTAAAACGCGAGACTGTGCCGGGCGGCATGGAGAAAGTGACTTTTGCCACCACTCCCCCCATGTCCACTTATCTGCTGTCCCTCTCGGTAGGTCCCTTCGATGTGGTTGAGCGCGCAGCTATTCCACCGAGTAAGTACCGCAAGGACCCGATCCCCCTGCGCGGTTTTGCGCGTCAGGGCCGCGGTGGCGATATGAATTACATCCTCGATATCACCCCCAAAATGGTGGAGACCTTCGAGAATCAACTGCAGCGCCCCTACCCCTTTAAAAAGCTCGATATTATCGCCGCGCCCCAGTGGCCCAGTGGCGCCACCGAGTTGTCTGCAGCCATCACTTATCGCGAGCAACGCATTCTGGTGGGCGATAACCCCGCTCCCGGCGCACGCCTGGCTCTGGTAGAGGTACACGCCCATGAAATCGCGCATATGTGGTTTGGCAATCAGGTGACTCCCCCCTGGTGGGACGACCTATGGCTAAAAGAGGGCTTCGCCACCTGGGGCGAACCACTGGCCCTGCGTATTATGGAACCCGAGGGCGGCCACGACCTAAACGCCGCCACCTACGCAATCGGCGCTATGCAGTTGGACTCCCTCGCCAGCACCCGCGCCATTCGCGAGCCTGTTAGCGACAACAACAATATCCGCAACGCCTACGACTCCATCACCTATTCCAAGAGCCTGGGCGTTATCAATATGGTGGATAACTACTTCGGCGCGGAGAAATTCCGTCCGGCCCTGGGCCGCTATCTGGAAGCTTTTAACGGTGGTGAGGCAGACTCCCCTTCTTTCTACAAAGTGATCGGGAAGGAAACCAATACCCCGGAACTGACAGAGACTTTCCGTAGTTTTGTCGAACAAAAAGGTGTACCGCAACTGGAGCTGGCCCTGGACTGCAGCAATCCGGCCCAAGCCAAACTGCATGTCACCCAGAGCCGCTACAAACCCCTTGGCTCACCTATTGCTACAACCGCACAACAGTGGAGTATCCCCTTCTGCTTTAGCAGCGACAGCGGCACCCAGCAGTGTCAGATACTGACCGGTAAAGAAGAGACCCTGGAACTCGCTGCAGGCAGCTGCCCCAGCTGGGTAATGCCCAACGCACAGGGCAGCGGCTACTACCGCTGGAACCTGCCCGAGCCCCAGTGGCAGGCCCTTACCGAGCACTTCACCCAGTTCGCCCCTACGGAGCAACTTTCAATTATCGACAGCGCCTTCGCTGCCTTCGAAGCCGGTAAGCTACCTGCTCCCCGCTTGCTCGACGTTGTGCGCCAGTCAGCGAAAGCAGACAAGCGCCAGGTAATTACCATGCCTCTGCGCTACCTGCGTAAGTACCGCGATAATTATCTCGACGATGCCGAGCGCTTGGCTTTCCTAAACTTTGCCCAGAACCTGTATCTGCCACTATTGAGCAACAGCGCGAGCAGCGAAGATGCCGACCAGCAAATGCTGCACAGCGCCCTGCTCGGTTTTATGGCACTGGTAGCAGAAGACCCGGATACCCGCAAACAGTTAATGGAAAAGGCTACAGCCTTTACCGGCTTTAACACCGAGCGCGATCCCCAGGCATTGAACTCCGACCTGTACGAAGCCGCCCTGACCGTGGCTATCCAGGATGCCGGAGAGGACTTCCTCACACACCTGATTCAAGTGCGCACCGAGCTGGATGATCCGCGCTTTGAAAACGCAAGTGCCAACGCCATCGGCAGCAGTAATAGCCCCAAGCAAATAGAGACTATCCAGAAGTTAGCACTCAGCGAACAGATGGGTCCGCGGGAGTCTTTTGCACTGATTCGCTACGCCCTGGCGCAGCCGCTGGTGCAGGAGCAACACTGGGCTTGGCTGCGCAATAACTTTGTTCAGGTTGTGGATAAAATCCCCGCGCAGATCCGCCGCCATACACCCGCATTTGCCAATGCCTTCTGCGATAAAAAACAATTGGATGAATTGCAGCAGCTATTCGCCCAGCACGGCAAGCTGACGCCCGGCTACCAGCGCAGCCTGGCGCAGACTGAAGAGCGTATTCAGTTGTGTATGGCATTGCAGGAAAAAGGCCAGTCGCTGATGGAGGCTCTACCAAAATCGGTAGAGCTGGCAAATAAATAAACCGCTATTTTTTGTTATTTATCCCGTACAGGGTGAGGAGATTTCCCCACCCTGTACACGCTAAGCCTTCCAACCAATAACCGGTGCAGACACCCGAATATTGCACCGATACCCTTCGATAGCTTTTTTTTAGTTCTCGCTTTTGCTGTGCTTGCGCAGGCGGAATGCCAGCCAGATCATGGGCAGGCCAAAGATAATGGCATAGGCCCCGATTACCCATACCAGTGCCAGGGCTCCGGCTCCAGGGCTGACCAAAATTGCCAGGCCAAAAATTACTGAGAGCACACCGATCGCAATCAACAACCACTCGTTGTCGATTTCCTTGCGCAGTCGGATCGCTCCAACAATTTCAAATATTCCCCGCACCAATGCCCAGGCACCGATAAAAATCACCAGTACCAAAGCGGTTACCTGGGGAAACATAAAAGTCACAATACCCGCAGCCAGGCTGATCAGGCCGGACACAATCAGCCACCAAAGAGGAGTGCTCGCATGCCGCCCCATAACTGCCGCCACCAAAGAAAAAATACCATCGAGCAGGGCATAGATACCAAAGAGAAAAACCAGAGTGAGTAGTGACAACCCCGGCCAGATAAATGTCAGCACACCGAAGATTACCGCGATAACACCGCGCAACAGCAGTAACCACCAGTTGGCGGAGAGCACCTTCAATATGGGGCCGGCGGGGATAGGAGAAGTATCAGTGGACATAAGCAGTCCCCGGGTTACAGATCAGCATTGAGTGAAGCGCCAGGCTGTGAAGCCTTGCAGAGCCGAACATATTTTCCCTGGAACCAGCAAAAATAAGAGAGCGGCGGCCCACGGCCGCGACCAAATAGTCGACTCTGCAAAGACTATGATCGCGCCGCAGGCCGCTAATTTCAGTGTAGCCCTTAACGACAAATAGGCGCAGAAATCTTGTGAACGGAAAAATCAGGCAAGCGAATAGTTAGAGAGCGGGTGCTTAGCATGGATGGGTTTTAGCGGGAGAAAAAAGGAGCGGAAAAGGAGACAACCGGCAGCCCTAAGGCTGCCAGCGGAGGGTATGGGTCAGGCCAACTCGCCGATCACACCGCGCAGTTTATCCACAATCGCATCGATCTCGTGTTTTTCGATAATCAGCGGTGGGGACATACACAGGGCATCGCCGATACCACGCGCCATTACCCCAGATTCCCAGGCCTTAAGGGAAGCCTTGCCTCCGAACTTACCTTTAAGGTTTTCAGGGGCACGTAGCTCGATAGCACCAACCAGACCGTAGTTACGCACATCGATCACATTGTCCATATCCGCCAAGCTGTGCAGGGCATTTTCCCAGTGCTGCCCGATTTCACCAGACGCGCGCGTGAGCAGACCTTCACGCTCGTAAATATCCAGAGTCGCCATACCCGCAGCGCAGGCCACTGGATGTGCGGAATAGGTGTAACCGTGGAAAAATTCCACCATACCTTCGGCGGCTGCATTCATAACAGTGTTATGAATTTCGTCTTTTACAAACACCGCACTCAAAGGCACCGCCGCATTGGTAATACCTTTTGCGGAGGTGATCATATCCGGAGTCACATCGAACTCGATAGAAGCAAAAGCGGAACCGGTGCGGCCCCAACCGGAAATCACCTCATCGAAAATCAGCAGCAGATCGTGCTTGTCACAGATCTCGCGCAGGCGCTTCAGGTAACCTTTGGGTGGCAGTACTACACCACCGGCACCAGCAAACGGCTCGACAATGACCGCAGCAATTTGATCCGCACCGTGGAAAGCCACTAGGCGCTCCAGGTCTTCCGCCAGCTCTATACCATGCTCCGGCAAACCGCGACTAAAGGCGTTGCGCTCAATATCCAGAGTGTGACGCATATGGTTCGCTTTCACCGGCTGGCCAAAGCCCTGGTAATTGGGAGCGATACCACCCACGGAAATACCGCCGAAATTCACCCCGTGGTAGCCCTTTTCGCGACCGATAAACATGGTGCGAGTGCCCTTGCCGCGCGCACGCTGGTATTGCAGAGCAATTTTCAGCGCGGTCTCTACGGCCTCTGAACCGGAGTTACCGAAAAATACATGGTCCAGGCCATCGGGAGTGTGCTTCACCAAGCGCTCGGAGTATTCAAAGCCCAACTCGTGACCAAAATTGAAGATGGAACTGTAGTCCAGGGTTTTCGCCTGGTGATAAATAGCTTCGGCAATTTCTGTGCGGCCGTGACCGGCATTGCTGCACCAGAGACCGGCGGTGGCATCAATAATCTGGCGACCACCTTTTTCGGTGAGGTAGATACCCTCGGCGCGCTCAACAATCCGCGGGGCAGATTTAAAGGTGCGGTTGGGGGTAAAGGGCATCCAGAAAGCGTTGGTTGGCATTTCAGACATAAACTGTATCTCCGCAAGTTCCCTGAAACTTCAAAATATTTACGTTGGGGAGCCAGCGACTCCCACGAATTTTTTCAGGCGCTTGTGCAATCTCAGACAAGCGCACGGCACTGCCGTTCGAAACTAAAAATCAGGCGCCGAAGCAGCAGTATTTGGTTTCGTAGAATTCGGCCATGCCTTCGACACCGCCCTCGCGGCCAATACCGGATTCTTTGTTGCCGCCAAAAGGCGCTACGGTGGTGGAGAATACCCCGGTGTTACAGGCAATCATGCCGTATTCCAGCGCTTCCACCACACGGTTCGCGCGGCGAATGTTCTCGCTCATCACATAGGCAGCCAAACCGTAAGGGGTATCGTTAGCACGGCGGATCACATCGGCTTCATCGGTAAACTTCTGTACTGCGGCGATGGGACCAAAGTTCTCCTCCTGAGCCACCCGCATAGCATCCGTGACATCGGTCAGCAGGGTGGGAGCGAAATAGTTTTCTCCATTGGGCAGCTGCTCACCGCCAATCTCGATTTTCGCCCCGGCTTCTACCGCATCCTGTACTAGGTCCTGTACCCGATCCACCGCGCGACGATAAATCATCGGCCCCATGCTGACACCTTCTTCGGAGCCATGGCCGATTTTCAGTGCGGCCACTTCGGCACGCAGCTTTTCCACAAACTCATCGTGTACCGACTCGTGCACATAAATGCGATTGGTGGCCACACACACCTGGCCAGCGTTGCGGAATTTGGTCGCCACGCAGGCCTGCACCGCCGTCTCCATATCTGCATCGTCGAATACGATAAAAGGCGCATTGCCACCTAGTTCCATGGACATCTTCTTCACGGTGCTGGCGCACTGCGCCATCAGCAGCTTGCCCACGGCGGTGGAGCCGGTGAAGGTAAATTTGGCCACGCGCGGGTCCTGGGTCAGTACCTTGCCGATGCCCGGTGAGTCACTGCCGGTCACCACATTGATGGTGCCCTTGGGAAGACCCGCTTCCTCTGCCAGCTGGCACAACGCCAATGCGGACAGTGGAGTCTCTAGTGCCGGCTTGATCACCACAGTACAGCCGGCTGCCAGCGCCGGTGCCGCCTTACGGGTAATCATGGCGTTGGGGAAGTTCCAGGGGGTGATGCAGGTCACCACACCCACCGGCTGGCGGATGGTGCTCAGGCGCATCGCCGGATTGTGGGTAGGGATCGTCTGGCCGTAGGCTCGGCGACACTCTTCAGCAAACCACTCGATAAAAGAGGCGCCATAAATAATTTCCCCCTTGGCCTCCGCCAGCGGCTTGCCCTGCTCGAAAGTGAGGAGACGCGCTAAATCATCGCTGTTATCCATAATCAACTGGTACCAGCGCTTGAGGATGGCGGCACGTTCGCCGGCGGTGCGGCGGCTCCACTCCAGGAATGCGGCGCTGGCTGCGGCTACCGCCGCCTCTGCATCCTCCGCTGAACCATCGGCCACTAAGCCCAGTACTTCGCCATTGGCCGGATCGCGCACCTCTGCGGTGCCCGCAGCATCCCGCCACTCTCCATCGATATAGTTCTGAGACTTCAACAGGTTTGGATTCGCCAGTTCCACCGGAAAACTCCTGATAATTTACTGTTATTAATGGTATTGCGGCGATTCTGGCCGCAGCAGCCCAGGGAGAATAGTAGTATTTTTCGAACTAAAGTTTATATTTATCAAACTTAAGGGTGAAGTGGCTTGTCCACTCCAATCCCCACTCCGCTGGCAGTGCCTAAGCTACGGCAAACTAACTCAAATAACACGGGATAAATCGGCAGATGGGCAAGACAAAAAGCGCCTTGGGCGGGCGCCTCAGCGATATAGACCTTCGCCTGTTACGAGTTTTCCGTGAAGTGGTGCGCGCCGGTGGCCTGGCGCCTGCAGAGGTAGCGCTCAATATCGGCCGCTCCACCATTAGCGTACATATTTCCGACCTGGAAGCCCGCCTGGGTATGCAATTGTGCCTGCGCTCCCGCGGCCGTGCCGACTTCAAACTGACACCTGAGGGGGAGTCACTCTTCGAGGCCATCCTCGAATTGGATGGCCACCTGGAAGCCTTTAAAAGCCAGGTGAATGCCATTCAGTCTCACCTCACCGGAAATCTGCGTCTGGTGATGCCAGACGATGTGCTGGAGATACCACAACTGGATCTACCGGCAACCATTGCCCACCTTCGCCAACAGGCCCCCCAGCTACACCTGGAGGTACAACTTGCCGCACCCCAGGAACTGGAGCTGGAGATACTCGCCGGCCGCGCCGATGTGGGGATTAACCCCCTGCACACACGTCGACCAGGCTTGGAATACCAGCCGCTATTCCACCACCAATCTACACTCTACTGTGGCGCCCAACACCCATGTGCCCAAGCGGACCAGGTCAGCGAGGAATTACTTACCCAGCAGGAACTGGCAGCCCCAAGTCATGCCGTGCTCTCTGGCGCGGCTCACCTTTACCGATTATTTCCCAACCGTTCCACCGCTAACCATATGGCCGCGAGGCTAGCGATGATTCTATCCGGCTGTTTTGTGGGCTTTCTACCGAATTATCTCGCACAAAAATATGTGGCGTGCGGCAAACTGAAGCCGCTACTGGCCGAGCGTTTTCACTACCGCATTCAGAATGCTGCAACTTTTAAAAAGAATGCAGCAGACCACCCGGCCGTGCAGCTATTTTTGCGGGCTTTAGTAATTAAAAACTAACTATCGGCAAAGCCACAGTAGCCTGAATTGGTCTAGGTTACTGCTTCCCAGACGAAAGACCTATAAGCCATTAATGACTGGCAATAAACCCTATGGTTTGCACTGTTATAAAAATGCAGCATATATACAATAACTGCGTGCCAAAATGAATCACATGGAAGCTTTATGATCGACTTTGAAAGTTCACCCATATTCAAACTGAAGCCTATTGATATCTCCGAGGCTAGAGATGATTTCAATAAATTTTTAATTGAAGGTGAATCTATCTTCGCAGGGTTCAAAACCATTCGCGATCAGGTGGTTTTTACCAACAAAAGAATTATCGCAGCCAACGTCCAGGGAATCACCGGCTCCAAGGTCGACTACACATCACTGCCCTACAGTAAAATACAGGCGTTTTCTGTAGAAAGCTCTGGCACCTTTGACCTGGACTGTGAAATCGTGGTGTATCTCAGCGAGGTGGGAAAGGTCAAATTTGAAATCAAAGGATCTTTTGATCTTATCCAATTTAATCAATATATCAGTAAGTATGTACTGGCTTAACAATATTGAAGGACGTCACAATTTAGGCCTTCAATTTTAATGTTAAGTCGGTATATTTAAGCCACCACAGATTTTATACACAAGAGAGGGAAGTTCATGTCACACATGTGGTTAGAAAGTTTGATTACCGAGAATGCACAGCAAGGGTTTGAATTGGCCATGAAACTATCCAGAATGGGAGTGAAATACACCCAACCTTCGGATGAGGTCAGAGGCAAGTTGAGAGCTTCCTACGAGGAAAACGCAGATAGCTTGATCGCCTCATCCCAGGTAGTTGCCATCAACTTTCAGACAGTAGCTGCCGCCAATAACTACTGGCGCGGTTAAGAGATTTCAGCGCTTTACATTGAATTTGAAAATTAGCTAAAAGTTCTGTAAAGCGCCTCTCCCCCTTCCTCACCATAAATATCCAGTCAAGCTTTACCTAAATAAAACCAGTCTCCCTGGCTGATATTCAACAGAATTCACTATAAACATCAAGAAACACCAGCATCCCCAATTTTTCAATCTATATTGCAACTATTCTTTCTTTTGGATGCCCGTGGCAGAGAAACCTTGATCTAGACATTGGTATAGATATCGATAAAGGTAAGGCTCAATTGAGCGGATCACATTGCCATTGGTACCTATCTCCTTTTGGAATATGGAGTGGTAATAGACATGAGTGAGCAAGAAGAACGACTTGTTACGGTCTGGGAAACCCATACAGCAGCCGAGTTTGAGCTAAAGGATGCTGATGCTGCTATCGCCACTATGACCGACAACCCTGTTTTAATTCACGTCCCGGTAAACACAGGTGCAACCGGAAAGGAACCCCTGAGGAACTTCTATCGGGATATTTTTATACCGCAGATGCCGGCCGATGTTAGCCTGGAGCTACTGACTCGCACAGTAGGAAAACACAGAGTTATCGATGAGTTTATCCTGCATTTGACACACTCCCTGCGTATGGATTGGTTCGCTCCAGGTATCGAAGCCACGGGAAGGAAACTGTCTGTTCCCCATGTTGCAGTAATTGACTTTGACGGCGATAGGATCAGCTCAGAACATATCTATTGGGATCAAGCCACTGTACTTAAACAAATGGGATTTTTGGATAACCAACTGCCAATTATTGGCAAGAGTCAATGCGAGCGGCTACTGAATGCCAATGCCCCAGCCAACGAACTCATCCCATAAAGTATAAAAGCTAATAAACGGTAATCCTTAGCAGTATTGGGCTTTCTTCTAGTGCGCTCACCTTTCTTTCGCTAGCCGGTGAGATTGACCACTCTATGCCAGCCATTGTGCTTCATTCAAATTTTTGCCCTAATGCATCTATAGAAGCTCTCTACCGCGTCAGAGTGGTATGGGCATATCAAAAGGGGGAAGATATCGCCTTTCTAGGTGCCGCCTGGCAAGGTTTTAGCCCTGGTACCTGAACAGCAACTGCATTAAGCCCCCACAATAACTCTCGAGGAAGTAAGTGTGCGAACCCTGGGCAATTTCTTATGGTTTATTCTTGGCGGAGTCTTTATGGGCCTTTGCTGGTGGTTTTTTGCACTAATCGCCTTTGTCAGCATTATCGGTATTCCCTGGGGTAGGGCCTGCTTTGTAATGGGCAAGTTCTCATTCTTTCCCTTTGGACGTGAGGCTATTTCACGCAAGGAGCTGACCCTAAACGAAGATATTGGGACCAGTGGACTTGGCTTGATCGGCAATATCATATGGTTCCTATTTGCCGGAATTTGGCTGGCGATTGGCCATTTGGTACATGCTATTGCCTGCTTTGTAACCATCATTGGTATCCCTTTCGCCATTCAACACTTAAAGCTTGCAGGCATATCCTTATCACCAATTGGAAAAACGATTGTAGTAACAGAAGTAGCCCAAGCTGCAAGGATGAAAAATGCTGAGACGATAGTTTCAAGAATGAGAGGAAACATCTAGCCATTTAAGAATAAGGCCTTTCTGTTAAATGGTTTCAATGAGACAGGGTGATCAATGAACCTTTAAGCCATTAGTACCAGATAGCTTTATTTAAATAGCAGACAATAAATTTATTGATACTGCATCTCCCTGTGATTCTACAGCGTCTTACCGTGAGTGACATAACAACCGTCACTCATTTTAATGAACACAGGGAGTATAACAATGAGAAAACTTACCTTAATTTTAGCTGGTACATTTGCTTTAGCTGTCAACTCTATTGGCTACGCCACTGAAAAACCCATAATGCCAGAGCAGGACACACCAGCAGCCCAAGTAATGCTATTTGGTGTTTTTCATTTTCATAATCCTGGACTGGATTCAGTAAAGTCAGAGGTAATCAACGTACTGACCCCCAATAACCAGCGCTATTTGGAGCAACTTACTAGCAAGCTTGCAGATGAGGGGCCCACCCACGTATTAATTGAATGCCCGCCGACATATCAAAAAACAATAAATCTTAAGTTCAATTCTTATAAAAATGGCAACCACGACCTCAGCGTAAATGAGAATCAGCAACTGGGATTTCGTATAGCGGAAAAAGCGGGACTGGACAAGGTACTTTGTTATGACGAAAGAAATGTTCATTGGAAAGGTGCTGAACTAAGAGATTATATGACCAAAGAAACACCGGAGAGAAAAAGGACTCATGACAAACTCATAGAGAAAATCGGCAAGGATACATCTCTCAGGCACAGCACTTTATCTTTAGGTCAATTACTGCAATTCCATAATAGCTCAAAGGAAGATCAAGATAATATGAATCTCTATATTATGGAAAATGATATAGGTGCAGGTAAAGGTTTTATTGGGGCCGATGCAGCAGCAAGCTGGTGGCACCGTAATTTTCGTATGTACGCTAATATACAGGCCAAAGCCCAGCCAGGAACTAAAGTAATTGCTATCGGTGGCTCAGGTCATACTGCTATCCTTAAGACCCTTCTAGAGATTGATAAAAGTCGCCGGGCTTGGGATATCAATAATTACCTCTAGAATTCCTACCCGGCTTATTTATCACTAACAATTGAGAGTATTACTCACTCCAATCCATACCCTTGAATATCACACTATATAAAGTGTGATATTCAAGCTTAGCAAAAAAATAAACACACCCGAAATTTTAACTTTAGTTTTCCCTCCCTAACTACGTGTAAGATAGTTTATTTTCAGATCAGGAATTACCATACAAAAACAAGATTACATCCACCTTGATAATCATATCTACGATCTTGCTATCAATATTTCTATCTAGCTTTTGGAATAAATTCTTTCTCTAGAGCACTCCTGTCCCACCCTCCAGTGCTCGCTGCAGCCTCATAGGTACTCTGCAGAAAAGCCAATAATGTTTCATCTGGTGCAGTAGACTTCCTCACCTCATCATAAGGAAGGATAAATTCAGACAGCTCCTTTGAATAAAACGCAGAATCCGGACTAACCTCTTGATCCGAAAATTTATCAGATACAGGATACGTATAAGAATAAAATGCAGCATCTTTATAACCTCCTCCGCCGGGCCAAAACCCAACACTACTGACTTCATGAGAGTATGCCTCTTGAGCAGCCCAGTCAGGGAAATTTGGAACGCCTCCAGGATGCAGAGGTGCTTCTCTGCCAGAGAAACGTGTAACCGCTAAATCAAAACTTCCCCAGAAAAAATGTACAGGACTGCATTTCCCTATAAAACGGGAACGAAACTCATTAAAAACTCTATCTATTTGCACTAGCGCCTGCCAAAAACGGGTTGCAAACCTAGAGTCATAATGACAATGATTCCTATCCTCTTCAAAGGGGATACCATTGGCAATCTCACTAGGTGTGGTATAGATTTCAACTGAAAGACCAAGATCCCTCATTACATTTATAACCGCCATATAGAAATCGGCAACGCACATTGGCGTTAACGGTATGATACGCCTGCCACCATCACTGACCAATATTGAAAGTTGATGCTCAAGAAGATCAAATTCAATAGAAAAAGCTCTTCCATCATAGGGGATCAGAGAGGTATTCAATCCCCTTGCTGATATATAAAAAGGCACATGCCAGGAGTGATTTGTCCAAGGTGTCTAAACCAAGCGAATCTTACCAATGATCTGTGTCCACAGATGTAATGTGGCCACTGTGTCTGACCAATCTTGAAAGTGAAGTTCAGGCCAATCTGAATTCTTAGAACGATTTAACGGCATCTTCATATTTCACTCCGATCACTCACAACAAATAAAATAAAAGGCTACTGCCTCAGCAAAAAAATAAGCAGCATTCGGAAAAATCCACAACAGTAACATTATCGACACCAAATGATTCTCTACATGCCAACATAACTTACAAATACATTATTAGTGTCACCAAGCAAATTCCCACGCCTTTGACTTGCAAACTACACTCTTCAGTCGAGAAACTAATAAGTTAATCGCGTTACCCCAAACATACCAACTCTAAACAACTGAATACCTGTCACGCATGAGCCGCAAAAGCCATACTGTTCTATTAGTCCCCGGAATTTTTGACCGGGGTACCTCTCTGTTAAAAATGCAACGTATACTTTCTGAAGCAGGCTATAACACACATTACATTCACTTGCGTTACAACTCAGGTTGGCACGGTATGGAGCATTTATCCGCTCAATTAATGGCAAAGATGGAGAATATACTTAAGGGAGAGGAGACTTGTACGTTGATAGGATTTAGCATGGGGGGAATTGTCGCGCGCTATTACCTACAAGCCATGAGCGGTATTGATAAGGTGCATAAATTTATCTCTATTGCCTCTCCACACCATGGTAGCTATTGGGCAAATTTTCTGCCATATAAAGGAGGGAAACAGCTACGCGTGGGTAGTGACTTCTTAAAATCTTTAAACAAGTCAATACACCTCTTGGAACAAACCCAACCTGTCTCAATTTGGACTAAATACGACATCACCATAATGCCACACAGCAGTGCCCAGCTGGGAATTGGTGTATCTTATGAGGTTCCGGTTATCTTACACAGATTAATGCCAATGAGTACTAAAGTTATTTCATTGATGAAAAATGAAGTCATAACAGGTATGGAGTAAATATATTTTATGAATAGCCTCATTAAGAAATTCTAAATGCTTAATATGCCTAGCCTACTTTCACAGGCAATTAACTATGAGTAATTCAGATAAAGAGACCGCCAAGCAAGAAAGTGCCATCCAGAATTATTACCGTAAATTCGAAAGCTTTATTGCACTACTTCTCACCTTTATCATTATTGTAATTGTTATTATCGCCATTAGTCGTCTTGCCTATTCTGTATACTCCATGCTATTGATCGGCATGAAAGATCCTCTTGATCACAAAGTGTTCCAGACTATTTTCGGTGAGATTATTACCTTACTGATTGCACTGGAGTTCAGCCACACCCTACAATATGTGGTAACCAAGCAGCAGAGTATTATTCAAACTACCGTTGTAGTCTTAATTGCTATACTGGCGCTTGCACGTAAGTTTATAATTCTGGATCTGGATAAAGTCAGTGCGGGAGAATTAATCGGGCTGGCAGCTGCAACTCTAGCACTAGGATTAACCTACCTAATACTGAAAAACAAAAGAAGTAATTACTAATTTTTACAGTATATTAGTCACTTTAAATTGGGCGAAGTGCTGATTCACCATTCGCCCAATTAAGACTGGATTTATATACTAGTTATCACTCTCACGTAATGCATGATGTAACCGCACCGGCTTTGTTTTGCGCTCTTTCTTACTACGTAGGCGCAAATTAAGCATCTCCACCGCCATCGAGAATGCCATGGCAAAATAGATATACCCCTTGGGTACATGCACATCAAAACCCTCTACCACCAGGGTAAGTCCAACCATAATCAAAAACGCCAGCGCGAGAATTTTAACCGTGGGATGACGATCGACAAAGTCACCTATTGGTTTGGCTGCTACCAGCATAACCATTACCGCAAGAACAATGGCGACAGCCATAATGGAGATTTCATCCACCAGACCTACGGCAGTAATCACAGAATCGAGTGAAAATACGATGTCGAGAATGGCAATTTGCAGAAGCACCATGCCAAAGCCGGCGGTCCCCAGTGAGGCCGAATCAGTCTCAGCACCCTCCAAGCTGTTGTGTATTTCATGTGTGGCTTTAGCGATCAGGAACAAGCCGCCTCCCACTAAAATGATATCGCGACCAGATATCTCCATTGAAAAAATACTAAACAGCGGCTCTACCAGCCCCATAATCCAGACGATGGAAAACAATAATGCTAAGCGCATTACCATAGCAAGGGTCAGGCCAATAAAACGAGCCGGTTCGCGCTGATGGGGCGGAAGGCGCCCAACGAGAATAGAAATAAAAATAATATTATCGATACCCAGAACTATTTCCAGCGCTGCCAATGTAGCCAGAGCAACCCAGGCTTCCGGGCTGGCTATCCACTCGAACATAAAAATTCCTTATCCATTAATTATTCTGAAATGCTCTTCCCGTAACTAGGGGAGGCCAATATGGCACAGTCAGCGCCAAACTTTATCTTTTGTAGTCACCTGACTTCTCTACTAACTCAGTGTTCAGAAGAGAGTGTCAGGGAGTAAGCCATATTAAGCTACTCTATTCGCCTTGACGCAACCAGATCATGGCCTTATCTTCAGAATCAAATACCTTATACTCACCGCTGATAAACCAGCTCCCCACTTTACTAGCTATTTTCATCCAGCGCTTATCAGAGATTACCGCAATCCGATTAAACTCACGGCCATGAGATAACCCTAACTTTAAATCGTCCCAAGCAGCGCGCGGCTCCCAACCCTGTAACTCCTTGGCATCCATTAAACAATCAATCTTGGGGTTTTCTACACCGGCAATAGCGGAGTTGAGCATGGGTACCATGGTCTGGTAATCCTCATGCGTCAGTTTTCCGCGAGCTCGCAGAGTCAAAAAGAAGTGGTTGCCTTGTTGCTCCAAACCGATAGAAACACCGTGAGGTTGATCACTCATAGGTCACCCTTAACTGACGTTTTCTACACAGGATAAGTTAGCTTTCAATACACACTCTAAATAAACACTTAGAAGTCGTTGCGCCAAAAATTAATGCTTTATTTTTATCAGGCTAAGAACATTACTTCTGCTTGAAGGAATACAATTTGGACACATGAAAATAGCTATTCTTCACAGGCTACCGGCCGTGATTTTCCGCATTGCCAACAATAGTCAAAGGCCGCCCCGTTCTCTTCACCACAGCTGGGGCAGGTCCAGCCTCTCTGTTCAGCTTCGGCATCCTGTAATAGCTGACAGGCCCGCTCATAATCTCGGTCTCGCTCCAACCAAAGTTCCGCCCAAGCTTGGTTCGGGGCCAGCTCTCCAGATGCACCCTGGGCAAATTCATTTTTCAGTTTGACCGCTATACCGGCAACTTCCAGGCGACTTTTAACCAGCTCCACCAGGAGGCGGTTTTCATGGGTATAAATGAGTTTCATGAGGTAAGAGGCCCTGCTCCAGAACCCCCAGAATACCCACAACCAGTAGATGAACCCAATAGATCAGCTCTATTCCTCTGTCGCAGCTGTGCAATCTACATGTCGACAATATTCTTCATGGGGGACCGTGATGATTTCCAGAACACTTTCTACGGTATTCAGTGCTGCCCGGCTATTAATAAGTACCCGCCCGGAACGACTGGCAATATATTCCAACACAGCCCTCCCCCTAGTACTTTTGTAAACCGCCAAAAGTTGCCCCTTTTCCACCGCATCGCCATGCCGGACAAATACTTCCATCCAATTGCCAATCAAACTGTGGACCTGTGTGGTGCGCATTGCCTGGGCATATATTCGCTCCACACTGACTAGCCCCGCAATTTCTCCAAACCTGGGGGCCTCCGCTGCCCGTAGAGGTGTTATTCCGCTGACAGCCAGGATAACGACAAACAGGCAGATTTTTCTCAAGCCAATTCTCCTCAAGCTGGTTTTTTCACGGACTCCAGCCCAGTTTATGGGCCATGTCGCCGAAGGCATTTTTAAAAGGCGATAACTTAGGTATAGCTGACTAGATAATTCACGCCAGATTGAATAGCTAGGTGACAGGAAAATAAAAGGGGTGATAAATAAGCTAGCGAGGCAAAGAAAGGGCCACTATTTGTGGCCCTTTTGTAAATTTATGCTACTAGGATGCAGGAAGAGTGAATCTAGCTGAGATCTATCCAAGTGGATTTTAATTCACAGTACTTATCCAAGGCGTGCAGGGACTTATCCCGGCCGTTGCCCGACTGTTTAAAGCCACCAAATGGGACAGTGATATCCCCGCCAAAGTAGTTATTGACCCACACAGAGCCCGCATAGATATCGCGGGCCATACGATGGGCGCGGCCCAAGTTGTTGGTCCAGATACCTGCCGCCAGCCCGTAGATGGAATCATTGGCTATGGCGAGCGCCTCCTCCTCTGTTTCAAACTCGATCACCGACAGTACCGGGCCGAAAATCTCTTCGCGGGCGATGGTCATTTCGCCAGTCACATTGCGAAATACGGTCGGCTCGTAATAGTAGCCACCGGCCACCTCATCCACCGGCTGACCACCACATACCAGCTGCGCGCCCTGCTCCAGGCCCTTGGCCACGTAGAATTCAACCGTATCGAACTGACTGCGATCGATCAGCGCACCCATTGCGGTATTGGGATCTTGTGGGTGGCCGGGCTTAAAGCGCTCAGCAGCCTTGCTTACCTTTTGAATAAACTCATCGGCGATGCTCTTTTCTACCAGCAGGCGTGAACCCGCAGTACAAGTTTCCCCCTGGTTATAGAAAATGGCCAGTGCTGCTGCATCAGCGGCCTTATCCAAGTCGGCATCAGCAAAGACAATATTCGGGCTCTTTCCACCCAACTCCAGGAAAGTACGCTTCAAGTTTGACTGACCGGAATACTCAGTGAGGGTCTTGCCCACTTCGGTGGAACCGGTGAAGGTGAGGCAGTCGATATCCATATGCAGGCCCAGCGCCTTACCCAAGCTACTACCTGGTCCCGGTAATACATTCAGTACGCCATCGGGCAGGCCTGCTTTCTTGGCCAAACCAGCCAATTTAATCGCTGTCAGCGGGGTATTGGAGGCCGGCTTCAGAATCACACTATTGCCAGTGGCCAACGCCGGCCCCAACTTCCAGGCGGTGGTGGACAATGGGAAATTCCAGGGCACGATTGCCGCCACCACCCCCAGCGGCATGCGGGTTACCAGACCAAGCTCACCTGGGCCTGTAGGAGCAACTTCATCGTAGATCTTGTCGATGGCCTCACCACTCCAACGAATAGTGGTGGCTGCCCCGGGAACATCCACGGCCATGGTATCGCCGATGGGCTTACCCGCATCCAGGCTCTCCAACAGGGCAATTTCCACTAAGTGTTCTTCGATCAGTTCGGCAAATCGCACCAGAATTTTTTTGCGCTGCATCGGCGGCATTTTCGACCAGACACCGGACTCAAAAGTCTCGCGTGCCACATTGACTGCCAGATCGGCATCCTGTGGACCGCAGCTGGCGATCTGCGCCAACTCTTCACCATTGGCGGGGTTATAGGTGGCACGAGTTTCCCCAGATAGAGCATCTACATACTCGCCATTGATAAAGGCTCGGCCTTCAATCTTGAGTGAGGCCGCCAGAGCCTGCCACTCCTGCAGGTTTTGCGGGATATTATTTTCTTCTTTCATGGCACACCTCGTCTGAGACTATTAGTTTTTTCAGGTTATATCGAAAATGTGATCACAAATCAAAGGGGTTGCTGGCATCCGGCTTATTGTGGCTTGGCAAGTACATTAAGGGGCCCCAAGAGGCAGGCCCCTAAGTAGAATTACACGACCTCAGTCTCCACCTGTAACCAATCATCCTGTAACTGCATCATCAGCTTGTCGCCGTGATGCAGCTCACCGACGCCCGCTGGGGTGCCAGTCAACACCACGTCGCCGGGTTCAAGAGTAAAGTAACTGCTGATATAGGCCACCAAATCGAGTATCGGGGTGAGCATATATTCAGTTTTACCACACTGGCGTTGCTCGCCGTTTAGCCACAGCGAATAACTGAGCTTGTCCCAATCCGGCAACCAGTCCAATTTGACGAAAGAAGAAAGGGGGCAGGAATTATCAAAGCCCTTAGCCTTTTCCCAGGGGTGCCCGGCTTGCTTCAGTTGTGCCTGTAAATCACGCAAAGTGAGATCCAGCGAGAGACCCAGCCCAGCAATTGCCGGGGGAACTTCTGTCGCATTGGCATCGGTCAATTTCTTACCGATCAGCAGTGCCAACTCACCCTCGAAGTGACAGCTGCCACGTCCCGTGGGCAGGTGAATAGGTTTGGCCATTTCTACTGCCGCAGTAGCCGGTTTGATAAACAGCAACGGCTCCTCAGGTACCGGATTATTCAACTCGGCGGCGTGGTCGGCATAGTTGCGCCCCACACAGATAATCTTGCCTAGCTTGTAAGGAACTTCACTGCCACAGGTAAATTGGTGTTGGTACATAAATAAATAAGATAGTTAGGATAGGAATTTCGAATAAAGCGATATAACCAGCATGTGCTATGATCGCGCCTTCGCCTGACTTCGGCACCTCTTAGAAGTGGCAAAGCACTTTTTACATCGCGTTACCCGCACTCAGTGAAGAGATAGTTTATGGCTCCGCACAATTCCGATCAAAGAAAGTCCCTGCAAAAAGACAAGATTCGCATCCTGCTGCTGGAAGGTGTACACCAGTCGGCTATTGATCTGTTGGCCTCCCGTGGCTACACCAACGTAGAGTTTCTAAAAACTTCCCTGCCCGAAGATCAGTTGATCGAGAAGATCGCGGATGCCCATTTTATCGGTATTCGCTCCCGCACCCAGCTGACCCGCAAGGTGCTAGAAAATGCCCCGAAACTGGTTGCCGTTGGCTGTTTCTGTATCGGAACCAACCAAGTGGACCTGCAAGCGGCCACTGAGCTCGGTGTTGCCGTATTTAACGCGCCTTATTCCAATACCCGCAGCGTGGCGGAGCTGATTATCGCCGAGACCATCTTCATGCTGCGCGGTATCCCAGAGAAAAATGCCGTGTGCCATCGCGGTGGCTGGCTCAAATCCGCAGTGGGCTCCTTCGAAGCCCGCGGTAAAACCCTGGGGATTATCGGTTACGGCGCTATTGGCTCGCAGGTATCAGTCATGGCTGAGGCCATCGGTATGCGGGTGAAATTTTATGATGTCATCACCAAGCTACCGTTGGGCAACGCCAGCCAGGTAGGCTCCTTGCAGGAGTTACTGCGCGAGTCCGATGTCGTTTCCTTGCATGTACCCGAGCTGCCCTCTACCAAAATGATGATGGGTGCCGAAGAAATCGCACAAATGAAGCCCGGCGCCATACTGCTAAACGCCTCCCGTGGCACCGTGGTGAATATTGAAGCCCTGGCAGAAGCCCTCAATAGTAAGCACCTGGCCGGTGCCGCTATCGATGTATTCCCGGTAGAGCCACGCGGCAATGACGATGAATTTCTCTCCCCACTGCGCGGCATCGACAACGCCCTGTTGACTCCCCACGTGGGCGGCTCCACCATGGAAGCCCAGGAAAATATCGGCACCGAGGTGGCGGAAAAACTGGCGCACTACTCCGATAACGGTACCACCACCAGCTCTGTGAATTTCCCCGAGGTGGCACTGCCAGGACACGCCGGTACCCATCGCCTGCTGCATATCCACAAAAATGTCCCCGGTGTATTGAGTGCCATTAACCAGGTGTTCTCAGATAATGCCATCAACATCTCTGCCCAGTACCTGCAGACTAACGAGACAGTGGGTTATGTGGTGATTGATGTGGATGCGGCTTACTCGGACCTAGCGCTGGAAAAACTGAAGAATATCCCCGGCACCCTGCGCTGCCGCGTGTTGTTCTAGCTCCCTAGAAAGCCCTCTATGGACGGGTGTGCGACTCCTCTGCCACCCGTCTTTCTGCGCCCTCAGCTGATCGATAAAAGGATTGATCCACCATGGCGCTCACTTCTACAATAGCAGCTCCTATTCTGTTGGTTCAGTCCCACACGCACCCTCTCGCGTGACCGGGCCCAAGCCAACATCGCATTTTCCATAGCAGGTGTTCCCTTGCGCAACAACGATACCGCCACTACCGGCTTTCTCGCCGGCGTTGCCGCCTTCCTTATTTGGGGGCTGGCCCCAATTTACTTTAATCAGCTACAAGGCATTCCCGCAGCTGAGATCCTCGCCCACCGCAGTATCTGGTCCTTCGCGCTGGCGCTGCTGATTATGTTACTGCTGGGGAAATTGCCCGATCTTATCCGCACTCTGCGCGACCACAAGAAAATGCGGGTGTTGGCCCTTACTACCGCACTGATTGGCGGTAACTGGCTGGTATTTATTTGGGCTATTAACAATGGCCACCTGCTGGAAAGTAGTCTCGGCTACTACATCAACCCATTAATCAATATTGTCCTGGGGGTTTTATTCCTAGGGGAAAAATTGCGGCGCCTACAATGGTTGGCGGTGGCGCTTGCCGCCATGGGTATTGTCCACGAACTCTGGCAGTTCGGCCGTGTGCCGGTCATCGCCCTATTCCTGGCTGGGTCTTTCGCCCTCTATGGGCTTGCGCGCAAACGTGCGCCGGTGGAAAGCCTTACCGGGCTGGCCATAGAGACTCTGTATATGTTGCCGGTAGCCTTGATCTACCTGCTTTGGAGCGCCAGCCCCACCAGTAACTTATTGAACAACGGCTGGGAACTAAACAGTCTGTTGGTACTGGCCGGCCCCGTCACCCTAGTGCCACTGCTGTTATTCACTATTGCTGCGCGCAGGCTGAACTTATCCACGGTGGGATTCCTGCAGTACATCGGGCCCTCACTAATGCTGGTGGTCGCCACCCAAATGCTTGGTGAGCCATTTAGCGAGGGCAAACTCACTACCTTTATGTTTGTATGGATGGGTCTAGCGCTCTACTCAATGGATGCCCTGGCGCAAAGACGCAAACTCCATTTGCAGGGCAAGGCCTCACTTTAAGGATAAGCTTCGCCAGCCCAGTGTGTGAAAATGGCGGCTACGGATAAGGATTAAGTACCGCCATGCACCAACCCCCTCGACTTTCAATCGATAAGTTGCCGCTTGGCCGGCAGCAGTTACTTACGGTGCTAATCGCCATACTGGCTTGGACCCTGCTCCTAGGACTTTACTGGAAAGGTACTTATCCAGAACTGCTGGTGCGCACCAGCAGTTCCGCACTGGCCGCGCTGCTGTCTTACAGACTGTTGGAACATTGGCCCCAAAAGTTACCGCAATCATTACCGCGCTGGGCCCTTCAAGTTGTTGGGGTAGCTCTATCCATACCCTTGGCCTTACTGACCGTCTACATGGGCACAGCAGAAGAAGGTGGACCCTCATTTTGGCAAAACCACGACCAGCACCTGGGCTTTCTTGCCATTATGGTAACCGGTGTATTGTTTGCCCCCTGGATCGCCATGTCCGCCCTATTGCGCCAGCGAGATGAAATAGTACGCGAGCAGGCCAGACAATTTGAACGTGCGCGGGGCGCACTGGAGCGGCAGGCACTGGATAGTCGCTTACGATTGTTACAGTCCCAGGTAACGCCACACTTCCTTTTTAATACGCTCGCCAATGTGCGCGAGTTGGTGGATTCCGCCTCTCCACAGGCACCAGCACTACTGGACAGCCTGGTCACCTATCTGCGTGCAACCATTCCACAGTTGGATTCAAGCCAGAGCACTCTTGGCCAAGAACTGTCCCTGGTCAAAGCTTACCTGTCCCTGATGAAAATGCGCATGCCCGATCGCCTGCATTTTTCTATCAATGCCGATGAAGAGGTTCACTCACTACCCTGCCCTTCTTTGGCCTTATTGACCCTTGTTGAAAATGCCGTTCGCCATGGCATAGATCCCAGCGAAAGCGGCGGTGAAATAAAAATACGTGTACTCCGACATAAAGGTATGTGCAGGGTAAAAGTTCAAGATACCGGGGTGGGCATGCAAGGTAAAACCAGCGGAATGGGGACAGGACTTTCAACATTGCGAGAACGTTTACGCCTTACTTTTGGGGAAACGGCTTCGCTGGAATTATCGGCCCTACAACCTCGGGGAATGCTCGCAGAAATCCACTACCCTATCGCCAGGAAACAACACCTATGACACTGTGCACTGCTACCGCCCTGGTCGCCGATGATGAGCCCCTACTGCGTCAAGCCCTTATTCGCAAACTTGCCGCCCAATGGCCCGAATTGGAAGTTGTGGCGGAGGCGCGCAATGGCCGAGAAGCCATAGAGTTATTTGAACTCCACCAGCCGGATATTTGCTTTCTCGATATCCAAATGCCGGGTATTTCCGGCGTTGAGGCAGCACAGGAAATTGGCCGCCGCGCCCATTTGGTCTTTATTACCGCCTACGATCAATATGCCGTGAAGGCCTTCCAGCAAGAAGCCCTGGATTATCTGGTTAAGCCTGTGGAAAACGACCGACTAGCCAACACCGTGTCTCGTCTGCAAGAACGCCTGCAAATGACAAGCTCAGTAAGAAACAGCCTTCAGTCGTTGGAACAAATTACCGAGCAGTTTCAAAAGACGCAACCAAGCAATTATTTGCGCTGGATTAAAGCCTCTATTGGAAACACCCTGCGTTTAATCGCGGTAGAGGATATCCACTATTTACGTTCCGATGAAAAATATACGCTAATAGCCTGGAGTGAATCACATGGGAAGACATCTGAAGCACTGATTAAAACACCTCTAAAAGACCTTTCTGCCCAGCTGGACCCACAACATTTCGTACAAGTACATCGCTCAGTAGTCGTTAACTTTAAAGCCATTCAACATGTCATCCGAGACGGAGATACAGCTCAAATACATTTAAAATATTGCCAGGAAGTTTTGCCTGTCAGCAGACGCTTTATGCACTTATTTAAGCAAATGTAACCAAAGCAAAGACTGGTTTTATACCTCGGTAATTAAAAGAACTTAAAAAGATAAGATCTGAAGTCTAGGGATGAACAAAATGGAAGTTTTATAGATCCGGGCTTACTCTTGGTTTATCTCCAAGATCAACGATTGGCAAAAAAATGCTGAAAGTTTTCGCCAAACTTTTCCTGGCCATTCTACTCTTCTCAATTCTGTCTTCTCATTCGACAGCCAAACAACCTGAATCCCTTCGTCACTATCCTCCCTATGTGGAAGACGATGGCAAGATGCATATTTACTTCTGTGGCACCGGAACCCCGGACCCGGCCTATCAATGGCTGCGCCATCCTGCCTGTGTAGCAATACGCAGTAGTGGAAAATTATTCCTAGTTGATGCGGGTGAAGGTACGACAGCGCGTATCGGCCAGCTGGATCTTAACTTGGCTCAAGTGGACCCTATATTTATTACTCACTGGCACTCCGATCATTTTGGGGGGCTGGCAATGGTGATTAATGAATCCTGGTTTGTAGGCGCCAGCAAACCGATCAACGTTTATGGGCCCTATGGTATTTTCAACATTATGGAGGGGATCAGGAAGAGTTTTGGACCCGATATTCTCTTTAGATCAGCAAATAGACAAGGGATACTCGATCCCGTTTTAGCTGTTGCCACTCCACACCTAATAAATATTGCCGGAGATCAATCGGAAGTTATTCAGGAAGTCTGGCACCATGGAAACACTACGGTTTCTGTCTTTGCCGTACATCATGAACCCGTATTTCCAGCATTTGGCTATGAGATACGTTTCGGTCCTTGTAAAGTCATTATCACCGGAGATACCCATGTATTCGATGGCCTGGAAAATATTGAACGTGACGCGGATTTATTAATTTCTGAAGCCCTCAGCTATGCTCAATACATTAGTAAACTCAAGCAAACTGGGAACAATCGCAGGGCACGACTTCGCTATGAAAAAGCGGATCAAATCATTCATTATCACTCTAACACCCTGGATATTGCCAAAATGGCAACTAAAGCTGGAGTAAAATCTGTAGCTTTGACTCATCTTATTCCACCCCCGGTAACGGAAGCCGATAAAAAGGAATTTATTGCCGGCATGAGCAACTATTACACGGGCCCTATCAGAGTAATGGATGACTTAGATAAAATAACACTTGCAGATAGTGGACGCGGACAATGTAGGGTGGAGTATCCATCAGACAGCAAGAACAATAAAGCAAGTAAAAAACCCACAAATAAGCAAGACATACAACATAAGCAATCAACAGAAAATAGCGGCTCTCAACTCTAACCTGAAAATCATATGGAAACTCCTTATGAAGTCTCTTCAAACTATGATTCTTGTATCTGCTTGCCTAACACTTCCCTTAAGTGCTAAGGGAGAGGCAGATATTGGTGGTGTAACGTTCGAAAAATTAGTGGCTTCAAGCAAAGACTGGGAGGGGCATAAACTCCCTGAAATGAAACCGGGTCAACAAGAGCTAACTATTGTTCGCGTAAAAATCCCCCCAGGAAAGCAAATGCCAGTACACAAACATCCTGTTTTAAACGGTGTGTATATTGAGAAAGGCACGTTGACTATTGTTCTTCCTGGACAAAAAGAAACACTAACTCTCGGAGAGGGAAAAGCTTTTATTGAGGTCACCAATAAATGGCATTATGGTCGCAACGATGGTAGTGAACCAGTAACTATCATTCTTTTCTACTCTGGCCCTGAAGGGGAACCAACAACCATTTTCAAAAATCCAGAAGAAAAAATAAATTAAGGCAACATAAAAAATAAAATTTAATGGCTACTCACATTAGCCTGTCTCGTTAGCGCACCAAGAATCGCCAGCACACTTAAGGCTGGCGATTCTATCAAATCAGAAACTTTACCCCACCCGATGTAAGGCACAAATTTTATTTCCTGCAGGATCACGCAAATAGGCAATATACAATTTGCCAGCTACACCCTCACGTATTCCAGGAGGATCTTCACAAGCAACCCCGCCATTAGCAAGACCTGCTTGATGCCAAGCATCAGCTTCTTCAGTACTCTTTGCACTAAAACCTATAGTACCGCCATTGGCATGAGAAGCTACTTCCCCATCAATAGGCTTGGAAATAGCAAAGACACCGGTTTTAGTGAAGTAAAAGCAGCGACCTTTTTCATCAATAACACCTGGCTCATACCCCAGAGCACCTAAGACAGCATCATAAAATGCTTTAGACCGCTGAACATCATTAGCACCAACCATGATATGACTAAACATTACACCCTCCTGTTCAATAGTAAATGACAAGACAACCTGTAAGGTTATCTAGGTAGTAATAACTGAGTTCCTCTTACTCCACGTCTTCTCCAGTATGACTATCATCTACCCCGACTAAAAATTGGTCAACACTTTATCGCTGCATACTGCCATTCAACGCTCTCATTCAGCATTCCGTCAATCTCCAGATAGCAACACTAATAGCCTAAACATAAACTCTCGAACAAAAGGAGGCATAGAGGATAAATATTAATCAACTATCAGAAGATGAAGTTTAGATTAAATGCAAGAGGGGAAAAGTCGATATCAGCTGTTATAGGCAAAATGAAATCATATAGAGCAAGCGAAGACGAAGAATATGTGGGCTAATCTGAAAACACAATGTTAATGGCACCATCTAATAATTTCCTTATTGCATGATAATGCTCTATGTATAGGACTCAAATAACGTTTTTTAGGAAAACAAAATGACTCAAAGAAAGTATGCCAAGAATTGAAACCAACTCAAGTAAAGAAGCAGCCGTACATAAAGTCTAGAGGACATCATGAGTAACAAAAAAGAAACACGAAAAACCACAGTCAGTTTATCTGAACCTTATGTAAATGTGAAAATTAAAATATCTGCTTTGTGGGCCTCAATAGTATTTTGTTATATATATGGAGATTTCTTTGGACTGTTCAAGATAGGAAAAATTGAGAGAATTATAGAGGGATTTGGCCCATTCGGTGCAGTTACTCAAGGTTCACTGCTTTCAGTGGCGATAATAGTATCAATACCATGCATTATGGTTGCACTAACCTTAATGCTAAAGCCGAAGATTTGCCAATGGCTTAATATAATTGTTGCCACAATATTTATTATATTCTTGGGTGCCACAATGTTCATGTCATCATGGTACTTCTATTTTTATCTAGGCTTTATTGAATTCACTCTTAAGTTAGTAATTATTTGGCTGGCTTGGCAGTGGCCTAAAGAAGAAACATGATAATAAGCAGAATAATCAATAAGAACGCAAGATAGAAAATATAATTCCACCTCAAACTTTTCATACCTTGATTTCAACATGCTTGACCTGGACCAAAAATATCGATCCAGGTCAAGCAGGCAGAACCTTCATACAACCACCATCAACAAGCACTTTAACTATCACTAACATAGTTGTTTTTTCTCAAAAAAGGAAATCTCTTCAACCTTATATTTCACTTCAGATATTTTAGGGTTTACAAAATTTTCAGTGTAACTCCAAAAAACTTACTTTTTGAAAATTGACAACCCATTCAATTTTTTCAGAATTAAAATACACCTACAACGGGCCTTTTTGTTTAAGCCATAAGTTCCCAACAACAATCCATCATAATTTTTCAGCCATGGAATAGTGTCAGTAGACTGCAGACACCGCACAGGATTGTAAATACTTATGATCTTTCCTTGGGTGCCGAAATGAAGTACATAATACTTGGAAAGGGAAGGCAAATCATCTCTCTCGGCACTCCCCCTCAATTATTTTCTTACCCCTGTTCACCTCCCCAATTACCGGAGAAATCCTTTGATAAGAACCTCCATCTCTCTTTGAAAAAAGATAAGTCATGTAATGAAAGGCTCAATCAATAGAATTACCGAGCCCAATAAAGCCTCTCAAATTAATAATATGAGAAGATCAGAGGAAAATTAGCATAGATAAAATTGGGGAATGAGAGGCCTTTTAGCCTATCTATTTAACCAGTCATCCATAGCAGCCAGTATCTGATGCCTATAGGGCTGGGTTTCATTGATCATTTGGTGGCGGGCACCGCGAATTAATACTCGGTGGCAATGCGGAAAACGATCGCGAATTGCGCGCATATCATAGCGCCAATCCACCGTGCCATCACCGGTGCCCTGTACCACCAAGATCTTGCGTGGATTGCGTGCGCTTTTGGGGAAAGTCTTGATCCAATCCACCATGGCGCCGAGCCAACACATGGAAATTACCCTGGATTGCAGGGGGTCGCGCAGGGCCTGGCGCCGGGAGAATTCGGCATCGTGGGTATTAATCGTGAACTCTCGACTGGGTTCACTAATAAACAAGCGTCCAAGATAGTACTTCCATTTCACCAGAAGCCAATTGGCCGGGCGCACCAGAGGAGCCAACAGAAAAACCTTATCTAGTGGCTGTCTACGACTGTATTGCAAGTGCGCTAATAAGGCAGCACCACCAGTACTTTGCCCCAGGGCGTGCCAAGGCTTGGGTAGTTTCCCTTCGGCAACCGATAAAAGACGATCAAATACCTGGCGGTATTGCAGGAAAGTCTGAATAGCCACCCGCTCGCCGCTGGAGAGTCCGTGACCAGGAAAATCGAAAATCACCACATTGAGATTGCGCTCGAGGCCAAAACGAATCGCTGGTCCATAAATACCGGTATGATCGAAATAACCATGGCAGATAAACAAGGTACCGCGTGGTTTTTCAACCAGCCAATATTGGGACACCAGCTCAAAGCCCGCCGCAGTAAAAGTGCCGACACCGGTTTTATAGGAGAGAGGAAAATGTAAGTCGTAAAAATTTCGGTAATCTTGCATCTCAGTCAGCAACGGTGCCGTATCATTGGCAAAGTCCAGCTGCGGCAGCTTTTGCCGCAAAGCCGAGTAGTCCGGGCGCTGAATTACCGGGCTACTTTCGTAGGTGTTGATGTCTTGCAAGGTTTCCATTGAACCAATGGTACTGCATTTTCACTGGGTGGGAAGAGACAGGCTGAGTGAATAGTGACTTAAATATGAAAAAGGCGGACACAATGTCCGCCTTTCTTCACTGCAAAATAAGTAAGCGCTTACTTGATTTGCGGTTCCAAATCGCCAGCGGCATAACGCTCACTCATGGCATCGAGGCTGAGCGGACGAATCTTGCTGGCCTGACCGGCAGTACCGAAGGCTTCGTAACGCGCAACACAAATTTCCTTCATAGCTTGCATAGCAGCCTTGTAGAATTTGCGTGGATCAAATTCTGACGGGTTCTCGGCCAGGAAACGACGGGTGGCGCCGGTGGAGGCGAGACGCAGGTCAGTATCAATATTGACCTTACGCACACCGTGCTTGATGCCCTCGCAAATCTGCTCTACCGGCACACCGTAAGTTTCGGGGATTTCACCACCGAACTCATTGATTACCGCCAGCCACTCCTGAGGCACAGAGGAAGAACCGTGCATCACCAAGTGGGTGCCTGGGATACGCGCGTGGATTTCCTTGATACGGTCAATAGCAAGGATGTCACCAGTAGGCGGGCGGGTAAATTTATAGGCGCCGTGGCTGGTACCACAGGCGATTGCCAGGGCATCCACCTTAGTTTTTTGTACAAAGTCCGCAGCCTCTTCCGGGTCAGTCAGCAGCTGATCATGGGATAGCTTGCCCTCAGCACCAACACCGTCCTCTTCACCGGCCATACCGGTTTCCAGGGAACCCAGGCAACCCAGTTCACCCTCAACAGAAACACCACAGGCGTGTGCCATATCTACTGCGCGCTGAGTAACATCAACGTTGTATTCGTAGGAAGCCGGGGTTTTGCCGTCCTCACGCAGGGAGCCATCCATCATCACGGAGCTGAAACCCAGTTGGATAGAACGCTGGCACACTGCCGGACTGGTGCCGTGGTCCTGGTGCATTACCACTGGAATTTCCGGGAATTCCTCAATGGCGGCCAGGATCAGATGACGCAGGAAGGGCGCACCGGCGTATTTACGCGCACCGGCGGAGGCCTGCACGATTACTGGAGAGTCGGTTTCCTTTGCCGCCTCCATAATCGCGCGCATCTGTTCCAAATTGTTTACGTTGAAGGCCGGTACGCCGTAACCATGCTCGGCAGCGTGGTCCAGCAATTGGCGTAGGCTGATAAGAGCCATATTAAATTCCTTTCTCGTCTACTCGTCGTATTTGTAATTTTTTGCTTTTATTGCCTTCCACATTTAAGAGGAGGGCATTATTGGGTACTCAGCCTTCGCCGCGGGACTCCAGGATGGCTACCGCGGGCAGCTTCTTGCCTTCAACATATTCCAAGAAGGCACCACCGCCCGTGGAAATATAAGATACCTTATCGGCAATACCATATTTATCCACAGCCGCAAGGGTGTCGCCGCCGCCGGCAATAGAAAAGGCATCACTATCGGCAATGGCCTTAGACAGATGTTCAGTGCCAGCGCCAAACTGATCGAATTCGAATACGCCTACAGGACCATTCCAGATAATGGTTTTCGCGCCCTTAAGAATCTCCGCCAGCATTGCAGAAGATTGTGGACCAATATCAAAAATCATATCGTCTTCAGCCACGGCATCGGCGGCCTTGGTTTCCGCTACAGCTGCTTCGCTGAATTCCTTACCGGTCACAACATCAACGGGCACAGGAATATCGCACTTCTGCATCAAACTCTTGGCGGTATCCACCAAGTCGTGCTCACAGAGAGACTTGCCCACCGGCTTGCCGCTAGCGGCAAGGAAAGTATTGGCGATACCACCACCCACAATCAGCTGGTCTACTTTATCCGCCAGACTCTCCAATACGGTGAGCTTGGTAGACACTTTAGAACCACCCACTATCGCTACCAATGGGCGGGCTGGCTCGGCCAGTGCCTTCTCCAGAGCATCAAGTTCGGCTGCCAGTAATGGACCGGCGCAAGCGACTGGAGCAAACTTGGCCACACCGTGTGTGGAAGCCTGAGCGCGGTGCGCAGTGCCAAAGGCATCCATTACAAAAATATCGCAGAGTGACGCGTAAGCTTTAGCCAGCTCTTCGCTGTCTTTTTTCTCGCCGGCATTGAAACGCACGTTCTCCAGCAACGCCACATCGCCCTCAGCCAGCTCGACGCCATCGCGCCACTCTTTGATCAGGGCCACTTCGCGACCGAGTAGTTCACTTAAATGCGCAGCTACCGGAGCCAGGGAGAATTCATCCGCATACTCCCCCTCTGTAGGACGGCCCAAGTGGGACATCAGCAGTACTTTGGCACCAGCATCAATGGCGGCCTGGATAGTGGGAAGCGCCGCGCGAATACGGGCGTCAGAAGTTACCCGACCATCTTTCACCGGTACATTCAAGTCCTCGCGAATTAGTAGGCGCTTACCCGCAAGCTCCAGATCTGTCATCAATTTGACCGCCATTCGCCAATCCTCTTTTACTTCGATTAACTGAAAATGTGGGCGCGGAGTATATCAACTGCGCCGCACCACTGCCGACAGTTAAACAAGGAAAAACATGGCAGTTTTAATGTCAGAGCCAGAAAAGATCGAAATTCACTCTAAGCCTGTTTGGCAGAAGCACCTGTAGGCACCTAATGCCAAACTTATAGCCGCGCTCATATAAACTCCTAACTCCATACGCGAGCTAGGTATTTGGCAGAGAAGCTGCACGAAAGACTCAACTAGAATCTATGGCTTGAGAGATTCAGCCTCACCCTTACGACTCGCGTTCTCTTGCCTCTCTGCTCTGTAACCCATTGATGCAAAAGTTCTTTTCGCTGAAAAGCCACACCGCTAGAATCGCCGACCCCATCGAATAAGCACTACTACACAAGACCCGGCGTATACCACGGTAGCGGCGGGGCACATATGGAGATTTCTTACCTATGGAACAATCCGACAGCGATATAGTCTTTCAAAGTTACGGACGCTGCTGCAACAATGAGGAATTCTTTAAGGACTTTTACGATCGCTTTATGGGCAGCTCCGCGGACATTCGTAACCTGTTTGCCAATACAGATATGAAAGCCCAGCGGCATTTGTTGCGTAACGGCATTATGCAATTAGTGCTTTACTCCCGTGGTATGTCTGATACCAAACTGCGCGCCCTAGGTAAAAGCCACGACCGCACTGGCTATAATATTCGCCCAGAATGGTACCGCCTATGGCTTGATGCCCTGATAGCCACCCTACGCCAACATGACAAGGCGTTCTCCCCTGAGATCGAAGCGGCATGGAACCGTGCCATCACACCAGGAATCGATATCATTCGCCAAGCCTACTAAGTCATTAGGCTTTTTATTGGGAGCCACCTACGCGTAAAGCAGCGTATTTGCCAGGTGCTCCCTCGCCCGCTATAAGAACTCAGTAATAAAGCTCAATTCATCGTGCATCAATATAGGTCTACAGCAGACCCACTAACTCTTTAGATCGTATTGCACAGGTAACTGCTCCATGAACGAGTGTCGTATTTATGGAGAAAGCAGCAAACTATTAGCCAATTTGTTTTCAGAAAAAATTTTATAATAAGAAACTCATAAGAGACTCAGCGTTAATTGCCTGCTACTCAAAAGCGCCCCCAATACCGATTATTAGGATTATTCGACAAGGAAATACTATGAAAATTGTACGAAAGTACAGTGTACCCCTGACACTGATTCTGGCTATATCTGCCTGCGGAAAAGCACCAGAAAATAATAATCACGAACAAAACTCTCTCAGCTCAGCATTAACCTCCACAGCAAGTGCCACAGCTCCGCTTTCCATCAATTTCGAGAAATTTACCCTGCCGAATGGCCTGCGCGTTATCGTTCATGAAGATCGCAAAGCTCCCATTGTTTCCGTGGGAGTCTGGTATCACGTTGGTTCCAAGGATGAAAAACCTGGACGCACAGGTTTTGCCCATTTATTTGAGCACTTGATGTTCAGCGGCTCAGAAAATTACAACGACGAGTATTTCAAACCTTTTGAGCAGGCCGGTGCCACAGGAATGAACGGCACTACATGGCTAGACCGTACCAATTACTTTGAAACTGTACCGACCAACGCACTGGACATGGCCCTTTGGATGGAATCCGATCGAATGGGCCACTTACTGGGAGTGATTACCCAGGAAAAGCTCGATGAGCAACGCGGGGTGGTACAGAATGAAAAGCGCCAAGGGCAAAACCAACCCTACGGCAAAGTTTGGGAGCGTATGCAAAAAGCGATCTTTCCCGCCAATCATCCCTATTCCTGGACCACCATCGGCTCGATGGAAGACCTCAATGCCGCAACCCTTGAGGATGTGCATGAATGGTTCAAACAATACTATGGTGCAGCTAATACCGTATTGGTCCTAGCTGGCGATATCGACGTGGAAACGGCCAAGGCTAAAGTGAGCCACTACTTTGGCGATATCCCCGCCGGCCCTCCCCTAATAAAGAAAAAGGCCTGGATTGCAAAACGGGATCAATCCAGCCGCGAGCAAATGTTCGACCGCGTAGCCCAGCCCCGCCTGTATAAAGTCTGGAATACCCCCAACCTCACCCACGAAGACGCCAATGCTATTGCTCTGGCCGCAGCAGTGCTCGGTGACGGCAAGAATTCACGCCTGTATAAGCGTCTGGTTTACAAGGACCAAATCGCCACCAATATCAGCGTGGGCCTGCATGAATTCGAACTCTCCTCCATCTTCCCTATTACCGCAGACGTCAAGCCCGGTGTAGCGCCTGCTAAGGTGGAGGCCGCCATTGAGGAAGAGCTGGAGAAATTCCTTGCCGAAGGACCAACCGAGGAGGAGCTGGCCAGGGTAAATATGAGCGAATACGCCTCAATGGTGCGCAGCCTCGAGCAAGTCGGAGGCTGGAGCGGTAAAGGGGTACTCCTTGCCCGTGGCGAGCTCTATAAAAACAGCCCCAATGCCTATCTGGATGCACTGAGTGAGAAACAAAAAATCACCCCACAAAAGGTTCGTGAAGCTGCACAGAAATGGCTGTCCAGTGGTGATTACAATCTTGAGGTTCTGCCCTTCCCCGAATACAAAGCAACCAAAAGCGGGGCTGACCGCAGCAAACTACCTGAGACGGGCAATTTCCCCAGTGTACCCTTCCCCAAGTTACAAACAGCCGAGCTTTCTAACGGACTTAAAGTAGTCCTGGCTGAACGAAACTCTGTACCTGTCGTGGATCTACGCCTGCAGTTTGATGCCGGATATGCCGCAGATCAAGGCAACAAATTGGGCACATCCAGCTATGCGATGTCCATGCTGAAAGAGGGCACCAGCAAACTGGATGCACTGCAGATCAGTGCGAGAGAGGAAATACTGGGTGCTCATATTGGCGCAGGAGCCGACATCGACACTTCTACCGTGCGCCTCAATGCCTTGAAAACCAACTTAGATGACTCCCTAGCTCTATTCGCCGACATTGTTATGCACCCGGCTTTCTCAGAAGAGGAAATTGAACGTAAACGGTCGCGCTGGATCGCTGCTATTCAACAAGAAAAAACTCGTCCAGTACAAATGGCGTTACGCAGCTTACCGCCATTACTTTATGGAGAGGGCCATGCCTACGGCGTACCATTTACCGGTTCCGGTACAGAGACTTCTATAGAGTCATTAAATCGTGATGACTTGGTGGACTACCATAAAACTTGGCTGCGTCCAGACAATGCCACCCTAGTTGCTGTTGGTGATATCACCCTCGAGGTATTAACACAAAAATTGGAACAGCATTTTGCCGATTGGAGCGCACCAGAAAGTCCCCTGCCCCAGAAAAACCTTACACGAGTAGCACATCCTCAAAAAGCCAGTGTCTATCTAATTAACAAGCCTGACGCAGAACAAAGTATTATTATTGGCGGCTTGCTGGCGCCCTCCGAAAAGATTGCTGAGCGCGATGCGATGCATATGATGAATGATATTTTTGGCGGCACATTCACCGCTCGCCTAAATATGAACCTGCGCGAAGATAAGCATTGGGCTTATGGGGCTTATTCCTTTTTAACGGGAGCGAAAGGCCAGCAGCCATTAATGATCTATGCACCAGTACAAACAGATAAAACCAGAGAATCCCTGCTAGAACTGCAGACTGAGTTGCGCAGTTATATCAGCAACAAACCAGCTCAGGAAAAGGAGTTGCAAAAAGTAAAAAATAAAAGTGTCAATGAGTTACCAGGTAGCTTTGAAACCATTAAAGCTGTTTCCAGTGCAGTTTCGAGCATAATCACTTATGACCGACCTCTGGATTATATGGATAGCTATGCAGAAAAAATCCGCAATGTAAACCTTCAGGCAATACACAAATTGGCCCAGGACACTATCAAGCCAGATCAGTTTATCTGGGTGATTGTTGGTGATAAAAGCAAAATAGAAAACGGTATTCTTGAACTTAACATTGGTCAGATTATTGAACTCGACACCAATGGCAATCCGATAGAAAAAACAACCCTGAACTAGCCCCCTAATACTGACCAGGCACACAAAAGTGTGCCTGGCTTCTAATTCACACACCTTTAAAACTAAATTTAAATACTTAAGTATTATTTTTTATTTTTATACCCGCCGTAAAGAAACGTTTTCAAATGAAAACCTTTCAATGAAAAAACCGCCAATTTTTAACCAGCTATTAAAAATATATTTTTTTAAATAAAAAACACGTTTTTGATTCCTCAAAAACTAAAAGGTTGTTATTTTTCATGACGGGGAAAGGCGGGATTTGCTTCCCGTAAGGATTTCCTTTCCCCAAAAATAAAATAATATCTGTTAAGGAGTAACTCATGAAAAAGGCCCTTTCGATATTTGCCAGCGGCGCCCTGGCATTAAGCCTAGCGACATCTGCCACTGCCGAAGACAAGCGCTATATCGTTACATTCAAAGAAGGCAAGGGGGAGTCCGTCAGGTCTCTGGTTCAGCAAAACGGCGGCCGTAAAGCGCTTGACGTTCGCAACCATAATGCTATGGCTGCACACCTGCCGGCAAAAGCATTAATGGCACTACGCAGGAACCCCAATGTCGCCTTTATTGAAGAGGATCTGAAACGTTATCCACTGTCTCAGGAAGTACCTTACGGTATCCCTATGGTACAGGCAGACCAACTCAACGATTTACAAGCTGGCAACCGTACCGTATGTATCATTGATTCCGGTTACGACCTGGCCCACGAAGACCTGTCAGGCAATGCCGTTACTGGTAGCAACGATCCAGAGGGTACTGGCAACTGGTATGAAGATCAAAATGGCCATGGTACCCATGTAGCCGGCACTATTGCCGCCATGAATAATAACGCTGGCGTTGTGGGGGTAATGCCTAACAGCAATATCAATCTGCACATCGTCAAAGTATTTGGTGCTGATGGCTGGGCTTACTCTTCATCCCTGATTGCCGCTGCAGAAGATTGTGCAGCGAATGGTGCAAATGTAATTAATATGAGCCTCGGTGGTGACAGAGCTAGCTTCTTTGAGAGACGCGGTTTCGATAATCTCAATAAACGCGGCATTCTCTCAATTGCCGCCGCTGGTAATGATGGCAATACCCGCCATAGTTACCCGGCCTCTTACAACTCCGTTGTCTCCGTAGCAGCGATTGACAGCGGCAAAAACATCGCAGGTTTCTCCCAGCAAACCAACCAGGTTGAACTCGCCGGGCCTGGCGTGCAGGTATTGTCCTCCATCCCCACTGGCAGCGGCCAAGCAGCCACCCTGGAAGTAGCAGGGGCTGAAGTCGAAGCCGCAGCTATGACTGGTACTCCCATTGGGACGATTACCGGAGCCTTGGAAGATTGTGGTACCGCTGAATCTGCCTGCGTAAGCGCAGCAGGTAAAATCTGTTTAATTCAACGTGGCAATATCAGCTTTGCTGATAAAGTTCTGAACTGTGAAGCCGGTGGTGGTGTTGGAGCGATCATCTACAACAACGTACCCGGAATGCTTTACGGTACCCATGGTGGCGTGGAGACTCATATTCCTTCCGTAGGTATTTCCGATGCGGATGGCAGCGCTTTATTAACCCAGCTGGGTGCCAGTGCCACTATCGAGACCGAAGCACAGGATTACGCCTACTTTAATGGCACCTCCATGGCGACCCCACATGTCGCTGGTGTAGCTGCTCTAGTTTGGAGCCACTACCCGAACTGTAGCAATAGCGAAATTCGCACAGCCCTGCATGTTACCGCAGAGGACCTGGGTGATGCTGGCCGTGACAATGCCTATGGTTATGGCTTGGTTCAGGCCAAAGCCGCATTTGATTACCTGGCGGCCAATGGTTGCACCGGCTCCATGTAATTCTGATCAAACCTTCTCAGATGGGGGAGCTTATTGCTCCTCCTTTGGGAAGGATTCATCCTCTGATTAGAATTAGCAGTCAGCAGCTGAAATAATATGGCCTGTTATTGCAGGAACAGCCAAGTGTGCTCTGAGCTATAGCTTTCCAGAAATAGAAGCTCTAAATACTTACATAATGTTTAATATTTTATAAGTATCCAATTTCCCCAACAAAAATCTGCTCGCCAGGTTATAAAAGGCCAGAAGTTGCTTCTAGCCTTTATCTACAAACACTATTTACCAGCCACCTGCTTTACTTGATCATTAAGAACCGCGTGTTGCATGCCGATGGTCCCCAATGCCTCTACAGGCAAAAATACCTTGTTGTTTGACTCAGCCATTTTATCTAGGACTTCCAAGGTTCTATAAGCCAGATATTTATCCGTCACCGATTTGGCAAGCAGATCATTGACCTCTTTCTGTCCAATCGCTTTTTCACGGGCAATGGCACGATTCATTTTTTCCCTCTCCAAATCGCGCTCCATCTGTATCTTCTGAATCTGAAATTGAGCTTTTTCCTGCTCTATGAGTTCACGGCGTTCGGCCGCACGCTCTTTAGCCTGAGTAATGACCTTAGGAAATTGTATATCCGCCAGTCCCAAACGCTTAATCTCTATGGGTGTGCCTTTTAGGGCTTTGGATACCTCATTAAACAGCTCGTGGCTCAGAGACTCTCGGCTTGAAGCAATCTCATTGATGGAGTACTTGGCTACAACACGGCGTACCACATCTCTAATTACCGGCTGTGCATAAGTACCATAAACGCGATTTACCGAAATATTGTCATTGTCAGGCGGAATACGATCGAAAACACTATCGATAGCCTCTCTACTGATGGCACCGGTCATACGTACATCAAAGCTCATATTAAGCTGATCTTTGGGCATAAAGACTTTAAATTTTTCCAAATGACCAAAGTCTGCAATTGTCATTGTGACCAACTTGTCACAATAAAACATACACATATCCAAGCGAAATTTGGAAGGCGGTACCACTTCGGGCTTGTAGCCACTCTCCGTTAACACCTTGCCAACATGTGCAGGCGGCACTTCTACCCGCTCACCACAAGCGGACAACATAAAAAGGGAAGCCGCCAGGCCCGCAACTGAAACAAAACGCATTTTCAACACCAATCAATAAAAAAAATAAGATATTGCATTTACTCACATACAGCAAGACAGAGAAATTAAGTGAAAGATGTTACAATCGATAAAAATTTAAATCTGATTTATCGAAATAAAAAATATGCAATTAGAATTTATAACCGCAACACTATTTAATCTCGGCATCAACCTAATCTACACAGTTTTGGCTCTTTTTATTGGAATAATCGCCTTAATAACAATCGACAAAAAACTGCTACGTACAGTAGACATCGAAGGTGAATTGAAAAATGGCAATATCGCAGTTTCTATCTTTGCGTCCACAATTCTGATTTTTGTTGCCATCATTATTTCTTTCGGATTGAAAGGGTAAAAACGTGTATAAATGGATTGTCCCCTTGCTTATTTTCTCTGTGCTGTTAATACTGCCAGAAATTCTACGCAATACAATTCAAGAGCCTGAATTAAAACCTTCGTCGAAGCAGCCCCTCAATTCAGCAAGTAGGGCCTATGGTTCTACTAACGCTGACACCATAGATCGCCAAAATGGGGTGGTAAGAGTAGTGGGTACCAGCTATCCACTATCGGAAGAAACAATCCAACAGGTAGTGGCCAAGCGTTCTCTTGAGGAGAGCGCACAGGTTGCCATCTGGAACTGGCAAGGGCTGGAGGCAGTCACAGCTACTGCAAGAGGGCTGGATAAACAGCACCATTTTGCCAATAGCTACCTGGTGGGCTTCAAGCCTTTCCAAACCCGCGAGCTTTGGGTACCGCTATATACTTTGGCGATGCAAAAGGAGTATCAGTACGACCATCTGCAATATGCCGGACTTTCCGATATCTGGCAGACATCCCGTCAGGCTTATTATCAAAAGCGCGGCGACTGCGAAGATCATGCCATCTTACTGGCCGACTGGCTGATTGAGCTGGGCGTGGACGCGCGAGTAGCACTGGGGACACACAAAGGCCAGGGACACGCCTGGGTAGTTGCCATCTTGGATGGCCAGGAGTACCTACTGGAAGCCACCAGCAAGCGGCGTCAGACCAGCTGGCAAGCGATGCCATTGGCAGCCCTGGCAGAAGGTTATGAAGTAGAGTTCCAGTTTAACCGCCATTTCTTCTGGGCAAAACGCAATTCCACCTCTACGAGAAAGTATCGCGGCAGTCACTGGATAAAAAAATCTCAGTTCATTCGCAGCTGATCTTGCCTGGGATCACCCGGTAATTATTCCGGGTGAATCTCAATCGTGACAAGACTCAGATTGGTGAGCCCGGTGGCATCGCTTTAATATCCCCGGCTTTTACTTCAAGTTCACCGCGCATAAAAGATTCAATGCGTTTGGCTTGGAAATAATAATGGGCATTGTATCCCTGCGAATCATCACCAAATAATTTTTTCTGTCCAAGCGCCAGTTGGAATTTTGCCAGCTGTAATTGTGCCTTGGCTCGTATCGATTCAGCGGCAGTGCGATCACTAGCAAGCAGCATCAGCTTCTGGATATATACATGGTTGATACGCTGGTGAATTGACGCGTGTAAACCGGAATACTGTTCATTATTTAGAGCTCCCGTCGTAAGCCTCTCTAATAGGCTATCGAATGCGGGAATTTCACTACTACGTGCATTCTGCTGATCCATACGTGCCGCCCGCTGTGGGTCCATCAGGATCGACAGGGTGTGACCCGCTGCTGCTTCGGCCAAAGCCACTGCGTCGAAGGCGACTCCGGTGTGAGAGGGGAAACTCTCCCTGGTGCGTTCATAACCATAGGATTTGGGGGGAATTAGCTGAAGAACCTGTTCTGACAATGCCAGAAATTCTGGCGACAGAGTTTCAACTAGCGCATCCATGGCTTGCTGTTGGCGCTCAGCCGGTACTAGCGTGTAGCTATTCTGCTCAGCGCCGTTATATAAGTAATCGTAATCCAGCCCACCAATCAACTTGCCCACAGCTTCGGCCTGATAGCGATGCCCGTAGTAAACTGGCACCAGGGTCTCCTCCAGATCAGAGCGAGGCGCGGATTTGGGATTTGCCGCGCGAGAGAAATTATCCAGAGCATGGCGGCGCAGCTCGGTCAAACGGCTGAACTCTTCCAGGGGATCCCTACCGTTATCCCATAAATGAGAGGCTGCATGAGCATTGTTTATCGCGCGGGAATCGGGGTCAGAAATAAAGCGCAGCTTTTGCTTCTCCGCTTCTTCGATGATGCTATCCAGATAGGACTGTTCCTCCCCGCTGTTTCCGTATCCATAGCGAATTGCTAACTTATCCCAATCGCCAATACCAGTGGCATATGCCTCGGAGAAATCCAGCTCGGTGCCCAACAGGGCAATCAACGGCGCCGGATAATCCATCACGGAAGCGCGCTCTACGGCACTCGCGGCAAAATTATGCGCAAGACCCAGGGTATGCCCCACTTCGTGAGCAGACAGCTGACGAATTCGAGCTAACGCCATCGCCTGCAAGGCCTGGGTATTAGCAGATATATCGGAATAGGGCTGCAAAAGCCCTTGGGCGATTAAAAAGTCCTGGCGTACACGCAGGGAGCCCAGAGTTACATTACCCTTGAGGATCTCGCCGGTACGGGGGTCAAAAACAGAATATCCATAGGACCAACCGCGGGTGGAGCGGTGTACCCAATTGATCACGTTGTAACGCACATCCAGCGGGTCTACACCTTCCGGCAAGATTTCCACGCGGAAGGCATCCTTATAACCGGCTGCAGTAAAAGCCTGGTTCCACCAACCGGCTCCCTCTACCAACGCGCTGCGCACGGGTTCTGGCACACCGGAGTCCACGTAATAAACAATAGGCTCAACCACTTCATCACTACCCGGTTTTTTCTCCAGGCGGTGCCGGTAGATAAGGCGCTGATCCAGAGGCTGGTCAATTGCCGTAGCGTAATCACGGAAAGTGAAGGGGAAATAACCGCTGCGGCTGTGAAATACCCGCGGCTGGTACTGTTTATCAGGAAGCTCTATTAGAGAGATATGCTGACGCAGCGAAACCAGAGTGGGGGTTGGCACCACTTCACGTAAATACTTACCAGGCTTGCTACCAGAAAAAGTCAGTTGAGCCTCAAATTCACTGTTCTTGGGGAAATTTTTGGTGCGAGGCAAGTAGATTGCGGACTTGGACTTATCCACAGAGTAATTTCCTTGCTCCGCCTGTTTCAAGCGAGCACTAATACCGTGCTGATCGCTGAGCAGGAAAGGGGTAAAGTCCACCAGGGCAACGCCATCCTCCTGTGCCAAGGTTTCAAAACCCCAGAGCACAGAAGAGGCAAAAGCCTCCTCCACCGCGCGGCGTTCTGCCAGGTTTTCTGATTCAGCACGATAGTTGGCGTTCACTTGGTGCATTAGCACCTTGTTACCCACACGTTGGAACTTAACCAAACGGCTCTCGCCTATCTGATTGCGGTCCAGACCCACAGGGTTGGATCCAAGCCCCTGGGCCAGACCGGTGAGAAGCAGCAGTTCACGCTCAAACTCATTAATCTGCAACAGCACCCGACCGCTGTTTTCATCCCAATAGAAATCGTGATAACCACTGTACTTGCGCATATCCGCCGTGTACTCGGCGATATCCCCAGACCGAGCCACTGTGCTTAACAACACTAAGCACAGAGCCATCAACTGCCTGCTGAATGACATTTGCCATCCCCCAATTCTTAATTATTTAGAGCCAATACCCTGCAGCACCATCACCGCATTGAACCGCGGCCTAGGGTAGCACTTAGAGAAGTCCCGATCTGTATAAAAAATAACCTACAATTTTTTTCCTATTCTCTGCATCTATTCACAGCCCCTACCTCGTCTCAATGGGAAAGGTACAATACAGAGATATAAATATGTGGAAGCCACTTGCGATATCAGCCCTGATCAGCCTGGGTGGAGCCAGCCAAGTTATGGCACTTGAGTCCATTCATATCGATACTGACAACTGTGAGTCCACCCTGGATTACACCGTAAAAGTGGGGTCCGATTTTTTCGAAATACACGAGGATAGCGATAAGCAGCAATTGGTGTCTTTTCACTCACCTGCACAGCTAATAGTAAATGGAGACATGATCACCCTGGATGATCAACAACAAGAGCTGTTACAGGAATATCGCCAAAAACTGCATGCAGCCGGCCGTGATACCTTGCTAGTCACTTTAGAGGCCGTAGATATCGCTATGGATGGCTTATCTATTGCTATTAGCGCCCTGGCCGGGCCAGATCATCCAGAAAATCAGGAGCTTAAGCAGTTCTCTGCAGATTTAATCCAGCGCACCGAAGATCGTCTCAATCGCGAGGGAGAAATCTACTATCTCGGCGATACTGAGATTGGTAACTTTATCGACGAGACGATTTCCAAAGAATTTGAGCCCCGCATCGAACGCTTGGCCAAGGATGCCGCAGGAACTATTGCCTGGCACGCACTCAAGGCAGCCTTCACTGGCGGTCAGAGTATTGAGGAGCGTGTTACCGAGGAAGCGGAAGAACTACTGGAACAACGCGCTGAGCAAATTGAACACACTGCGGAGCAGCTATGTGCTTCCCTGCAATCCATCGACCGACTGGAATCAAAAATTCACCTGACAGTGCCCGCATTGGGTGATTACGACTTGGTTAAAATAAAATAATTCTACCTCTTTTATCCCCCCAAACCTGGCCGCTATGCGGCCCTTTTTTATCTAAGGAAAACTCCCTCGATTTGCTATAAAAAGCAAAGACCATCCTCATCTAATGAGGAAGCACTTGAAAATATTCTGTAGGTAAATCCAACTTGAACATCCCATTAAAATTATTTTTTATGCAATAACCAGTCAACACTCAACAGTAAAAATATAAAAGTACTATTAAGCCAGTAAAATTTTTAAGCAATTATGAATTGAGAGCTTGAACTCCACCATATATTGGCTTCCCCCGCCCTCAAATCATATTAACTTTTACTCTTCACTAATTTGAATTAGTACTTACATCCAAATAAGCAGGCAAGCCTTCCTGACCAGCATGGTCTACCGCAATGATTTTATATCGATAAGTAGCATCCTGCTCCACATCAGAATCCCTATAGGATAATTGACGCGTTTTATCTATAAGTTCCTCTCCACGAAAGATATTATAATGATGCACACCACCATTCCTGATGGTTTCATTCCAGGACAAATTTACCTGCCAATCAGAGACCGTATATTTGAACCCCGTAACTTGAGCGGGTGGAGGATGGTTACCATAATTACAGGGTACTATATCCCTACCTAAGCCATCGGTACATTGATCAATATTCTTATTTTTCTTCTCAGAAGCATTCCAGTTTTTGGCTATTCCTCCGGTACACATATTGTCTACACAGAAAGGAAGGTCATAATTAAGACACGTCCTGCAAGTTTTAAATCCATATCCATCAGTGAAAGGAATATCACCTTTATTCAACGAAGGAAAGTAATTACAGACCAGCACATGTGCGCCATCGTTGTAGGCAGGATTATTAGAACCAACAATACTATCGCATTCCGCTACAGCACAGCCTACATAGCGGGTTTCTCCATGGCATACCTGAGCCCAATGTCCGCATGTTTCATCATGACAAAATTTCATATCCCAATCATAAGAATTACTTTCAGCGTACCAGGATTCAACTGAACCAGCCCATGTTTCAGCGCTATATTGCGATGCCGGCGGATTAAAAATATTGATTGAAACATTCTCTCCAATTTCAATATTACCTGCAGGCAACACAAAGGAAACTTCATCTTTAACTTTATCGAAAGATTGCCTAATTCCCTCCGCTTCATTGAAGTGTCCAAAATAACACGCAGAAGCTCTCTCCTTCGCCATCTTGGCCAAAGCCTCATCCCAGAAAAGTGTCTGCATATTACCGGAACTCTCTGGGCCGTTACCCTCTCCAGCTTCTCCCATAGCACACCTTTGGCGATACTCATTGTGGGTATCCAGCATTACGCGCTTTTGTTCCAAAGAGAGCTCAAAGGATCCATTGCCATTAGGGTCAACAGTAACAACAGAAAAATTAACAGATTTTTCAGCACCATCAGTTAATGTGAAAGTGACGGTATCTGTGACCGCATCCCCTGAACTGAGACTCTGCGCTGTGTCATTCAAGGTATATTTCCAGTCACCGACGTCGGTAATACTAAAATCACCATAATTCCCAGCAATGCTACTCTCAACAAATCCTGGGGTATTGCTGTCGACATCTATGATTTTCAGAGTACCCTTGGCTTCTTCACTGCTCCCCACGAGTAAAGTAGCAAGAGGGGATTCAGGGCTAAAAGTGTAAGCATCATCCGCACCTGTCACCTGAATAGTAATTAATGTGATGTCATCACCTATTCCAACACCAACCATAAATTCATCAATTACCAATTCATCAGCGCTCAAGGGGTCAGCCAGGCCCGCATCCAGGGTATAGCTCCAGGTACCATCAAGAGAAACATCAAGCAGACCGTATTTTCCCCATTCGTTAAGCCTTCCAAAAGTTTGCTCGGCATCAACGCTATCAATCAACTTGCCAGAGGTAGACGTCTCATTATCCTCGCTAACGCTACCTTCACCGCCACTAATAGTATCGGGGCTAGGGTCGGGATCGGGATCGGGATCGGGATCGGGATCGGGATCGGGATCAGGATCAGGATCAGGATCAGGATCAGGATCAGGATCAGGATCAGGATCAGGATCGGGATCGGGATCGGGATCAGAGGTCCCACTGCCATTATTATCAATAATCCCAGGATTATTATCTTTCTCACTATCAGAGCTGCCTCCGCCCCCCCCACAGGCAACCAGAAATGCGGATAAAGAAATAGCTGTGATCAGCTTAAATAGCTCACTCATATCAGTCTCGGTGAATATAGTTGTGCTTGGTATAAATCCCGGCGGATTATATTAATGATGGCCCTCTATTCTGTGAAATCTATTAGATATTATTGTTTCAATATTGGTTTAACTTTGTTTCCAATTAACGAACAATAGAAAAAGATAAATCACATGAACGAGAAAAAAGAACGCTGCTTAATAGAGATCCCACCCACACATCTTACTCATCAAATGCACACCTTTAAAAAAATATAAATAGATAGAAAACTTTTAGCTTTTAATTAAACCCTTCAACTTATAAACTCATTTGGTATACAGATATCATATAAATTTCAAAGAGCTTTCACTTTCAAAAAGAAAACAAAAACGATACATGCTCACATTATAAAGAGAGCTTAGACCTCACAAAAAATTGGCACTTATTTACATTTAACTTACTTAACCTAAGGCAAGTACTTTCTCAATTTATTCAGGGAGCATATCCAGACAACCAGAAGGTCTCTCTTATCCAGCATGGTCTACAGCAATTATTCTGTAGCGACAGTTTATATTATTTCGCTTTTAAATCACTGTAACTTAGACGGCGAGTTCTGCCAGGAAATCCTCATCATGAAATATCTTATAGTGATGCACACCACCATTCTTGATACATTAAATCCAGGGTAAATTATCTTATTGTCAGTTAAACTATATTTAAATTCAGTCACTTGTAGTGATGATCTCCAAGAGTTATAAATAATCCAAGGCACAATACCTCCATCCAAACCATCGCCACATTGATCTACAGACTTATTTTTTTCTGAAATATTGCAATCTCTGACCCCCCCCCTGTATACATATTGTCAACGCAAGAGCAAACAGCATAATTGTGGCAGGATTTACAATCTTCATATCTCCAGCCATTAGCGAATGGGATACAATGTTTTTATCTAATAAGGGAAAATAATTACATACCACAACATGTGCGCCATTGTTATAGGCAGAATCACTAGAAACAATAATATTATCGCCTTCCGCCACAGTATAGCCCGCATAGCGAATTCCCCCATGACAAAGCGGGATCTAATGACCACGCGTCTCCGCATGACAAAATTCACTATCCCAAACATATCCATAGCTTTCATAGCACCAATACTTTACTGAGCCAATCCAAGTCTTGGGCCATATTGCGATGGGGGAAAATTAATAGGATTAACTGAAGAACTTTCTCCAATTCCAACATTGCCAGCATCTAGTATAAATATATTTCACCTTTAACTTTTTATTTATTCTTATCAAAAACTGAACTTCGGCAGGCAAACAATCCAAGTGGATATTTAATCTACCATTAAAATAAATATAAATTCCAGGTAGGCACCCACTAAATTTTTTGTTGTTTTTCACTTTAGCAAAAATCACTACAACCCTTTGATAAATTTAATTGCATCATCGGCACTGGTTTTTGCATTTTCAACATGAACCATATGCCCAATATTTTCATAAGCTATCAATTGACTGCCAGATATTTTACCTGAAAAATAGCGACCCACCTCCAAGGGAATAATGTGGTCATCCGCACCCCAAATAAACAGAGTGGGAGTCTTGATATTTTCAAGACCGTTAAGTGGTTGAAAATTTACAGTGGCATTAGCCACCAAATTAAGAACTGTTCCCCGGTTTTTTTTATAACGGGAGAGGAGGTAGATACGTTCCACCATTTTTTCAGGCAGCGCCGCTGGGTTGTAGAAAAACCGTGCTTTTAACATTCTTCTAAGCAACCCACGGCTACCCAGATGAGAGACAAAGCGTCGCCCCCAGTGACTAAGTACAAATCGTGCCATAGCCGGAGGCATTTCCAACCCCTTGCCACATTGGTAACCACCCGGTGCAATCAAGATGGCAGCCTCTGCAGCATCGGGATGTTCAATCAGGTATCGCAATACTGCGTTGCCTCCAAAGGAGTGGCCAACCAACACAAACTTTTCTAAGCCCATTGCCTCAATGAAGCGCCCGATAAAATCCGCCAGGTGTTTGGGGGTATAGGTGCCCCCCGGCAAGGGATCTGTGAGCCCATGGCCAGGGAGATCCACCAATATCAGGTGGTAATCCCTAGCCAAAACTTTTGCCCACTCCCCCCAACCCCCTAAGGAATCACCACCACCGTGAAAGCACAACAGCAACGGACGCCCCTCCCTGCCAACTTCCCGATAATTCACCGAGAAACCATCGGCAAAAGCCAACTGGTTGTAGGAAAAATTGGACAATTCATTACGGTTCAGATTTGGGCTAAAAAAAGCGATCCCCAGTAACCAGACAAAAATCAGTAAAAGTATTAAAACAATCCAGAATGTCATACTCACGACAGGGTCTCCCTGGCCCGTGCTGCTTGTCTATAAAAACGGTGTGATCTGATAAAGGATCAATTCATCGAAGTGAAAGTCAGTCCTCTAAGACTGGTCGAAGCAACAGCCACATAAAAGTGCATCAATAAAATCATAAATAGGCCGCCGGCCAGGGTAAGCCAAAACCGGTTATAGCCCAGACGACGCATAGACAGAAACCAGGCGCCAAGATTTAATAACTGCAATACTGCAGATAAGCCAGCCAGCAGTGCCGCTTCGGTATAGGCCAACCAATTGAGATTAAATGCAAGAGAGGGAGCCTGAATAATCACCGCTGCGGCCCCCAGTAAGGCTGCAGCCAAGCCAACATTGCGCACCGAATCGAAGGTGATTTCCAGTGCTCTAGGGTAATCGCTCATCTGCTCCATGCGCCAATGTTCTCAGTTCAGCCCACTTTAAAATTCATGGGCCAACCAGAAGGATAGACTGCATTCAGCAGTGGAGTTCTGAATCCTCTAGGGAAAACGAGCACAGCGCTTAGTCAGTATTGCCACCGCACAGAGTGGCAACGCCCAAAAGTTGATCTCTCCAAGCGGGAATTAGAATCACTTGGCCCCAAGCACCTGTTCCATTGCTCGGCGAATAGAATCCAGTGACAAAGCAATATCCTCTGCCGAAGTTGCCCAGGACGAGACACTGAGACGTAACGCCACTCTACCCTGCCACACAGTAGTACCAAACCAGCACACACCCTCCTCCTGCACTATACGCACAATCTGTTGCAAAGCGGATTCATCATTGATACTGGCCACTACCTGATTCAGCACGACCTCATTGAGAATTTCAAAGCCTAATTTGGCCAGTCCATCAGCAAACTGACGGGCAAATCCACAGCACCGCTCCACCAGAGCGGCCACCCCCTCGCTGCCCATCTCCTGAATTGCCGCCCAGACCTCAACACCTCGGGCACGGCGGGAAAATTCGGGAACCATATCCTTCGGTGGCACCTGAACCCCAGCCAGTAAATATGGCGCCTGAGTAGTCATAACACGATGTACCATCTGGGCTTCACTACAGATAGCAACACCACAATCGTAGGGTGTATTTAGCCATTTGTGCCCATCCACCGCCCAGGAGTCCGCTAACGCCACTCCCGCAGTCAGGTGCCGCTGCTTGGGTGATGCCGCCGCCCACAAGCCAAAGGCGCCATCTACATGTACCCAGGCCCCGGCCGCCCTGGCCATCGGGATAATTTCTTTAAAGGGGTCGAAATGACCAGAGTTCACGTTACCTGCCTGCAAGCACACGATGGTGGTTTCATCCAGCTCGGGAAAAGTGTCCACCCGCACACGGCCCTGATTGTCACAAGGAGCCTTCACCAATTGATCCTTTCCAATACCGAGAATCGAAAGGGCTTTATGCACTGTGACATGTGATTCTGCAGAGACGACAATCCTCAGCGGTGGGGCTCCGGCGAGCCCCGTTCTCGCCAAATCAATATCCATTCTCTCATATTGACGGTTGCGCGCTGCAGCCAAACACACCATGTTTGCCATAGAGGAACCAGTGGTAAATCCAACACTACTTTCTTCTGGCAACTCTAATAATTGCAGCAGCCAATGGGCGGCTATTCGCTCCAAGTAAATGGCCGATGGTGCCGATGATTCGAGTACCGCTACCTGATCCCAGGCCGCATTCAAAATAGAGGCCCCCATTGCCGCAGGTGTGGAACCTCCAACCACCAAACCAAAAAAGCGACCACCGGTACTCGCCACAGTGGCGGGGGAGGCGTAATGATGGAGATCTGCAATCACTTGCTGAGCATCCTGCCCCTTGTTAGGCAGGGAGGAGTTTAATCTTTCCAACTCAGTCAACTCCAAAGATGATGGGCTGACTCTTTGTTCTCGAATACCAGAAATATACTCCTCAGCACACCGCGCTGCCTCAGATAGAGCTTTCAACGATTCTAAATTACTGGTGACTTTATTGTTTCCCATCTATCCACCTCATACTTCCTTTTATCAAATTTCTTCAACATTCTTAGGCGACAATGGAAATTTCGCAACAAAAATTAAAAATATCGATCAGATATAAACCGTTGTAAGAACTTCAACGCATATCTAATCAAAGTAGACGTTCTATAAATAATTTCTCGAAATAAAATCCCAGGTTTGCTCACAAAGTAACTGATGCCCAGCCGGGTTAGCATGGAGACCATCCTCAGAAAGCAGTGGAATAATCTCAAGTGCGCACCATAAACTTTCAAAATCCAGCACAGGGACTCCCTCATTAAAGGCAACTTCTCTCACCACCTGACTATAAAGCTGTGCATCTTTACGAAAGAAATAACTATCACTGTCACGATAAGGCGTTGTTCTCTGCTCATCGAAAGGAATACCCGTCATTACAAAGCTGGGGGCAATCGAATTAGATGCTTGCAGTAGCTCTAACATCGCTTGACGAAAAAAATCTAGAGTTACCGTATTCTGTGCTTCTGCCCCACCAATTCGACAAATATCATTAAAACCGGGGTAAAGCCCTATTAAATGTGGCCTTCTCACAGAAAGTTCCAATGATACCCGCTGAGTAAGCGATACAACATTTTCACCAAATATTCCCAGGGTGTAGACTAGGTTTTTGGGATTCAAAGGTTCGAAGCGGAAACGAATCCTTTGCACGAAACCGCCCAACTCGGTATCACCTCGACCATAGATAGAACTGGAACCAATAAAAGCGATTTTTTTGGGTACTCTTCTATTCACAGGAATAACCTATAAGGTAAATTAACTTATATATTCGCTAGAGGTCATCACCAATAAAAAATAGAGCTCCAACAATATATGAAACAAGGTCTTAAAGAGCCGCCATTCAAAATAGCATTAAATTTATAATTTAACAGGCGGTTAATATACCCTCTTACCGCCTGCACCAAGATTCAACAATCAAATGATATTCGATAGTTATGCAGGAATTTCTTAAGCCCAAAGCTCGAGAAATCGATCACACGAGAATCCACCCTCCTTCGTGCCCATTTTTTTCGAAATGCATCCTCTAATATCCATTGACCCAGGGTGCCAGCCAGATGATTGCGCCTCTCACTCCAGTCTAGACAAGACTTGCATAATGGACGCCGAGTATTTTTCAATCCACCAATATCAACACCTAGATTACGGAAAAATTTCTTGCCGTTTTCAGTCAATTTCGTACTCTGAAATTCTTCGATGATGACACTTTCTGCCACTAGAGAGTCGTATAGGGCTACGCCGAGACTTCCTGCCAGGTGATCGTAACAAATTCGAGCTTTCCTAACATCGGGGTCTTTAGGACCAGTATCAATACTTCCTTGCATCGGAGTACTACCGATATTAAGTAGTTTCTCTAGTAACTCTGCTACCTCATAATCGCGCAATTGAAAATACTTATGACGCCCTTGTTTACGCACCACCAGTAAACCCCCTTCGGTGAGTTTGGATAAATGCGTACTCGCTGTCTGAGCACTGATATCAGCTTCACAGGCCAACTCAGTTGCCGTCAGGGCTTTGCCACCCATCAGTGCCATTAGCATTTTCGAGCGAGTCTTATCACCAATCAAACCCGCCACCAGAGATATATCAGGCTCCATAGACACACCAGATAGTTCGTTGTAGATCGAAGCATAAAAAAATAAGTGTCATAGAATGCAATGAATTCCAAACAGAGGCAAAACCTATGACGATCACCTGTTTTATCGAGTATCGTATTAATCCCTATCAGCTCGATAAATTTAGACAGTATGCGGAGAACTGGGGCAAAATTATCCCTGAATGTGGAGGAGAGCTAATAGGCTATTTTCTACCCTATGAAGGCACCAATAACCGTGCATTTGGCCTGATTAGTTTCGATAGTCTGGCGAGCTATGAGAAATATAGAATACGACTGAAATCATCGGAAGGTGGCCATGACAATTTTCTATTTGCTCAAAATCAACAATTTATCCTGGAGGAAAAGCGCTCATTCCTCACAGCAGTTCCATCTACTTATATACGCTTGAGGGGAGGATAAACTGGTGATCGCGGTAATTTTTGAAGTTAAACCTAAAAATGACAACAAAGAAGTCTACTTTTCCAAGGCCCGGGAACTGAGAAAGTATCTCAAAAATATAGATGGATTTATCTCGGTGGAGAGATTCCAGAGCCTCAACAACCCAGATAACTTTCTTTCACTTTCTTTTTGGCGGGATGAGCAAGCCGTACAATCCTGGAAGTGCCAAAACCAACATCGGGAAGCTCAGAAATTGGGTAGAGCCTGTTTTTTTGACCACTACCGGATACGGATTGCCACAGTAATAAAGGATTACGATATTCATCGAGCCGATGAACAATAATTGGCTCTTTTCTTCCAGGTTCATCCACTATCCTCAATGGGGGAGCATACTCTCCCATTGAGGGGGGGGGTTTAAAATATCAAATGCGTACAGTCCAGAAGAGGCGAATAACATTCGCAGAGAAACTATAGGCAGGTTCACTTCCCGGAGTAATAGCCGTACTATCACCATGCACCGTAACATCAAGGAAATCCTCGTAGTCAAATAGAATATGATCCCAGTAGAAACTGATGTTATTCTTTCGATTGAATAAAGACCAACGCTGCGGTAGCTCATAGGAAACCCCCAAACCAAAGGCCAAGGTGGTAAAGTTACTCATCTCCTTATCTCGCGCGCGAAAATTAGTGGCGTTCAGATAGGGAAATAAGTCGCTATAAAAATCGGCACTGGTTTGTTGGTAATAGCGTATCTTACCTTCAAAAATCCATTCATCACGCTCTTTCAGTGGGTGGGTGTAACGGAACTCGACATTATCCGCCGTTATTCCCCAGCTATCCGCATAGCGGCGATATTCCCCTTTTAATGATGCACGGTAAGGCAGCCGATATTTAGCCCGGATAGAAACGGCATCACTGTTGCGTGTTCTTGGGTAGAGTTCAGACTGGTAACTAAACCCAGTACCAGAAGCTGGGTCCAAGTAGCGTACACTGCGGTAAGGGTTATTGAGAAATCCCTCGTCGGAGACCGTCTCAACGCCCACTTCAGCAATCAACTTTTGTGAAAGTATCTGGTTCCAACTGAGAGCATAGCGACGATGCTCTGCTTCATCAGCAAAATTTTCATCACCGTTTCGATATACATCATCGCTACCATAGCTAACACGAAGATCAATAGTACTTAGGTCGCCAAAGAATCCCTGGCTGATACCAAAAGCAACTGTTTCTGCTTCATAATCATTCTCCGAGCTATTGGTATAACCAACACTAATTGTTGTTTTATCTACCAAGTAGTCTGCACCGAGGGAATATTGATCTCGTTGCTCAGAATATTCACTCGCGGTTGCCTCAACATCAATAGAGGCCCCAGAAATCATATCCACATAGTAATTAGCAGAAAAGGAAACATTGTTGCCGATATTCTTACGAATTAACACTGAAGGGCCATCAATGGTCACCCCTCCACCACTATAGGCATGGTACAGATTATCAGCTCGCTCCTCAGGTAACACAGCAGCAAAAGCGTAAGTAGGCAAAAATAACCCTACTGTAAAGAAATAACGTAACAACTTAGTTACAACCACATCCGCCTCCACTACCACCTTCGGCTCCCCTGGCCGCCTCGCGGGCTTCATAAACATGGTTCATATAACTGGCCGCAACTGGATCTCTCTCAAAACCCATAATCGGGTCCGCCAGATATTGACGCTCATAAGGGGCCACCCAGGGCGTTACTGTGCAGCCACTGAATAGCGATACCGCCAACAGCGGCAACAAGTAGCGCAACATTCTATTACTCCCGGATTAATTCCTTGATGATTTTCTTATAAGTTGCCTCATCTCCATCGCGATAGCCTTTGTGGATATGGCGAACATTGCCATCTCTGTCGATAAAAACAGTACTCGGCATAGCATCAATACCGTACATTTTGCTCACCTCACTGGTGCTATCGAATAAGATGGGGAAGTCCACCGGTATTTTTCCCAGTAATTTCTCTGCATCAGATCGATGTGCATCTACGTTTACGCCCCAAACCTGGAATCCAGCAGCGGAATAACGCTCGTGCAACTGATCTAGTAAAGGCATTTCCTGGCGGCATGGCCCACACCAGGAAGCCCAGAAATTCAGCATAATTACTTCACCGCGCTGCTCCGCCAGGCGCAGGTTTGCGCCTTGGTTAGAAGCCAGCGTAAAATCTCGGGAGGGTTCTGCGGCACTAATACCTATCGACGATATTAGTAATATAAAAGCAGCAACGAGTCGTAACATATTAAAAATCCTTATTAACTATTCTTTTAAAAAACTAGAAAAATACAGTAAAACCTAATTGGGTAGACAAATTATGAGTGGATTGTGCCTCCCCAAATAATTCATGTTCAAATACGTGATCACGTACATCGAAGCGTAATGCCAACCAATCATTGGCCAACAAGCGCACTCCAGCACCAAAGTTGTAGGTAAAATGCTCTTCATCTGCAAAAGAGGTATTGCCGGCACCACTCACCAGATAAAAATCCGTATTGAATGCCCAATCATCTGAAATGAAGTACTCTCCTTGGAAAATATTCCAACCCAGAGAAAAATTGTAATAGCTGAGTTCCCGTTGCTCATCGGTCAACAGAGGAGCAGCACCACTTAAACGCTCAAAGCTGGACTCACCCAGCTCAGTTTGCGCATAGGTGCCTTCCATAAAAATATCTTCAGTAATATGGTAGGAAACAGAGGTGCCATAAAGGGCATTAGATCCAAAGTCTTCTACATTGATCACTCCGGCAAAGATGCCCAATTCAATATTTTCACTGTCGATCAGTGCATCACGTACCTCTCGACGCTCCAAGTCTGAAACGACAATATCTGCAATAACGTCTTCACCTTGCTGGGCGACACAGGCCTGAGCACTGAACAGCGCGGATAGGGTTGCAGTGCCTACAGATATACGTCGAAACCAAGTTTCCACTCGACTATCTCCTGATTATTTTCCCGCGAGGTGAGCAGGTAGTGGTTTGTGTATTCCGCTTTTATGGCAAAGCGGCGCGATAGATACGTTTTAATGCCTATGCCTGCCAGCATTACTGTGTCCTGACGATCTTCCGTAGCAATAATGGTTGCGTTAGGTGATGTGATATTTAGACCAGCACCAAGTAGAAAATAGGGGGATAATCGCCAACGCGGGAACGGCTGATGCAGTATTGCCATTTGATAAACCTGGCTATCCGAAAATTCACCAACTGCCTGAGTAGCACGCAATTCGGTAGCTAAATTAGCGGTAAATTGGTAACCGATTCTTGTCGCCAAGGAATTAGCTCCGGCAAAATCGCCATAGGATAAGCCCAGATAAAAGAAACCCGCTTGCACATTTCTAAAATCGGGAAGGGAAACCCGCACCAGCTCACCCTCCTCACCATAAATGTTTTGCAAATCCGCAACTCGTACCCAGCCAGTCTTATTGTGCGCAGTCAATACCTTTACCCAATCGGTGCGGCGTTTAAGCAGCCAAATTTTTTCACCATATTCAGCCACATGAAAAATCGGATAACCGCGGCCAGGGCCTCGATACATATTGATAAATGCATTACCAACGGTAACTTGCTCTGCGTCATCCGGTATCTTGCTCACCACATTAATCGCAGTTGGAATTACCGCTTCTGATTTTTCCTCTACCGTGAGAAATTCCTCTGAGATATCTCCCGAAGATTCACCGACTTTCAGACTCTCGATCGATTGTGTTTCGCCAACTTCCTCTGCAAATACAAAGGAAGAAAGGAAGTTGACTCCAAACAGCAGGAAAATAAAAAGATAATTCTTTAAAATAGACATGGATCAGTCAGCCGGTGCCGCAAAAGGATCGTTATAGTACTGAGCGCCGATATCCAGCCACTCTGCAATTAAACGTAGTTCAGCCGGATTTAAGAGTCCCGTATGCGCACCACCGGTCGAAAAGATAGGAAAAAAAGCACTTTCTGCAGCAGTTTCAGCCATGACAGAAGAAGTAGTTACAACGATCATCACCGGTATAGGATTTCCATTGGCATCGAGAATCAAGTTACCATCTTCATCGGTTTCAAATACCGGGTTGCCCTGGTTATCCGTCTCCTGCCTCAGCCGTGGAGTTAAAATTCCACCGACAAGATCCAATATCGGGCTATCAACTAGTAGTTCAGCATAGGAGGTAAACCAAGCATCGTTCACAGAAGACGCGCTTGCGGTCAGATCCAGCTGCGCGGCGGGAACTCGTGTAGCACCAGCGGCATCTACTGGTGAATGACAGGCAGTACAGGTATTATCACTAATTACCGTACCGGCATTATCCACAACTTGACGTGGCAGTTCCCAGATTGGCTGAATGTGCTGCTCGTAATGAATAACACTGCGGCAACTGCTCCCCCAATTGTCCAGGCAGGCTAATGGAGCGGGGATTTCAGTCAATAAATCAGCGTAAGCCAGAGAAATATCAGTGTCTTTAACGCGAACTGCTGGATCGGTCCAGACATCAGAAAAGTGTATATCCCCTTTTAATCCAGCTTCTCCAACAATCCGAGCCAATAACTGCGCCATGGTTTCACCCATTTCCGCCAGTAATGCAGGCTCGGTATTTACAAATGGCGCCGCTGAAGTAGGAGACCCACTCCAGGCAGATTCCAGCTCCATATCAACGCGACCATGAGCCACTTCACTCTCACTGGTATGGCAGCCCACACAGCTGCGTACCTCACCGGGTCGTAACTGTAACCAGTTATTGTGTTGTTCAAAAATTCTCTTACCCTCGGCATCTATCACTGATATTGCAAAGGGAGTATCGGCAGGTATTTTGACCCGTACCGAACCATCCGGTTGAATAGGCGTATAGCCCAGGATTTCACGCATACCCTGACTGCGATTGCGACCAAAAGCCGAACCGTCAAAGTCCAGGGTGTCGTCATCTGGGATCGCTACAGCTTTTACAATACGGAGAAAACGTGCGGGACGCTCATCGGCAGTAGTCATAGCAGGATCAGCGAGAGTTTCTATTCCCGCTATATCCTCACCATCAAAATCGTAGACGCTACGGATATCCAAAATACCCACAGATTCCTGCACTAGATCGCCATCTACGTCTATTCCAGGAATTGGGTCGGGAATATAAGCCGGCTCCGTGCGGGGCTCCAGTGTCACCCCCTCGGAAATCATTTCACCCTCTTCCGCGACGATAATAGGTAGTTGAGTACCTGCCACGTAGTCATAAATCCACAGGCCGTAAAGAGGATCAGCTAATACCGGTTCCTCTTCTTCCCCTAAATTTTCTGGGCAGGGACGTAGCAGTTCCGTCTCTTCCTCCACAATGCGGCATTCACTCCAAGATACCAACAACCTGCTGGTACCATCGTAGAAAGGCCAAGCTGTGGAGAATGTGCCATGGGGAGAGAGGGTTCCATCAGTTGTAACCTCAGCAAAGGCGATAGAGGCCTGACCAACCAGATCCCCCTCACCGCCGGCTTCACTATAGGCTTCGCTGTAATTGATTCCATCAATGGCCACCAGATCGCCGCCATAACTTACTCCCGAAGGCGAACGTAGGTTGACCAGTAAACGGCCATCAGGCATCTCACGCGGCCTGGAGAAAGTAGCTAGTGAATTTTCAGTGCCGGTCTCTTGGCTGTGATAACCATAATAAAAAGACAAGTCACTACCATCTGGTTTAATGGTATATAGGCTTAAGCGGTCTACACCGGCAGCATTATCCCAACGATTAAACAGGATACGTCCATTATTCAGTACTGTGGGATTGAGATCGTGGCTCTGATTGAAAGAGATCTGACGAATATCACTGCCATCCGCCTCCATCACATGTAAAACAAAAGCGGGCTCATCCTGATCATCTGTCAGAGCAGAAAACTGTGGCTTATTATCATCCAATAACAAAGCGCGGGCACGACGCTGGCGACTAGAGGAAAATACAATACGTCCATCTGGCAAAAATGCCGGGGCAACATCCTGCCCTTCCTCTGCAATCAGATCCGACTGTATGACTCTTTTCAGCTCTTTGGTTTCAAGATCATATAACCAAATATTCCAGGTAGGCTGTTCATCGTCATCAACATTTTCTAATTCTGGTGCGCGCATCGCAAATACCAAACGCTGTCCATCTGCGGAGGTATTGAGATCTTTAACATCGTAATCACCAGTAAAAATTTCTGCGGTAATTACTGTCTCTGCAGCACTTGCTGTAGCACGATCTTTCAGAATCAGTTCAGCACCGGGGAAAAAATCCTGGGGCTGGTATTGGTTATCTTGCTCTAGGGCTCCTTCATCATCCTTATTAAGCTGGCGACGCACGAAGGCAATAGGGTAATCCACCACTACAGGATCTTCCGCCTGCTCCCCACTACTAGAGGAACCGCCACCACCACTACAAGCAGCCACCAACAGTAGTAGTGGCACTGCACGCAAAGATTTCATTATTTTTTCTACCCAGCATAGGCACCAGCAACATGCCGGTAATATTTGCAGAAGGCCCTTCATTATTTCTGTGTGCGGTTTTTGCCGCCGAGGGTAATTCTCGCAAGTTGCGCACAAAAAGTTTGCCAACTGGGACGCAAATATTAAAAGTCATTCTGACAGTCCTGAAATTCGCTTTTAGTATGCCTTGACATACCCCACTGACCCCATCGACAAAATAAACCAATGAAAAATAATTCGTCTCGAGCGCGTGTGATCCAGCTCACAGTGGTAGGCGCAATAATCGGGGCCGGCCTTTGGAGTGCCCCAGCCCTTGCGGCCCCTCAGGATCAGGCTCTGCAAATTCACAGCCGTATCACCGGCACCATTCCCTCTGAAAGTGTATTGCTGGATATGGCCGAGGACATCGCCAATGGTGATCCTGCCAGTGCTGCCTATACGGCAATGCAACACGATGACTTTTACAATGTGACCCTGAAAAATCTGGCCACACCTTGGACTAACGAGGAACAGGATGTGTTTGCGCCGTTAAATGATTACAGCGCAACCGTTATTGGTATGGTTCGGGACGATATGGATTTTCGCCAATTACTGTCAGCAAATATTCTGTATACCGGAAATGTCTCCGGGCTGCCAAGTTACAGTACCAGCAACAATAATCACTACGAAGCTCTGGAAGCTGGTGGTTATTCCCTGAAAGAAAATCTCACCAGACAAAGTCAGTCTTCCCTTAATGGGCTTCCGGCCGATGCTACTGCCGGTGTGATTACCAGTCGTGCCGCAGCAAAGGCCTTTTTTAGTGCTGGCACCAACCGCGCCATGTTCCGTTTTACCATGCTCAACCATATGTGCCGGGATATGGAGCAGGTGCAAGACAGCACACGTTCACCGGATCGAATTCGCCAGGATGTCAGTCGCAGTCCAGGGGGGGATAGCCGGGTATTTCAAAACAACTGCGTCAGCTGTCACAGCGGTATGGACCCTATGGCCCAAGCCTTCGCCTATTACGATTATGTCTACGATGCAGACAATGACCCAGAGGGCAACAACGGGGCACTCGACTATAACGGTGCAGGAGATACAGATCCGGAAACCGGCAGTCGCGTGAAAGCTAAAAACCATATTAATGCGGCAAACTTTCCCCACGGATACCAGCTTCCCGACGATCGCTGGGACAACTATTGGCGTGAGGGCCCCAACCTGCATCTTGGATGGAATAGTGCCCTATCCGGTAGCGGTAATGGGGCAAAGTCTCTCGGTGAGGAGTTGGCCAACAGCCGCGCTTTCGCCAGCTGCCAAGTCACTAAAGTATTTCGCCAGGTGTGTTTGCGTGATCCTGAAGATGCCAATGATCGTGCACGTATAGAAGCCATCACTAACAACTTCAGCAGCTCCGGTTACAAACTGAAGCAGGTATACGCCGATACTGCGGTTTATTGCGCGGGAGATTAATAACAATGAAAATTTTTAAGAACCTGCAAATATCTACCCTTTTATGTACAGCAGCATTCCTTGCCGCCTGTAGTGGCGGCAGTGGCCAAGATACAGAAGAGCAGCCAAATACGAACCAATCCAATAACGGCACCAGCTATTCAGGCCCGGCACCGGAAACTGAAGATGTCAAACAGTACAAGCGCTATATCTGGGATAACCTGGCCGAACAGAATCGCTGTGGTAGTTGCCACGTAGAGGGTGCGCAGAGCCCCCATTTCGTACGCGGTGACGATATTAATGCAGCTTACGATGAAGGTCGTGAACTGGTAAACCTAAGCCTCCCGGAAGAGTCACGCCTGGTAACCAAGGTGGGCGGCGGGCACAACTGTTGGCTCTCCAGCGACGATGCCTGCGCTGAAATTATTACCAATTATATTGAAGAATGGGCTCGAGCCAGCGGCGGTCTCAGTAATACAGTCACACTAACTGCCCCAATTGAACGCGATGTGGGCGCGAGCAAGAGCTTCCCAGTCTCCAGTAGTAACTTCGGCACTACCGTTTACCCAGTATTGCGTAACTACTGTGCCAGCTGCCACAGCGAAGATGCCGCGCTCACACAAAAACCCTACTTTGCTAGCTCTGATGTGGATCTCGCCTACGAGGCGGCGAAAAGCAAAATGAACCTGGATACCCCTGCGGATTCACGCTTCTCTGTACGCCTGGGTAGTGAATTTCACAATTGCTGGGATAACTGCTCCAGCAACGCAGCGGAAATGACGGCGGCTATCCAAGCCTTTGCCGACAGCATTGCCCCTACTGAAGTCAATCCGAATTGGATCCTTAGTAAGGCTCTGCTTCTCACCGATGGTATTGTCGCCAGCAGTGGTGGCCGTATAGAAAATAATGCAATCGCCCTATATGAATTTAAAACCGGTAGCGGCACTACGGCTTATGACACTTCCGGGGTAAATCCAGCCATTGATTTGGCGCTTTCAGGCGATGTGGAGTGGATTGAGTCCTGGGGTTTGCAGCTTAAAGGTGGTAAAGCCCAGGGCGCTACGGCAACCAGCCGTAAGTTATACGAAACTCTCACTGCCACCGGCGAATACTCTATTGAGGTTTGGGCTGCACCAGCCAATGTCACCCAGGAAGGTCCCGCACGTTTGGTTACCTATTCCGGCGGTGACGACATTCGCAACCTCACCCTAGGGCAGGCGCAGTACAGCTACATATTCCAGAACCGCAGTGACAGTACCGATGCGGATGGAATGCCAGCTCTGATGACGGATGATGCAGACCAGCTGGTACAGGCGAGTTTGCAGCACGTAGTCGCTACCTTTGACCCGATCAACGGCCGTAAACTCTTTGTAAACGGCGCAGATACTGGAGAAATGGACCCCAGCGAAGCGGGGCTCTTGAGCACTTGGGATGACACCTTTGCCCTAGCAGTTGGTAGTGAAGTAAGTAACGGAAATAGCTGGCAGGGTTCTATCCGCATGCTGGCGATTCACTCTCGCGCACTCTCTGCCGAGGATGTTGCCACCAACTATGAAGTAGGTGTCGGAGAAAAATACTTCCTGCTGTTTAAAGTTGAAGAACACACCGGTATTACTGAAAGCTATGTAATGTTTACCGTTCAGCAGTTCGACAACTATGCCTACCTGTTCAGTGAACCTACCTTTATCAGCCTGGATGAAAGTGTCGATCCGAAAAGTATCGCTATCGAAGGCATGCGTATCGGTATTAATGGTCGCGAAGCGGAAGTGGGCCAGTCTTGGACTAAATTATCCGCCGAAATCGATGATAGTTATGTGCCCCTGCAAGGCCAGAAGCTGTCGAGGCTTGGCACTATCATTACCCTCGATAAAGGCCCCCTGGAAGATGAATTTTTCCTTACTTTCGAGCGTATCGGCAACGCTAGCTTTACTCGTGTAGAGCCCACACCTGCCGCACCACCGGAGCCAGCAGACCTGGAGGCCCAACCGCGTATTGGCCTGCGCCGCTTCGAGCAGATTAACGCCAGCCTCTCTCGCGCCACCGGCATTTCCAGCGCCCACCCGGATGTGATGGAAACCTGGGAAGCCGTGAAGCGCCAGCTACCTGTCTCCAGTGATATCAGCGGATTCCTGGCTGCACAACAAATGGGTATCACCCAACTTGCCGTGAAATACTGCAGCACCCTGGTGGATTCCAATGCGCGCGGAAGTTATTTCCCAGGTTTTAATTTTAATGCTCCTGCCAATACAGCTTTTGACAGCGCTAGTAAACGAGCACTGGTGATTGATCCATTAATGGAAAGCCTATTAGGCCACGAAATGAACTGGCATGACGGCAGCCACTCGCAGCTGTCTAGTGCACCAGACCTGGGCACCGTAGAAGCAGAATTAAACAGCCTGATCAACACCATGACTGCCTGTGGCAATGGTTGTGAAGCAGATCGCACCGAGACCACGGTCAAAGCCGTATGCGCCGCCGCCATGGGCAGCGCTATGATCCTGATTCACTGATTAAAAAAACGGGCTGCCGCCCAGGTACGATTTTAAACACCGTACCTGGGAAGATTAATCACAGCCTAGACAAGATTGTCGAAAGAAAATTTTCAACAATCTGCTAAAAATTTAAAAAATAATTTACCGGCACATCGGATAAAAAATCCGCAAAAAACTATGAGCAAGAAAAAACATTTTGAGCTGGACCAGCCCCTACGCCACCCGGATCACCACCGCCCGGTAACCCGTCGTGATTTTCTCGCCCAGGGCTTCCGCGCGGGCATGGCGACAGTATTAGGTGGCTCTGTATTCAGTATGTTTGCCAACCCACATAATGCCCACGCAGCTCTGTCTGCCGACCTGGAAGACCTGCGCAAGAGTAACGGCGGCCCCTGTGATGTTAGCGCTTTTGGCGCCGGTAAAATCCCATTTATCTGTTTCGACCTCGCCGGTGGAGCCAATATCGCTGGCTCCAATGTATTGGTAGGCAAACAGGGTGGTCAGATGGATTTTCTCGGTACGGCCGGCTACAACAAACAGGGGCTGCCGGGCGATATGATTCCCTCAGCCGGAGAAGGATTTGTTAACACCGACCTGGGCCTTGCTTTCCATAGCGACAGCGGCATGTTGCGCGGTATCTTGGAAAAAGTGAGCTCCGGCACTGCTACCGCTACCAACGGTGCGGTGATCCCGGCACGCTCGGAAAACGATACCGGCAATAACCCCCATAACCCCATGTACGGAATCAACAAGGCCGGGGCCAATGGTTCCCTACTGGCCCTGATCGGCTCTCGCTCCAGTGATTCCGGTGGTAACTCCATGGCTCCGTCGGCAATGATCAACCCTGAAGTTCGCCCCACCAAAGTGGACAGGCCTTCTGATGTTACCGGCCTCGTAGATGTGGGCGACCTGGTGGGCCTGCTCAGCCAGGAAGACACGGTTGCAGTGATGGAATCCATGTACCGTATTTCTGATGCCAAGCTGGGTAAGGTAAACACTCGCGTGGGAGCCGATGCGATTATCAAGGATATGGTGCGCTGCGGTTATATGAAGAGCGCCGACCTGGCGGACCGCTTCGGTAATCCCGCCGATCTAAACCCCGAAGCCGACCCGGATATTGTCGGTCCCTCCGGTATTTTTACCAGTGCTGAACTGAGTGGGGATGGAGAATTCCGCAAAACCGCTTCAACGATGAAACTAGTGGTGAATGGCTATGCCGGTGCCGGTACTATCACCATGGGCGGCTACGACTACCATACTGGCGACCGCGCCACCGGCGAGATGCGCGACCTGCGTGCCGGTCGCTGTATTGGCGCCTGCCTGGAGTATGCTGCACGTCGCAACCAGCCACTGATGATTTATGTCTTTAGCGATGGTTCGGTTTTCTCCAACGGTATGATCGACGACTCTGTCGAAGGTCGTGGCAAGGGTGTGTGGACCGGAGACAATCAGCAAACCGCTGCTTCTTTCTTCCTGGTATACAACCCTGCCGGGCGTCCGCAATTACTCGGTGGCAGCGCCGACGAGCAGGCAAGGCATCAGCAGCTGGGTTATATGCGTTCCTCCGGGGACGTGGAAACGTCTTCAAGTCCCGCCGCCAACAACGTTAATCTACTGGTAGAAACGGTAGTCATGAATTACCTGGCTTTACATGGTGAACAAGATAACTTTGAAAAAATCTTTCCCAACCACGGTCTCGGTAGCGTTACCCTCAGGGACAGCATGACCGCTTTTGCCCCTATAAGATAATGTGATACCGAGATGTTGCGTTTTATTCGATCTCTCCTGTTAGGTGGTGCCGCCCTCTGTGCGGCACCAGTATTGGCCGAGTGGCACTATGCCGAGCGTGCAATCATGGGCACTGAAGTCCATCTTCAGCTCTGGCACGAGAATGCCAGTGAGGCTGAATACCTGATCGAAAAGGTAATGAAGGAATTCCATCGCTTAGATAACCAGCTGTCACCCTACAAACCAGAAAGCGAGCTATCCCTCGTTAATCGCGAAGCAGGCAAAACCGCAGTCAATATCTCCGATGAGCTGCTTTCTCTGGTGGATAAGTCCCTCTGGTTCAGCCACCTGACCGATGGAGCCTTTGATATCAGCTACGCTACTCTCGGCAAACACTATGATTTCCGCAACAGAAAACAGGCAGACTCCGCCCTTACTGACTCTCTAATTGAGGCGCTGAACTACCGCCACTTACATTTGAATAAAAAATCCAAGACCCTGCGTTTTGGTCACAGCAAAACAAAAATTGACCTGGGTGGAATTGCCAAAGGGTATGCTGTGGATAAAGCCATTCAAATTCTCGAACAGGCTGAAGTCTGCTGTGCCAGTGTCAGCGCCGGTGGCGATGCACGTATGCTAGGCGATAAACGCGGTGAACCTTGGCTGGTAGGCATTCGTCACCCGCGAGAAAAAAACAAAAGTGCCGCAGTAATCCCCCTGAGCGACATTGCCATTTCAACTTCCGGTGACTACGAGCGCTTTTTTATTGATGAACAGCAAGAGCGTATACATCATATTTTCAATCCAAATACCGGAAAGCCCGCAGACACAGCAGTTGGAGATAGCGATAAATTAATCAGTGTCAGTATTATCGGCCCAAGGGGTTTTGATACCGATCCACTTTCCACCAGCGTATTTGTGCTGGGTAAGAAAAAAGGACTGGCACTCATTGAGCGCCTGCCCCAATTTGAAGCAGTGGTTATCGACAGTAACAAACGTCTGTTCTTCAGTCAGGGACTGGCAAATCCACAATAATCGTTACAACGTCGTAAAAAATTTGCCAACGGGATCACACCAGATAGCTGCGCCCCTGACATAATTTGCGCCCATTACACAATAAAGCCAAAAGCAAGCAAAAGGCCTTCCATGGGACGCGTTCTCCAGTTGTTTATTTTCTCACTCGCCCTCTTCACAGGCGCAGCGTCTCAGGCTCAGCAAGAGTCTTTTTCTGCTGAAAAGCTGGAAAATCTAAAGCGTGATGTTATTAAGTTAAACCGGGATTTATTAATCCTGGAAGAGGACCTGCTCTACCCGGCACAAAGCCAAGTGGCTTTTTATGTTTCTGTGGATGTCGGTCACTATTTTCAGTTGGACGCTGTGAAATTACATATCGACAATAAACTCACAGCCAGCCATCTGTATACCGATCACCAACGCAGTGCCCTTGTACGCGGTGGTATCCAACCCCTGCACAAAGGCAACCTGAAATCTGGTAACTATACCATTTCCGCTTTCTTTACCGGTCTTGGACCAGAGGGACGCGAGTATAAGCGGGGCGCTACTCTAGCGTTGGAAAAGACCGATGAGCCCGTTGTTATCGAATTACGCATCTCAGATAAAACCGGCAAACAACAGCCGGACTTTGAACTCATTCAATGGCCCACGCCCTGATTACCCATGAGCTACCGGCCCCTCTCCCGCATAATATCCCTCAGTGTCGCTTTGCTAGGTGCCAGTTTGCCTACTTATGGCACCGAAACCGAAGTTACCTCGGAAGAAATACCGCCTCAGGAAAAGACGCAATCCGAAGACAAAAAGTATCGCCAAGCTCAGGATATGTCCTACGGGGCAACCCTGTATGAGTACTTTCAAGGCAATAATTTCGATGCCCTCAGCACCCTGCTTGTCGCCAAGCAACGTGATTCAATTAAAGTTCACCGCGACAGTGCCGCGTTGATCGAAGGGGGAATCAGCCTCAGTTTTGGTCTGCATCGGCGCGCTGCCGAACTTTTCGAACTACAGCTTCAAACCGGCAACCAAGATACAGATTCCAAACTGCACCAGGCAGCCTGGCTGAAACTGGCAGAGCTGAACTATTTGCAGGGTGACTTTTCCTTAGCGGCAAAAAATCTGGAAAAGTCTGGAGCCATAGATTCATCCACCCTCCCCCTTAACCTGGCCTTGCGCAGTGAAGAAATCTCCACAGCCCAGGAATTCCTTAAAAGAGCCGATCTGCCGCTGTCAGAGCGCCTACTCGGGCATATCAATCTAGGCGCAGCCTTAGCCCGAAGAGGAGAGTTAGTTGCCGCCGCCGAGGAATATCGCTTCGCAAGCACACTGGCGACTGAGCAAGATGAACCCTCAGAGGATATCCTGATACTCGCGGACAAAGCGCATATCGGCGCTGGCTACGCTATGGCATTGTCTGAGCAGTTTTCCCAGGCCCAAGCTGAATTTTCCCAAGTGCGCCTGCACACCCCCTGGGCAACCAAAGCTCTGCTCGGGCTCGCCTGGTCTTCGATCAACAGCGAGCAATACCAGGAGGGGGTAGATGCCCTGCGTTTTTTATTGGCAGAACACCAACACAGTCCCGCCGCACGGGAGGCCAGGGTCGCCCTGCCCTATGCCTATGAAAAGCAGGCTGAACGCAATAAAGCCCTTAGCGCCTATAGTGATGCAGCCACATATTTCGAGAGCACATTGCAGCAGCTGCAGCACTTACAGCGGAAGCTGTCTTCAGAACCGCTGGCGGACGCCAGTCAATTTAGCCAGTCACAACGCTACGGCTGGCTACAACTGGCTCAAGCCGCACCCTTACTGCGGAACAACCAGCATTTTCTCTTACCCATTTTACAGAGCGATCAATTCCAGCTGCGCCTTTCGGAGCTGCGCGACCTACAGCAGATGGATAGAGTACTCAATGACTGGTCACAAAAAATTCCACAATTGCATTCATTGATCGAAGAGCGTCACCAAAGGCGCTCCGGCATCATCGGGCAGTACCAGAGCGCAGAGTTTGACCAGCAACTGCAAATCGCCAAGCAACACTACCGCAATCTCAACGATGCCCTGGCCCAAATAGAAGGGGAGCGTGACGCACTGACTCTGCTCGAAGCTACCAGCAACGGGGAGGGTGGAAATAACAGTGAGATATTCGAGATGCTGGAGATACTCCAGGGCGCAGAGCAACGCTATCAACTACTGCGCAGTAACGGTAAGGGGGCCGACTACCAGGGCGAGACCCTGGCTAAAGCCCGTGGCATTTTATTATGGCAAGCCAGCGAACAGTATCATCACCGCTTGTGGCAACAGCGCAAAACTCTGCAAATACTCGAATCCAGCTTACGCGATGGTGAGAAGCAACTAGGTAAAACCTCTGTAGAAGTGGGCCGCGCACCGCAATTGACCCAGCTAACAGAGCGTCTGGCTAGCACTGCGGCGCAATTATCCGGCCAACGCGCAGCCATAGCCAAAACGGCTTCAAAGGTTGAGGCTGCCCTACGCCGGGATATTATTGCTGAGCTGGAGCGAGAGCAGTCGCGGATTCACAGTTACCAGGCCCACACCCGCCTCGCTATCGCGCGCTTACAGGATGCCTCCATGCTAGAGGCCGCCAGCCAGCCTCCGCCAAAAAACTCTGAGAAAAATACTCAGGTGAAAACGCAAGATGGCGAAAATACTCACGAAAAAGGCAATGCCACAGTAGAGAAAATAACTGAGGAAAAGACCGCAGGAGCTCTATTGCCCGATAATGAAGGGGGGCAGAGTGAATAGGTTTGGTTCCAGAAGCTTTTCCCTGCGTCTGCTCACTGCCGCTATCTGCTGTATCAGTACCGCCTGCAGCAATCAGTCCGCACTGACACTTGCAGATCTGCCCACGGCCACGGCTGCTTCCACTGAAGAACCTGTATCAGCTCCCCCTGAGTTGATATCGGTTGATCTCGCCACTCTCGTGCAGAGCTATCAACAAGCACTGGCCAGCCAGCCAGACCCGCAGATTCGCGCACAGATTCGTTTGCGCCTGGCCGATCTGGAAATGGAGCGACTAGAGCAACATCAGGCGGATAACCCGGAAGTTTCAGTCGGTTTTGCCAGTGCGGTGCAGCACTACCAGACACTCGCCAAAGAGAGCCCTCGAGACGACTATATTCTCTATCGTCTGGCGCGAGCTCGTGCTATGGATGGCGAAATGCCAGGCGCACTGCAAGCACTGGAGCGCATCGCCCAGGGCGCACCTGAGTCACCGTTTATGGGGGAGGTTTTATTCCGCCGAGGCGAAGCAGCTTTCAATCGCAAGGAGTATTCGGCAGCGGCACGGGACTTCCGCGCATTGCTGGAGAAGGGCGAAAGCCCATTTTCCGATAATGCCCGCTATATGCTCGCCTGGTCAGAGTTTAAATCCAGCGATTATCGCCGTTCCACGGAGATATTTCTCGAGTCTCTGGATATTCTGCAGCAGCGTGCCAGCGAAGCAGAGTTACCTCTGGGCCAGAAGCGCCTGCGCGAGGATAGCCTTCGTGGCCTGGCCTTGAATTTTAGTTACCTGGGCGGTGCCGAAGCTATCGAGTCCTTTAATCCCGATGGTAAACCACGAAGTTATCAGCACCTGCTGTACAGCGCTCTGGGCAATTGGTATCGAGAAAAAGAGTTATTCCGCAACAGCGCGGATACCTATCTGGCTTTTGTTAAGCACTACCCCAATAGCACTGAAGCGCCATCATTACATTTGCAAGCTATTGAAACACTGCAAAATGGCGGCTTACACGATGAGGTGCTTCCAACCAAACGGGAATTTGTACAACGCTATGGTATTCGCAGTGAGTATTGGCAGCAGGCAGAAACAAGTCAGCGCGACGCCCTGGCACAGTCACTGCGCCCCTGGCTTGAGGAGTTAGCCCAATTTGACCACGCGCGCGCGCAGGAACTTGCTCAGCTAGCAAGCAAGGCACCGGCTAATAAAAGTAAACTAAAACAGCAGCTCAAAGCTCAGTCTCGCAAAGCTTACCTAGCGGCAGCGGAACTCTACCGGCAGTTTTCACAGACGTTTCCACAGGACCCCCGCACTCCACCAATGGTCTTCCTGATGGCCGAATGTCTCGAGCAGGCTGGCGACTACGCTGGAGCCTGGCGCGCTTACAGCCAGGTAGCCTGGGAATACCAAGACAAGAAGCATGGTGCGGAGGCTGGTTATGCAGCCATTCTTAGCTCTGCACAAGTGCATAAAGAAACACCGGACCAGGATGCCGAGCAAAAAACCCTGTGGCTGGATCGCAACATTGAGGCCAGCCTTAAATTTGCCCAGAGCTGGCCACAGGATAAAAGAGCCTTACCAGTACAACTATCTGCCGCAGATAAGCTGCTACAACAGTCACGTTTTGCCGAGGCTATTGCCGCTGCACAAGCTGCAGATCAGTGGCAGCCACCAGCGAATAAGGCTCAGCAATTAAATATCGCGATGATCCTGGCTCACAGTCACTTTTCATTGAAAGATTATATGGCTGCGGAAGAAGCCTATACCCGTGCGCTGAATATACAGCCTAAGGACAGCCATTTGCGCGAGGACACACGCAAGCAACTTCAACTTTCCATCTATAGGCAGGCAGAGTTGGCACTTGCGCAACCAGCACTCACCGAGGATGGCAGAGAGATTCCCAGTGAGGAGGCGTTGCGCCACCTGCTGCGAATCAGGGAGAGTGGACGCAGCGAAATTGCAGCCACCGCCCAGTATGACGCGATCAATTACCTGATGGAATTACAGCAGTGGCAGCGTGCCAGTGCTGAACTTGCAGACTTCCGGAGTTTCTATCCTGCACATCAGCTGGCACCTACCCTCGCCGCCAAGGCAGTAGTTATTTTTGAAGCCTTGAAAATGCCTGCCGCTGCAGCCGGCGAATTACTGCAACTTGCACAAAATGATCCCGACCGAGAAGTACGTCGCCAATCCTTATTCCTCGCGGCGGAAAGCTTGCAAAAAGCAGGTGAGCACCAAGGTGCCATTGAGAGTTACCGTAACTACAACAAGCTCTGGCCGAAGCCTGCTGAACAACGTCTGGAAGCGCAATATCAGTTAGTGCAACTCTACGGCCAAACCAATCAACCTAATAAACAGAATTATTGGCTACAACAATTAGCAAAAAATTCAGAAAAATCCCCTCGGGGCCGCTACCTGTCCGCCTATTCCCAAAGCGCATTGGCAGAGCAGAGCTATGAAAAATTCGCTTCATTAAAATTGCACTTGCCGCTAAAAACCAGTCTCGCCAATAAAAAGCGCGCGATGAAAACCACCGTGGCCGATTATCGCAAGGTTCTCGAGCTTGAAATTGCGGAATTCACCACCCAGGCCAATTTCCGTTTAGCTGAAGTTTATCGACAGCTCAGCCATGACCTGATGGAATCTCAACGCCCCAAAAACCTGAATGACCTTGAGTTGGAGCAGTACGAAATCCTACTCGAAGAGCAGGCCTTCCCCTTCGAGGAAAAGGCTATAGAGCTGCATCAGGCCAATATTCAGCGCACCAGTGATGGAATTTACGACGACTGGGTCAAACGTAGTTTTGCCTCACTCGGCGAACTGTTACCCGCACGCTACAAAAAACCGGAAGCAACCCTGGAGTGGAGCCATGCACTGCATTGATTTACGCAATTGCCCCAGTGGTATTTTTCGCCTCACAGCAACACTACTGATTCTGTCGACACTCAGCGCCTGTGGCAGCCTTCCACTTGGTAAAAATGCTCAACAGAAGGACGCCTCAATTGAGCATGTAATTACCGAAAACCCCTATTTGGCGGATGCCAAGCGGGTTCCCAAAGAGGCCAGCGTCGCTATGGCTCAGGCACACGAGAGCTTTAACAACGGAGATAGTTCAACCGCAGTGCAGCAGCTACAGCAAGTCATTGAACGCTGGCCAGAGCTCTCTGGCCCCTGGCTAAACCTCGGGATAGTACAGCAGAAAAGTGAACAGGCCGAGAATGCGGAAAATAGCTTTCGCAAGGCGATTGAGGTCAATGACGGTAATGTATTTGCCTGGAATCAGTTGGCTGCACTACTACGCGACGCTGGCCGTTTCGACGAGGCCGAACAGTGCTACCTGCAGGCGCTGAACCTTTGGCCGGACTTTAGCGATGCGCACCGCAATCTGGGTATTCTCTATGACCTCTATCTAAACAGGCCGGAAGAGGCATTACAGCAATACCGTTTGGCCCAGAGCAGTCGAGAACAAGGAGACAAATTACTCGACGCTTGGATATTGGAACTGGAGCGTAGACTCTGATGCGAGATAAATTAATTATTCTAATGTCCGTAATATGCGCCTGCTTCACCGCCCGTGCGGATGAAATTACCACACTGGAATCCACGGTCATCGGTAGTCAGGAACAGCCCAAAGTGCTGTATATCATCCCTTGGAAGCAAGCCGACAGCCTGCAGCGCCTTGATAGTTCTCTGGCCCAAAATTTTAATACCATTTTCAAGCACCAGGAGCTCTCAGAATTCAAACGGGAAATTCAACTGCTCAGTGCCAAGCCGGTTGTTGAAGAAAAAAATGAATAGAAAAAATAATAATACTCATCAAGCACCACAAACTAATGTAATCATGCTTTTTTACTGAAACTCAGTACTCCAGTGGAGCAGGGATAAGCCACCGCAGGTATTTCACTTATCAGGAGTTTATTGTAGAGCCCTCATCCGACTCCACAATATTCATCATCATGCCCAATGACCATGGAATGGCCGTTTGGCAAAAAAATATCGCTAATTAAACACTTACTTCTGTGGAGACACTCATCATGGAATTTACTCAGGCGTTATTGCGCTTTTTCCAGACTGGCGGCCCTTTTATGTACCCTATTGCCCTGGTGCTGGTTATCGGCCTCGCCATGGTAGTGGAACGCTGGATTTTTCTTTCCCGCGCTAAGAGCGCCAATCGCCGCGCTTATCTGCAGGTATTACCGCTACTGCAAAAACGCAGTTATCAAAATGTACTACAACTGGCCCGGGACAACGATGCCGCGATGGGTCGCATTGCCGCCGCCGGTATTAATACCCTGCAATTCGCCAAGCGCGAGGAAAATATTGCATTGGCAATCGAAGAGGGCATCCTCGAAGCAGTACCGCGCCTGGAAAAGCGCACCAACTACCTGGCTACCCTGGCCAATATTGCTACCCTACTCGGTTTGTTAGGCACCATTATGGGCCTTATCGCAGCGTTCACCGCTGTAGCCGCTGCCGACCCTGCGGAAAAAGCCACTATGTTGTCTACCAGTATCTCCGTAGCAATGAATACCACCGCATTCGGGCTTATCTCAGCAATTCCCCTTCTGCTATTTAATTCCATGCTACAAAACAAGACCAATGAAATTGTAGATAGCCTGCAGATGGCCGGAGTAAAGTTCCTAAACCTGTTGACTATGGGCCGCCCACAAAAAACGGAACAGCAGCGCGCAGTGAATGCCTGAGGGCTCTCGCCATGTTGAAATTAAATATTCGTCGCCGTGGACATGAGGAAGCAGAGCTGGACATCACCTCTTTTATGAGCCTGATGACTATCCTGGTTCCTGTACTGCTGCTCAATATGGTGTTTTCCCATATTTCAGTTTTAAAACTCAATCTTCCTGGCATCAGTGATGGAAGCAGTAGTGCAACTGAACAGGAAAATCGACAGTTGGAACTGGTATTACGCACCGCACATGTTGATATCAATTACCCGGCCGGGCAACTAGTCAGGCGAGTGGAGAATACCGATGGTGAACCAGATATGGAAACGGTTTCCCTGATATTGCAGCAGATAAAGCGTAACTTAAGGGAAAAATCCATCGAGAAAGACGACTTGGTCATTCTCTCGGAAAAAGGTACATCCTATAAAACCCTGGTGGCAGCTATGGATACCGCACGCAGCTATCGAGCAGTAGTTGCCGCATCAGTCGTCGATGCCGAGTTGTTCCCACAGATTTCCCTGGGCGATGCCCCCCAGCAAACAACCGTAGTGGGGAAATAAAATGATGCTTAACGCAGCCGCCAAATTACAGGAGCGGCGTCAGCGACAGAAACGACAGCAATCGAAGCTCAATCTGGTTTCTCTAATGGACATTTTCACCATTCTGGTATTTTTCCTGTTGGTGAACTCCACTAGCGATGTACAGGTTTTGCAAACAGACAAAACTATCAAGCTACCCAAGTCCACTTCTCAGCAAAAGCCGGAAGTTACTACGGTCGTGAGGGTCAATAATCAGCAATTATTCGTTGGTGATCGCATGATCGTGGGCATTAACGATATTGACGCTGGTAAGGAAAATATCGAGCCCCTCTTGAAGGAACTGGAGTACCGCGCCGAACGCGCCGGTGAACTCAGCGACGAGCAAAAGCAAAGGGGACGCTCGGTCACCATTATGGGTGACGAGCAGGTTCCCTATGAGTTGCTCAAACAGATTATGCAGACCTGCGCCCAGGCAGATTACCGCGATATCTCTTTTGCTGTTGAGCAGACAGCACCAATAGATCCCGCGGGGGTGGAAAGCTGATATGAGCACTGCAACCAGCCGCTATGCCCCCTGGCAACTACAGGAAACCCTGTTGCCCTGGTCTGCTTCCAACCAGGAAGACCAGCGCTTTATAAAGTTCCTGCGTGCAGGGCTTATTGTCTTCGCCGTTTGCGGTTCCATCGTTACCTTTGCTCCAGTGCCGGAGCTGA
>NZ_CP174321.1:0-4174 GCF_052467705.1 Microbulbifer mixtoriginis (SeqCode)
CTGATGTTAACACAACAGATATTTTGATCGGTACCGACGAGGCCGATACGTTTGGTTTCCTTAGTGGCGAACTACATACTTACGGTATCAGCTTCACCGGTATTGAAGAAGTTAATGCCGGAGGCACAAGTAATGATGGCATTTCTGATCAACTGAATACAGAAACTGATGTAAATCTCACTGGAAATCAAGAAGAGCTGCGCAATGCCAATATCCTGTTCAAAGATATTGAACAGGTCGCTTTTATTAACAACTCAAACGGCAAGATTGTCGGATCGGCTATAGATGACAGCTTTATCATTGCCAGTACCGCTGACAAAATCACAGCCAATAGTATTGACTTTACTGGCTTCAATAAAACGATTGATACCGGCGAGGGTAGTGATACTGTTAGCACGCTTGTAGCCAACAGTACATGGAGTCTCTCGAATACAGATAAAGAAGCCACAAGCAGCGGAATTACCTTTACCAATATAGAAAAAGTCACCGCTTCAGATAATCAGGGCACACTGGAAAGTAAGAACGATGATAATGAATTTGCCCTGACTAGTGATGGACGTATTGATGCTGATGCTATTCGCTTTACTGGATTTACCACAATTGAGGGTAACGGTACTGCGTCACTAGATGCCAGTGCTATTAGTGGCAATCTTCTTTTGCTAGATGACAACAACGTAAAAGCAGATTTTACCGATGGCAACATTATCGATATTACGATATCCGGTATTAATGAAGCGGTAGCGAGTAATCTGCTGGGTGCGGATATCGCTTATACGGTAAAAGATACCAACAAAGTTTTCGCTAAAGCGATCACCTTCTCCAGTGTTGATCGTATTGTTGATACTGGCTCTAGTGGAGCTGTTACCTCTGAGACCAGCGACCAGTGGGAACTCGTTTCTGCGGATAATGAAGTTAAGCACTCAGGCATTACTTTTGCAGGAATGCGCAGTCTGACGGGTGGTAATAACACCCTCGTTGGTGCCGCTGATAACGGAGATAGCTATCAGCTTTCCCTGACAGGCGATATCACCGTTGACTCCATGATCTTTAAAGGTATTCGCAATGTGAATGCGAATACGGATGATACTAATTATACGGACACGGTAGATGCAACCGGTGCAGTTACTCTTCAAGGTAATAATGCCTTTGGTGTAACCATCGATCCTAATGGTAGCAGCTATGACATCAACTTCAGTGGCATTGATGCGGTTACTAATACAGGAATTTTAACCGGCACCACGGGTGCAGACACCTTCACCGTTGAGGGTGATAATAAGCTGCACAGCAAAGGCATCCAGTTCTCGGATGTGAGCTCTGTATTAGCCGGCAACGATACTAATATTGCCGACACCGTGAATGCAAAGGCTGGAGAAACGGTTGCGCTCACCGGAATCGCAAAAGAACTGATTACCAGCAATATCTTATTTAAACAGATTGAGATTGCGGGTGCGGGTGGCGAAAATCTTGTCGGCTCAGATTCGGACGATACGATCGAAATTACTGGAGACAAGGCCTTCAAAGCCAATGAGATAGCCTTTACCGGTATTGCAAGCCTCAATACCGGTGCGGGTACAGACAGTATTATTGACGGTACTGGGCAAACCGGCAGCCAGTGGATTTTGGGATCCGGAAATAAAGAGGTCACAGGCTACAACATTGCCTTCAGTAATGTAGAAACTATCCAGGCAGATATTGGTGAGCTGGTTGGTAGAAATGACCAAGATGAAATCTTTACGCTTTCTGCTTACACAGATGATGGACAGCAAAAGACCCAGATTGATACTAAAGGCATGGCCTTTACCGGTATTGATATTTTAAGCGCTGGGGACTCAAGCTCTTTTACAGACACGATTAACAGTAGTGTTAACAATAGAAACTGGGCGCTCACAACAAGTGATAACCAGGTAGAGCATGCCGATGTCATTATCAACGATGCTGATATATTCAGTGGCGGCAATGGAATACTGCAGGGTGCGTCTAATAGCAATGATAGCTACCAAATTGTAAAAAATGCTGATAGCACAACGGCGATCCAAGTTGATGGAATGCACTTCAATGAGCTTACCCGAGTGGAAGCCGGAGCACATGCTGGTGTTAACACAACAGATATTTTGATCGGTACCGACGAGGCCGATACGTTTGGTTTCCTTAGTGGCGAACTACATACTTACGGTATCAGCTTCACCGGTATTGAAGAAGTTAATGCCGGAGGCACAAGTAATGATGGAATTTCTGATCAACTGAATACAGAAACTGATGTAAATCTCACCGGAAATCAAGAAGAGCTGCGCAATGCCAATATCCTGTTCAAAGATATTGAACAGGTCGCCTTTATTAACAACTCGAACGGCAAGATTGTCGGATCGGCTATAGATGACAGCTTTATCATAGCCAGTACCGGTGACAAGCTCACGGCTAATAATATCGACTTTACTGGCTTCAATAAAACGATTGATACCGGCGAGGGCACTGACACCGTTAGTACGCTTGTAGCCAACAGTACATGGAGTCTCTCGAATACAGATAAAGAAGCCACAAGCAGCGGAATTACCTTACCAATATAGAAAAAGTCACCGCTTCAGATAATCAGGGCACACTGGAAAGTAAGAACGATGATAATGAATTTGCCCTGACTAGTGATGGACGTATTGATGCTGATGCTATTCGCTTTACTGGATTTACCACAATTGAGGGTAACGGTACTGCGTCACTAGATGCTAGTGCTATTAGTGGCAATCTTCTTTTGCTAGATGACAACAACGTAAAAGCAGATTTTACTGATGGCAACATTATCGATATTACGATATACAGGTATTGATGGAACGAATCAGTAATCTGCTGGGTGCGGATATCGCTTATACAGTAAAAGATACCAACAAAGTTTTCGCTAAAGCGATCACCTTCTCCGGTGTTGATCGTATTGTTGATACTGGCTCTAGTGGAGCTGTTACCTCTGAGACCAGCGACGAGTGGGAACTCGTTTCTGCGGATAATGAACTTAAGCACTACGGCATTACTTTTGCAGGAATGCGTAGTCTGACGGGTGGTAATAACACCCTCGTTGGTGCCGCTGATAACGGAGATAGCTATCAGCTTTCCCTGACAGGCGATATCACCGTTGACTCCATGATCTTTAAAGGTATTCGCAATGTGAATGCGAATACGGATGATACTAATTATACGGACACGGTAGATGCAACCGGTGCAGTTACTCTTCAAGGTAATAATGCCTTTGGTGTAACCATTGATCCTAATGGTAGCAGCTATGACATCAACTTCAGTGGCATTGATGCGGTTACTAATACAGGGATTTTAACCGGCACCACGGGTAAGAACACCTTCACCGTTGAGGGTGATAATAAGCTGCGCAGCAAAGGCATCCAGTTCTCGGATGTGAGCTCTGTATTAGCCGGCAACGATACTAATGTGCCGACACCGTGAATGCAAAGGCTGGAGAAACGGTTGCGCTCACCCGGAATCGCAAAAGAACTGATTACCAGCAATATCTTATTTAAACAGATTGAGATTGCGGGTGCGGGTGACAATACTTATGGGCTGGATTCGGACGATACGATCGAAATTACTGGAGACAAGGCCTTCAAAGCCAATGAGATAGCCTTTACCGGTATTGCAAGCCTCAATACCGGTGCGGGGGTTACAAGACAGTATTATTGACGGTACTGGGCAAACCGGCAGCCAGTGGATTTTGGGATCCGGAAATAAAGAGGTCACAGGCTACAACATTGCCTTCAGTAATGTAGAAACTATCCAGGCAGATATTGGTGAGCTGGTTGGTAGAAATGACCAAGATGAAATCTTTACGCTTTCTGCTTATACAGATAATGGACAGCAAAAGACCCAGATTGATACTAAAGGCATGGCCTTTACCGGTATTGATATTTTAAGCGCTGGGGACTCAAGCTCTTTTACAGACACGATTAACAGTAGTGTTAACAATAGAAACTGGGCGCTCACAGCGAGTGATAATCAGGTAGAGCATGCCGATGTCATCATCAATGATGCTGATATATTCAGTGGCGGCAATGGAATACTGCAGGGTGCGTCTAATAGCAATGATAGCTACCAAATTGTAAAAAATGCTGATAGCACAACGGCGATCCAAGTTGATGGAATGCACTTCAATGAGCTTACCCGAGTGGAAGCCGGAGCACAT
>NZ_CP174323.1:0-2511 GCF_052467705.1 Microbulbifer mixtoriginis (SeqCode)
CGCCGATGGTGCCAACTGGACCTTAACCGGCACCAGCAAACAAGCCAGCAACAGCAGTATTACCTTCTCCAATGTAGAGTCCCTCATCGCGGTCAATGCCAACCTGCTGGGCACAGCGAGTGTAGATGCCTTCACCCTGCAATCGAATGGGGATGTTGCGGTTTACGACCTGACCGTGAGTGGTATGTCTGCAGTGGACGGCAATGGCGGCGATGACAGCCTGAATGCCAGCGCCTATAGCGATGGCCTGACCCTGACCGGCACCAACAATCAGGTGGCCGCGGGCTCCCTGACCTTCGACGGCATTGTCAGTGCGGTGACTGCAGCACTGACCGGTACCGACAATGCCGATAGCTTTGTGGTTGATGGCAGCAATGCCGCCAGCAGCTACGGTATTGCCTTCAGCGGCTTGAGCACGATCAATGCCCTGGATGGCAGTGACAGTGTGATCGGTGCCGATGGTGCCAACTGGATCTTAACCGGCACCAGCAAACAAGCCAGTAACAGCAGTATTACCTTCTCCAATGTAGAGTCCCTCACTGCAGTCAATGCCAATCTGCTGGGTACCAGTGGCACAGATGCATTTATGCTGCAATCCGGTGGGGATGTTGCGGTTTACGACCTGACCGTGAGTGGTATGTCTGCAGTGGACGGCAATGGCGGCGATGACAGCCTGAATGCCAGCGCCTATAGCGATGGCCTGACCCTGACCGGCACCAACAATCAGGTGGCCGCGGGCTCCCTGACCTTCGACGGCATTGTCAGTGCGGTGACTGCAGCACTGACCGGTACCGACAATGCCGATAGCTTTGTGGTTGATGGCAGCAATGCCGCCAGCAGCTACGGTATCGCCTTCAGCGGCTTGAGCACGATCAATGCCCTGGATGGCAGTGACAGTGTGATCGGTGCCGATGGTGCCAACTGGATCTTAACCGGCACCAGCAAACAAGCCAGCAACAGCAGTATTACCTTCTCCAATGTAGAGTCCCTCACTGCAGTCAATGCCAATCTGCTGGGTACCAGTGGCACAGATGCATTTGTGCTGCAATCCGGTGGGGATGTTGCGGTTTACGACCTGACCGTGAGTGGTATGTCTGCAGTGGACGGCAATGGTGGCGATGACAGCCTGAATGCCAGCGCCTATAGCGATGGCCTGACCTTGACCGGCACCAACAATCAGGTGGCCGCGGGCTCCCTGACCTTCGACGGTATTGTCAGTGCGGTGACTGCAGCACTGACCGGTACCGATAATGCCGATAGCTTTGTGGTGGATGGCAGCAATGCCGCCAGCAGCTACGGTATCGCCTTCAGCGGCTTGAGCACGATCAATGCCCTGGATGGCAGTGACAGTGTGATCGGTGCCGATGGTGCCAACTGGATCTTAACCGGCACCAGCAAACAAGCCAGCAACAGCAGTATTACCTTCTCCAATGTAGAGTCCCTCACCGCGGTCAATGCCAACCTGCTGGGCACAGCGAGTGTAGATGCCTTCACCCTGCAATCGAATGGGGATGTTGCGGTTTACGACCTGACCGTGAGTGGTATGTCTGCAGTGGACGGCAATGGCGGCGATGACAGCCTGAATGCCAGCGCCTATAGCGATGGCCTGACCCTGACCGGCACCAACAATCAGGTGGCCGCGGGCTCCCTGACCTTCGACGGCATTGTCAGTGCGGTGACTGCAGCACTGACCGGTACCGATAATGCCGATAGCTTTGTGGTTGATGGCAGCAATGCCGCCAGCAGCTACGGTATCGCCTTCAGCGGCTTGAGCACGATCAATGCCCTGGATGGCAGTGACAGTGTGATCGGTGCCGATGGTGCCAACTGGACCTTAACTGGCACCAGCAAACAAGCCAGCAACAGCAGTATTACCTTCTCCAATGTAGAGTCCCTCACCGCGGTCAATGCCAACCTGCTGGGCACAGCGAGTGTAGATGCCTTCACCCTGCAATCGAATGGGGATGTTGCGGTTTACGACCTGACCGTGAGTGGTATGTCTGCAGTGGACGGCAATGGCGGCGATGACAGCCTGAATGCCAGCGCCTATAGCGATGGCCTGACCCTGACCGGCACCAACAATCAGGTGGCCGCGGGCTCCTTGACCTTCGACGGCATTGTCAGTGCGGTGACTGCAGCACTGACCGGTACCGATAATGCCGATAGCTTTGTGGTGGATGGCAGCAATGCCGCCAGCAGCTACGGTATCGCCTTCAGCGGCTTGAGCACGATCAATGCCCTGGATGGCAGTGACAGTGTGATCGGTGCCGATGGTGCCAACTGGATCTTAACCGGCACCAGCAAACAAGCCAGCAACAGCAGTATTACCTTCTCCAATGTAGAGTCCCTCACTGCAGTCAATGCCAATCTGCTGGGTACCAGTGGCACAGATGCATTTGTGCTGCAATCCGGTGGGGATGTTGCGGTTTACGACCTGACCGTGAGTGGTATGTCCGCTGTTGATGGCCAGGGTGGCGATGACAGCCTGAATGCCAGCGCCTATAGCGATGG